>NZ_JAFYHP010000025.1 GCF_017539065.1 Methanobrevibacter sp.
AGAAGAGGAAGAAGAAGAACTTGATGCAATCATCATGGAAGAAGTTGACGAATTTGGACATGTTGTTGAAGAAGGCAACTCAACATTAGACAACTTCATTGAAGATGATATTGATGATGGTTTTAAGGATTAGGTGATTTGAATGACTAAAGCTAAACAAAATGAAAAATCACATAAGGAACTTAGGAAAGAATACACCTACAATAAATTAAAAGGATTAGGTCAAGAAATCATTGAAGAAATCGAAAAAAACAAAGTGCCTAGTATTAAAGTTCCATCTCGTGGTACCGGAAATATTGTTTATGATAATGCTAAAAGATACTACGTATTAGGGGATAGATACGGTAAAAGATCTTTAGGTAATGTGAAACAAATCAGAAAATTAGGTCAAATGGTTTATGTAGCTAATTTCTGTAAAGACCTTGTACAACGTGACAAAACAGCAACAATCAGGGAAATGTATTATGTTTCCGAAGGTTGGGGAATAAGCTTTAAAACACAACAAGAATCCAACATTGTGGGAGAAGACTTAGAAGTAACCTTAGGGACCACTCGTGAAGAACTAGGGTTAATGCCTGAAGAAGATGGTGCATCAGTTTACGGAGACATTACTCTTTTTGATGAAGTCGAATTTAACGCCGCAAAAATGGGTAAATCCGGTTATACTATCTCACCTACAATTGACCAGGTCGACATCCTAGATTGTAATGTTGATAAAGTATTAGCTGTGGAAACCATGGGAATGTTTCACAGGTTAGTGCAAGAAAACGCACATAAAAGATTTAACACATTAATTGTAGGACTTAAAGGACAAGCTGCTCGTGCTACAAGAAGATTCATTAAAAGATTGAATGAAGAAAGAGGATTACCAGTATACATCTGTAACGACGGAGACCCTTGGGGATTCCACATTGCACAGGTAATCATTTCCGGAAGCGCAAAATTAGCTCATGTTAATCATGAATTGGCAACTCCTGATGCGAAATTTATCGGAGTTACCGCATCTGATATCATCAACTATGAATTGCCAACCGATGATCTCAAACCTGTTGATGTGTTAAGGCTCAAAGAGCTTTCTAAAGACCCAAGGTATAAAAGTGATTTCTGGCAAACAGAAATTAAAAAGATGCTTAAAATTGGTAAAAAAGCAGAACAGCAATCTTTCTCCAAGTATGGGCTTGAATATGTAGTAGACACATATTTCCCAGCTAAATTCGAGGAAATGGAAAATCAAAATTAAATTTAAACTTTTTCCTCCTTTTTTTATTTTTTTAACACATATACGATTAACCCTCACTGAAATACCGAATAAACTTATTTTATATTAATTTGATGAATTGAATTTATTTAATGAGTAAGCCACACTATAAAAAATCGGTACATTTATATATTAAAAAAATCATATACCCCCATAGGTATAGGATGTGATACTATGAAAGAATGTATGGATGGACCAAATTTACATAGAAGAATCAAAAAAATCATTGGCCAACTAAATGCAATTGATCGTATGATTGATGAGGATATTCCTTGTGAACAAATATTAATGCAAGTGAATGCTTCTAAATCAGCATTACATAAGGTTGGACATATTATTGTTGAAGGACATCTTGAACATTGCGTAAAGCAAGCAATAAAAGAGGAAGATGCTGATGAAGCGATAAGTGATATTTCATCAATTTTAGAATATTACTCCAGACTTTAATTTTTTTTAAAGTTACTTTATACCCTATGGGGTATATTAACAATATGGGAGCTGATTAATATGAACTTAAAATTTGACAAACAAGAGCAAACCGACCTAATGGTAATATTCATTTCCGCAATTAGTTTAATTGCAAGTTTTATATTATCTATTGACTATCTCTCATGGATTCCAATATTATTATGCGGAATCCCAATATTTAAAGAATGCATTGAAGGATTAATTAGAGAATTTGATATAAAAGCTGATGTGCTTGTTTCAATAGGAATAATTGCATCAATCATAATCGGAGAAGTATTTGCCGCAGGCGAAATTGCAACAATCATGGCAATTGGCGGATTTTTAGAAGAATATACCATATCAAAAACACATGGAAGAATTGAAGAACTTGTTAATATGGTGCCTCAAGTTGCAACAAGAATAAATGATGGGATGGAAGAAAGAATATATGTTGAACATTTAAAAGTCGGAGATATCTTAAAAATCCTTCCCGGCGAAACCATTCCAACAGACGGAATTATTATAAATGGAGAAACCTCAATTAACCAATCTACATTAACTGGAGAATCCCTGCCGGTAGATAAAAAAGCAAATGACGAAGTATATAGTGGAACCATCAATCTATATGGCTCATTCACAATGAAAACAACAAAAGTCAGCGAGGACAGTTCCCTTCAAAAACTAATCAGATTAGTGGAATCATCAAAACCCGAAAATGCAAAGATTGTCAGAACAGCGGATAAATGGGCGACAATGATTGTTGTAATTGCATTTGCTGCTTCAATTTTAACATACTTATACACCTTTGAAATAATCAGATCAGTTACAATCCTCATTGTATTCTGTCCTTGTGCACTGATATTGGCTACACCAACCGCAATCATGGCCGCAATCGGAAATTTAACAAAACATGGAATTCTGATAAAGGATGGGGAATCAATAGAGGAATTGGCTCATGTTGATGAACTGGTATTCGACAAAACAGGAACTCTGACAAAAGGCATGCCTGAAGTAGTCAATGTAGTTTCAGACAATCCTCAAGAGATGATGTATCTGCTTGCATCTCTAGAATCAAAATCAGAACACCCCATTTCAAAATCAATTAAGAGATATTACAATAACACAGATTTGGCAGAAGTTGATAATTTTAAAATGCATATGGGGAAAGGAGTGAGTGGAAATATTGAGGGTTCCAGAATAATTGCCGGAAATAAAAAATTACTAGAATCTGAAGGTATTTCTTTAAAAAGCATTAAAGAAGCTCAGAATGGTGAAATACAAATATATGTTGCAAAGGATGACGAATACATTGGCAGCGTATATCTTGCAGACACATTACGTGAAACTTCCAAAAAAACAATAAGAAGGCTAAAAGGGTTAAGAATTAAAACAACATTGCTTACCGGAGATAACGAAAAAACAGCGACCCATATAGCAAATGAGTTAAAAGTCAGAAATGTGAAATTCAACTGTTTGCCTGAAGATAAAACAGACTACATCCAGAAAGAACAAATACTTGGGCATAAAGTTGCAATGATTGGTGATGGAATAAATGACGCCCCATCACTTAAAAAGGCAAATGTCGGAATAGCTATGGGGGATATTGGAAGCGACATAAGCGTTGATGCAGCAAATATCACATTGATTAATGACAATATCGAAGATATCCCTCAGTTGATTGCAGTTGCTAGAAGAACAATAAAAGTGATAAGCATAGGAATCGGATTTGCATTGGGCTTAAACATAATTGCAATGGCCTTGGCGATTTTAGGTCTTTTAACTCCAATTGAAGGAGCATTGATTCACAACATTGGATCAGTTGTGGTGATTATTTACTCCTACACTTTGGTCAACTACAAAATTTCAAGAAAAGATTGTAGAAATCCTATAACTGCTGTGAACAAAAATATAAATAAAGCGATTACATAATATTAAATATCGATAAAGGTGATTAATTATGGCTGAAAAAGAAATTAAAGTTGTGGGCATGCACTGCCCATCATGTGTAGCTGCTGTAGAACTATGTTTAAAAGATGTTGACGGAATTGAAGATGCTAAAGCAGATTTAGATTCTGGAATCACTACAATTACAATGTCTGGTGACGTAAGCGATGCAGACATTAACGAAGCTGTTGAAGAAGCAGGATTCAAAGTAGAATAATTCTACTTTTTCTTATTTTTTACAAAAATTTTTTAAAATACCAATTTCCCTTATCCACACCAATGAATATTGTGTTTTGTATTATCAAAACTTAATTCTGAATTTTTTATATATTTAATTGAAAAAACAAATCTGAAGTTAAATATCAAATTTTAAATAAGTTAAAAAATAAATTTAAACTCATATAATAATATTTTTAAAAATTATTATAAAAAAAGGGATTAAAATGAAAACTGTTGCAATTAATGGTTATGGAACCATCGGTAAAAGAGTGGCAGATGCTGTTTCTGCTCAAGATGATATGAAAATCATTGGTGTAAGTAAGACTAGGCCAAATTATGAAGCAAGAACTGCTGTTGAAGAAAAAGGCTATCCGTTATACATTGGAATTCCGGAAAGAGAACAATTATTTAAAGATGCTGGAATTGAAATAGCTGGAACAGTTGAAGAAATGATTCAAGAAGCAGATGTTGTTGTTGACTGTACTCCTGGAAGTATTGGTCCTCAAAACCTTGAAATGTATAAAAAGGCGGGCGTTAAAGCTATCTACCAAGGTGGAGAAGACCATGAGCTTACTGGTCTTTCATTTAATGCTATTTCAAACTATGATGATTCCTATGGTGCAGATTATACTAGAGTAGTTTCATGTAACACTACAGGGCTCACCCGTACATTATCTACTATTGACCCTATAGCAGACATTAAAAAAGTTAGAGCAGTAATGGTTAGAAGAGGATCAGATCCTTCTGAAATCAAAAAAGGACCAATCAATGCTATTGTTCCAAATCCTCCAAAAGTACCGTCTCACCATGGTCCTGATGTAAAAACCGTGATGAAAGGTATTGATGTAACAACCATGGCATTACTCGTACCAACTACATTAATGCACCAACACAACATTATGGTTGAAATCAACAATGATGTTGAAACTGAAGAAATTGTCGAAGCATTAGAAAAACGTTCAAGAGTAATTGTCGTTTCTGCTGAAGAAGGTTTAGGATCAACTGCTGAGTTAATGGAATATGCTAAAGAACTTGGAAGAAGTAGAAATGATTTATATGAAATTCCAGTCTGGAAAGAATCCATTAATGTTGTAGGAAATGAATTATTCTACATGCAAGCAGTACATCAAGAATCTGATGTAATACCTGAAAACATTGATGCAATCCGTGCGCTTCTTGAAATGGAAAGTGACAACGAAAAATCAATTGCTAAAACTAACAAAGCTATGGGAATATTATAAAATTCCCACTTTTTTACTATTTTTTTACTGATTTATTATGAAACATAAAGTACTTTTTGGACCTGCTGGCAGTCCGGTTAATTATAAAGGAGCCGCTTATAAAGCCCCAAAATATATTCAAGATGAAGGTTTAGATTCTTATGAATATCAATCCCCATATGGAGTGAGAATTGGTGAAAAAGCAGCAACTATATTAAAAGACGAATCAGAAAAGCACGATATTTTAGTTTCAATGCATGCTCCATACTATATCAACTTGTGTGCAAAGGAAGATGAAAAAGTTGATAAAAGTATTGGCCATTTAATAGCTGCAGCCCGTGCAGGCGAATGGATGGGAGCATATCGTTTAGTATTCCACCCAGGAGCCTACCTGAATAGGAAACCTGAAAAGGCTATGGAAATATCAAAAAATACTGTAAACAGATTGTTTGAGGAACTTGAAGCTGAAGGAATTGAAGAATTTACCTTTGCTCCTGAAACTACTGGTAAACGTACACAACTGGGCAATGTAAGTGAAGTTGTTGAGTTATGTGCTACATTTGACCATTTTGAACCTACAATTGATTTTGCACATGTTCATGCGCGGGGACGTGGTTTTTTAAATAAAAAAGAAGATTACAATTGTATATTCTCAATAATTGAAGATAATCTAGACATTGATATCCTGCATTGCCACTACACGACAATTGAATATGGTCGGGGAGGCGAAGTAAAACATCACACCTTGGATGAAAGTGAGGAATATGGTCCGAATATAAAGGATTTGCTAGAAAATTTAATTGACAATGGTTGGAAGGCAAATATAATTTGTGAAACCCCTGAACGTGACCTTGATGCTTTAAAAATGAAAGAAATATACGAAGAGATGATTTAGTAGTTTTTTACAGAGCCAATTAGGTCATCCATATCATTAAATAAATCGTTTATATCATCATTATCTTTTTTATTTGAACTTAATTGTATGACAAGTTCATTTATCAAATCTTCCATCTTATCAACGAAAGTATTTAATGTTTTTATCTTATTTTCAATTTCACCATCAACGACTTCATTACTATCCAGTTCCATCATCCTACGAGTAATTTTTATTTGATTGGTGAACAACTGATTAGATTTTTTAATAGCATTAGTGAATTTAGCATAAGACATGTGAGTAGGGTCAAATAATTTTTCAACTAATTCAGTTGCCTTTGCCTGTTTTGAATTATAATCCTGTTCTATTTTGTCAACTTCTGATTTATATTTTGATGAAACTTTAATTACTTCCTCTTTAGGATTGTGATAAACTTCCTTACCGCATTGAGAGCAAAAATGTTGATTCGGCATTAACTTAGCACCGCAATAAATACAAAAATGATTATGATTATCTTCAACAGTCATAAATAATTATTTGGTAAAACTTATTAAAAAAAGTATGATATTCAATCCAGATTATTCGCAATGTCACGGCCAATTGGTGTCAATCTGTATATCCTATTTTTACGTTCTTGTTCATTAATACATTCTACGACACCACAATCTTTTAATTCTTTTAAAACATTAGAAATATGGCTCATTCGAATATTTGAATCTTTAGCTATATGTGTGGGAGTCTTATCCTCATGTTCAAGTGCCTTTAATGCCCTAGTCCGGTATGAAGAAATACTAATATAAGCAAATACCTTTAATGTCTCATCATCCATGCTAAAGCCTCTCCCATTATTTACTTATATTAACATTTAAAAAATATTTAAAGTTATATACAATATTAAAAAAGGAACACTACAACTAAACAACAAGATAATAACCGCATTAACTCAATGAAAAGATAAGTTATATCCTTTTTAATTTTAGAACGACTATTTCAGAATCCGTACCCCATCTCATCGGAGTATCCATGGAACCGACCCCCGTGGTAACATGCAGGTATCTGCCTAATTTATTCTTAAATAATCCCATATTATATCCAAACATTAAATTTCCAAACCAGACGGCCGGATAAAATTGTCCCCCATGAGTATGGCCGGATAATTGAATATCAAAACCTAAATCAGAAAATTCATCCCAATAGTAGGGAACATGATAATTGATAATATTTAGCATATCTGGTTTGATTAATGAACCATCAAATTGCAGAATGTTCCTATCGCCTATGCTGAAAGGTAACCCATAAATATTCAAACATTCAAATTCCATTGATTCATTGTCTAAAACTATAATTCCCGCTTTTTTACAAGCTTTTATAACATTTTCAATACCCGGATAAAAATCATGGTTTCCCGGAGTAAATATTATAGGCATTTTTACATCTTTAAGTGCAATAAAATCATCTTCCTCTACAACTGATGAACCGTCCGCCAGATCTCCTGAAATGATTGCCAATTCACAATCTAAAGTATTTAACTTGTCTTTTATATCGCTGATTATCTTTTTGTGACGTACAGAGCCAAAGTGAATATCTGATAAATGTGCAATGTTAATATCCCTCTGCAAATTATTGAATTTTAAAGTTTCTTCATTGACTACCAATCTGTGGGCTTTCCAATAGTTATAAACTCCCAAAATCGGCACAATTGCCAATGCCAGAATGATAACAATCAAAGGCAAGGTTATAAAACTTCCGACTAGATAAATTATAATAATATCAATTAAAAACATGACGGATGCCCATAACCATACCCCATCAATAGTCGTTAGAAATCTTGTAATTTTTCGAGATTTACGGATTTCAAAAAGCATCGGTAAAAAATGATTCAAACCTATAAACATTGTAATTAAGAGCAAATAAATATCACTAAGCCCTCCAACCAATAATAAGAGGTATTTAAGTAAAAAAAACTCAAATAACATGTAAAATGGAGTTGCAAATAATACTCTTTTTGTTCTGAAACTCATAACTCGACCTCAAAAAACTATATGTTACAACAAATATTTAAATAATTAAAACTAATGTTTAGATGTAAGAAAAAGATTGGAGCTAAAAATTTGAAAAGCAACAATAAGAAACCAGAAATCAAAACAACAAATCAGAAAGTATCAAAAATCGAAAATGACGATAAAGAATATGCTCAATTAGTTGTAATTAAACCTGTGGGATACCCATTTGATTTTGCATTAATGGATGAAAATATTGAAATAAAAAACATCGAATTATTCGAAGAATATGCGCGTGAACAATGGTTAGGTTTAGTTGTCCGTGAAAAATCACATTTATTTGATCAAAAAATAATTCCAGATTATGGTTTTGAAATTGTAACTGCAAAACCAAATAACTCAATTATTTCTGAAAATACCCAAATCAAAATCATTACTGATAAAATTGAAAAGAATAACGACAATAAAATTAAATCTGATATTACTCTTGAGGATATTGTTGGCCAAGACAATGCAAAAGCTAAAGTTAAAGTTATAACAAAATACTTAGAAAATCCTGAAAGTTTTGGTCCTTGGGCTCCGAAAAATATTTTATTTTATGGGCTTCCCGGCACTGGTAAAACCATGCTTGTAAAGGCATTATCTAATGAGCTTAATGTCCCGTTATATTTAGTTAAAGCGACTTCATTAATAGGAGAACATGTTGGAGATGCTTCATCTAAAATTCATGAGTTATTTAAAAAAGCATCTGAAAACGCTCCTTCAATAATTTTTATCGACGAAATTGATGCCATTGCACTGCACAGATCATTCCAATCCATTCGGGGAGACGTTTCTGAAATAGTTAATGCGCTTTTAACTGAAATGGATGGTATTGAAGAAAACAAATCAGTTATAACAATTGGGGCCACTAACAATCAGAATAGTTTAGATTTAGGCGTGAGAAGTAGATTTGAAGAAGAAATTGAATTTAAATTACCTGATGATAATGAAAGATTAAGCATTTTAGAGAATAATCTAGAAACCATGCCATTAGACTATGATCTGGATTTAGAAAAAATTGTAAAAATTACAAAGGGATTATCTGGTAGAGACATCAAAGAAAAAATATTAAAAACATCACTTCACAATGCAATATCTAATGACTCAGAAATAATTACTATGGAAAACATAGAATATGCATTAAATAACATTAAAATTAAAAATACTGATGTTAAAGGAATGTTTGAGTAGAATTTTAATTAAAATCAAATATATATTCAGCTGCATCAATAATATCTTTATTTTCTTCTTTAGCAGCTTTTTTAACATTTTTTGAAATATCGAAAAATATCTTATTCACAATGGAATTTGTTAAATTATCGAGAATTTTAACACTGCCATCTACATCTGCCAACTTCACAGATGCTTTTTGAGTTTCACGTTGCCTTATCTCTTCCATTGATGCTCTTAAATTACCTAGGATTTCATCAAGTTCCATTATTTTGAACGATTCTTTGAGTAAAATGAACTCTTCATTGATGATATTTTCTGCTTCGCCAAATTCCTTAATTCTGAGTTTGGTATTTTCATCAGCAATCTCACGTAAATCATCAATATTGAATGATTTAACACCCAACTCGCGAACATCATCAGAAATATCCCTAGGATTAGCAATATCAACCATCATTAAATTTTCATAATCCATATCAATTCCTAAAAGACGTTCCTTTGTGATGATTGCATGAGGAGCGCTAGTGGCACTAATCACAACATCTGCAGTAGCCAAATATTTTTCCAAATCATTGAAAAGTATTGCCTCACCACCTAGGTCTTTTGCAAGTTCGACAGCAACATAAAAAGTACGGTTAGCCACAAAAATAGCATGTAAATCTTTTTCGGCCAATGCTTTGGCAACTAATCGGCCCATTTTACCTGCTCCAATAACTAATACGGACTTATCATCTAGACTGCCTATATGTTTTTCGGCCAAATCAATCGCGGCCGAACCTATTGAAACAGATCCTTTGTTAATATTAGTTTTATTTCTAACAACTTGACCAACATGAATTGCTTTTGTAAAAATAGCATCAAGGGATTTTCCACAATGGTGATTTTTAACTGCTTTGTGTTTTGCATCTTTAACTTGACCTAAGATTTGATCTTCTCCAACAATCATTGATTCTAAACCGGAAGTCATTCTGAGCAGATGCATTATCGCAGATTGACCATGTTCAATTATGATATTTTGATTCTCATGAGATAACAATTCGTCGTCTTCTTCAATGAAATCATTGCTAATGTAATATTCTTTTCTGTTGCATGTGGAAATTTCAATATATTCCCCAATTGAATATTTTTCCTGTAATTGAAAAAACAATTCATCCATATCTTTAGAAATATTCTCCATTGATTGAATATCTGCTATTTTATGGTCAACTCTTAAATTAAGTATCACTCTAATCCCCTTATTAAATTGTCAATGCAAACTTTAGCTTCATCGATTTCCTTATTTTTAATTAAAACATTAATTTCCTCATCTTCAAAAATCTCATACAGGCATTTGCGCCTATCTTTTTGATTTTCAAGCGTATCTTTTAATTTTAATCTTGCATAATCTTGAAGTTCGATTTTTATAATATCTTCATCAGTGATTATTGATTGGATTTTTTTTCTTAATTGCCTAGCCATCAATGGGCTTTTTCCATTAGTGAAAATAGATATTTCGACATCCCCAATATTGAAACTTGTAGGAACAATCACATTACCCTTATCTGGATAATCAGCCCTATTAATTAATTTATCCCCTGAAATCTTTGAAACATATTCGGATAACTCTTCATCACCACTTGCAACAACAACCAAATCCGCCCATTCAACCAGACCATCAACATCATTCGCAGAACATAATTCGGCACCTTTATCCATTAGTTCCGGCAATAAATTACTTCCAACTAATTTAACATTAGCCCCATGGTCTAGGAATTTATTTGCTCTTCTTGTTGCAACTTCGCCAGTGCCTAAAATAAAAACATTCAAATTTGAAGTTTTTAGATAAATAGATGTCCAATCCATTTTAATCAGAATTTTCAAGAGATTTTGCATGTAACACTTTTACAGCAGCTCTTAAATCATTATTACAGTCTGTTAAAACATTCATAGCTTCAATTTTAGATACATTGAATGTTTCAGCTAAAGCTTCAGCTCTCTTATCCGGACTAGGTTTTTGAACTCCAACTAATCTTTCAGATAATTGCTTTTTTAAATCCAAATATTCATCTTGACTCATTCCCATATTTCTTAAAGTCATATCTCTTAATGGGCATGGTTTTGATGGTTTACAACACCATACAAGTGAACCAAAACAAGTCCCTGCTCCTTCACCTAATCTAGTTTCTCTTCCAAACTGAATTTTAATGTTGACAAACTCTTGAGGAGTTAAATTAACTTCTTGTAATGCGTTTAAAACAGGGCAGGGTTTAACTGGCGGACAGCAAAAAGCAAGTCCTCTTATATCTCCTCCCCTACAAATATGAGACGGTGCATCTTCCCAAGTCATAACAATCCTCCAATAATAATTTCACTTCTTTATTTATAAATCTAAAATAATAATATAATTTATTTAAATATTAAATATATAATCTTTTTTATAAACCCAATTTAAAACATCGAATTCACATTTATTAATATAAAAAAGATTTAAATATATTGTTAATCTTATTCTTTAATGACATGATAATCGAAGATATTGCCGTCACTGTTGAAAAAAAGAATATAAAACATATGTATATTCGTATTTTGCCCCCAAATGGAGAAGTAAAGGTATCTGCACCATTATTTATCTCAGATGAGGATATAATCGACTTCATTAAATCAAAAAAAGATTGGATTTTAAAAAAGCAAAAATATATTCTAGAAAATGATATTAAATCACCTTTAAAATATGTTAATGGTGAAAAACACTATTTATGGGGAAATGAATACGATTTACAGTTAATTTCAAATGTTAATGTTAAACATGCAATTATTAAAGAGAATATGATTTATTTGCCTGTGCCCAAAAGAAGTACAATTGAAAAAAGAAAAAGTATTCTAGATGAGTTTTATCGTCAAGAACTGAAAACAGCTATCCCCCCAGTTTTAGATAAGTGTACAAGGATTGTTGGGAAAAATCCTGCTGGCGTTACTGTTCGTAAAATGAAAAATTGGGGAAACTGTAAAAAAGATGGCAGAATTACCTTAAATTTAAATCTTGCAAAAAAAGATAAAGAATGTTTAGAATATGTGATGATACATGAATTATGTCATTTAATAGAATTCAATCATGGGAAAAAATTCAAAAAATTGATGGATGAGTTTTGTCCGGATTGGAAAAAAATAAAAAAAAGATTAAATGATTAAAGACTATCTGTCTTTAAGCATATCTTCTTTTTCATCAGGAGTTAACTGGTCAACTATTTCTTCAGGAGTGCCCACATCCAAGAGTCTGCCTCCTCTCATTAAAGCTGCCCTGTCACAAACATCTAATACGAAATCCATATCGTGAGAAACAATAATGAATGTTTGTTCTAATTCAGCACGAGCTTTTAAAATTGAGTCGGTAACATTTACACGAGTAATAGGATCCATAGTACCAGTCGGTTCATCTAAAATAATTAATTTAGGTTCTTTGATTAAAACTTGCGCCAAAGCAATCCTATGTTTTTCTCCTACACTTAATTGATCAGGATATTTATCTAAAATCAGTGTAGCATCTTTTTCATCAAATCCTACAGTAACTAATGCATGAATAGCTTGAATTTTACCAAATTCAGCAGGCAAATCTAAACTAATCGCATCGGTTAAATTACCTAATATTGTTCTGTGAGGATATAAAGAATATTCTTGGTGCAATAAGCCAATATACGGCATGATACGTCCACGGTTAAGCGGCCCCACTTTAGTCATGTCAATCCATTCGTCCCCAAGTTTAATTTTAATGTCTCCGCTACTTGGTTCGGTTAATCCCATTAACATTCTTGTGGTGGTTGTTTTACCGGAACCACTTAAACCCACAATTCCAAATATCTCTTCTTTATTAATAGTTAAACTTATTCCGTCAACAGCTCTGACTACACCACGTTCAATGGAGTAGTAATGCTTTTTAACCTCTTCAAGTACAACTTCAGGTTCACCAAACTCTGGAATTTCAGGTTTTTTAGGGACAGGAACTGTTTCCATGAAATGTTCTACAACAGTATGTGGTTCCCCTTCTTCTTTAATTTGACCATTTTCTAACCAAATCACATTATCTGCAAGTTCAGTCATTACTTCTGGCCAGTGAGATGTGATTAACATAGTGATGCCTTCATCTTTGACACCTTCTTTTAAAGTATTGTGAAGTTTTACTGCAGTTTGAGGATCCAAAGTACCAGTCGGTTCATCTGCTAAAAACATCATTGGATTTTTAGCTAATTGCCTTGCAAGAACTACTCTTTGTTTTTCTCCACCACTTAAGTCACGAGCGATGTGTGTTATCCTATGGTTCATTTGAACCATTTCTAACAATTCCAAAGCAGTATATAGGCCTTCTTCGTATTCGACCCCTTCCGGCATTGCCCTCATTACGTTTTCAATAACAGTTTCTTCATCATACAAAGCAAAGTTACGTTGCAGCATGATGGAAATTCTTCTTTTAATACTTGCGAACAATTTTCTTTCAGCATTAAAGAAATCAACTTCTTTAGATTCGTATGTTCCGCCACAACTACATTTTTCGCCAGCATGGGACGGAGATTCGACAGCCAAACATTCTGGGCAAACAGCAATATTCATTATAATATTACCTGCATCAGGTCGGTATTCTTTAGTACCCCTAAGCATGTTGATTAAAACGGATTTACCGCTTCCACTACGTCCCAATATACCTAAAGTTTCTCCTTCAGTAATCTTTAAATTAATATCTTTAAGAACATCAACACCATCAAAAGTTTTGGTAATATTCTTAAGAGTTATGAAATCCATGTAATCACCTATTGATTTAATTTTTATTTTAAACTATTAATAATACTTTCTAATAACAATTGTTTTAAAAAAATTAAAAATCAGTAATATTAAAATCTAAATTTCCAGAAATAACTGAACGAGCTATTGAAAACCCATCAACACCAGTGTCAATCATTTTTTGAAGATTAACTTGACTGTTAACAGAATTATTTCCAATTACTTTAATATTAACATTATTACAGATTTCAGTTAAAAGTTCCCAGTCTGCTTCAAAAACGCCTTTCTTCATGGCATCTACATGTAAATAATCAGCCCCACTATCTTCGATTAAACTTGCCAATTTTAAAGTATCCGTGCCTTCAACATTGGCTCTAATTTTTACTGAAACTTCACTATTTACATTATCAACAACGTCAGATATGAAATCGCCTAAATCTTGACGATTCAACATTTTTTGGCCACAACCAATATCTAAAATTTCCTTTTGGCGACAATGACAATTAATCTCAACAATATCCAAATCCTTAATATTACCTACATCAATAATTGGTTGGGCGGTTGTTGCTCGCACATTCGCTGAGACTTTTACATTATTGTGAACCTTTTTTATTGATTCGACTTCATTTTCAATATGTGTAAAAATTTCACTAAGAGGAAAATCAAATTCACTTCTTCCCCTCTCAATAATTTTTTTACTCGCATCAATTGTAGGCGCATCTAAACTATATCCGCCTAAAGTAGCTACATTAAAACCATATGGAATAACTTTTTTTAGAAAATCAGCGTTAGTTATTCCGGCCATTGGAGCAACTACTTTAATCATGATATTCCTCAGTATTCTTTTTCAACGACCCAAGTCCACATCTCATTATTGTTTGCTCTGATTTCCTCAAGACCAATATCAGCCATATAAGCAGCGTCTTCAGCATTCTTACCTCTACCAATACCTGCTTTAAGTTTGATTCCAATTTCTTCATCGATTTCCACCATGATGTCTTCAATTTCCTGTTCGCTTAAACCATTACATGGGGACATGAAATTATCTCCACCGATGAAGAACAACAATGCTCCTTTTTTAATTAATTTGGTCATTAAGTAATGTTGAGCTTTATTAACCATAAAACTAGTATCAAATGCAGATTCAATATCTGTTAAAGTTTCTGTAACACTATTAATGTCAATGTGGGCGGCTTGTACAAAGCTGTCCTCTTCACTAACTAAACTATCGACTGCTAAAATTTCCTTTCTTTCACCAGATTGGGCGCTTCCTGCCTTTTGAAGAGCAATAGTTGCTAACTTTTGAGCTTCATGAGGAGTTTCAGCAGCGCCAACACCCATACTGATTGTAATTGGGTATCTGTTTCTAATTGACCTTTGAATTCTTAAATGATCTTCTTCATTTAGACCATTTGAAATTGCAAGTAAATTATCAAATCTTGTAAAGAAAACCAAACCTTTTTTGTTTCCAAAATGATTATTTAAGTCGGCAAATAAATTTGCTTGCAACATTTGTAAATCAGATTCAGTTCTTGGCCTTGGAGTTACAGTCCACGGACCATAATTGTCAATTTGTATTAAAGTCATTTGTATCATTTACTAATCGCCTCTTTCTTACTAAGGAATACTATCTATAATAATTTGTGCTAAATTTTTCTTAGCATCTAAACTATTCATAATTGTATTTGTAATTGTTACCTTATTAACTATTTGATTTAATTGTGATTCCAAATTGGAATCTTGAGTATCAATAACAAAATTATCTAAGAAATCTTGATATAAAGATGCAACCCCTACTGAAGAAACTTCTACACCCAAAGCTTCCATAAATTTACTAGCAGGACCTGAAACCGCATCAGAACCAATAATTGGTGAAACTGCTATAGTATAAGTTTCCTTTAATGCGTCTCGAACATCTTCAAGAGATAAGATTGGTGAAATTGAAGTTATTGGATTTGACGGGCCAATAATTACCGCTTCAGAATTTTTAATTGCTTCAATAATTCCCTCTGCAGGACTAACTTTAGAAAATTTTAAATCTAAAACTTTTGGTTCGGATTGGTGTTTAATTAAGAAATCATGGAATTCCAACTCCCCCATGTCCGTGATGATTTTAATATCAGATTGCTCTTCACTCATAGGAATTATCTTAGATTTGATTCCCATATTCTCCGCTTGAATTTCACAAGCCTTTTTAAGGCCATATTTTTGCATTAATTGAGTTTTTTGTATTTTTGTAGCGCGGTCTATATCGCCTATTCTGAGCAGTTCTCCGCAACCTAACTCTTCAAGCCTTTCATGAGTGATGAACGTATCGTCCTTAACACCATACCAAAATTCATCATTTATCATGTCAGCCATTGTATATAATACTGTATCAATGTCTGCAGAGACATAAACGCCTGAAAAATAATCGTTTTCTAAGGTATTTACAATGATTGTTAAATCACTAGGATCAACAATTTCTTTAAGACCTTGTAATAATTTTGGAGTGCCGGTTCCTCCAGATAAAACAGTAATCATAATATCCCTATTTTCTAAATACATCCGCTTCTCTAGGCATTAGAACAGGTTTAATATTTGAATCTGTGTTTCTCAAAATATCAAAACTATCAAATCCTCGTATAATAACTACTGGAAGCCCTTCATCAGCCTGACCCATAATAAGAGATGCCGCTGATGCTAATTCATCACAGGTTGCAATTTCAGTTGTTTCTAATTCTCTACCATATAAATCTTTTTCACCAACACGCTTCCAAATTGGTGAAATTCCAGAACAACCTATTGCAGTTCCAATTGCTCCAAATCTAAAAGCTCTTCCCTGAGTATCAGTAATTATAACTGCAATCTCTTCATCAAATTCGTCTTCTAAAAATTCGCGAATTTCACGAGCAGATTTATCTGCATTTTTTGGCATAGGAGTGGCAAGCCCATCTCCAACATTAGACTCATCAATGCCTGCATTAGCACAAACAAAACCCTGTTTTGTTTCAGTTATAATGAATTTAGGACCAACACGAACAACTTCATTTGATTCATTTAAAATAGCTTCAACTAATTTTGGGTCTTTATCTGCTTTTTTCGCAAGTTCAATAGCTAAATCTGATGGATTTAGATCATTCAATACAATGAAATTTTCTTCAGCTTTTGAAATTAAAGTTTCAGCAATTAAAACAATGTCTCCATGATTTAAACCGCACCCCTGCTTTTCAATAGCTTCCTTTATAATCTGAGAAATATCGCTATTGCCATCAACAATAGGAATATCCTCTAATCCAAATAATTCAATACTCATAACAATCATCTAAAAATTTTAAAAAAAAGAAAATTATGGATTATAGACTTCAGTAGTCCATTCTCCATCAAAAACAGCAGCACAAGATGTGACTGGTTTTTCATAATTTGCAAAAACACCTTCGTCAAAAATATATTTTGCGGCTTCTTCAGAAGTCTTGGCTTCAAAATCAACCTTATCTGGTACTTGACTGCCATATGTGGAAATAAATGCCGCTTCACCATAAGGCACCTGTTCCACTAAGATTTTGTTATCGTTTACAATTCCAATATAACACTCATATTCATCTTCGTTATCTGTTGATGTAACAGCAGCCGCAATTCTTGGAGTATTATAATCATCTTTCTCATAATCCATGGTAAGTAATGAATACGCCATTGCATCCCTCATATTCATTCCTACACTGATTTTATCTGCTATAACATCAGTCTGAGAACCATTAGAAACAACAATCTTATCATCTACAATTTTAATAGAATTGTAAGAAATATAAGCGTTCTTATAAATATCTTTTTCAAAACCTTCTATTGGAACAACAGCCGCACGGTCATCATATTTTAAACATTTCCTATTTGGAAATGATCTGCTTGATACCCTGTATGCTACAAAAGGTTTACCATCACTATTCATACCCGCTGATAAAATTCTACCTGTATACATTTTCATTCCTCAATTTTTAAAGTTCTGGACGTTGGACAGCATCATTTACTGAAATGCCCGGCGGTGTTTTAATAATGATTTCACCAGGTTTGATAATAACTTGTCCATTGTCAATAACATTTGCGTGTACACCTACGGCACCGCCAGCAATCGAATCCGACCTGTCTTGACCATTAACAGTGACTTTATGTAAATTAGCTACTGGCACTACATAATATTCCTGTTCTCCAGAAACGGCAGTGACATTAGGTTTTCCGCCACCATCTTCAACAGTGTCTGCGGTATCCGCTTGAACATCAGTAGCTGAAAAATTACTAGTAACTACTAAAAAAATCATAATTGTGAATAAAATATCAATGAAAGGAACTAGATTGATACTTGGTTTTTGATCTAAAAACTTCTTTTTATGTTTTTTTACATCAATCGCCATTTAATCACCTTATTGTCTAAGTTTACTTTCAGTAATCTCAGCATTAACATTACATTTCTCTAAAATAATATTTGCAATACTTTTATCTAACATACTTGGCTTAAAAGAAACTTTAATATTAGCGTATGGATCAGAAATTAGTCTAGTATTTACAACACCTTCAGCCTCTTGCAAAGCTTCGAGTGCGCATTCTACATTAGAATCAACCCTTACTTTAACAACTGCGAATCCCCAGTTAGTCATTTTTGTAGCAAGTTCGATTTTATCCATTTCTGCTTCAATAAGACCTTGAATATAAGTATAAATAGGCAATAATACAATAGCTACCAAAAGACCCATAATAGTGGTTGTCAAAGCTACATAAATACCTTCTGCCATTGCAGCAGAATCCGGATGAACCCCTAATGATTTAAAAGTCATCCAAATACCTATAACAGTACCAATCAAACCTAAAAAAGGAGCAAGTTCAGTTAAAGTTTTAAGTGTATTTAATCCTTTAGTCATTTTAGCTACTTCAACTATGAAAATTTGTTCCATACTTTCTTCTACTTCAGTTTTATTTTTATAACCAATTTTTAAAGTTTCAGAAACGATTTTAGAAATAGGATTTTTAAAACCATTAATTTGTTTTAAAGCTTCAACAGCACCTCCTCTTTCCATTGATGCTGTTACAACACCGAATATCTCAGTTGTATCGACTTTACTAATTCTTTTAAGATATGCAATTTTTCTCAATGAAATAACTAAACCATAAATACCTACAAAAAGAATTATATAAGTAATAATTCCTCCCTGAGTAAAAATATCCATTATTCCATCAATGAAAGGCATAATAAACTCAATAATCATATTTATCCCTATAATATATTATTTTCAAAAATCATTTATAAGAATACTATATTAATTCATATACTTAAATATTTTTTAAAAAAAAATAGAAATTATTTCATTTTAGCCACAGTATTCCAAGATCTTCGAACAAAATCTGGCATTTCATCATAAGTATAATTACTTAAGAAATTTTTTGTTGTTGGATCAGATGGATAACCGGAACCAATCCCTCCAGATTTAATATATTCCTTATTAATTTCTGCAATTTGAGCATCTCTTTCGGCCTTTGCAATAATAGACGCAGCCCCCACCGGAATATAAGTGTCATCAGCTTTATGCTCTGCGACAATATCAAATCCGGTGTCATTTCTGAGATTTTCTTGAAATCTTTCAGCTTTCACATCTACAGCATCGACAATAGCTTTTTCGGGTTTTAACCTTAAAATTAATTCTTCCATAGCATTCTTTTCTATTTCATTAAGATTAATGCCCTCTGCTCTCATCTCATCAATTTCACGAGCAGAAATTATAATAATGTCATATTCAAACATTTTCTTCAATTTACGAGACAAGATAGTGCGGCGGTTAGGAGTTAACCTTTTTGAATCCTTCACACCCATTCTTTCCAAGACCTTTTCCATTTTTTCAGGAACAATGACTCCTGCAATGACCATTGGCCCTAAAACAGACCCTCTACCTGCCTCATCAACACCTAAAATATCCATAAAAATCAAAAAAATAAAAAAAAGAAGAGAAATAAAATAAATTTATTTCATAGCCCTAAGACGGACTTCAGGTTCTAATGCTAAAGGTTCGGCAGCGACAATTGCAGTTCCTTTTGCTACAACAGTCATTGGATCATCAGAAATTTCTATTGGTATGGAGATTTCATCAAAGATTCTTTCTTTTAATCCGCGAAGTCTTGAACTTCCACCAACTGCAACGGAGTTATTGTAAACACCCATCATTAATTCTGGAGATAATCTTTCTAATATTACGTCTAACCCTTCAGCAATTCTTTGCATGTATGGTTCTACTGCATCTGCAACGAGCATTGAATCAATAACAACTTTTTTAGGCCTATTGGTTTCTAAGGATTTACCGATAACTTCAACACTTAAGTTTTCAATTTGTTCGGAACAGTGCACCATTCCGACTTCGATTTTTGCAGCTTCTGCATCATGAATACCTATTGCTACATCATATCTTTCTGCTACAAGCTCGACGATTTTATTATCAATATCGTCTCCACCACATCTAACAGTTTCAATATCATTAATGCCGCCAAGAGAAATGATTACAATATCAGTTGAACCTGCACCAATATCTACAACCATAGTACCGTTCGGTTCTGCTATAGGTAGTCCTGCACCGATAGCTGCAGCCAATCCTTCACTAATTACTAAAATGTTTTGTGCACCAGCTTTTCTTCCGATTTCTTCTGCAGCATTCTTCTCTACTTCAGAAGCATCTCCCGGAATACCGATGACAATTCTTCCTACGGTTTCCCCTTCATTAATACCAATTTGCATTGCTTTGATGAGTAATGCTTGTGCTTGTGCAACATTTTCGATGACTCCTTTTTTCAAAGGCCTGACTGCAAGAATATCTTCAGGAGTTCTTCCGAGCATTCTTTTAGCTTCTTCACCAACCGCTAAAACTTCAGTAGGGTCATCTTTTTTAACTGCAACAACAGAAGGTATTTGATATAAATCAAACTTGTCACCTGATGGTTTCGCAATTACTGTATTTAAAGTTCCTAAATCTATTCCTAAACTGTTACTAATAACTTTAGTATCTTCAGTTTGTGGTTCTTCCTCTTCATTTCCAAAAATATTCATGATTAATCCTCCGTTACAATGTCTCTGAAATCTATAACGAAAATCTTATTAGATGTAGCTATGCTTTGAACTTTTCCAACATCACCATCTCGTTCAATGGAAAGTAAAACTGTTGACAGAACAATTTCATTTGCATTGTAAAATGGTTTAAGAGCAGACTTAATGAAGTTTGGTAATCTAACATCACTGCTAAGATCAATATCAATGAAATTAGTAGTTTGAGATTCTTTAATAATTGAAATAGGCATTTTAGATTTATTCACAACAGAAACTGTGTTTCTGATTATATTATCCGGGCCTACAAGCACCATCATGTTAGGCTCTTCAATTAAATAATTTTTTGAAATTTGAATGAATGCTCCACCACGTTTAAGAGTTTCATTTTTAAAATCATTGAAGATTAAAGCATTTCCATGAAGCATGATAAAATCGAATTTTTTATCGAAGTTACCTTCTTTAAGAATTACATGTTCTCTGAATAATATGTTAATCTTATGATTTGAGGCAATGGCTTTATATGCCATACTATCAACCAAATCAACATTTCCTGCAATTACACACCAATCTTTTTGAATTTGGTAATTCTCACTTGATGTATACTTTGCAGCTTGTCTGAGAATACGTATATTATCTTCAATCATTTGATTACTCGCAATTCATTAATACAACTTCTTTTTCAAATAAACTTATAAAAACCATCTATAAGTATTAATGAATGCCATTTAATACTTTAAAAATGGAATTTATAGCTATTTTTTAAAGTCTAACAATTAATATTTATTAAAAATATTATTATATATATTTTATCTTTTAATGGTTTATTTTAAAAAAAAATATTGTAAAAATTAAAAAAAAACAAAAATTACATTAATATATAATGAAATAATTAAATATAAAAAGAATTAAGATTACATCTAAAAATAACATGTTGATTTAATTATATTAATGTATAAATTAAATTGAGGCAGAATTAAAGCATAATTTAATAAGAAAGGAAAATAAAACTATTATTGGAGTTAAAATATGAGTAATATAAACACAGATATGAAAAGTTTTATTGCAATATCAGACATCATATCATTATTAAATATGAGTTCTGGATTTTTATCAATCATCAGTTCAATAAACCATAATTTTGAACTGGCAGCAATCCTTATGATTATTGCAATCATGTTTGACTCAGTAGATGGTTGGGTAGCAAGAAAAACAAATAGGCAAGATGATTTGGGCTTCGGAAAAAATATCGATTCCTTATCAGATATAATTTCATTCGGAGCTGCGCCAGCAGTATTTATTTATATTTGTATTAACACCACCCCAGGCATTTTCCAAACAATTGTAATGCTTGTTAGCTTATTAATCGTTATTTGTGGAGTTTTAAGGTTGACCAGATATAATGTAATTGCGGGCAAAATTGATACCGAAGACTTTATCGGTTTTCCAATTCCTGGAATCTCATTTATCATAGCAACATTATATCTAAGCGGATTATTTACTCCTTCACTTGCATTAATCTTAAGCATAATTGTTTCATTATTAATGATTAGCAACATCAGATATCCTAAATTTGACAATATTCCAATAATTGGAATATCCTGCGTATTAATAGTATTGCTAATCCTTCCGATTAACATCAACATATTTAACATTAATCCTGCTGGATTATTATTACTTTTATTTTGTCTATATTACCTAATAATTAATTTAATTAAAAGATAACGCCACTGTACTCCTATTAATTAAATTAACCATCTAAAAATTAAAGGAGTATTAAAAATGAACAATAGAAAACCAAGAGATCCATTATATCCTAGAGGTTTTGAGCAAACACAAGAACTCAGAAACCAAATCTCTGAAGAGTTTCCAAAACCAAATGAAAAAGAAGATGATGAATTAACACCACTCAAGCGATTAAACCATAAGTTAGGAGTTTATCTATCTCCAAAATCTGTAGATATAAGTGATAATGAGAAGAAAAGAAAAATTGGAATTATTATAACTACGATAATCATATTTACCTTGATTATTTCTGCATATTATTTCATAGTATATGAACCTGCACAGCAGGAGTTATCACTTGCAAAAACAACAAAACTTAATGAACTTCATGACTTATACTCAGGAGCACTAACAACCTCCCCAAATGCAATGATTTTAGAAAATCACATTAATGATGCAAAAACCCCTGAAGAAATCTCAGCAGTGAATATTATACTCGAAGCAACAAAAGATTGGCGCTCCTATCAGAAAAAAACTGTAAATTCAAATATGGACAAATATGGCAGAATCATGGCAGTTTATGAAAATGAAAGCAACACAATTATGCCCTCTTCAGAAGCAATGAAGATAATAAATGAAAATGATGCGACTATCCTTTCAAAAATCAAATTTGAAGAACCGAATACCGTATCCGTGCCCATTTTAGTTTCAAGACTCCAAGCCGGAGCGGGACTTGTAAAAGTGGGAAGCATAGTTGATATCTACACAAATTCTAATGGGACTTATGAAGACAATTCAACTAACCGAACCTGTCCTGAAATAAGCGGATGTACAGTTTTATCAATTATGAGATATGAGGAAAACGGGGAAATTGATTCGGAATATTCAAAAACCAAAATGACAGTTAAAGGAAATACTACTTACCCAAAAGAAAAGACTAAAGGTTTCTCATCAGATGTGCTGGAAATGATTAAAGGTGCAATTGTTGAAGGTTATGATGAACACGAAACTTATGAATTGCTGAAAGGTTATGGGGTGAAATTATCTAATTATGAACGGGAAATTAATTTAGGCGATTTAGACGCACAATACATGCTCTTAATAGAAACTCCTCAAGATAAAGTGAACTATATTTTAGAGAATATGGACAATATCGTCTTAACAATACCGACTTCCGAGGCACCGGATTGGATGGTTTCAGAAATAAGTTCAACTTATCAATATTAAAAAAAGTATTATACTAGATTTAACAAAACTGATACTATGAATAAACCTACCATTTCAACAATAATTGTGATAATTTGTTTATTGATTATTGGATTATATGCCATGGGAGAAGTGAATTACTTTTCATCAAAGATAATAGTTGAGAAAAACATTGATGCTCCCAAAGTAATAATCTCCTCAATTGGAGTTAATGAGAAAATTAATAATAAATCTTTGGATTTGGGTGTTTTAAGTGACCCTGGCGAAAATATTCCAACTAAAGGCCCAATTGCACTATGGGGACATAGGACACTTCAAGGGTCTCCATTTTTAAGGCTGAATGAACTGGGAAATGGTGATACATTCATCCTTGAATGGCCGGAAGTTGGAGAATTGAAGTATGAAGTTGTCAATACAACAATCGTGCCTGAAACATATGACTTCAATCCTGTTGGAAACAACACTACCTATTTGATTACATGTGATCCTATCGGATCAACAGAAAACAGGATGATCGTTCAGGGAGAATTAATTGAAAAAAGTCCGTTAAACACTAAAATCATAAAAGACAATCCGCAAGAGGCAAATGCTCCTATAATTTCAGCAATATTCCTAGTTTTAGGACTGATATTCAGTTTCTTCTATCCAAAAGACAACAGAATATACATTTTAGCGACAGTGTTGATTATTTCAGCCGTTTTGTTCTATTGCTGCATTAATCCAATACCTTCGGAACTGATTTTCGATAAAATAATATTCTTAAATGGAGGATTATAAATGGATGTCGATAAGGAATACTTTTCAAATATAACCACAAGAGAAAGAGCGATATTCGAAGGCGCCATCAGTATGGGTGCCTTATTCCATCAATTTGTAGGAACTCCTGTCAATAAAGATACAAAAGAAAGCTTAGAAAGAGCTATGGAAGAGTCTTTAAATTTGCAACCTGCAATTGAAAAGGTAGAAGTTGAAATCAGATTTGACAAGCTTGAAGAATCCATGACAGAATTTGACTATACTTCCCTTACAGGAGATATGCTTGACGTAAAAATCCATACAAAAGTAGATGACGTTGTGGCAATAATAAGGATTGAATTCATTGAAGAGTTAAACTATCCATTAATGTATGTGGAAGAAATTAAAGATTAGAAAATATCTTTTAAATCATTTAATAACTCTTCTAAATGATTTCTTTTAACATGATTCATTAAGACTACTCTTATTGACGGAATCGGGCATTTTGCAACAGACACTTCCCAGCCCAATTCTTCTAATTTTTCAGCCAATTCATTAGTTTGCATATTCGGATGGTTAAATGCGACAATATTTAATTCCGGTTCGCAAACCAATTCGTAACCTAATTCTTTTAGACTTTGAGCAAAGAACTTTGTGTTTTCCATTAAATCATTAGCAAGTTTTGAATATCCTTCTTTTCCAAAGTATTTCATTATTGCATAAGTTGCTGCTGATGAAGCTCCAAGACGAGTTCCGACAATTGTAGATTGTGTCTTTACGGTCAAATATGGGGAATCGACAGCCATAACTTCCAAATATTCTTCACGTCTGAAGATTATTCCTCCTGCAGGAATTGGAGCCAATCCCATTTTATGAGGATCTACTGTTATGGAACAAACACCTTCAAGTGAAAAATCAAAAACCGGCAAGTCATAACCTATTTCCTTTAAGAATGGAATTGAAAAACCACCAAAAGCGGCGTCGACATGGAAATAGATATTATGTTCAAGAGCAATTTTGGAAATCTCTTCTATCGGATCGATTAAACCCAATTCAGTGGTTCCGGCAATTGCAACGATAGCTACGGTTTTGTCAGTAATGGAATTTTTAACTGATTCGACATCAATCTTATAATTGTTATCCAATTCAGCCTCGACAATCTTTAAGTTCAGCATGTCTGCGGCCTTTTTGAATGAGAAATGAGCAGATGCAGGCATGATGATTTCACCATCGGTTATTCCCTTATATTTTCTTGCATGATTTCTTGCAGCCCTTATGGCCATAAGATTTGCTTCTGTTCCGCCGGTTACAATATTTCCATAAGCATTATCAAGAGATAACAATTCGCCAATTGATTTTACAACTTCATTTTCAATTTGTTTAGTACCTTTAAAAAGACCCGGATCTCCTAAATTAGTATCTAAAAATTTGCAATAGACTTCTTTAGCAAATGGATGCGCTTCTGTACACATTGAGCCCAAAATTCGTCCATCTGCATAGTCATGGTCTAAACTATGAAGTTCTTCTAACTCTTTCAATATGTCCTGTTTATCAATTGGCTTATCTTCCATAAAGTAACCTAAATAATTAAATTAAAATAAAAAAAAGAAATGAAAAGATTATTATAGACGTTTACGAGCAGCGTCAAGAATAATCTTTTGCTCAGCACGAGCAACAGTTTTTCTCACATCAGCAATAGCATCAGTATTTGATGATACGCTTGAAATACCGAATTCAACAAGTTTTTCAACAATGTGTGGCACACTACCCGCTTGACCACAGATACTGCATTTAACACCTGCTTCGGCACATTTTCTGATTGTTCTTTCAATCAGTTTCATTACTGCAGGGTGTTCTTCAGTGTAGTGTTTTGCTACGAACTCGTTGTTTCTGTCAACCGCAAGAGTATATTGAGTTAAATCGTTGGTTCCTAAACTTACAAAGTCTATTCCAACTTTAATATATTCATCAATCAATATTGCAGCTGCTGGAATTTCAACCATCATTCCAAAGTCAACATCTTTGTGAGGTTCAAAACCAATTTCAGAACAAAGTGCTTTTGCCTTTATGAGTTCTTCTGGACTTTGTGATAAAGGAATCATAATTCCAATGTTGGTGTATCCTTTTTCATGTAATTTTTTAATAGCTTTAAATTCACATTTAAGGATTTCAGGCTGGTCAAGTTCTCTTCTAATACCTCTCCAACCAAGCATTGGGTTGTGTTCCCTAGGTTCATTTTCTCCACCTTCCAATGTGATGAATTCATCGGTTGGCGCATCTAATGTTCTGTACCATACCGGTCTTGGATAGAATGCATCTGCTACAATTTGTACATTATCTGCAATTGTATCGATTAATTCATCTTCTCTTCCGTCAGCAATGAATTTGCCTGGGTGAACACCTGAGGTTAACATTAAATGTTCTGTTCTTAAAAGTCCAACACCATCCGCACCAGTTGCTGCTGCTTTTTCTGCTGCTTCCGGCATACTTACATTAGCTTTAACTTCAGTTACAGTAATTATTGGAGCTGCTTCAACTGTTCCCGCTACAGCGGTTGCTTCCTCTTTGGTTTGTGTAATTCCATCGAATACTAATCCTTTTTTACCGTCTAAGGTAACTCCGGAATTTTCTTTTAATGTGGTTGTAGCATCACCAGTTCCTACAACACAAGGAATTCCAAGTTCACGGGAAATGATTGAAGCATGACAGGTTACTCCACCCTCATCAGTTACAATACCGCTTGCTCTTCTCATAGCAGGCACCATATCTGGAGTGGTCATTGTTGTAACCATTATGTCTCCATCTTTAATCTTATCTAATTCGTCAATGTCTAAGACAATTTTGACTGTACCGGCAGCCATTCCTGGACTTGCTCCAAGACCTCTTACAAGAACATCGCCTAAATCAGAAGAAGCATCTCCAGTTTCTTCTTCAACATCACCAAGAGTGGTGATTGGTCTTGCTTGCAATAAGAATAACATATCTTTTTCAAATGCCCATTCAGTGTCCATAGGTTCGCCGTAATGCGCTTGGACGGTTTTACCCATTTCAGTTAATTCAATGAGTTCCTCATCGGACAATACTCTTTCTTTTCTTTTGTCTTCAGGAACATCAACTTTTACACTGGTACCGTTTTCATCATTAGTGTACATTACCTTTTTGTCACTAATTGTTACATTGACTATTTCATTGTTCTTTTTATCAACTTGATAGTTATCAGGAGTTACATCACCGGACACTACTGATTCTCCAAGTCCCCAGGACCCTTCAATCAAAGCAATTTCTTCACCAGTGGATGGGTTTACGGTAAACATTACTCCAGCCTTATCAGCATTTGCCATTTTTTGCACAACTACTGCAATGTAAACTTTTGAATGTTCAAAGTTGTTTTCTTCACGATAGAAAATTGCTCTTGCCTCAAACAATGAAGCCCAACATTTTCTGATGTATTCAATTACTTCATCATCACCGGATACGTGTAAGAAAGTATCTTGTTGGCCTGCAAATGATGCTTCAGGCAAATCTTCTGCAGTAGCAGATGATCTGATTGCCACATCAGTATCGTCCTCACCAACTCTTTGACAAAGTTCATTATAATATTCGCGAATAAACATAACTAAATCTTCTGGAATCGGGGATTCAACAATAATCTTTTTAATTTCTTCGGAAGCTGCTTGAAGAGCTTTGGTATCATTAATGTCAGTTTCTTCAAGAATGCTCATAACCTTACCATTAATTCCAGCCTCATCCATGAAATATTCATAAGCTTGTGCAGTTACTACAAAACCCGGCGGTACTGGAATACCTGCTTGGGTTAATTCACCCAAATTAGCACCTTTTCCACCGGCAATTCCAATATCGGATTTAGATAAATCCTCAAATTTTACAACATACATGAAATATAACCTCTGGATTAAAAATATATTACATTGACTAATGAATACATAGTCAATATTATATTTTAATATGATTTTTAGAGTTTAAATATTTAATGAAAAAAAGTTTGTAAATTAAAAATTAGAATAATAAAAATTAGAAAATAAAAAAAAGAGTAAAAAGATTAATTAAATAAATCTATTTAATTAATTCTGCGCCTTTGTCTACAACTATTTTACATGGAACTGGCATTTTCATGCCTGCTCTTTTCAATGCAACTTTAGCTTGTTCAAAGTTCTTTTCTTGACAATCGATAGTGATTATCCTTTGATCTTTTTTAACAATAGCTTCAACAGATATAGGTTTACCGAAAGCGTTTCTCATACCACTTTGTACCCTATCTGCTCCTGCACCGGTTGCCATTGGGTTTTCCCTGACGATTTGGTGAGGGTATACTCTTAATTTTAAGTGGTATCCCATTCTTCCTGCAGCTCTTTGCATTAATCTGTTAGAAGCAACCCTAGCAGCTTCTAAAGAGTTGTGTCTAATTTGAGCTGGTTTTTTAACAGCTAAACTTAATGAGACTGGGAATTCGTCTCTTAAGTTACCCATATCATATTGTACAATCCTTGAATTTGGGTTTTTTCTAATATATTCCTTTCTTGTATAAGCACGAACCATTATAATTCCTCCGAAATAAATATAAAATATTTTTAATTAAAAATAGCTAAAAATAGTGAATTTTCAACAATAGCTATATAAAAATTATATCATAATATAATAGAATACTATAATATATCAATTAAGTTATTAATAAAGGTTACCATATTTTTGAAATTTTGACCACAAAAATATTTTATGATAACTAATTATATATTATATATTATGAAGATTAATGGAAATCTTATTTTCAGGTATAGTGATGAAAAAAATGCAAAACTAGTATTTGAATCACTGGATGTGGACAATGGAAATTATCTAGAGTCTAAATTAAATGAGAATAAAATTGAATACAACATCAATAGTGATAAATTAGGTACTTTTCTTGCAACAGTTGACGATTTAATCGCTTCAGAAATTGTTGTTGAAAAAATTATTGAAAAAACTAGACTCTTTCAAAAACTTTGTTGATTTTCAAAATCCTTTTTGCGATTGTCATTCCAAATTAGATCTCTGCGATATATTCGTTTTAAAACGCCTCGTTTGGTCTTGAATGTTCGTTTTCTTGATTTTGGCATTGTTTTTTG
>NZ_JAFYHP010000004.1 GCF_017539065.1 Methanobrevibacter sp.
AGGGGTAATGAGACTGGTAGTGTTTTAATTACTGTTAATAATGTTACTTATGCTGTTAATTTGACTGATGGTGTTGCTGTCTTGAATGTTACTTTGCCTGTTGGCGATTATACTGCTAGTGTTTATTATGCTGGTGATGACAAATACAATGCAACTTCTAATGCAACTGCGTTTAATGTCGCAGCTAAAGGAACATCTGCTATCATTATTGATGTAGAGAATGTTTATTATGTTGGTCAAGAGATTGTAATTACCTTTACTCCTGTTAATTCCACAGGCAATCTTAAGGTTACTATAAATGGTGAAGATTATGAAATCACTGATAATAAAGTAACATTCGAAAATGGATTGGCAAATGGCACTTATGTAATAGTCGCTGTCTTGGATGAAGACGAAAGTTATTACGGATCCAGTGCAAATGCAACATTCCTTGTTGTTAAAAATGATATAACAATTAGTGTCAATAATATTACTGTGCCTTCAATTATTTATGCCGATAATCAGGTAAATATTACTGCTAACCTGAATGAGACCGTTACTGGTGATGTGATATTTACAATTAATGGTGTTGACTACATAGTACATATTATAGATTCCAATGTTGCTACTATCGAGTACACTCCTGTTAATAACGATACAATTACTGTCGTTGCTACATTCATGGGCAATGATAAGTATAATAGTAATGTATCTGATCCTCAAGAATTCACTGTTAATAGAATTCCTACTGATATCAATGTGACTGTTGAAACTCCGGTCACTTATGGCGATGATGCCGTCATTACTGTTTGTTTGAATGTAACCATCAATGCTACTGCCAAATTATCTGTTGATGGCAAAGAATATAATGTTGCTTTAATTGATGGTAAAGGTGTATTCAATGCTTCCGGATTGGGTACTGGAGTTCATGATGTCATTGTAACCTATGTTGGTGATAGAATTTATGATAGATGTGACAATTCTACAAGCTTTACTATTGATAATGCTACTTTAATTGCTGATGTAACTGCATTCAATGTCACTGTCGAGCAGAACACTACATTTGTTGTCAATGTCACTGATGACTTTGAAGGAAATGTATCAATCAAAGTTGGAGATAAAGTATTGTACAACGGCAGTGTAAAAACCTTAATCCTTGCTGACATATTGCCTGCAGGAGATAAGACCGCTACTGTTGTATTCTATGGTGACAGCAATTATGATGAATTAACATTAGATGTCAATTTCACTGTTTCAAGTGTCGCTCCTTCTATCGATGTGACTATTGATGATGTGACTTATCCTGACAATGCCACTGCAGTTATTAATGTCGGCAATAATGCTAACGGTACTGTCAAAGTTACTGTTGACGGTAAAGTATTCAACGGCACAGTATCTAACGGTGTTGCCAATGTTGTTTTAACTAATTTATCTGCAGGCAGTAAAGTCGTCACTGTTGAATTCATCTCAACCGACGATTATAATGATAATGCTACCGCCAGCGCTAAATTTACAGTTTTAAAAGCAACTCCTGAGATGGATGTTGAGGTTCAAGATGTTGTATATTACAGCCCAGAAACTATTATTGTCACTGTAAATGCTACTGGTAATGTAACTATCAAAGTAAATAATCAAACCAAAGTTGTTGAACAAGAATTACAATCTGGTGAATACAGATTAGTATTAGACGGATTAGCAGCAGGCCAATATGTTGTAGAAGTAACCTATAACGGTAATGAAAACTATACTAACGTAACCAAAACAACCGTATTCAATGTAATCAAAGCAAATACCACCTTGGATGTTGAATTCAGCTCCGTGTATGTAAATGAAACTCAAGTCTTAAATATTACAGTTAACAATACAAACGCAACAGGTAATGTCATCATTATAATCGATGGCAATAACTATACCGAAACTCTGGCAAATGGTCGTGCTAGCTTCACAACCGATTTACTGCCGTATGGAAATCATACCTTGACTGTAATCTATGAAGGAGATAAGAACTTAACCGGTAGTTGGATTTCTGATACATTTGAGGTATCTAAATTACAATCCAATTTAACAATCAGTGTCACTAATGTCACTACCGCTTCAGATGAAACTATTGAAGTAAGTGTAACTCCTGGTGCTACAGGTTCTGTAGTGATTACAGTAGACGGCAAAGATTATCATGTTGATCTTGATAACGGTGTAGCAACCTTAGTATTAAGTAATTTGGCTAATAAAACATACACAGTTCATGCTAAATACCTTGGTGATGAAAACTACACTACCTGTGAAGGTGACGCAAGCTTTAATGTGGCTAAAGTCAATTCAGAAGTAAGTGTTCAAGTTGAAAACATCACTGTCGGTGATGTTGCAGTTGTCAATATTACTGTAACTCCTGATGCTACCGGCAATGTAACTGTTGAAATTGTTGGTGTTGGAACTTACACTGTTCCTGTCGCTAACGGAACCGGTTCATTGATTGTCAAAGACTTGGCAGTTGACAACTACACAGTTAAAGTAACTTATAACGGTGATGGCAAATACTTGCCAAGTGACAATGAGACAACCTTCAAAGTATCTAAAGCTGAAACCACTTCTGGCGATATTCAAGTTGTCGATCAAGGTAACCGCACTGTTGTAATAAACGTTCCAGGCAAAGAAGGTAATGTAACTGTAAAAGTCGGAAACGAAACTTACAACGCTACTGTTGTCAACGGCACTGCTGTTGTAACCTTGACTAATACAACTCCTGGCGAACATGAAATCGAAGTGATTTACTCCGGTGATGAAAACCACACCGGCGCTTCAACTAACGCTAATGTAACTATTCCGAAATACCCAACTCCAATGAGCATTGAAGTGTCCGACGGTAAAGTGGATGAGAAAATCAAAGTGACTGTAAATGTTCCTGACGGCCTTGAAAACAATGTAACTATCGAAATTGATGGTAAAACATACTCTGCTAAACCTGAAAACGGCAAAGCAGTATTTGAAATTGAAGGCTTGCTTTCAGGCAATAAGACCGTTACTGCAATCTATGAGGGAGACCATGATTATGAATCAAACTCAACAACTGCGAACTTCACAGTCTATAAGAATCCGGCTCCAATATCTGCTACAGCTGATAATTCCACACCGGGCAGCGCTACAATCGAAGTAACATTGCCAAGTGATGCTACCGGATATGTGATTGTCAATGTTAACGGCACTGATTATGGTATCAACTTGACTGCGGGTGATAAGTCAGTTACAATTCCAATCATGAAGTCTGGAGATTACACTGCTGTTGTAACATACCTTGGAGATGAAAAATACTTGGACAATTCCACAACTATAAACTTCCACGCTTCAAGCAACAAGACAAGCCCTAATATCGCTGCTGATGTTGAGGATGTTCCTGTTGGAAATGATGTTGTTGTAACAGTGACCGTTCCTCAAGGTGGAGACGGCAATGTAACAATCACTGTTGATAATATAACTACTACTGTTCCTGTAACTGGTGGAGAAAACAATATCTCTATTCCTGGAGTAAGTGAAGGAACTCACGATGTTGTAATCCAATATAGCGGTAATGATCAGTATGAACCACAAACAATAACCAAGAAAGTTACAGTATTCAAATCAATCATTGCTGAAGACCTTACTAGAGGTTGGAACAGTCCATATGATTATAAAGCTGAGTTCTTGGACAATGAAGGTCATGTGCTTGCAGATACTGATGTCAAATTCATTGTGAACGGTAAAACTTACACAGTCAAAACAGATTCTCAAGGTATTGCAAGATTAGATAAATCCAAATTGCCTATTGGTGAATATGAAGTAACTATTATTAATCCAGTCACTGGTGAGCAAACCACTGCTAAAACAACTATCGTAAAACGTTTAATCGAAAACAAAGACATTACAATGGACTTTGTTGACGGAACATATTATGTTGTAAGAGCAATTGGTGATGACGGCAAACCTGTCGGTGAAGGTGAATTTGTCCAAATTAGCGTACATACTATCAGTTACTCCTGTAAGACTGATAAAGATGGTTATGCTAGACTTAAAATTAACTTGAACCCTGATAAATACCCTATTTCAGCAGAATATAAAAACTATAAAGTTCAAAATAATATTGTAGTTAAACAAACCCTTAAATTGGTTAAAAAGACTGTTAAAGTTAAAAAAGGTAAAAAATTAGTGCTTAAAGCTAAACTTAAATGGTCTAATGGTAAAGCAATTAAAGGTAAGAAAATTGTCTTCAAATTCAAAGGCAAAAAATACTCTGCTAAAACAAACAGTAAAGGTATTGCTAAAGTTACTATTAAGAAAAAAGTTACCAAAAAACTCAAAAAAGGCAAAAAATACAAATACAGTGCAAAATATTTAACTAATGGTGTTAAAGGAAAAGTTAAAGTTAAAAAATAATTTAACTTTTTCCACTATTTCTTTTTTTAAATTTTAATAAAATTTTTATATAATCTTAAACAAACTAATAATACAAAATTCATTGTTGGGATTAAAATGGAAACTGTGATGATTAACTGGGTATATGTTATAATTCTGTTTATTTTAGGTTTCATTACCTATCAAAGAAAATCTTTAGATTTCTTTGGCTCAGCAATCATGATTCTCATGGGAATTGTAATCATATTCTCTGCCGGTGCAAATTGGCTGTTATTGATTTTACTATTTCTCGTTTTATCTTTATTTGCCACCAAATATTCTAGAAAATATAAATTGTCCTTAGGGGAATTCGAAGGAAGAAGGACATCTAAAAATGTAATATCAAATGGGGTTGTAGCATGTTTCATGGCTGCATTTGGAGGATATTACCTGCCGTTTGTAGGAGGATTCATAGGAGCAATTGCAACTGCAACAGCTGATACTTTAGCATCAGAAATTGGGGTATTGGACCCTCATCCTCGTTTAATAACTACATTTCAAATGGTGGATCCTGGAACTAATGGTGCGGTGTCAACCTTAGGAACTTGCATCGGAATTGTTGGTGCAGGGGTTATCGGTATTGCAGCATACTTTTTCGGAGTCATCGGAAATCCTTTATCTGCAATTGTAGTTTCAGTTATTTCCGGAACAATAGGATGTTTTATGGACAGTATATTGGGTGCATTATTTGAAAACCGCCATTTAATAACAAATGAGCATGTCAATTTAATTGCCACAATTGTCGGGGCTATTGTGGGCATCATTTTGATTTAAGAAAAATCAAATATTTATCATAATTCTTGTTTTTTTATCATTGATTATATATGGATTAGGTCAACACCCCCTTCTTAACTAATCACTTTTATTAAATTAAATACATGTTAAATTATTCCATATAATTTACTAGCATCTATCAATATTATTAATGTTTCTTTTAAGTATTTTGCAAGTAACCCCCCGTCCATTTTTTGCAATGATTTTTGTCATGGAAATTTTTTTCTTTTTTTCCGAATCTGTTAATTTTCAATGTCAAATCCCATTTTTAAATAAATTATTTTAACTATTAAAAATAAAATTTATAATAGTATTATTTTTACTAAGGTGATATTATGAAAGGTCTTATTTTAATTATGGATGGTATGGGGGACCGTCCAATTAAGGAATTAGGAAATAAAACTCCGCTTGAAGCGGCAAATACTCCAAACATGGATAAAATGGCTGCTGAAGGAATTACTGGAATTATGGATTCAATTGCGCCAGGAATCATCCCTGGAAGTGATACCGCGCACTTATCCATCTTAGGATACAATCCATATGAGGTATATACCGGAAGAGGGCCATTTGAAGCAAATGGTGTTGGAGTGGAAGTGCTTCCAGGGGATATTGCATTCAGATGCAACTTCTCAACAGCGGATGAAAATTTAATAGTCACAGACAGACGTGCAGGAAGAATCAAAGAAGGAACCAAGGAAATTGTAGAAGAATTGAATAAGATGGTTTTAGAAGATTATCCTGATATTAAGATTATTTTCAAAGAATCTACAGGTCACAGGGCAGTTCTCGTCCTTAGGGGAGAGGGGTTATCTGACAAAGTAAGCGATGCAGATCCTAAAGTAGAAGGAAATAAACCAAAAGAAGTTAAACCTTTAGATGATACTCCTGAAGCTGCAAAAACTGCAGATATCTTAAACAAATTGGTTGTAAAAACCTATGAAATGGTTAAAGACCACCCAGTCAACTTAAAAAGAATTGAACAAGGGGAACCTCCAGCAAACATAGTCATTCCACGTGGAGCAGGTGAAGTTCCGGTTGTCGAATCATTAAATGAGAAATATGAAGTCAATTCTGCATGCATTGCGGAAACCGGATTGATCATGGGAATTGGAAGATTTGCAGGAATGGACATTATTGAAATGGAAGATGTAACTGGAGGAGTCGACACTAATTTGGACAATATCCGAGATACAATCATAGACCAAGTCAAAAACTCAGACCATGACTTTTTCCTGATAAACATTGATGGAGCCGATGAAGCGGGCCATGATGGTCAAACAAAAGAGAAAAAAGAATTCATTGAAAAAGTCGATGAGGTAGTAATGAGCGAATTAATCAAACTTGAGGATGTTTATATTTACTTGACCGCTGATCATTCAACTCCGATATCAGTGATGAATCACTCAGGAGACCCTGTACCGGTATTAATCAGAGGACCTGAAGTAAGGGTTGATGATGTTTGTGAATTCTCTGAACGTGCTTGCGCAAAAGGAGGACTTAACAGAATCAGGGGTTCAGACGTAATGAATATTATGATGGATTTAATGAATTATGCTCATAAATTCGGAGCATAAGGTGATTATATGGTGGCAAAAAAACTATTTGGGACATCTGGAATCAGAGGAAAAGTTGGCTCAGAAGTAACTTGCGAGTTAGCATTGAATGTTGGTAAATCACTTGCTTATTATTTGGGCAATAGGGGCACTGTTGTACTGGGTTATGATACAAGAACCACAAATGAAATGCTCGACCAGGCAATATGTGCGGGACTTTTAGAAAGCGGAGTCAATGTGATTAAGATAGGTATGGTTCCAACTCCTTTAGTCGGATATGCTACTGAAAAATTAAATGCCGATGCCGGAATTATGCTTACAGCATCCCATAATCCTTCACAATATAATGGAATTAAATTATGGAATAAAAATGGAATGGCATATACTTCATCACAAGAACGTGAGATTGAAGAAATATATGCAAATAAATCTTATGTCTCAGTTAATTGGGAAAATGTCGGCAAATTAAGTGTAAATGAGGAAATTAAAGGCCAATATGTAGATGATCTGGTTAGCATGGTTGACATTAAAGAAGGCCTTAAAGTTGTCATTGACTGTGCATCCGGAGCGGGAAGCGAGATATCACCTTTAGTATTTAGAAAAGCGGGATGCGAAGTCACAACCCTAAATTCACAGCCAGACGGATTTTTCCCAGGCCGCAATCCGGAGCCAAATGCTGAAAACTTACAGACTTTAATGAAAACTGTAGTCGCCATTGGAGCGGATCTTGGAATTGCTCATGATGGTGATGCAGATAGAATGATTACTGTAGATGAAAAGGGAAACGTTTCCCCATTCGATTCACTTTTAGCATTAATTTCAAAAGAATTCGATGGAGATATTGTAACCACAGTTGATGCGGGATTATGCATGGACGAATCTGTCAAAGGCCAAGTCATAAGGACAGCTGTGGGCGATGTTAATGTTGCTGAAGTAATCATTGAGAAAAATGCGGCATTTGGAGGAGAACCGTCCGGAACATGGCTGCACCCTGACTTTTGCATGTGTCCCGATGGAATTCTGTCAGGTTTAAGAATGGCTGAAATCGTTTCAAGAGATGGCAAATTATCAGAGCTTTTAGATCAAATTCCGTCATATCCAAATATCCGTGAAAAGATAACCTGCTCAAAAGAGGCTAAAGTTAAAGTAATGGAAAATATGGAAGATTTATTAAAAGAATCTTTTGATGATATTGTTGATGTAAATTCACTTGACGGTGTTAGATTAACATTTTCAGATGACAGTTGGGTGCTGGTCAGACCTTCCGGAACTGAAGATTACATTAGAATAACTTTAGAATCCCGTGACGCTAAAAGAGCTGAAGAAATTAAGGATATCTGTGTAAAAATAATAAACGAAAACTTATGAAGATGATTCATTCATCTTACTTTTTTTTTAAAAAATAAAGAAAATCTTTAAAGAATGAAAATTCTTTAAAGAGTTAATTGTTACATGCCGACGGATTCAAGTCCTTTTGTAGCAAGCAATTTTGTAAAGGAACCTTCTGGTTGCATGAGAATGTTACCTTTGTTGTATTCATCAAGGGCAGCTTTCATCATAGTTGCTTTTTTATCAGGGTTTGCAGCTGCTTGAGCTAATGCTTTAATGAGTACTTTACATGCATCTCCTCTAGACATTGTTCCAGAGTGGCTACCTCCGTAACCATTATATGCATCGTTTTCACGAACAATATCTGCTGCAGAAAGGTTTGTTTCAACGCCGTCAACTTCCAGTGGCCTTATGGAGTCAATAATATTATCCACTCCTTCGTCATATACAACAACTACTGCATCACAAGTCATATTAGTGTTATATTCTACGATTTCTTTTGCATATTGCATACCATCTTCCACACCGTCATAAAGACAGTCGTGCATGAACATTCGTCCCCCTCCGATGGAGCTGGATGCAGGTTGTGTTGGGTGTGTCATTCCACCTGGATAAACAGGAGTGTAATTTTTAAAACTTCCATTCTCTAAGTGGACCATAAATGCCATATCACATCCACCGTTTGACTGCTCGTATTTGTCACAAGTTAATACGAGAATGTCCTTGTCTTCTTGAGTTAAGTCAGGACCACTATTTAAACCTCCATAAATAGAAGCTAATAATCCTACAAGGATAACTATAAGAATTGCTAATATTAATTTTTTACTTCTCTTCATGGTAATTCCCACTCAAAATATTTAATAGAATAATTTTAATTAATACAAAATCGGGTTGTATTATTATAATATTTAAAAATTAACTTATATAAATATTATCAATAAAATTAAAATTAGATTGAATTGCCAATAAATAATTAAAAAAAGAATTTATTTTTAAAAAAATAAAAAATTTAGAAGAATATTTAACTATTCTTCTGCGATAAATGCATCAATACCTTTAGCTGCACATTCTGGGCATACCCAGTCATCAGGCATATCTGCAGGGGTTGCTCCAGCAGGGATGTTGTATGCAGGATCGCCTTTTTCTGTATCGAATCTGTATTCGCAATGTAAACAAACATATATAGTCATTTTATTATCTCCTAAAATTTTTGCTATTAGCATAGCTAATATGATTTCTAGTTTATTTAAAGTATTATTTAATAATTTTCATTTATTGATAGCAAAATTATTTTATAAGGTAAAAATAAAACATATAATATTATATATAATTTTTATAGGGGATAATATAAATGAAAGCAATTATTTTAAGCGCGGGCGAAGGTTCAAGAATGAGACCCTTAACATTAACAAAGCCTAAAACCATGCTGCCTGTCGCTGGAAAACCTATTATTCAGTATACTATTGAGTCATTGAGAGAAAATGGTATTAAGGATATTTTATTAATTGTACGTTATAAAGAAGAGATGGTTAGAGATTACTTTGGGGACGGCAGTGATTTTGGTGTTAACATTTCTTATAAAACTCAAAAAGACTTTTTAGGCACTGCCAATGCGATTAGTTATGGAAAAGACTTTATAAATGATAGTTTGCTTGTTTTAAATGGGGATATTATTTTAGATGAAGAAATAATCAACGAAATCATTAAAAAATACAATTATTTAAAACCGGATACCCTGATGGTTTTGACAGAAGTGGAAGACCCGTCCGCATTTGGGGTTGTTGAGATAGAGGATGGAAATATTAAAAGAATTGTGGAAAAGCCTAAAAAAGAAGAAGCTCCAAGCAACCTTGTCAATGCGGGAATTTATGTATTCAACAAAGATATTTTCGATAAGATTGATAAAACCGAACTCTCCCAACGTGGAGAATATGAAATAACCGATTCAGTTTCATTGCAGATAGAGGACGGTAAAAAAGTTCTGGGTCATAAGACATCCAAACATTGGATTGATGTTGGAAGGCCTTGGGAGTTGATTGAAGTTAATGAAGAATTGATTTCCCAACTCAAAACAGAAATAAAAGGCAAAATTGAAGACGGAGCCCATATCCACGGCGAAATATTTTTGGATGAAGGAAGCATCATTCGTGCGGGAGTATACATTGAAGGAAACGTTTACATTGGCAAAAACTGCGATATAGGTCCGAACTGTTATATCAGAGGCAATTCCTATTTGGGCGACAATGTGCATGTGGGAAATGCTGTTGAAATTAAAAACTCAATTATTATGGAAAATACCAATGTCAGCCATTTAAGTTATGTTGGGGATTCTGTAATCGGTTCAAACTGCAATATAGCGGCAGGAACCAATATTGCAAACTTACGTTTTGATAATAGGTCAGTTAAAACTAAGATTAAAGACCAAATGATAGATAGTGGAAGGCGTAAACTCGGATCCATCATTGGGGATGCTGTAAAGACAGGAATTAACTCAAGTTTTTCACCGGGCGTTAAAGTAGGCCATAATTCCACCATCGGTTCTGGGGTTTTGTTATATGATGATGTACCCTCCGATACAAGAGTATTGGTAAAACAGAATCATATTATCCAAGATAAAAAAGCAAAAAAATAAGGCGATATTATGGAAAATAACAAAGACTCTATTGTAATATGCCCAGGCGCACAGGTAATTGGCGATGTTGAATTAGGTGAAGACGTATCTATCTGGCATGGAGCCGTAATTAGAGGAGATACGGATTCTATCACAATCGGAAACCGGTCTAATGTTCAGGACAATTGTGTAGTCCACTGCACAAAAGGATTCCCTGTTGAAATTGGGGATAATGTTTCTGTCGGACATGGCGCAGTTGTTCACGGATGCAAATTGGACGACAACGTTTTGATTGGAATGAACGCAACAGTCCTTAACGGTGCACACATATCAAAAAACTCTATAGTAGGAGCAGGAGCCGTTGTAAGCGAGGGAAAGGATTTTCCTGAAGGCAGTTTGATTTTAGGCGTTCCGGCAAAAGTGGTAAAGGAAATTTCACCTGAACAGATTAAAATGATTCAGAATAATGCAGATAATTATGTGAAACTTTCTAAACAGTATAAGGAAGATTAGATTATGAAAGCAAGACAAATTGTAGAGGAAATGGATTCTTATGTTCCAGGCAGGTCTCAAGATGAGATTGCAGCAGATTTTAACCTTAAAAAGGAAGATATTATTAAATTAGGCTCAAATGAAAATCCATGGGGGCCATCTCAAAAAGCCATGAAAGCTATTGAGGATGAAATTAAATCGATTAACAGGTACCCGGAATCTCAATTGCATGAATTGGTTTCAGAAATTGCAGCGTATTCCGGCGTTAAGGATTCTCAGGTAATTATTGGGGGCGACGGCGCTGATGAAATTATCGATGTGCTTGCAAAAACATTCATAGAGAAGGGTGATGAATTTATTGTCCCTCTGCCTTCTTATATGTATTATGAATATCTGTTGAAACAATATGGGGCTAATCCGGTTTATGCGAAATGGGATTTGGACGAAAATAAATTGGACGTTGATTCAATTTTCGATTCAATCACTCCTAAAACTAAAATGATTTTCTTGTGCAGTCCGAACAATCCTACCGGAACATTAATTGATAAGGAAGTATTGGCAGATATTGCTTCTAAAAACCCTGAAATATTGATTGTTATTGATGAGGCTTATTTTGAATATTCAGAAGTCACAAATAAAGATTTAATCAATGAATATGATAATATTTTCATTATCCGTACAATGTCTAAAGTATTGGGGCTTGCCGGTATGAGAATCGGCTATGGGCTTGCATGTGAAGAGATAATTGAATATATGCATAGGATAAAGCCCGTATTCTCCTTAACAAGACTTTCATTTGTAGCGGCACTTAATACCTTTAGGGATAAGGACTATATTGAAGATTCCATTAAGAAAGGTATTGAGTCAAGGGAATACCTATATGAGGAAGTGTCCAAAATCGACGGATTGAATGTTTTCCCATCAAAATCAAACTTCATGCTAATCCGTGTAGAAGATACCGGGTTTACAGCCAGTGAACTGGCTTTGGAACTCATGAAAAAAGGAATTATTGTAAGAGATTGTACTTCCTTTAAAGGTTTGGATGAATATTGGATCAGGATAAGCATCTGTACTTTAGAAGAGGATGAGAAATTTATTAAGATTTTAAAAGAGGTTTTAAGCTAATGTATGTAGGCGGCAGTGTCATTTCTTCTGTTGAATTCCATGGAAACATGTCTTTGGTTCTGTTCATGTCAAAGTGCCCTTTGGCATGCAGATATTGTCATAATGTGGAATTGCTGGAAGACAATACTGAAAAATCATTTGAAGAAATTAAACATGAAATCGATTCATCAGCTGATTTTTTAGATGCTATCGTAATTTCTGGCGGAGAACCGTTAGTTCAAACAGATGCGGTAATTGAAATATTGACTTATGTTCGCCAAATAGGACTTAAAACAAAATTGGATACAAGCGGAATCTATCCGGACAATCTCAAAAAAATCTTGGATTTGGATTTGCTTGATTATGTGTCACTTGATGTTAAAACAACATTTTCAAAATATAGGAAAATAACCGGAGCAAATGTCGGTTTCAAGGTAAAAAAATCAATGGAACTGATAAACGAGGCGGGAGTCCATCTTGAAATCAGGACAACTTATGTTCCAACTTTGCACACTAAAAAAGATATTAGGAATCTTGTCGATGAAATTGAAGCTGATGTCTATACCATTCAGCAATTTAGGAATAAAAATGTATTGGACCCGGCGTTAGAAAAAGTTGAAGTTCCAAATCCTCATGATCTGGTGGCTTTAGCTAGTGAAATCAAACCCTACTTTAACGGTGTCGTTAAAGTCAAATCAGGGGAATTTGGAGAACAGATTATTTAGGAGGAATGTTTCAGATGCCGATTTTATCATTTTCAAGCAATGATATAGATGTAATTACTGGTAAAAAAACCCGTACAATACGTAAAGCATGGAAAACCCCTCTTAAAGTTGGTGACAGGTTATATTGCTATTGGAATCTTGTTTCTAAAGAAAAAATGAAAATTTTTGAAGCTTTTGTCACCGATGTTGAAACCATTCCTTTTTCTGAGATTAAAGACAATGATGAGCTGGCTCGCCAGGAAGGTTTTGAAGACTCAAAAGAAATGCTGAAAGAATTTAAAAAAATGTATGGCGGGCGAATTGATCCTGATGATGAATTTCAAATAATCTATTTTGAAAAGATTCATATTGATGAGTGGAGAGGGGACAAAATAGATGAAAAGGCCATGATTACAAAAAGGGCAGATATTCTTTTTGACAGCGGTAAGTTTGATAAATCAACAATGTGTTATGAAGCGGCACTCAGGCTTGATCCTCATGATGTTTACCTGTTGAATAAGCAGGGGGATAACCTGTCAAGGCTAGGCAAATTCATTGAGGCTATTGAGTGTTATGATAAAGCGTTGGAATTCGAACCTGATAACATTTATATTCTTAATAATAAAGCTATTGCTCTTTTAAACTCCGGCAACATTAATGAAGCACTTAAAGTAAGCAATATTGCCTATAATTATCGTCCAAGCAGTCCGATTGTCTTATATTGGAGAGGATTTATTTTAGAAATGCTTGGAAGATATGATGATGCGCTTAAGGTCTATGATAAACTCATAGTCCTCGACGGCGAAAATCCGGAAGTGTGGAATTCACGCGGAAATCTTTTAACAGATATGGGAATGTTGGAAGAAGCTATCGAATCATTTGACAGGGCTGTTGAAGTTTGTTTGGATGATTCTGAAATGGATGCTGCAGCAATTAATCGTATGGGTAATGCTTATATTGACTTGGGCAAATTTGATGAAGCTTTAGAATGTTTCAACAAAGCTATTTCTCTGGAAAAATATAATATTGACTTCTTATTAAATAAGGGCGTGGTTTTAATGGAACTTGGAAAATTCGAAGAGGCTGTTGATAGTTTCAACCAGGTTTTACTCAGGAGTCCGGATAATGAAGATGCATTTTTCCTAAAAGAGGAATGTTTGGAATACTTTTAGTATAGATTGCCTGATTGTTATTTCCAAATCTCATCAGAGACTATTTTTGTTTTAACATATTCCTTAATTAAATAAAACTTGTTTGCTGAAAACCCTGTTTTAATTAATTGTTATTTCAATTAAAATAAAAGAAAAAAATGGGTGAGGGAAGGGTCGAATTATTTTTTGTATTTTTCAATTAAACCTAGTCCCCACTCGGTCATCTCGTCAGCTTTGTCCTGTGAATCAGATTCGGCAAAGCATCTGAAAATCGGTTCTGTTCCAGAAGGCCTGATGATTACCCAACCATCTTCTTTTAATATTTTGACGCCGTCGGTTAAATCCAGTTCATAGTCAGTTGTTGTTTTAATCTCATCAGCAATACTGGACATGACGAATTCTTTTTCATCATCAGGACATTCAATTTTTGTCTTGCTTGCATAATAAACCGGCAGTTCGCTCACCAGTTCGGAAATTGGCTTTTTGGATTTTGCAAGGATTTCTAAAATTTTTGCAACGGTCATCACTGCATCTCTTCCGTAAACAAAATCAGGGAAAATTAAACCGCCGTTTTCTTCTCCGCCGAATAAACCGTCTTCGTCCTTTAGTTTACGAGCAACAAGCAGGTCGCCAACGGCAGTAGCTATTACTTCGCCGTTGTATTCATCGGCAATGTCATAAATTGCCTGTGAAGTTGCAACGGTTGTAACTATTATTCCGCCGCCGTTTTCCTTAAGCATTTCCCGTTCCACTAATGTAAAGGTCTTATCCCCTAAAACGAAGTTTCCTTTCTCATCTATACAAATGGTTCTATCGGCATCCCCGTCATGGGCAAGACCAATGTCTGCATTTAATTCTTTCACGACCTTAATCAATTCCTGCAGGTTTTCTTCAATAGGTTCGGGGTCGCGTCCCGGGAAAAATCCGTCAGCCTGTGAGTTTAATGTTGTCACGTCACAACCAAGTTTTCTAATTAGGTAAGGGGCTGTATAACAGCCGGCACCGGATCCGCAATCTACTACAACTTTCAGGTTGGCTTCACGAATCGCTTCAGTATCCACTTTGGAAACCGCCTCATCAACATACTCTTCAATTATTTTGTCATTGTAATAAATTTCACCGATTTCATGGAATTCCACACGGTCAGGCTCTTCATCAAAGTATAATTTTTCAATTTCAAGTTCCATATCATCAGGTATTCCAATACCGTCGGCATCTAAAAATTTAAGGCCGTTATATTGGGGAGGATTATGTGAAGCAGTAATCATCACTCCACCATCATAATAATTGCGGACTGCATATTGGACTCCTGGAGTAGGCAAAATCCCTAAATTTACCACATCACAACCGCTTGAAAGCAATCCGGCTGTAACTGCTTGCATCAGCATTGGAGAAGTTGTACGGGTATCTCCGCCAACAGCAACGGTTCCCTTAATTTGTGTACCGTAACAGGCAGCGAGTCTTGTGGCGAATTCAGGAGTTAAAACATCATTTGCTGTTCTTCTAACTCCGAAGGTTCCAAATAATCTTTTTTTATCAGACATATTTTCAGTTCCTTTAATTTTTTTATATAACATTATTTTTAATTTTAATTAATAAAAAGATATTGCTAATTGATTATTCTTAAACTGTCCCCACTGGATAAAATCAATTCCAATTCAGAATTATATTGGGTAACTGTTCCGACTACCTGCACTTTCCTGTTTTTGAAATCTTCAATATCAAGATTTTTCGATTGTATTTCAGCGACCTGTCTTTCGAAGATTATTAGTGGAATTTGCGCTTCGCCGTCATTTATCGTTAAAAAATAGCTGGTTTTTGAACTGGACTGGGCCACATCCGTAATCACTCCGTTGATGCTCACTTCTTCATCAATCATCCCTCTATTTATGTCCTTAATGTCCACTTCCTTAACTTCAATTGTTGGAGTAAAAGCTATTAGGCCAATCAATCCGATCAATGAAGTTATCAGTGCGATTTTTAAAAGTTTGTCGTCTGTAATTTCCATGATTTCATGATTGGTTTTAAAAATTAATATAATCGATAGGATTTATTTTCGTAAAATTGATTTATATTGATATATAAAATATGATTATGGTAACAAAAACAGAATTATACGCAACTTTAACCGGAATTTTCACTGCAGCTTTAATCATATCAAATATTATTGCGGGCAAAACCTTTGACCTTTTATCGTTTACATTGCCTTGCGGAGTAATAATATTTCCGCTGATATACATTGTTAATGACGTTCTGGCTGAAGTGTACGGATATGAAAAGGCGCGTAGAGTAATTTTACTTGGATTTTTCATGAATCTGATTGCTGTTATTTGTTATAATATTACTATCTGGCTGCCCGCTCCCGTATTTTTCGAAGCATCAGAGGCATTCAATGTTGTTTTAGGCTCTACCTTAAGACTGCTGATAGCCAGTTTTGTGGCATATCTGGTGGGAAGCATAGTCAATGCCAAGTCAATGGTGTATTTAAAAAAATGGGATGAGGAAAAACTGTTTTTCAGATGTATCGTATCGACATTATTCGGCGAGGGTCTGGATGCGATAATTTTCATTACCATTGCATTCTGGGCAACAATGCCTGCAGAAGCTTTAATTATAATGATTGTCGCACAAGCATTGTTTAAAACAGTATATGAGATAATTGTCTACCCTATTACAAGAAGCGTAATTGACAGAATTAAAGCACTTCCGGAAATCTAGTTTCCAGTCTCATACATTGAAAGCAATCTTTCAACAGTATCTGCGTCCATTGGACTTTTGTCTTTACGGATATTTTTAACAACCGGGAATCTTAGGGAGTACCCTGTTTCATATTCCGGGGATTCGACAATTTCTGAAAATGCAATTTCTAAAACGATTTTCGGTTCAACTTTAATTTCCCGTCCTTTAGTTGAAATTTCAAGTTCTTTCATTTTTCCGGTCAGATATTCTAAAGTGGCATCATCAAGACCGGTTGCGGCATAAGCCACGCTTTTGAATTCATCATTTTCATCTCTTAAAGCCACTAAGTAAGATCCGACAAAGTCCCCTCTTTTTCCGATGCCGTATGTTCCGCCGATAACAACCATATCCAGGGTTTCAGGCTCTGCTTTATATTTGAGCATTTTTTTACCCCTTAATCCGGGGATGTACGGTTCATTACAGTCCTTAATCATTATTCCTTCATGGCCGCCTTCAATCGAGTCCTCAAATAGTTTCTGAAGTTCATCAATGTTTTCAGGGGTTCCGACTTTCAGGGTGCTTAAATTCATCTCATCAACCGAAGTGTCAACAATGCTTTCCAATATTTTCCTTCTTTCTTTTAAAGGCTCGTCAATCATTGGAACCTTATAATACAACACATCAAATAGGAATAATTTTAAGGGAACATTTTCCATAGCTTCTTCCACATTATGTTTTCTTCTAACCCTGTGCAGGACATTCTGGAAAGGCAAAGGTTTTCCATCACGTGTAGCTATTACTTCACCTTCTACAATGTAATCCTCATGAGGCAGGTTCTCGTTGAATAATTCAACAATTTCCGGAAGGGCGTGAGTAATGTTTTCCAATCTGCGTGTGAAAATTTTGATTTCATCACCGTTCCTGTGGACCTGCAATCTGATTCCGTCATATTTTGTTTCACAGATTGCACATCCCATTTCCGGAATGATCTCATCGAGCGGCGGGGCCAATTGTGCAAGCATTGGCTTGACGGGAGTTCCGGGAGTCAGATTAAGTTTTTCCAAACCTTCAGTTCCCTCTTCTTTGGCGGTTCTTGCAACCACTGAAAAGTCATTGGTAAGCATCTGTGCCCTTTCAACCACTTTTTTGTCGATGCCGAACGCTTCAGCTATTGCGTCACGAACTACTCCGTCGCCCACTCCGATTCTCAATTCTTCTGTAATCGTACGGGTTAAAAATTTTGCTTCTGTTGCACTTGCCTGGCTTAATAATTCTAAAAGGATTGCAATTTTACGATTGGTTGAACGTGAACCGCTGATTTGTGATAATTTGCGCAAACTGTTGAATACAAAGTCGATTGTTAAAGGCTGTGAGAAGAATGTCATTTGGGATTTCCTTTCATATAGCTTAATGCAGGCGAGTCCGATATCTCCTTCGTCACGGACAGCATCTTCAACTGCAGCTTGTGTTGTTCCAACAGCTTCAGCTACAGCCCTTTCAACTAATTTGCCCCCAATTCCAATTTCTTCTGAACTCCATGCCGGAAAAACAACGCCCAAAATTAGCAGCCCTACTTTTTCAATAGTGTCGGAATCCAATGTTTTTAGATAATTGGCGATTATTTCTGTTTTTTCCAGTCTTTTTGTGGTTGCCTCAAGGGCTGAGTAGACGTCCACCAATTCCTGATATTTCATTAGAAATCACCTTTAGCTATTTTAACTGCGCAGTATTCTCCGCACATTGCACACATTTCATTATCGTCAAGTTCGCATTTGTCACGGTATTTCCTAGGTTTTGACTTGTCCAATGCAAGGTCGAATTGGGCTTCCCAGTCAAATTCCCTGCGCGCTTTTGCCATTGCCTTTTCGCGGGCCCATGCAGAGTCCAAACCTTTTGCCACATCAGCCGCTTCAGCAGCAATTTTGGATGCGACAACTCCTTCCTTAACATCTTCAAGGCTAGGCAAGGATAAATGCTCTGCAGGAGTTACATAACATAAGAAATTGGCACCGGCAGTCGCAGCTATCGCTCCTCCGATAGCTCCGGTAATATGGTCATAGCCCGGCGCAATATCTGTTACAAGAGGTCCCAACACATAGAATGGGGCACCATGACAAATTGTTTTTTGAATTTCCATATTGGCTTTAATCTGATTAAGGGGCATGTGGCCCGGACCTTCTACCATGACCTGCACATTAGCGTCCTGAGCTCTTTTAACCAAAGTTCCTAAATTAACAAGTTCTTGAATTTGAGGGATATCACTTGCATCAGCCAAACAGCCCGGTCTGAGCCCATCGCCTAAAGACAATGTAATGTCATGTTCATAGGATAATTCCAAAAGGTAATCGTAATTTTCATATAATGGGTTTTCCATCTCATTATGATTAATCCAGGAAGCCATGAATGTTCCTCCACGGCTTACGATTCCCATCATACGGTTAGCTGCCTTGAGCTTTTGGACAAGATCTTTTGTAATTCCGCAGTGGAGAGTCATAAAGTCCACTCCCTCTTTTGCCTGATTTTCAATGGCTTTGAAGATATCGTCAGGGTCCATGTCAATTATTTCCCTGTTTTTTGCAAGTGTTACAACCCCTGCTTCATAAATTGGCACGGTTCCAATACATAAGTCCACAGCTTCCATGATTTTGCGTCTGAATAATTTTAAATCAGAACCGGTTGATAAGTCCATTATAGCATCCGCGCCGTATTCCTGGGCCAGTTTCGCCTTATTGATTTCCAGTTCCAAATCATCAATTTTGGATGAAGAACCAATATTCGCATTAACTTTAGTTTTCAGGCCTTCTCCAATACCGCAAGGTTTTGAATTTCCATTAACGTTTTTAGGAATTACAACTAGTCCTTTGTCAATTAATTTAGCTAATTTGTTTACATCTATGTTTTCATATTCTGCAACAAACTCCATTTCGGGGGTAATGTTGCCTTTTTGCGCTTCACTTTTTTGAGTCAAATTTATCCCTCATGTTGACTAATCAATATTAATTATATAGTTTCAACATATATAGAATTATTTAAAATTATTTGATGTGGGTGTTTATTATTAAAATAATATTTTTCGATACTGAAACTTCAGGATTAGATTGTCGGGATTGCCAAATTATTGAACTTGCCATGCTTACGGTTGAAGATGGAGTCATAACTGATGATTATAATGAATTTGTAAATATTGGAAGACCTATTTCCCCCAGAATAACTGAAATTACAAGCATCACAAACGAAATGTTAAGAAATGATGGGTTAGATGAAAGGACAATTGCAGAAGACATTGCTGACAGATTGACTCCCGGCACCTTGATGATTGCCCATAATTGCCAATTCGATTTGTTGTTTGTCTATTTCCTGCTTAAAAGACATTTCCCTGAGGAGGCCGATGAGATTGTATCAAATGTCGATTGGCTCGATACATTGACAGTTTTAAAAGATAGGAAGGAGTATCCTCATAAGTTAATTGATGCTGTAAACCATTATGGAATTGAAGAAGTTCATTTCCACAGGGAAATTGACGATACAAAGGCATTGCGTGATGTGGCAATAGCATTAAGAAATGAACGTGATGATTTGGCGGAATACATTAATATATTCGGGTTCAATCCTAAGTATGGTGTTGGAGGCCCGAGATTCCCATTCATTGAATATAAGGCGCAGTATTTTACTAAATTCATGGTTAGAGACGATAGAATTTTACCAAGAATGTAGAAGTATCACTTCAAAAACTGTCAAATCTTAGATGTTGAGGTACGAATGCATGAACCATGATTCCCCTCAGTATCTATCTGAAACGATTACATGACATATTTCTGATAGTATTTTTTCAATTTATTGAAAAAATTCTTTTTCCCATCCCAATAATGGTATTGTACTTCAAAGCATATATATTTAATGTTACATTCTTTAAACTACAAATATATGGATTAAAATCAATATTTTAATTCAAATACAATTTTATGGGCTCAAATCACTATTGTATTCATTTATTAAAAATTAAATTAGAGGATATGGCAAGTCAGGATTGTCCTTTTTAGGTTTTTCCCCGCCGATTTTTTCTAGACGCATTTCAAGGAATTTTTTGCCGTTTTCAGTTCTTGCAAAAATTGGTATTGACTGACCTACTGTTTTAATGCTTTCAGCTTCCCCAATTTCACGCATATATTTTGAAGCACATCCGGTTGCAACATCACAGATGTCAAATAATGCTCTGGCTTCCTGGGAACTTCTTTTTGATGTGTGAACTACAAACACATAGATGTTAATGTCTGGATTTTCATTTTGCAATTTCTTGATTCCTTCCGCATCACTTGCACATGTAACGGTAACTGCAATATTCTTAAATCCTTTTTCAATGGCTAATTTGATTCCTTCAATCTGATTAATGTCTGCAGTTTCTGGATAGACGATGTTTTCTTCACCGATTTCAGCTATCAGTTCTGGTATCGGGCTTGTTTTATAAAGTCCTGAAACCCTTCCGCCGATTCCTTGAACTAATTCTCCTTCAGTTACAATTATTGTTCCGCAGCCTTCCAAAACCATCACGACGGAATCGATTACATTTTCATCAAGCAAGGTGCACATGATCTCGGATATTCCAAAGCTTAGAAAGTCCTTCATTCTCAATTGTCTGTCTGGTGTGCACATTCCGAAATCGTCAATTCTGAATTGGATGTTTTTAGCTATCACTTCAGGGGTGAGCTTTTTAATTCCGCGATGATGATCAAAAAGAGGACAGTATTCAACTTCAGGTTCTGTCACGTCAACTACTTTGCCGTCTTTGATTGTTATTCTGCTTTTTCCTAATGCTTCAATGATATGTTCGCTCATAATATTAACTATTGTTATTTTTTTATATAAAATATGCTGTCAAAAATAGTATTCTTAAAAGAGGTTGTGGGAAAGATGTCAGTATCTTTCCCAATCGGTAGAGAAATAAATTTGTAAATATAATGGAGGTTGTGGGAAAGATGTCAGTATCTTTCCCTAATATGGTCAGAAATCAGATAATAGGGAGGAAAAAGGAAGAAATTGGTGGTTTCTTCCTTACATATATTGAACTAATTGTTCATCGAGGCTTTTATATCCCGGTTTCACTTTATCAATGGCTTGTTTAAAGTATTTGTATGGGATTTCGCTAGCTTCAAGATCATCTCTTAGAGCCAACATTGCCGCTTCTCTGCATACGGATTCAATGTCCGCTCCGACATAACCTTCAGTGTTTTTAGCCAATTTTTTAATGTCAACGTCATCTGCTAAAGGCATACCTTTGGTGTGCACTTCAAAGATGGATATTCTGGCTTCTTCGTCAGGTTCTTTAACTTGAATGTGCCTGTCAAATCTTCCAGGTCTCATTAAACCGGCATCTAAAATGTCCGGCCTGTTGGTTGCGGCTATGATTGCAACATCCTCGAGTTCTTCTAAACCGTCCATTTCAGTCAATAACTGGTTTACGACTCTTTTGGTCACACCACTGTCGGTGTCGTTTCCGCTACGGGTACTGGCTATTGCATCGATTTCATCGAAAAAGATTACAGTAGGGGAAGCCTGTTTAGCTTTTCTAAATACTTCTCTTACACCTTTTTCGGATTCGCCAACCCATTTGGATAAGAGTTCAGGACCTTTCACTGAGATGAAGTTCGCTTCACTTTCACTGGCAACCGCTTTTGCAAGCAATGTCTTACCGGTTCCAGGAATTCCGTAAAGGAGGGTTCCTTTTGGAGGCCTGATTCCTAAACGTTGGAATGTTTCAGGGTGTTTTAACGGCCATTCAACAGCTTCTTTTAATTCCTGTTTTACATCTTCAAGACCTCCTACATCATCCCATCCAATATCCGGGATTTGAACGAGCACTTCCCTGAGAGCTGAAGGTTGGATTTCCTTTTGAGCATTTTTAAAGTCATCTCCTGTAACGACGATTTTTTCCAGAACTTCTTTTGGAATCTCTTCATCGTTTTGAATTTCAGGCAAAATCCTTCTCACTACTCTCATAGCTGCTTCCTTACATAAGGATTCGAGATCAGCTCCTACAAATCCGTGGGTGGTATTTGCGATCTTTTCGAGGTCTACGTCTTCTGCCAAAGGCATGTTTCTTGTATGAATTTCAAGTACTTCTTTTCTTTCTTCTGAGTCAGGCACTCCGATTTCGATTTCACGGTCAAACCTTCCAGGTCTTCTGAGTGCAGGATCAAGTGAATCAGGTCTGTTGGTTGCACCGATTACTACCACTTGGCCTCTGGATTTAAGACCGTCCATTAAAGTTAGAAGTTGGGCAACGGTTCTTCTTTCAACTTCACCGTTGGTCTCTTCTCTTTTTGGAGCGATTGCATCAAGTTCGTCTATAAATATGATTGAAGGTGAGTTTTCTTCAGCCTCTTCGAAATATTCCCTTAGGTTTTCTTCAGATCCGCCAACATATTTGCTCATGATTTCAGGCCCATTGATTGCAATGAAATGGGCATCACTTTCACTTGCTACCGCTTTGGCAAGCAAAGTTTTACCTGTGCCTGGCGGACCGTGCATCAATACTCCTTTTGGTGGGGCGATACCTAATTTTTCGAAGAGTTCAGGTCTTTTAAGAGGAATTTCAATCATTTCCCTTACCTTTTTAACTTCGTCTTTTAAACCGCCGATATCTTCGTAGCTTACGTCGACGAGGTTTCCAACACCTTCGATTTTGCTGACGTCCACTGGGGACTCATGTAATTGAACTTCGGTATTCGGACCAACAATAACAATGTCTTTCGGATTAGTTGATACGACTGCAAATTTGATTTCTTTCATTGCTGGTGTAAAGTCCATCAATTCTTCAAATAGGCTATTGAATCCCATGCTTGGTCTTGGTGCTCTGATTTGTGATCCAATGATGTCGCCTTGGACCATTACTTTGCCAGCAAATAAACCGCGCACATCTCCTTGCACACGGATATTATTTTCAATTGGAGCTAAAACAACTTTTTTTGCTTCTGTTGCTTTAGTTTTTTTGATTGTGACTTCTCCACCAATAGTAGCGCCGGAGTTTTTACGAACTAGTCCATCAATCCTTATAACTCCAAGTCCAATATCGGTCTGTGAAGGAAGAGCGATAGCTGCAGTTCTTCTCTCGCCGACAATTTCGATCAAATCTCTTTCTTTGATGTTCAAATCGTCCATGACGTTTGGGTCAAGTCTTGCTATGCCTTGCCCGACATCTTTTTGAGAAATTGCTTCTGCAACTTTTAGTGTAATTTCATTTTCTGCCATGTTATCATCTCCCTTTAGGCTGTAATTGTAATGTAATTGTAATGTGTCAAAATCTTTTTGTTACTTTTTGTAACTTTATTGACAGATATACCTGTATATGTTTTACTATATAAAGGTTTCGGTTTTATGGACTTTTCAAAACCTTTTAAAAATAAGCTATTTGATCTAATTACTGATTGATAATATTAATTTTATTTAATTTGATTTTTAATGATTAATTTATAAAAAATAAGAAATATTAAAGTGATATATTAAATTCTAAAATTTAATTACTTTTTGACACTTTAATTTTTGTTCGTTCCATATAAAACAATTATCTGATGACTCCGCCAAAACCGGTGAACAGGTCTTTGACATTTTCAATATCTTCTTTGGTTAGCGCAGTAACTTCAAAAGTCAAGCTTATGAATTTGTCATCAATTTGAGGGCCGGTATATTCATCAGTCAATTTGATGTCAATGATATTGTCTAATTTCAATACGGTTTTCTCGATAGTTTCAACATGGACGTTTTTAGGGAACACGCAACTGATGAATGCGGTTTTGGTATTTGAATTTTCGATTTTCCATTTGTACAATTCCTCTGGAAGCAAAATCCTGATGTTTGCTATGCGAAGCTTTTTGGTTTTGTTCCCGTCCTTCAATACCGCGGTCTTGTCATCCAGGCTTTCAAGAATTCCGACATGGATTTTCCCTGAATAGATGTGCATCAAACCAACTTCCTGACCAATGGAATCATATAACATTCCGTATTCGTAATTCAATGCGCCGATTGCCTTGTCACTTCTACCCAAAGCGTTTTTGATATCTCCCATATGTTTGGTAGCCCTAATGGCAATGTCCATGAACTCTTCTGAATCGCCGTTATTGATAACATCTCTCAGCTCTAAAACGGCATCGGCAAATGTGTTTCTGATTTTAGGACCGTTCTTATTCATTGCCTGAATGTTATAAGTCAGATACGGGTTTTGAGATACAATACGGGCAATCATATCAATCATCAGGTTATATATCGGACTTTCATAATCCTCAGTTTCAGAAATGTCGACCTTCAGCTTTTCAATTGCAGAAGCGGTTGAGATGAATGAAAAATGAGTTAAAACCTGCACGATGCTCATCATGAAATCATGCTTTTCGGCGCTGGTTTCGATTATTCTCATATTCTTGCTTTCCAGGTATTTGTATACCTTATCATACCATTTGCCCTTTTTATCAGCGGTCAGGACAATCACCTGATTGTCCAGTTCGGTGGTTCTCGGACCGAAAACAGGGTGTGTTGGAATGTATTCCACACTGTCCGGCAGAACTTCAGACATGGTTTTGGCAGGCCCTTCCTTAACTGAAGTCACATCAATCATGACGGAACCGCTCTTGATAAACGGCGCAACTTCGCGGATGACATCGCAGGTGTGCTGGATAGGTACGGATATAATCAGGATATCGCTAATGTTTGCAAGTCCTGCATTGGATTCAATGTAATTGACTCCTAATTCATCTGCAACTGCACGGCCTTTCTTGTGGTCTCTGGCAGTGATATATACTTCAAATTCATCTCTAAAGTAGTAGATTAAGGTTTTTCCCAAACCGTCACTACCACCAATAATTCCAACATTCATTTTTATCACTTAATTATTATATTAGTAAGTATATAATATTAACTAGAAAAATTATTGTGAAATCATGAAAATTTTAAATGAAGATGAAAAAGAGGGGACTGTTGAAGTTTTCCCGGAAACGCTGGATGATTTATGGCATCTTTCACATATCATAGAAGTTGGAGATAACGCCTCCTCAAAAACAACCCGAAGAATTCAGGATAATACTGGAGACAAGCTCAGAAGTGACAGGGGAGTTAAAAAAACATTTTATTTAGGTTTGGATATTGAAAATGTCTCTTTCCACTTGTTCACGGGAAAGTTAAGGTTGACCGGAGTAATTACAAGGGGCCCTGAGGATCTGATTCCTTTAGGTTCTCACCACACTTTGGAAGTCAAGCTCAACACTCCAATAACCATCAAAAAAGAAAGATGGCCAAAATGGGCAATCAAAAGACTAAACCAAGCTATAGATGCGTCTAAAAAATTATCTGCAATCATTGTAGTTTTAGAAGACGATACAGCAACATTAGGCTTGATGAGGCAGTTTGGGATAGAATATTACGGCCCAATCAAAGGCCACGTTTCAGGAAAAAGAATCATTGACAAAAACAGGCAGAAAAACATTGTGCAATTCTATGAAAAGGTCATCGAATCAATAACCAAGTTCGATTCAATCCAAAACATAATCATTGCAGGGCCGGGATTTGTCAAAAACGATTTTTATGATTACTTGAAGGACAAGCATCAGGATCTGGCAAAAATTTCAATAATTGAAGCCACAGGATCCGGCGGAAGAAACGGAATTGCGGAAGTCCTCAAAAAAGGAACAGTTGAGAAACTAACCTCTGAAAACCGCGTAGCTATAGAAATGGGAGCAATAAATAATCTGCTCACGGAAATTGCTAAAAATTCATCTAAAGTCGCATATGGAGTTAAAGAAACTAAAAATGCAATTAATTTAGGCGCCGTTGCCCAATTGCTGATTCTTGATACAAAGGTGGCCAGTGAAAATATGGGCGAGGATATGGACATGGTTGAGAACATGAAAGGTGAAGTGATGGTAATCAGCAGCGAGCATGAAGGCGGAAAACAATTAGAAAGCCTTGGGGGTATGGCGGCAATTTTAAGGTATGACATCTCTTAAAATTTATATATAAGGAAAAATTAAAATTAATATGTAATTTAAGTTTGTGATAATATGATTTCTTCATCGATACTTTTTGCACTGGTATTTGTTTTTGTTTTATCTGCCGTAGGTACGGCTGTTTTAGATATTATATTCAGATTTTTAGGAAAAAGAGGATATCTCGGAAATCTCTTCCCCAATGTTAGAGGTGGAATTCCACGTGCAATTGGTATAATTCCATTTATAATTCTATCACTTTACATGTTGCCCGGATTGAATAATCTTATTTTAATAATTGGTATCTGTGCACTTATCGATGATGTCGCGGGACGTAAAAAATCTCCACTGGGCATTGAATGGGGTCAATTATCTAGAGGAATAGGAATCATACTTGTCATGATTGTCGGATTTTATGAAGGTTTAGGCTTATCTTCAATATTCATTGCCCTTATGGTTCAGCCACTGAACATTTCGGATATGCAACCGGGATCCGCTTGTATCGTAACAATTATAATGTCAGTCCTGACAATTATCGCAATGTTGATATTGGGTTCCCCAACATTTGAGGAACTGCCGGCCATTTACACTCCATTATTAATATTGGTGGTTTGTATTGCTTATTCCCCATTGGATTTCTCAGGAAAAATCATGCTGGGGGAAGTCGGAAACCATGTATTCGGCGTTGCATTAGGAATTGCTTATTATCTGATGGGAGGATTGCCTGCAGTTTTAATCTTCGGTTTCATAACTGTCGCTTTAATCGCATTTGTTAGAAGAAATAATTTAAGAGTGTTCTTCAGACAGAAACTAAGAATACTTGACCCTACATTCGGCGATTATTTCATGGATGTTTTGACCGGAGGAGGATTGGGAGACCTCTTTAGGAAATGGATTTTGAGAGATAAGCAATATGAGGTTAAAAATTCATTGTTAATCTCTTTAGGTTTTAGAAGATTATTATATAATCCATATGCATCACATCCTAAGAGTTATGTTCCACGCAAGGAAATTCCTAGATTGGAAAAAAGAGGCTAAATTTATGAAATGTTTATTGGTCGTCACTGGAAGGGGATTGGGCGGCGATGCAGCAATTGCTTTAAATGCAATAAAAGCCCTTGAAAAAAGAGGAATTGAATGTGAAATCGCTCTTGACGAATCTGCTCCGGGAATATTATTTGAAAAGAACGGATATTCCTGGCATAAGATATCCATTCCCCAGGCCGGAGGCCATAAAGCTACAAAAGCGTCTGCTCTTAAAGGAGCTTTAAAGTTAATTCCTGCTGCGTTCAAGGCAAGAAGCGCCATTAAAAAATCAGGGTGCGATTTTGTTTTGGGAGTTTTAGGCGGAGGCGCCATAGTCGGATCACTTGGAGGCAAATTGGCCCGAAAAACTACATTTTCTTTAATATCAACACCTCTTGACTCTACAGTTTGTCCTAAATTAAACTACTGTTTTTTATTCCCCGAAATAGACAAGTATAGGTGGGAAACCTTGCCGAAAAATATGGAAAGGTCATTCTATCCGTTATCCGATGACTGCGGCAGGGGCAATGCGAATGTTGCTTTAGAAAAACTCAGAGAGTTCCCTAATTTTGATGAAAATAAAAAGACAATCCTATTCTCTTCAGGATCATCAATTTTTAATGGGATGATTGATGCAATTAATCTGGTAGCTAATGAAACAGACGAATATAATCTGGTTTTGGTAGGTTTGCCTTTGGATGAATCATATCTGGATTCATTGGATGATTCTAAAGTAATTTATGCAGGTTATATTAACTGGATGAATGATCTGTTCAAATTTGCGGATTTGACTGTCCTGACTGATGACGGCATTTCAATTCAGGAGGCTTTAACTTCTGAAAAACCTATTATCGCTCTTACAAGAATAAAATGGGGAAGATACCAGAATATGGCCGGAGTATATACCGGAGCAATAATCGAATCCGAAGTCAGTGATGTCTGCAAAAGCATTGATGAAGCTTTCAGGAATTATGATTCCCTTCAAAAAAATGCCAGCGCTTATGGTAAGCAATGCGCTCAGGCTGCCGATAATCTGGTCGATAGGATGTTAAAAAAATTGGAATAGTGGTATTATAACCACATATTTTTTATTATTTTGTAATTAGTGTCTGTAGACGGGTGAATTTCTAAAAATTCGCCGTAATCATCTAAATCATAATCCATTCTCATTAAATAAGATAGGTATGCTATATCACTAACTGAGGATGGAGAGACATGATTGATTCTGTTTATCCTGTTTTTAGTTTTGTCAAATTCTACTTCAGTATAGCCGGTATCTCCGCTAAGTATGTTCCAAAAGGCGCCAGGCCCTCCGATTCCAGGAAATGCAATTGTTGCCTTATCTTCATCACGGCATTCTGATTTTTCATTTTCAACAAAACTGACTTCCATGTTCAGACTTAATGTTTGGGGAATGCATTCGTAGCTTACTTTGTTGGAATAGTTTGCCATATTCCTTGCGGCTGTGATACCTTCCATCCTGGCCACCGGTGTTAACTGGTATCCTCCGGTCACATCTCCTGCGGCATAGATATTGTCAGCACTGGTTTTCATCATTTCATTGACTTTAATGGTGTTGTCAGGGTTTAACTCAACTATTCCTTTGGCAATTTCACTGTTTGGTGTTCTGCCGGTTGCAAAAAACGGAATTCCTTCTAATTCAGCATCGCCGTCAGTTAAAACTTTATCTTTAAATGCTTCTTTAACATTGGTGTTTTCAAATATATTGACGTCAGGAATAATATGTTTCAGGACATATTTTTTTGTGGTTTCACTGATCTCTTTTAATATTTGGCTTCTTGCAATAATATTGACTTCACTGCCAAGTGTTGAGTAGATATTGGCTATTTCACAAGCAATGACTCCTCCGCCAATTATGTTTAACTTTTCAGGAATGTCGTCAATCTTCAATATGTCTTTATTGGTCAATCCATATTCCTTGCCGGGAATATCCGGAATAAACGGCCTAGCCCCTGTTGCAATTAATAAATTATCATATTCAAGGCTTTCATTGTTTACCTTGACGATATCACCTTCAATACTGGCCTGACCATAGATGATGTTGTTGCCGACACTTTCATTTTCCATCTGGTTAAGTTCTCTAAGCTTAATTTGTGTTTCAGTAATCTTTTCCACAATTTTTTCATAAGAAATTTCAAGCTGGCTTTTAATAAAACCGTAATTATTGAAGCGTTTATTTGAATCAATAAATTTGGTTATGTCTGTTAGTGCACAAACAACCATACATCCTTCGTTGAGACAGGTTCCTGCAATATGATTTTTTTCAATTAAAGTAACTTCTTCACCTAGTTTTCCAAGTTCAAGAGAAGCTAATCTTCCTGCAGGCCCGGATCCAATAACAATATTTTCCATTTTAACACCCTTTTAGATAGTTTTATATAATACTAACTTTTAATAGTATTAATATATTAAATTTTGGAGAGAGAATTTATGTGTATTGCGGCACCCGCTCAAGTTGTTGAAATTAATAGAGAAGATAATTGGTTATATGCTGACTTTGGTGGAGCAAGACAACAAGCAAAATTAGACCTCCTGCCTGATGTGGAGGTTGGAGATTATGTTTTAATCCATGCAGGTTATGCAATTGAGAAATTATCAGAAGAAGCTGCTAAAGAATCTTTAGAAGCTTGGGAAGAACTTTTAGAGGTTCTTGAAGAAGAAGATAGAGAAATGGAAAAAGCAAGAATGGAACATCTAAATCAATAGATGGACACTCTTGTAACTCCTTTTATTTCTAAAAACTCTTTTATCAAATCACCGCTGACAGGTTCTTCGGTGATTATTGTTAGTATAGGATTTTGCTGGAGCTCAGTATCTTCAGCATATGCCTGTCTGATGCTTATTCCTTTTTCTGATATTAAATTACTTGTTCTAGCTAATATGCCTTCATTTTCAGATCCTACTTCTATTTCAATTACTCCCAGTTTAAGGTTTTTTGCAATATTTTTTAGAAGGGTTCCTGCAGGCATGATGTTGCTGAATATGCTATATAGTTCTTCATCATCTTGAATTACGCTGATTGTTGATTTTATTGCACGTCTGTCAACTTCTGCAGCACTTGCAAGTGCCTTATCACTTATTTTTAAATTTCCACAGTAAATTTTCCCATCCTCGCCTAGGGATAGGCCAAGTTCAATCATTTTTTCCGCGACTCTTAATCTTGCAGGGTATTTTTTGAATTTTTCATTTAATTTTTCCCACATTTTTATCATCATTCCTACTTTTTGTACATTTAAGATATGTTTTGTTGAATATCATATATATTTATTTCTAAAAAAAGTCGATAAAATTGTTAAATAGAGTGCAGAATTCTTAAAAAATAGTAAGTAGTAGGCTAGATGGGATTCGAACCCATGACCTCCCGGTTATCAGCCGAGCGCGCTAACCAAGCTGTGCCACTAGCCTATGAAATTTGTGTGACAGTTAACTGTCAACACTAATACATATATAAATTACTATATATAACTGTTTCGGTTATTCGAGTAATTAGTTAAAATTTAATAAAATTTATCTATTAATCATTTCGTTAATGGACTCTGCCATAGCATGTCCTTCAACAGTAATAATAGCTTTTTCAATACCTTCAACGCTTTCAGCTCTGATTTTAGCATCAGCAGCAATACGGGTTATACTCATACAACCAGGGTTGGTTGGTTTAAGGATAATTTCAGCTTGATCACCGTCAACGGTAATGTCTTGTACAATGCCCATTTCTACAATACTGATTCCCATGTGAGGGTCATTAATTGGAGTAATAGCATCTTTAATATCATTTACTAAATCTTCTGACATATCTAATCTCCTAATAAATTTATGTAGTTATAAGTATTACTAATGGTTATTTATATATCTTGTTATTTTTTTAGGCGATGTTTAAGTTTGACGCCGATACCATTGGTGCATTCTTCCATCTCACGACCGGTCATTACAGCCCTTCCCACTCCGACAACGGTGTCATCATGAACGACAACCACTTCGTCGTTCGGAACGATTTTATGGTCGGCCTTTTCAATTCCAGGTGCAAAGACGGTATTTGTCTGCAGTTCAAAATCAATGTTTACGATATGGATTCCCAAATCCTTGAGGATTTCTCCGCCTGCCAAATTCAGTCTGAACAATCCGTAATCCTTGTTCAGCAATGCCAACTGTGTGCCGTTTGACAGGATTCTTTTGTGATACATTCCTTTGGTTTTAACATTGTCTGGTATGAATTTGTCACCGTTTTCACCAAACTGGTATCTGGCTATTGACCTGAGTCCGTGCAGGGTCTTTTCGTGTCTGCTTATCCTCTGGTGATTCTTGAGTTCCATCCTCAAATTGTAGAGTGAGTCGGGCGAGGTCGGACGCTCATTGACGCAGACGTTGGTAAACTCATCGACGTAGGCTTCCAATGATTCCAGATAGCCTCCGGCAAGGTTGGCTACAATGTTTTTGCCTTCGCAATATTTTGCTATCAATTTCCCGGTCTCCTCAATTTCGTCGGCGGACCATGATCCGGTAGTGCTCACGTCATAGGATTGAATCGGGAATGTATTTTCAAGTTCCCTCGGACATATTCCAAATGGGGAGGTAACAATAAGTTCCTGAAATGACCTTGTTAATTTCCTAAACTTCTGATGGGATTTGGAATCGGAATATGGTTTTTTCATACTGCAGGGCAATAGAACGACAGTATCGCCCAACGGTTCCATCATTTCCATTCTCTGTCTCCATCTGACCGCTTCGGGACGGTACAGGGATTCTTCACTTGAACAAATTACTTTCATATTATTCCTCAAAGGCTTTTATCAACTCATTATCCAGTTCAATTAGTCTTTCAATGTTATCTTCGCTGTCTTCGATAGTTCTTTTCCATTTGCTGATTACAAAATCGACATCGACCTCTTTTGTTCCACTTATCAGATTATCGGCATGAGCGACAATTTTTTCTTCGAGTGTAATGGGAAGATAGGATTTTTCAGGAAGTCCGAGCTTAACGGCTTCTTCGGGAGTTATCCCCGCGCCGATGTGCCTTTCAATGATATTCAGCACTTCAGTCGGATAGCCGTATTCCCGCGCTATTTCAACTCCTTCAATTGCGTGTGAAATTCCATGGGTTCTGGATCTTCCGATATCATGCAATAGGGCGCCCTGTCTGATAAGGTCTTTATCGGCATTGTCAAAATTAGCAGCTATTTTCATAGCTTTTTTGCAAACGGCTATGCAGTGTTGGATAACGTTTTCAGGAGTGTTTTCCTTTTCAAGCAATTTAAGTTCCATTTTATCTATTTTTGTAGGCTTTCATTAAATGAATCTAAATCACTTTTGGTCAATTTGATGCTTTGCTTGATTCCTTCAATCATGTCGGAATTGTCTTGGAATACCAGTTCCTCACCGCATACGCACAGGAATTCTTCGTCTGAAGCTGTGTCGAAATTGTATCTTACATGGCCTTGCGGGCAAACGAAAAACATGTTGTTTTCTTCGTTTTCCAATGTGGCATTGAGCTCATTCAGCTCTTTTTCACATTCCTCATTTATTTGCCTGACCAATTCTTCCTCATCAAATTTCCAAGAATAAGTGTACCATTGTGTTTCAGGATCTTTGCTTCTCTTATAATTAGCAATTTTCAAGTCATAGAGCTTGTATAATATTTTTCTAACAATATTTAACTTGATTTCAGTTTTTGCCGCAATCTCTTCATCGGTTTCAATACCGTCCATTAATGCGTTAATGATTGGTATGATGGTTTTTTCAACTGTTTCTTGAATATCATTAGCAATATGCTGTATATCTTCTTGTGGTAGGTTCAATGCTCTTATAAGATTATCAATTCCTTCAGGGGTTTCTTCATCTGGGTAATATTCTTTAAATCTCTTTTTAAGAGTTTCTTCATGTTCTTTTTCAACGATTTTTGATAATGATTTTTTTACTAATGGATTATTTATCATTTGATTTCCCCTAACACTCTATATTAATTTTATAATTATGTTTTTTTTCTTATAAAAATTTATCTAATTATAATACTTTTCTTATAATTACCGCAGGAGTGTGTGTGATGGAATCAAGGTCTTCGATAGTTACTTCATCAATTTCAGAGCCTAAAACCTCTTTGACGCTATGGATTGTTTTCATTTCTGTTGAAAGGGATTTCTGATAATCTTCCGCAATGTTCGCCATTTTTAAGGCGGTTTCGACATCTATCTTTTCGCTGCAGCCCAATGGGGTGGATCCCATGTTTTCAGACAGCTGCCCCCTCACATATCCCAAAAATCCGTTATCCGCATCGATGCCTTCAATGGCTATTGGAAGGGCGGTGAAGTATTTCCCGTTTTTCATGTAGGTGGCATCCGTGTCTATAATCATCACGCAGACTTCCTTTCCGATTTCCTTTTTAATTTCTTTTGCCACTTTTTCGGGATTTTCGGGAAGAAGCGAAACAAATGTTCCGGGCGCATTGCTCAAATCAATTCCTGCTTCTGAAGCGGGTTTAAGGGCATGTTTCAGACCATATAATTGAAGGACGACTTCCTTGTGGGCTTCGGTTTCCTTTGGAAGTTTTCTCAGATTCATTATGGTTCTTTTTTTGATTTTAAGCAGAGGTCCCAGAATGTATCCCCACAGGTATTTGCTCCAAACGACCGTTAGAAATTTTGCGGTCAGTGATGGTGTGTAGAGTGCCTCATCAACCAGACGGTTCTGTGAAACTGAAACGGGAGTTTCTGCAATGACCAGATAATCATTGTCTTCCATCAGTCTTTTTGCAGGTTCGATTATGCAGTCCAGATTTTCGTTGGGCTTGATGTAGCCGGTTTCAATAGGGATTACGATATAATCTCCATTTTTCACATGCTTTATATTGTCAAGTTCAGAGGTCATCATAAAAATCTTTATTAAAAATTGATATTAAATAATATAAATAATAGACTTTTAAATAATTATCTATTGGGATGATAGTATGGAAAGAAAATTCATTACATATTTTGAAGAGCAAGGAAATGATTATACTGATGAGCTGGTTAAGGCTGTTCGTGATAAATTGGAAGCCACAGACGGTATCAAAAGGGTATTGATTGCTTCATCAACCGGAGCATCTGCATTGAAGTTGTATGGGGCTATTGAAGAGTTCGACGTTGAAATAATTAATGTCACCCATCATATGGGATTCAGCGGCCCTAATGAACCGGATATCTCTCAGGATATGGTTGAAAAATTAGAAGACGTTGGAATTAAGACATATTTTGGAAGTCATGCATTCAGCGGGGCTGCAAGAGGAGTAACCAACAAGTATGGAGGATATTCCCCTTTGGATGTCGTTGCCGATACATTAAGAATGTTTTCACATGGTATTAAAGTATCTGCAGAAATCTCCATAATGGCTGCAGATGCAGGATTAATCCCGGTCGGCGAAAAAATAATTGCCATTGGAGGCAGAGGCCACGGCGTTGATACTGCAGTTATTTTGACCCCTGTCAATGCAAAAGATTTATTTAAGTTAAAGTTCCATGAAATAATTGCAATGCCTAAAGATTAAATATTACAAATTAATATAATAATTAGTTGCATTTAAATATTAGTTACAATAGAAATATTTAACAATTATATTAAATAAGCGATAGTGGGGTTAAGTTGTGAAATTTATAGATGATGCAATCAAAGAATCCGAACAAAGAATGGAAGAGAAAACACCAGAAAAACTCTCTTCAGACATTGATGATGATCTTATAGAGTTAATTAAAGAAGCTAAAACTAATATATATGTTGTTGGTGCTGGTGGAGCTGGAAATAATACCATTACAAGATTAAACGAAATGGGTATTGAAGGCGCAACAACTATAGCAGTAAATACTGATGCTCAAGATTTATTTTACAGCCAGTCAGGCAAAAAGATTCTTCTTGGTAGACAAACTTCAAAAGGATTAGGTGCAGGCGGAAACCCATCAGTCGGTGAAGAATGCGCTGAAGAAAGTGAAGATGAAATCAGAGAAGAATTAGAAGGCGCAGACATGGTATTTGTGACCTGTGGTCTTGGTGGAGGAACCGGTACAGGTTCAGCACCAATTATCGCTAAATTATCTAAAAAATTAGGAGCATTAACTGTTGCTGTTGCTACTATGCCGTTTTCTGCTGAAGGTATCAAAAGAAGAGAAAACGCAGAACAAGGTTTAGAAAAACTTCAAGAAGCTTCCGACACCGTTATTATTATACCAAATGATAAATTATTGGAAGTGGCTCCGAACTTACCATTGAATAAAGCATTCATGGTATCAGATGAAATATTGGGCAGAGCCGTTAAAGGAATCACAGAATTGATTACCAAAAAAGGTCTTGTAAGTTTAGACTTCGCAGACATTAAGAGTATCATGGGCGGTTCCGGTATGGCAATGATTGGTATGGGAGAATCTGAATCTGGAGACAGAGCTTTAGAATCCGTACATGAAGCATTAAGCAGCCCATTATTGGACATCGATATTTCAAACGCTACCGGTGCATTAGTTAACATAACTGGTAGTTCTGATTTGACATTACATGAAGCTGAAAAAATCGTTCAAGTTGTTGCTGACAAGTTAGATCCTGAAGCCAACATTATTTGGGGTACTCAAATTGACGAAAGTCTCCAAAATGTTGTTAGAACCACTGTGGTTGTTTCAGGCATTAAGGCTAATTATACATCAGACAGTACATCAGACAATGATTATAATGATGACATTAGCCAAGCTGATGCAGCTAGCGACCAATTAGATGATTTTATTGATGGAATTTTCTAAATTCTATCTTCATTTTTTTTGTAATGATGCAAACATTTATTAATGGTCAGACTATAAATTATTTATTACTATTAATTTAGTATAATTTTTTTAATTTTAAGGTTATTTATATGGATTTTAAAGAAACTTTTGACAAATTTATTAAAGATGCAAAAAGAGTATTAAAGGTATCAAGAAAGCCTGACGGAAAAGAATATTTGGATTTAGCTAAGGTTTCAGCTATTGGGGTTGTAATCGTTGGCGGTATCGGATATCTTATCGTCTGTTTCGGTTATTTAATTGGTTTATAAAACCAATCTTCTTTTTTTGATCCATTAATTTTTTTTATTTTGCATATTTTTTCTAGGAAATATTGTTTTTTTGAAAACTTTTAAATACTATGATTTATCATATATATTACTATTATAGAAATCTTATTTTTCAGATTTTATTTCGGAAAATAATGGCTTTTATAATATTTTTTAACTTAATGTATGATTTTATTAACAAGTAAAAATTTAAAAATATAGGTGAATTTTTCATGGAAGATACTAACAGTTCCATATATGCTCTTAAGACCTCTGCAGGTCAAGAAAGAAATGTTGCAAGACTTCTAGCACGTAAAGCTAGAACTATTGATGGCATAGGCATTTCATCAATTCTTGTTCCAGAATCTTTAAAAGGATATATTCTAGTTGAATCTTCAACAAAAATAGATCTTAGGAATCCTGATTTAAAAGTACAACATTTAAGAGGGGTTGTAGAAGGTAGTGTTGGTATTACCTTTGAAGAAGTGAAAAGATTCTTAAAACCGGAACCTATTATTTCCTCTATTCAAAAAGGAAGTATTGTGGAGCTTATTTCTGGCCCATTTAAAGGTGAAAGAGCAAAAGTGGTTCGTATTGATGAATCACGTGAAGAAGTCGTTCTTGAGTTAATAGAAGCTGCAGTGCCAATTCCGGTTACTGTTAAAGCTGATCAAATTAGAATAATTCAAAAGGAGGCTGACTGATGGCTAAAGATACAGTCGAAGTTCTTATCGAAGGTGGAACCGCTACTCCTGGACCACCATTAGGACCTGCTTTAGGACCTCTCGGTATTAACATGATGCAAGTAGTAGAAGAAATCAACAAAAAAAGTGCTGACTTTGCAGGAATGAAAGTGCCTGTAATCATCAGTGTTGATAGGGATACTAAAGAATTCGAAATCGAAATCGGTACTCCGCCAACTACTGCGCTTATCATGGAAGAATTGGGCATCGAAAAAGCTTCTCATGAACCAGGTTTAGACATCATTAATGATGTTCCTATTGAAACCGCTTTAAAAATCGCTAGAATGAAATTCGATTCATTACTTGCAAACGATTACAAAGCAGGTGTCAAAGAAGTTATGGGAACCTGTGTAAGTATGGGATTATCTGTTGACGGTAAAGACCCAAGAGAAGCACAAAAAGATGTTGATGCTGGAGTATACGACGATATCCTAAACGAATAGATATTGTCCAGTTAAAATTTAAATTAAGTTAATAAATACAGTGTATATGACGTTATAATTCAAGTTATAATTGATATACTGTTTTTAATTCATGCAATCGTTTAAGAATTTTTTTCTTGTAATGATACTCATGAAACCAAAATAAATCCAATGAACAAATGTTCATGGGGGTTAAATATGACACAAGATGTAGTGAACGCGGTGAAGGAGGCAAAAGAACAGTCAAAGCCGAGAAACTTCACTGAGTCCGTAGATGTTATTATCAACATCCGCGACTTAGATGTCAAAAAACCAGAAAACAGGTTTAGTGAGGAAGTTGCTCTTCCTAATGGCCGTGGCAAAGATATTAATATCGGAGTCATTGCTGATGGGGAACTCATTGTTCAAGCTAAAGATGCTGGTCTTGACGTCGTAATCAACAAAGTAGATTTAGAAGAGTTTGGAAAAGACAGAAAAGCAGCTAAAAAAATGGCTAACTCTGTTGATTTCTTAGTAGCTCAAGCTGATATGATGCCGCTCGTAGGTAGATTCTTAGGTCCAGTTCTTGGTCCTCGTGGAAAAATGCCTAAACCGGTGCCTGCAAGTATCAAACTAGATCCTCTTTTAGAAAGATTACGAAATACTGTCAAAGTTGGTGTAAAACAACAAGCAAGTATTCAAATTGTTGTTGGAAGCCAAGACATGTCAGACGAGGACATAGCTGAAAATGTTGAAACTGTTCTTACAGTCTTAGACCGCAATTTAGAAAAAGGAAGAAGTCAAATAAAGTCCATGTTTATTAAAACAACTATGGGACCAGTAGTGAGGGTGATCTAATGGCTCATGTTGCTGAATGGAAAAAGGAAGAAGTTAACGAGCTAAAAGGTATCATTGGCGAACACGAAGTAATCGGTATCGTCGACTTGATGAACATTCCTGCAAAACAGCTCCAAGAAATGAGAAAATCTCTCAAAGGCAAAGCTGTTATCAGAATGTCCAAAATAAACCTTATTAATTTAGCTTTAGAAGATTGCAATGCTGATAAAACCAACATTGTTGATTTATCTGAACATATGGATGGTCAAGTTGCAATTATCGCAACCGAAATGAACCCTTTCAAACTATACAAAATATTGGAAGACAGCAAAACTTCAGCTCCTGCAAAACCAGGTGCTATTGCTCCTGAAGATATTGTAGTGCCGGAAGGGGACACTGGATTTGAACCAGGTCCATTTTTAGGTGAATTACAACAAGTGGGAATTCCTGCAAAAATCGACAAAGGAAAAATTTGCGTTCAAAAAGACACTGTTGTAGTGGCAGCCGGTGAGGAAGTATCCAAACAAGTTGCAGCAACATTATCAAGAATGGACATCAATCCGATGGAAGTAGGAATTAATTTAAAAGCAGTATATGAAGAAGGATCTGTTTACACTTCTGATTTACTCGCAATCGATGAAGAACAAACATTAGCTGACATACAGAATGCATTCAGAAATGCATTTAACTTATCTGTAAATGCAGCAATACCTACTGACGAAACTATTTCCACTATTATTACTCTCGCATACACCAGAGCAATTAATGTCGGTGTACAAGCAGCTATCATGACCTCTGAAACTTCAGAACCAATTATCGGTTTAGCACAAGCTAAAATGTTAGCTTTAGCAGCAGAAGTTGCTGATGCACCTGGTGCTATCGACGACGAATTAGCTGAAAAACTTTCCAGCGTTGCTGTAGCAGCAGCTCCAGCAGCAGAAGAAGTTGTTGAAGAAGAAGAGGAAGACGAGGAAGAAGAAGAAAATAGTGAAGAAACAGCAGCAGCTGGGTTAGGAGCTCTGTTTGGTTAAACTTAAAAATTTTAATTATTATTGAAAACTAACACTTTAAAATAAACTAATGGTGATAACATGGAATATATATATGCGGCAATGATTTTGCACAGTGCAGAAAAAGATATTAACGAAGAAAATGTTAAAAGTATTATTGAAGCAGCAGGAATTGAAGCTGATGACGCTAGAATCAAAGCTTTAATCGCAGCTTTAGAAGATGTAGACATCGATGAAGCTATGGAAACTACTGCTATGGCAGCAGCTGCACCAGTAGCAGCAGCACCTGCAGCAGAAGAAGTAGTTGAAGAAGAAGAGGAAGAAGAAGA
>NZ_JAFYHP010000026.1 GCF_017539065.1 Methanobrevibacter sp.
AAATCAAAATTAAAAAAACAATTCAAGAAAATAATAAAATTAAAGGGAGTTAATAAGATTTAACCCCTTAAAAACAAAAAAATAAACAAGTAGTATATAAACTTATCCCTTAATTTATTTTTTTCTTATAACAGAAATGATTCTTGTTAAACTTCTATGCATTTTGATAGCATATTGCTCCACTATCACAAAACCAACTTCGTCAACCATCGGTTTTAAATCAACATAATGCGGTGAGGCCATACATAAGTAAGCGTCATCCCTCATATTATCATAAATCGCATGGAAAAATTCCTTAAAAATTTCATCACCATCAACATCCCCTGTTGAAGTAGAAATTCCATAAGGAGGATCTGTAACAACACTAGATACCTTTTCATACATTTTTAGTTCGCGGACATCAAGATGAAAGGTTCTATAATCGGTAATTCCATAATAATCAAGATTGATGGCCGTTCCATTTTTCATTTTCCAGTAAACATCAGACCCCACTACCTTACATCCTATTAATCCGGCTTCTATAAGTATTCCTCCGGTACCGCAAAAAGGATCAAGCAATAATTCCCCTTCTTTGATTCTTGATAGATTAACCATGCATCTTGCTAATTTCGGATTCATTGATCCGGGATAAAAGAATGGTCGTTTATGAGGTTTGCTGTCTTCAAAATGTTTCTTATTTAGTTTTATCCTTTCAATAGCTACATATAAATCATTTCCAAAAGCAGCGACTCTTATTAATGTTTTTGGTTTAGATAAATTAACTTTAATATTCTCGCTATTCTCCAGGATTAATGTTCCGATTTCTCTTTCAGTACCCACAGTATCAATTTCAGAGTGCAATCTTTTTACACGAACTGCGAATGTTTCATTAATGTATTTGGACCATTCCACAGTCTGGAGGTCTTCAGCCAAATCATCGATGTTAGATTTAATTATCATTTCATGTATTTCATGAGTATAACCTAATCTTTTTGTCAGAATCTTATAGTACTCATATATTTTATCACTTGAGATATCTTTTAAGATAACTAAACCCTCGGCTACATCATCAATTTTAGCTTCAATATTTTCACATTCGATAACTGCTTTTAGTTCAGCTAAAGGCAATTCCGGGTGTTCTTGTGATTGTATACATAATAATTCCATTAAAATTCACCTAAATCCAAATATATTTGCCACTTTTTTAAAAAGAAATGTTGGAATAATCTTAAATATTAGACCTCTTTTTATAAATTCTTTTACAAGTTTTGATTGATTGTCCATATCTCCATATTCAGAGATAATTTTTTCACATTCATTTTCCCGTAATTTTTCAAATAGATAATCCAAATCTTTATCATTCAATAGATTAAGAGTGTTTTGTACTTTAAACTGATAGTTGAATTCTTTTGAATACTTTTTAATAAATTCTTCCTGATAACCACTTAATATTTTAATATTGTCCTTTTTAATAGCTTCTGTTATGTATTTGCTTGCTATTTTACAGCTATCAAATGCGATTAGCAAACCTCCGCCTGAAGTTGGTTTTACCTGTGAGGCCGCATCACCAATTAAAAGCACTCTATTTTTTACCAGTTTATTTTTATTATTATAAATTGGAATAAATCCTTTATATTTTTCTATAATTTCATAATTAAAATTTTCATTTAAAAAGTTTATTAAAAATTCGTTTTGCTGTTTGTGAGAATGATTTGAAAATAGTCCAACCCTATACTGATTGTTTTTCAGAGGAATAATCCATAAAAATCCCGGAAGAATATATTCAAACAAGTAAGTGTCCACATAATCATCCAATGTTTTATTTGATTTTCTAAAACTATTCATAAATTCCCCATCTATTGAAACAAGCATTTGTGATGCCGGGAAATTTTGTTGAGCGTTCCCTATGATTGAGGATATTTTTGAGTTATACCCGTCACATGCCACAATAATTTTTGAAGTGATGAACTCATTATTGGAAAAATAGGTTATTCCCTTTTCAGCATTTACATCAATTACTTTATGATTTATAAGTTTGACACCATTTTCAATAGCTCGATTTAGCAAATATTGGTCATATCCACTTCTATCGATTACATAAGCAACATTTTCCTGTTTTTCAACATTGAGAATATGATTTTTGGTATGGAGAAACGCTCCTTTAACTGAATTTAAAATAACCTCCTCAGGCAGCTCATTATTTTCAAAAATATGTTTGCTTAAAATTCCTGCGCATTGTAGCGGATATCCTATTTGTTTTTTCTTTTCAACAACGGCTACATTTAATCCATTTTGTGCGAGGTAATATGAAATTGTTGAACCTACTGGTCCCGCTCCAACAATTACAACATCATAATCAAAATTCATTATCCTACCTTATTTCTTAAATTTGTCAAAATGTCTTTTTATGGCTTTTTCGGACACGTCTTCAAAATCATCTTGGGGAACTTCTTCAACGACTTCCTCATAATAAATGTCGCGTTCATTATGAGGATAGTAATCCTCGTTTCTATAGGAATAATCATCCCTTACTTGATTATAATGCCTGCCTTGGGAACGGCCATTTTGGCGGTTATGATATCCTGCATCATAAGGTTCATAATCATACTGATGCCTTGGGGGTTGGTTTTGTGAAAAATCTTCAGGATAATATTCATATTCCCTTCTTGGGGAGTAATTTCTCTCATGGGTTATTGGGGTGATTGGCTCGAATTCGTCATAGTAATCATTTCTTCCCAAGTAATCCTCATCCTCGGATAAAAGTCTTTCATGAGGTTCATATTGTGGAAATCTTTGAGGAGGAGCCTGAAAACTTCTTGGCCCAACCATTCTTGAGAATATGATCTCTTCAACTTCTGATGGATTTGATATGTTGCTTAACTCCAACAGATTATTGTCATAAGCACTGAATACTGAAACAGAGCCGACATTGAAAATCTTTTCAAGAATATTTTGAGAAGTATTGAGATCCTGAATTGTAGAATAAGGCATGTAATTTTTTTTAGTGGACAATACACCGGATTTAATAATAATTTTTGTATCAGTTAAAATGTATTCAACTGAATACCAACCTATCAATTGCCAGATTATGTAAATAACATTGACAAGGATTATAACAAAAAAGGCAATAGCTAAATAACTTGTTAGGGGAAGTTTAATATAGGATATTAAATAAACTTGCATTTTCCCTATAAACTTAATAGCAATAGGTGAAAGTGATAAAATAACTATTAATAAAATAACTCCAAAAATTGCTTTCTTACAACCTAAAAGCATATTCGGCTTAGTTTGATAGAGTATTCTATCAGCAGTTCTTCCATCTTTATTATTAAATAACATAATTATACATTGAATTTACTTTTAAATAAAGTTTTAGTAAAAAAAGATATTAAAATAAGCCTCAGCTCGCCCATCATTCATCACATATCAGAGCTCATAGGGTTCATCATAGGCTTATTATTTAATTAGATTTAACCAAACATTACGCCAGCTTCTGTTTTGAACAATTCATCTTCTTTAGATTTGCTCATAACTTTATCAATAGCATCCATAAAGTCATCTACGGTAATCTTATCACGTTTTTCACGAATTGCAAACATACCGGCTTCAGTACATACTGCTTTTAAATCTGCACCAGACAATTCATCAGTTAGCTCAGCAAGCAAGTCAATATCTGCTTCTTCATCTAGTGACATGTTTTTAGTATGGATTTTAAGAATTTCGCGTCTTCCATCTATGTTCGGAAGTGGAACTTCAATGAATCTGTCAAAACGACCTGGACGTAAGAGTGCAGGGTCTAGAATATCCGGCCTATTGGTTGCACCTATAATTCCAATGTCTCCTCTTGATTCAAATCCATCAAGTTCTGCTAAAAGTTGCATTAAAGTTCTTTGAACTTCCCTGTCTCCACTAGTTGAACTTTTAAGTCTTTTAGCGGCTACAGCATCTAATTCATCTATGAATATAATGGCAGGAGCTTTTTCCTTTGCAAGTTCGAATACTTCGCGAACAAGCCTTGCCCCTTCTCCAATGTATTTTTTAACGAATTCAGAAGCAACGATTTTGATAAAAGTTGCATTAGTTTCATTAGCTACCGCTTTAGCAAGTAAAGTCTTACCTGTTCCCGGCGGACCATATAACAATATACCTTTAGGCGGTTCAATACCTACCTTTTCGAATAGTTCCGGTTCAGTTAATGGAAGTTCCACAGTTTCTTTCACTTCTCTGATTTGTTCTTCCAAACCGCCGATTTGCTCATAAGTAATGTCCGGTTTAGTTTCTATTTCCATTCCAGATACATTTGCATCTTTTTCTGATGGTAATACTTCCACAATACCAAAGGTTTGTTGATTTAATGCTACCCTTGAACCAGGCACTAATAATTTTTCATCTAAGAATTTTGAGTAATTAACAAGAAAACTAGGTCCAGTACTGCTTTTCACGGTCATTCTGTGATCATCTAAAACTTCTGTAATAGTAGCGAGTACTAAAGGAGGGGATCTGAATCTATCCACTTCGGATCGTAAGGATTTAGTTTCTCTTTCAAGTCTAATTTTTTCATTCTCAATTAAGACTTTATCCTTTTCTAATTTCCTAACTTTCCACATTAAGTTACTTTTAGCTTTGGATTTTTCTTCTCTTAAAAGAACAATTTCCTCTTTTAAAGATTCAACTTGTTCAATTAATTCCTCTTTTGAAGAATTTTCCAAATCGTTAAAATCATTCATGTGAATCAACTCCAGTTAGTTAATATATTTCTACAATATGTTACTTTAATAACAATTAGTAACTTTAAAGTATTTAAAGGTATTCATTTTATTTTATACTAACAATAATTAAATAATAAAAATAATATAATATTAATTATAAAATGTGGAGGAACTGATTAAAATGGAATGTGAAATCTGCGGTAAACCAGTACCAGAAAACAATCCAATTAAAGCTAAAATTGAAGGATCAGTTATGGTTGTATGTAAAGAGTGCTCAAAACTTGGTAAAATTCAAAAAGCTCCACCAAAACCTAAATACGTAAAACAGAACAATAAATCAAAAAGACCTGCAACTACTCGAAATAGACCTTACTCCAGAAATGACGAACCGACAGAAGAGTTAATTGAAGACTTTAGTTTAGAAGTTAGAAAAGCCAGAGAGTCTAAAAATTGGTCTCGCGAAGATTTAGGTAAAAAGATTAACGAAAGAGTTTCAGTTATAACAAGAATTGAAACAGGCAAAATGACTCCGGACAATAAACTTACAAAAAAATTAGAAAAAGCATTGAATATAAAGCTACTTGAAGATTTAGACAATGTTGATTTAAATCAATTTATTAACAGTTCGTCTGGAGAAAGAACATTAGGCAACATTATGAAAATCAAAAGAAAATAGCTATTTAGTATAGCTATTTAATTTATCATTTTTGATGTGCCTTTCTTTTTTATTTATTTTATAGTCAATCATCCCATCATTAACAGCTTTTACAGAATTATAACCCTGAAAATTATCAGCTTTATTCAAAACATATTCCAATTTAGAATATGCTCCATATTCATCACTTACAACTACAACATGAGCTGGAGGATGAATTTTTTTAACCTGCATAATGCTTAAAGTTGTGTCTTCTTTTACAAAAAATGCAATGGCAACATTGGATTTAGTTTTAAGCTTGGAATTTAAAATTCCCTCAACCAATGAATCTGCAAAAGAAGCATCAATAACTTTAGGCTTTGTAGTTAAAGTTAAATTACCATGACGTTCCATATCAGTGATTGCATTAAGCAATTTAGAATTATTCTCTCCTCTAACTAATATTAACGCCATGACCTCACCTATTCTGGAATGATTTTAACAATCTTGATCTAAAGACCACGAGAAGTATTAAAATAATACCTACCGCAGTTTGTATGCTTCCTAAAATATTTAATATATTGCCATCAATAGGCAAATCCCATGCTGGAGAAGACCTATCTCCAGGAAGGGCATTATAATAAACACCAACAGCCTTTGAACCTTGTTTTACATTAATATCCTTAGGTTCAACATGGTCAACACCCATTAAAAGTCCATTATCAATTCCTCTATTAATGGAACCTGCAATAGCGGATGCATCATATCCATACTTTGCAACTGATGCATAAACAATTTCGGAAGTAGTGGATGCCAATCCCGGTTTATCACTTCCATAAACTGAAACACTGACTGCATTCGGACTGACTGTTAAAGCATTACCTAATGATTCATAAGCATAAACAACTCTAATGTCTGCTCCACAAACAGGACATTTATCATAAGAGTCCGACAGAGGATAACCGACAGCCCATCCACAATCGTCACAAACCTTAGAATATTGTTCATCCATCGGATACCCAGTTTGATTCATGTCTTTAGGAGTAAACATGTCTCCAGTGGAAATTCCTGAAACTAAATTCACTCCACCTCCACCATATTTCTCTCCTGCATCTTTAGCTACTTCACCCATAGCTTCTGAAAGAATAGTAGTGGCCGGATATCCGTCCCTAATCATTTTTCCAATATTCATTGCCGTTTCTTTTCTAACGGAGTTTGCAGTACCATACATTGGATTTCCTTCAGTATTCCTTAAGTGAATAATAGCTCCTTTTTGACCTGGCTGTAGAGTAGCCACTCCACTTGAATATGGAGTTACTTTAATATTATTACTGTATTCATCTACTGTGATAACATATGCATCAAAGGAACCGCCAATTGCCGCACCAATTCCTGGACCTCCAACTAACAGACGAGCCCCCTTAAATCGGCTTGCAGATGCCGCTGCTGATGCTGCTGATGCATTATTTTCTAGACTTGCAACTGCATCAACAATAGATTCCAACCTAGTATCAGAACTACCAGTACCCCCGGAAAGAACCGCAAAATGATTATTTTTAGACATTAAAAATGTTGACTGGAACATGTTTTCTGCAAATGACATACTTCCAGCTGCAGCACCATTTGGATCGCTACCGGTAGGGTCAGTGATAATTATAACATTACAAGTAGCGGCAACACTACTCATAGTCATTAAAATTATAATTAAAAAAACAATTGACGCGTGAAATCTTTTATACTTCATTTACTCGCCCCAGTTTTATTCTCAAATTCCACAGACGAAAAGTCTTCTATAACGGTTACGGTCACAACACCAGTATTCTTATCTACTTGCACATCTGCAGCGGTAATCGGTTCTACAGATGTACCTGGCACTGTCGACCATGTTGCAAATTCCTGCGCCGTCTGTATCGCATCCTGCAGGGAAACTTCTCTTTTAGAAGTTTTTAAAATATCTCCATATATTACACTACCGTCCCTGAAACCCGCCTGCATTACATTAGCTCTAATTGAATCTACAGGAACAATATCATTACCTTTAATAATGACTCCAGATATTGGAACGCCATCATTAATATCATCAGAGGATGCAAAAGCAACATATGTGATTAAACGGCCACAAAGAATTAAAATAAACGCTAACAATAAAATAATTAATGTGTCTCTTCTAATCTTTATAAACATGTTTATTTCCTCTAAGCATCAATATTCTTAACAAAAGAATAAATTATACATTTATTATATTAAATTAATATAATATTTAAATTTTTATTATGTCTTTTAAAAGTGACTCCGCAGGATCCATTCCCTGAGCACCAATCAGCAAAATAACATCTTTCTTATCTGCTTTTCCAAAAACTTCTTTTAAACAATCTTTTAAGTTATCAAAATGAGTATAATCAATGTTATTTTTATTTAAAGTGTTGAAGAATACTTCTCTTTCATCATCTTCAACAAAGTTTAATTCATTTACTACATCTTTACTTGAAGACAAGTATAATTCTATATTCTCATTCATTGATTCAACTAATGCATCAACATTTAATTGATTAATCTCAACACCTCTGGAACCTCTTATTGCACAAGCAACATGTAGTTTTTGATTTTTAGGAAGTAATTTAAGAGTTTCAGATATTGTTGCTTTGATTCCATCAGGATTATGGGCAAAATCATCATAAATTAATGGCTCATCATTTAATTTTGCAAATCTTCTATTCAATGCTTTATAAGTTTTAACGCCTTCGACTATTTTATCAATATCGATGCCTAAAGAAATGCATGCTCCAATAGCTGATAAGATATTTTGTATGAAGTGATTGCCTTTGAATGGCAGTTCATCAATTGTTAAAATTGAATTATTATTATAAACAATATTCTCTCCATCAAAATAAACAGCATTTTCTTCATTTAATGGAGACATTGATGTATAAAACGGATTTTTAGCATCGAGTTTTCTTACTAACTCATCATCATAATTTAAAACAGTTATTCCATCACCAATAGCATGCGGCACCGCTTTGATTTCATTGAAAACATCATCAATTGAATTTACAAGACCGATATGGTCCATTGCAATATTGGTTATGACTCCCACATTAGGTTGAATGGCTTCACTCATTAATGCAGCATGATTTTCCATTAATTTGTCAAGCCATCCCTGAACTTCAGATACTTCAATCACCAAATAATCCAGTTTGCCATTTGCAATAACTTCATCTGAGATTAATTTAGAAACCATAGGGTCAATTAATGTATTAAATTCGGATTCGCTATCAGTATTTGTTAGTACGTGATAGCCGGCATTATTTAAAATATGATAAATTAAATGGGATGTTGTTGATTTTCCGTTTGTTCCTGTAATAACAATATTTGTTGAGTTTGGAGAATATTTTTTTACAGTGTGTGAAAGTGCAAATGCATTTGCAAGTTCTATTTTATCTGTAACTATTAATGGAAAGCCCAAACGTTGAGCAGTTTCAATAGCTCCATCTTTAGGAGTTTGTGTAATGAGGCAAGCAATATTTTTATTAAACGCCATTTCTACACCGGTTCCATTAATCCAATGCCTGATAACTATATCTCCAGTGTGAGCTTCATTTAAAAAAGTGAATTTGCCTGTAAAACCTTCTATGGAGAAAAAGTCAGAGTTACCATAAAGTTTGCCGTTGACTTTTTGAACTAACAAATTTATATCGCCTAATCCATTGTCTGGAAGTTTCTCTTCCTCATGTAAAAAGGGAATTTTATCTGTAATCTCCTCCAGAATATCCTCCTTATCGGGAATTTTATCTTCAACCTGATGAACCAAATTATGAATGGTGTCTCTTTTTCTGCTAGAAGCTTGTTTATTTTCTTCTGAATATTTAGATACATACTCCTTTGCTATTTCAATGTTGGGTATAACAATTAATGGGAAACATAAACGTTGAGCAGTTTCAATAGCTCCATCTTTAGGTTTGGGTGTTATAAGGCAAGCAATATTCCTATTAAATGCCATTTCAACTCCTGTTGAATCAATTTCCTCTCTAATGACTATATCTCCAGTATGAGCATCACGTAAAAAAGTAATTTTTCCTGTAAAACCATCAATGGAAAAAAAGTCGTCATTCCCATAAAGTTTTCCATTTATAGATTTAACCAAATCCTGAATATCCATTTTACCATCCCCAAAAAAAGAAATTAGAATATGTACATCTTGGCTAGTATCCCAATGATACATAATAATACTGTAGTTCCCCAATATGTGAATACAATTTTAGTTTCAGACATACCATAATGATTTAAAGTATGGTGTAGCGGTTCCACCGGTAATTTAATAATATGGGCACGATGTAATAAACTAACAACGACTGAAATAATCGGCACTCCTAATGCAAGAACACCAAAGTAGGGAATATCGCCTATTAAAACTGCTGTTGCATAACCTACGCCCAATACAAATGATCCAGTATCCCCCATAAATATCTTTGCAGGATATTTATTAAATACTAAAAATCCAAAACATATTCCGGCTATGATTAAAAATGGTGGAAGAATTGTTGGCTGTCCAAATAACTCCCCATAAATACAACATGCGAGTGATGCGATTCCAACAATACCTGCTGCTAGACCGTCCATACCATCAATAAGATTAACTGAATTTATACATCCAAGGATTGCTATAATGCAAACTGGAATGGATAACCACCCTAATGTAAATCCGCCTAATGTTGTTACGACACCAGTCAATCCTAAAAATAAACCTATAACAATTTGACAAATGATTTTTTCAAGTTCTTCTGGTTCTGTTTTAATTGGAACTTCTCCAATGACTTCAACTTTACCTTCTTTAAGAAAATCTTCTACTTCCGCTTTTGCTTTTGGAGTTGCAACCCTCACTTCCTCATTAGGTTGCACATCTAATCTTCCTAAAGTAATGACTTCATCTGAAATGTTTACCACAAGCTTTTGGACTTCTTTAATCTTGAGCCCGATTAAATCATCCACTAACCCTACAATTCCTCCAATAAGCATCATGAAACATACAACAAGAATAGGAGTATCAGAGAAAAATAATGCTATGATGAGAGAACTAGTAAATAAAAATGCAATGCCCCCCATTGTTGGAGTACCGCTCTTAAATCTATGTTCACTAACTATAGGGTTATCTGTAATCCTTGCTTGTAATAAAATCCTTTTAACATACCATGTGAAAAATATTGAAGCACATAGTGTTATCAAAAAAAGAATTAACATTTCAATATTATTCATTATACCACGCAATAAATCTTTTAAACAATTAGATTATTTATAGGTAATACTATATAATTATAACTTATAACAAAATTTAAGTTAATTCATTAACTAAATTTTCAAGCTCTTCTTTTGATTTTGCTCTTGCTGTAACCCTTTGATACCCTTCAGGACCATGCACAACAAAATCATTGTCTTCAAAAGATTTAACCGGTTCTTTTGGTGCAGGGCCTTGGTAATTGCCTACTGGAATTTCAGTTGAATAATAATATTGAAGTTTATCGGAAATATTAGCTAAACTAAACTCGCCGATTGCCATATCAACTAATTCACATAATGAGTTCACACCACAAGTAGCAGTGGTCAAATATCTTGTACCGTTAGGCCTTGTATTAACTTCAATAGCATATAATTGGTTGTTTTTACGAGAATACATGAAATCCATCTCAAAAATTCCATCTGAATCTAAATTTTTAGCTACTTTATAAGCAGTGTGTTGAATTAGATTATTATCCAATCCGTCAATCAAACAAGGGCCTGTTTTTACTTTATTTAATGGATGAGTGCCTTCTAATGTAGTTTCACCTTTATATATAGGGGGCAAGGCCACATATTCCCCATTAAAACCCAATACCTCAATGGAAATTTCGGCTCCTTCGATGAATTCTTCGCATAAAGCTTGGTTGAATTGTTTGAAATATTCCTCAACATCTTCAATTGATCTAGCCACTTTAATATCTTTTCCGCCTTGTCCTTCGCCTTGTTTTAAAACAACTGGAAAATCAAGTTTCAACTCATCGGGACTATTTAAAATTTGATAACTAGGAGTTGTGACGCCAATCTCTTTGTAAAATCCTTTTGTTTTAATTTTGTTGGAAGTTAGTTCAACTGCGCGTACACCCGCTGCAATAACCGGTATGTCATATTCTGCTTCAAGTTCTTCTTTCATATGGGCAACATCAATTAATGGCGGATCAATTCCAATTAATGGAACGACCGCATCAACATTTTGCATTAATGCAACTTGTTTAGGGCCTTCCATTCCACGAGGAACAATAAATACCTGATCAGGCAAATCCAAGTTAATTGCGTTCTCATTAGATTCTGTTAAGACACTTTCTATGCCTTTAGATTTTACATACCAATCAATATCATCATATAATCTTGAACCAATAAATAATAATTTCATAATATAATTCCTTTTAATGTTTCAATAAATTCATAAGCGGCTTTTTCAACTTTTGGTGTTGGCTTTTCTCCCCAATCCATAGTTTCAGGTTCAAAACCAACGAATATTATTCTAAAATCTGTGTCTTTTTCAAGGTATCTTACAAAGAAAGATAAAGACATTGAATGGGTTGAAATACCAATATTTGCAAAATCCTCTTTATTAACAATCCGCATATCTCCAGGTTGCGATTCCATTAGGCATGCATCAACGATGATTAGATGTGTAGGTTTTTCTTTCCTGATTTTTCCAGTGAAGTTTTCAGGTACGGTTTTTCCATCAATGAATAATAAATTATTATCCTCAATGTTTTCTTCTTTTAACTTTTTTATAATGAATGGGCCTACACCATCATCACTTTTAAGCTCGTTGCCAACACCCAATACTATTAATTTCTCACAATCTGTTAAAAAATTGTTTAATTGAGATTTGAAGGTCAAATTACCACCTATAAATATTTAGTTTTTATACTTTCAATCCCATTTCCCATAATATATTTTATCTCTACATCTATAAAGTCATTTACTTTTATTTGCTTTTCATCCAATGGGATTAATAATGGTGGGTTTAACATAGGCAGTGGCCCTGCAATTAAATTTTCATTAAGTTTAGTATAAGTAGTAATCTTTAATCCATTAACCAAACCATCTTTATTTGCTTTTAATTTTAGTGTTGTTTTAAATTCGGGATTAATTTCATCTAAAAAGTTAAATTGTGAATAAACGATTTCATCAGAAAGAGTTTCATACTTTGATTCCTCATCCCAGTGCACATAATGCCGTTCTAAGTTTACTAATTCAACAGTGTTTATTATCCCTTGAGGAATGATTTTTCCATCAGATTTCAGGAATTTTTTAACATGGTTCAGGACAGGGATTTCCTCTTCATCGATTAATGCAGTATCAAGCATTTCACAAACTATTAAATCTGCTTTTTTTGTGAAGTTATAATCTAATACGTCGCTGTTGATAACTTCAATATTTTCAAAATCATCTAAATTCTCTTTAGCACATTGAAATGCTTTTTTATCAATCTCCAAAGATATAATTTCTCTAAATTTTGAACTTAGAAAATAAGATAGGACCCCACTTCCGCAACCTAAATCATATGCTAAATCAGTATTTGAATCATAATCATTAATAGCTTCGTGAAAAACAGCCAGCCTATCATTATCTTTCAATAAATCAAAATGATATGAAGTGGTTTTAAATTTCATAAAAAAAAGTAAAAAGAAGATTTAATGAACATGTGGGTGGTCATGAGAATGACCTGGTTCTCTGAAATCTTCTCCGTTAGCGGTACTTGTAAGTTTTACGTGTTCAACCCCTTTTAATCTCATGATTTTTTCGGTTAAATCACGAATTTCAGCTATATCTCCATTCACAACTACAATTTCCATACAGTATTTATCAGTCATATGAATGTGCATACTAGTGTTGATTTCATTTCTGAAACTGTGTTGGATTTCTGCAAGGCTTTCCATAACCCCTGTGTAGTGGTGATCATAGATAATTGTTATTATACCAATTCTGTGTCCCTCCATGGAATTCATCCATTGATATCTCACAATATAATCTTGAAGCGCATCACGAATTCCTTTTGAACGAGACTGGTATCCCCTTTCTTTTAGTACTTCGTCAAAATCGGCCAGTAATTTTTTAGGTAATGACATACTTATTCTCATCATAAAAAACACATCATAATTTCAATATTATATTATACTTTGATTTTTTAATTATATAAATATTATGATTAAAATAGAAATTAATAATACTTTCATATTAAGAAAAATGTAAAAAATATTATCCAACGAGAAGATAATATTCTCCATCGTCCTTATTAATTGTTTTTAAAAGTCCTTTATTTTGAAGAGACAATATAATATGGTACATTCTAAAATTACTAAGTTTTAAATCACCATATAACAAATGACCCTCTAAAGTATATTTAGAAATAAGATTTTTATCATCAACTAAGTCTTGAATCAATTTATATGAATCCCTTTCTTTTTGGTTTAACTCCAACTCTTCCAAATCCTTTTTGGAATTAACTGTATTGACTTCCTTTTCACTTTCAGATAAGATGGCCTTATTATCTTTAAAAATAATTAAATTCTTATCCTGAAGCTCTTCAAGAATTTGAACTAAATCATATTCATGAAATCCCAACTCCTTTCTAAGTAGACTAACTGGAACACCATCAGGATATTCAATATTGAATATTTTTATTTGATTTAGAACAACTTCCTCATTGCGTGTAATATTAATCATATAATCAGTTAACTTAATTGATAATAATAATTATGTAAGATAATAATACTTAAATATTAGGATAGTTGCATTTCATTTTCAAGTGCTTTAGCTTCTTGTTTGTTTTTCTCGGCAACTTCTTCAGGAGTCAAATCAAAAGGTCTTGTGAAAAATAAGTCAATGTCATTAACCACCTGACAAATTGACATGTGGACAAGTTCTTTTAAAGCCAAACTCTTCTGAACTCTATTTAAAGATTCGTCAGAGTATATCCTCTCATGATCATTGTTATAATCTTCTAAGATTTTATCTTGATTTAAATCATTTTCGAGTTGATCTTTTTCATAATCTTCTGTTAGAAGTAAAAAACTGATTAATTCATCTTTTTCATCAGTGAAATCCTTATCTGGATTATCAATTACCTCATGAAAATAGCTACTAACAGATTGGAAAACATCACGTGAAACATTGCCATTAATAATATTGTCTATGAACAATTCGAAAGTATTTGAAATATAATACTTGCCGTTTTCCTCAAATGTATTAAAAACAAGTTCATTTTCAACATTAGCTACATATTGAATTAAAACAATATCCTTTGCTTTTTCAAATGATTTTACATTGAATTTAGTGTTTTTTAATTTATAATCGCTATTACTTTTTAAAGCATTTTCAACATTTTCAATATCTTCTTTTGAAATCTCCATAAAATCTTCAACCATATTCTAACCCCATATGTTAATAATATTGTCAAAGTGATTAATAGTTTTTATTAATTATAAATTTTATAAATTAATAATATGGAACCTGAAGACATACTGGCTGAACTTAAAAAATTATCTCAAAATGAAGAAATTCTAAAGTCAGGGATAATGAAAATTCTCAAAAAATACGCCCGCATAATATCTGTGAACGATTTGATGCTGGCTACAGCGCGTATGAGAAAGGATGGAGAATTTGTTCATGCCAGTTACCGTGAAAAATATTTGACAATTTATATAAAATATTTTATCATGCGTATGAAGGAAGTTAAGGAAAAAGAAGACTATGTTGACTCAACTATTGATAAAACTTCCTTTGATGAATCATTTCCAATGCTTGAGAGAACTTTTGAAAAAGAAAAAGAACAAACATTTGGCAGCCAAGATGATAAATTCGCATTAATCTATGTGATTACCGCACTTTACACCACATTCATTTTAGAAGAACCCGTTCATCCTGTGGGAAGCGAATTTCCAGGAAGTTTATTTGTCGAAGAAAGAAACGGACAATATTACTGTCCTGTAAAAGATAATCAGGACGACAATCCTGATGCAATCTGTCATTTATGCCTCGCAGAACAAACACCCGATATTTAGAGTTGATAAAATGAACATTTGCTTTTATGGTTCAGGAAGTAGAAAAATCGATGAAATTTATACTGATAAAGCCTATGAATTAGGTTGTAAACTAGCTAAAGAAGGTCATACTCTTGTTTTTGGTGGTGGAGACACTGGCATGATGGGAGCATGTGCAAAAGGAGTCCATGACAATGACGGAACCTCAATTGGAATTGCTCCAGAATGGATGAGGAACTTTGAACCATTATGTGAAAACTGCAGTGAATTTATTTATGTTGATTCTATGGATGAGAGAAAACAAAAGTTTTTTGATAATTCCGATGCATTCATCATATCTCCCGGAGGAATTGGAACCCTAGATGAATTTTTTCAGATAATCACCCTTAAAAAATTAAAACAACACGATAAAGAAATTATAATCTTCAATATTGACCATTTCTTTGATAAAATGCTTGAAATGATTGATGAAATGGATGAAAAAGGGTTTTTATACAAGCAGGAAGATCTTTTTAAAATAGCAAACAGTATTGATGAGATATTCATGATTTTGTAGGTGAGATCATGATAAGCGATGAAGATGTTTTAAAAATAGCTCAGAAAATGGAAGATGCCAATAATATTGACATTAAAAAAACAATCGAAAAAGCTTCAAATGTAGGATATCTCGGTGAAAAACATTTCTATTGCACTGTAATTGAAGATGGAGGATTAACCCATACCATACCCGAAATCTTAGGCAACCCCTATAAATCACAGCCATTGGATAATTTATATTTCGATATTATCTCCAAAGCTCTTGACCATGATGGGATTTACATTTCCCTTGGATACTGCGCATCACATATAATCATTCCAGACAGTGAATGTAGTGAAATAATAGAATACGACGATTATGACCTTGATGAGGATGAATATGAATATATGGTTGAATATTCTCTAATTACCTCTAACGGTGTTAAAAAATTTAAAGTTTATGCAGAGGAAGGTATCGCTGGCCATGACCGTACTGAAGACATCGGCCTTATGATTAACATCATTGATGGAGATTATAAAGCTTACTTTGCACTCAGGTCTACTGATCAATGCATGTCCAGTTTCAGAGTGATGCCATTAAAAATGGATTACCCGAAAGAGCACCCTTTATCTCTTAAAAATCCTATTAACAAAATAATGATTGAAATGATTGACAAGACAGTTGTTGAAAAAAATTAATTAAAAAAAAGAAAAAGTAAGAAATAATAATTATTTCTTAATTGAACTTATTGCACTTTGTGCGCCTTGTTTTACGAAACCACTTTCATCATCAAGTAATTCTTCAAGTGCAGGAACAGCTTTTTCATCGCCAATATTACCAAGCGCCCATGCAGCTGCACCTCTTACTCTCCAATCTTCATCAGATAATGTTTCAATTAAAGGATCAACAGCAGGTTGGCCCATACGTGAAAGTGCGGTTGATGCTTCTCTTCTAACTAACTTGTTATTATCGTGTAATGTTTCAACTAAGGCAGGAATTGCTTTAGGATCATTAATAGCACCTAATAAAGTGGCAGAATGTAATCTGATTCCTTTTTTTCTGCTTGATAGGCCATCAATCAAAGCATCAAGTGCTTCATTACCTCTTAATTCCAATTCTCCAACAGCATCTTCAACAACAAAGTCATCTTTATCGTTTAATAATTCTATTAACTCATCAATACTTCTTTCCATTTTCATCAGTCCTTTGATTAAGGTGTTCAACTACTTTTTACTATGTAATTAATATCATTTATATTTAGTATAATATAAAAGTATTTCGATAACATACGAACAAAATTACAATTATATAATATGACTTAAATATTATTAATATACGAACAAAATTGTTTTAAGTGAAATAATGTATAACATTGCAGTGATTGGTGGAGACGGAATAGGTCAGGAGGTAATGTCTGCTTGCGAGTATTTACTTGATAAAATCGACGTAGATTTTAGTTTCCAATATGGAGAAGCAGGTTTTGAGTGTTTCAATAAAAATGGTACAACATTGCCTGAAGAAACAATAAAAATAGCCAACAATAGCGATGCGGTATTATTCGGAGCATCAACATCAACCCCCGGAGAACCTAGCCCAATTATAGATTTAAGAAAAGCATTAAATGTTTATGCAAATATAAGGCCTATAAAATCATATAAAGGAGTTAACTGCTTGCGTGATGATATTGACTTTGTAATTGTTAGAGAAAATACCGAAGGATTGTATTCCCAAATTGAATATCTTGACGAAGACAGGATGATTGCTGAAAGACATGTTACAAGGCACGCTTCTGAGAGAATTTCAAAAGCGGCATTTAACCTGTGCATTAAAAGAGGGCAAAATAAAGTCACATGTGTTCACAAAAGTAATGTCTTAAAAAAGACCGACGGTATTTTTAAAGAGTCTTTTTATAATGTATCTAAAGATTACCCTCAAATTAAAACTGAGGATTATTACGTTGATGCTATGGCAATGTATCTAATTACACAACCTCAAAATTTCGAGGTAATTGTTTCAACTAACCTATTTGGCGATATATTATCTGATGAAAGTGCAGGGCTTGTTGGAGGATTGGGTCTGGCGCCGTCTGGAAATATCGGCGATCACAACGGACTATTTGAACCAGTCCATGGTTCAGCACCTGATATTGCAGGTAAAAATATAGCAAATCCATGTTCCATGATACTATCCGCGGCAATGATGCTTGATTATTTGGGAGAATGGGAAATCTCAAATAATATTAGAAATGCTGTTGAAAAAGTAATAGCTGACTGTAAAATAAGAACCCCTGATTTGGGAGGGGATGCTTGTACAATGGATGTTACAAAAGCTATTGTTAAGGAGTTAATTTAATGTTGAATATTACTACTTTTTTAGATGCGAATTCAAAAAGATTAGATAAAAATGTTTTATACAATCCAACAACAGGACATAAATATAATTCTGGTGAAATTTTATCAATTGTTTCTGAAATTGGACGTACTTTGAAAGATTTGGGAATTAATAAAGGAGACCGAGTATTAATCTATTTAAACAACTCCGAAGAATATTTATTTTCACTCTTTGCAATTTGGAGAATTGGCGCAATAGCGATTCCCGGCAATAGAATTTTCACAACAAATGAACTTGAATACATAATAAGTGATTCAAATGCTAAACTGATGATTACTGATGAAGATGCAAAAGATTTAATTGGCATAGAAACTTATATTCCAAAAGACGTTTCAAAATTTAAAGATTGTGAAGTTTTAGAAGCTGAAAACACTGATTGGGACGATTTATGCCAATTACAATACACCTCCGGTACAACCGGTAAACCAAAAGGAGCAATGCTGACCCATGGTAATTATTTCACTGCAATTCACAATGAATGTGATGTGCTAACCTTGAAACAAGATGATGTTTATTTAGGAATTTATCCAATGGCCCACGTTGGTCTTTCATGGTCTATTTCTGCACTAAGATCTGCTGCTTATTATATTATGATGGAACAATTCAACCTTGATGAATACTTAGATTTATGTCAAAAAGAACAAGTTACTGTTTTAAGCGGAATGCCCCCTGTCATACATTCATTAACAACAATGGATAAACGTGAAGAGTTAAAAACTGTTCGTGAAATCATTTCTGGTGGAGGACCCTTACATAAAAAAATATGGAAGGATTTTCATGAAACTTATGCAATACCTATAATAAATGCATATGGATTATCTGAATCAATAGTTATTGGAACCGGCACTGTTATTAGACCGGAAGACTATCGTGAAGCAGATAGATTTGAAAGTGTAGGGCACCCTGTTTGTTTTTCAGAAGTGAAAATCGTTGATGAAGATGATTCCTCAAAGAGTTTGCCTCAATATGAACAAGGTGAAATTGCACTTAGAGGTCCTGCTATTGCTAAAGGATATTGGGGAAATGAAGAAAAAACCAAATCAACCTTTTTAGAAGACGGATGGTTTTTAACAGGAGATATTGGGTATCTTGATGAAGATAACCGTTTATTTATCACAGACCGTAAAAAAGACATGATTGTGATGAGCGGATGGAAAATCTACCCTACAGAAGTAGAGGAAGTCTTAATAAAATATCCTGAAGTTAAAGAAATAGCTATTTTTAGTATAAATGACTGTCATAGAGGAGAAATTCCAGTTGCGGCAGTTGTTTGGGAAAACGAAGCTGACGATGAAGGATTAATTGATTTTGCTCGTGAAAACTTATCCCGATATAAAGTTCCTAAAAGAATTTTTGAACTTGATGAACTTCCAAGAGTAAACGGATGGAAACTTCTTAGAAGAGAATTGAGAATAATGTTTAAACAATAAAAAAAAAAAAGTAGAGTTAACCATGATCATTTAAAAATCATGGTTCCGATTCCATCAGTTGTAAAGATTTCTAAAAGTAAAGAGTGTTTTTTCCTTCCATCGATGATGTGGCAGGATTTAACTCCCTCTTCAATAGCTTTTACACAGGTTTCTATTTTTGGAATCATGCCTCCGGAAATAACACCATCTTCAATTAATTGTGGAATCTCGCAAACACGGATTTTTTGAATAAGAGAATCAGGATCATCCGGATTTCTTAAAACCCCTGGAACATCGGTTAGAATGATTAACTTTTCAGCACCAACGGCACTTGCAACTTCCCCTGCAACAGTATCTGCATTTAAATTTAGGCTGGTTCCATCTTTTGCAATACCTACCGGAGATATTACTGGAATATAATCATTTTGCAAGAACATATCAAGTAAATCAGTATTTACACAATCAACTTCTCCAACAAGTCCTAAATCAATGATTTCTTCGTCAATCTTTTTAGCCTCTTTTTTATGTGCAAAAATTAAGCTGGAATCTTTTCCAGATAAACTTATTGCTTTACCGTCATGTTGAATGAGTTCAGATACAATTTCATTACTTATTTTACCAACCAATACCATTTCAATAATTTCCATGGTCTCTTCATCAGTCACCCTTAAACCTTGGATGAATTTTGGTTCTTTTCCGAGTTTATTCATGGATCTTGAGATATCTGGACCTCCGCCATGTACAATCAATGGTTGCATTCCAACATATTTGAGTAATACAGTATCTCGGGCTGTAGAAGACTTTGCTTCATCATCCACCATTGCATGTCCGCCATACTTAATTAAAATCTTCTTATCATGAAACTTTTTAATATATGGTAAAGCTTCAATTAATACATCTATATCTTTCATTTAATCACTACATTAAATATTTAACTTAATTATTTATAAGTGTATAAGTTAAAAATCATCTTTAAATATTTCTAAAATATAATCATTATTATGTCTGAGATGAATGATGTTAAAAATTATTTGATTGGGCTAGGAGCCAGCAAAGTTGGTTTTGCAGATGTCAAGGGATTGGCCAGCGAATTTGTTGACTTGCCTAATGGAATAAGTCTTGTTTTAAAGATTCCCAAAGAAGCAATGTATTTGGTTAAAGAAGAGGAATATGAAGAATACTGGAAATGTTTTCATGCCCAAATCGATAAGTTGACTCAAATAGCCCTTGATGGTGAAGAGTATATCAAGAATCTCGGTTATGACGCTTTCGCCTTGACAATGACTAGAAACGAATGCGATATGGAAAGGCTGTTAAGCATTCTTCCATATAAAACAATAGCTACAAAATCAGGCCTCGGTTGGATTGGAAGATCTGCATTATTTGTAACTCCAGAATACGGTTCTGCCGTTGCTCTTGGTGCCATTTTGACTGATATGCCTCTGGATTTCGATGAACCCATTACCGATTCTCAATGTGACGAGTGCACCAACTGTCAGGATGCCTGTCCTGTAAATGCAATAAATCCTCTAAAATGGAATGACCGGCTTAATCGTGAAGACATCATTGATATCGAAACATGTGGAGAATACATTATTGGACAGTATAAGGCAGGGCTTGGCTGTACAAAATGCATGAGCGAGTGCAAACTCACACTAGAGTATTTGAAAGGATAAAACTAATTTTAGATATTGACTTTGGATGAGGGAATATTCTTTTTTAAAAAAATTTAGGTATGCCTAAATATTTATATATGATAAGGAAAATAATCACATATGGAGGTGAGAATATGATTATTGGAATTGAAAACCTAAAAGAAAAACAGAAAGACAAAGAAGATTCAAAAAATTAAAAACACCACTTTTCTAATTTTTACTATTCTCATCTACATCTGTCCAACACATTACCCTGATTTATAAATGAAAAGTTAAATAATCAAATATACGATCAATATAATGATAAATGGACCAACGACATTGAGAATTATAAAACGAGAAATCAAGTAAAACATGTCTTATTTTTTTACCAGAAATAGTCCTGCCAAGAAACTCCAGATGACCAACGGGTAAACTGAAAGCCTCTCAAAAACAGGCATGTAAATGCTTTCCATATTGAAAAACATTATCCAAAATGCCAGCAAACCGATGATTCCCAACGACAAGGTAATCTTTTGAAAATCTGAAAATTCACCCATTGATCTTGAAATGAATACCAATAGGACATTTCCTCCAAATATGGCCATTATGGCACCCAATGCATGATAGCCCAAAGTCAGAGGATTTCCTCCATGAATCAAACCGACTATGATGACTCCCAAACCTGTTACCAATGTCAAAATGAAAAATATTGCCTTATTCTTTACAATGAAATCCCTGAATCTGTAGAAATTGGAAAATATTAGTGCCAAACCAATCAGTATAAATGCAGAATTCATTAACCAGAATAATGGCGAATTCAGAAGGGGAATTCCAAGTTCGGATATGGTGTGAAAAACATAAGTGTTAAAAATAGAATCATTGAAATAAGCTGCAGAAATAGCTTCAGCTATAATATAATACAAACTGCCAATTATGAAGACGATTCCGGCAACTTTAGATTTCATTTTTAGATTCCGAATTTCTTATTGAAGAATTTCTCTCTTAATTCAAAGTTTAACTCCTCAATATCTGCACCATTGATTGCCTTTTGTAATGTTTTATAACAAGTCTTTTTAGGTATAGTAGTGCTTTTAATATGAGATTTATTCCAGATTCTGTCAAATCTTTTCTTAAGACTTCCCAAATCAACTTTTTCTGTCACATTTTTTATATTGAGGATATTCGCTTCACTAATGATTTCATAGGTGGCGTAAGTCTGTGCATCCATGACAATTGGATTCAAACCTAAAATGTAACGTTGCAAATCATAATCAAGGAATGAGTCATAATCCTTTTCATATGCATATACGTGAGCCTTTGCGGTCAGTGCATCGATAAATACTAAAAAGTGATTTGAAACCAATGACCTTGAAAGGATTTCGTCACAGAAATTCAGTGCTGTTTCAAAACTTCCAACATCGGATGCATTGTAATAGGTTTCATAATCTTCAAATCTGAATGCTACAAGAGCAAACATGTATAAGTCCATCCACTCATTTTCCTTTATGAAATCCTTTGCTTTTTGAGTTAATTCCAAATTTGCAAACGATTTGTTGGTATCAGCAGACACATCCAACTTGCGTGCATCCTTTGCTTCCTTTAATAATGGCAAGACTCTTTCCACCAATTCATGTTTTTTACCGGACACTTTCAGGCCGTTTTCCCTTAGGATATCCTTCAATTCAGCAACAACATAATTTTTAGAGATGTGTTCAGCAGTGATTTCAACATCAGCTGTTATTTCAACATCCCCTTCAAGATATCCTTCATCAATCAGATAATTAATACATTCTTCTGCTGATGCGAATGTCCCGAATTGGCCTTCGTTTAATATATCTTCAAGTTCATAACCATGATCCAAAAAATTTAAAACATTAAATACTTCTAATTTCTGTTCAGTCACTTAAACACCTTTTATACTTCATTTGCAATATTGCAAAATGTTATGATTAAACTTCCCCCTTAAGAAAGAAAAAATTTGAAATAATAACTATTCCAAATATAGTATTTCTATTTCAATTAATTTAATACTTTGCTTAATAATATAACCAAAAAAAGATTAAAACATGATTTGCTTTTCAATCATTTCCATCATAGGTTTGACATCATCAGAAAGATTAATCTCAGTTACTTTTTTAGAAGACCTCTTTTTTGAAGCATAATATGCTTGTGCAAAACTCATGCTAATATAAAAAATTCCCTCAAAATCCATTATAAACTCCTTTTCATCCATTTGATTTATTTTATCAAATAAATCAGATGCAGATTTATTAAAATCCAAAGCAGTATTTATCTCATCTTTAAGCTTTATAATCATCATTACACCAAATACGTGTAATTATTTAATTTTTGAGGCTCCAGCAATTCATAGATATTTTGAATTTCATGCTTATTTAATCTAACACTTACTAATGTCCCATAATATGTTCATCATCTAATAAATAATAATTGTAATTGCCTCCTAAAATATGCAATGAACCTTTTCTTGATATTATTAATAATTCACCACCATTACCTTCTCCAATTAATCTCGCAATAGTTCTCAAACCATTTCCGCGTTCATAAAAAGTATCTGAAACAGTAGAAAAAGTCCCAATACCCATTTCTAGTGAATGACAATCATCAACAAAATCAACATTAGATTTCTCAAATAACCCCGGAATAGACAACCCATCATCGACAACTGAAACTTCCAATTTTTCATATTCCGAATATAATTTAGAATAGATATAACTTTGCAGAGGCCTATTTTCAATTTTTGCATGATCATAGACATTATTTGCTAACTCTGATACGATGTGTCTTAAAGAGAAATAACCTCCATAACCTGAATCCAAATTATCCATATAACATGTGATAAAATCGATTTCATCACTTTTAATTCTAGATATTGGTAATTTAGAAAACAATACGTCCTATTTTAACATGCCCTCTAAAACTTCAAAAGCATTTCCCTTATTTGGGATATTAAAATTTTGTTTTTTAAACTCACATAACAATGGAAGGGATGTTGTTGGATTAAGTTCTACATCAGTTAAATCAATTTCACCATCACGTGCACTTTTTAATATTTCTTCAAATTCCATATAATTATCAAACAAGTCTTTAAGTGTTATAATAACACCACCTAAATCATTCAATAATTAACCAGAAAGTGAAAAAATCCGGATTTAAACAACTTTTCAGTTAACAAGATTAGTTTAGTCAAAAAGACATATAAAATAAGCAGTTGTAAATAATAACAATTTTACAATCGAAAAACAATATTTCAAACTCGTACAACTTTTGTTTTAAAAAAATAAAAAAAGATTAGGGATTGCATGCCTCATCCGCAGCCCCCATGACTACAGTTACTTCATCAGACAGGTTGATTTCGGAAATCTTTTTATCTGATTCATATTTGGCAGTATAGTATGCCTGTGCAAAATTCATTGTAACAAACATTACTTCCTTAAAATCGATTATAAAATCGTCTTTAGGGATTTTATTTAAAATATCAATTAATTCAGTTGCATCTTCGCTGGATTCCAAATGAGTGCCGAATTCGGCGCCAAGATTAATCATCATTTTAACACCTATATTAATATTTAAAATTCATCATTAATATATTAATTAACATGAAATGTCCATATTGTGAAAGAGAATTGGTCAAAGTATTTCACGGAGAGCCTGGTGATGAACTCGCCGAAGAATCCTTGGAAAATACTGTGATAATTGGAAACTGCTGTGAAAGCGAATACAATTATTATTGTGAAAACTGTGATGAATTCTATCAGTTTTAAAAAAAAAAAAGAAAAGAGACCTTATTATAATATAATAAGGTTTATTTAATTGCACTTGCTTCTAGTCTGCTGTAATATATGCATCATAAGCAGCGTAAATAGCAATAAACAAATTAATTATGTATACAACCCATGATCTAAAGATCCATGATGCAATAATTCCCATAATTAACGCAAGTACGAACAATATTATACCTTTTTTAATATCACCATTTATAGCTTGACCTAATCCTGGGATAATGAAAGATAATATAGCTGAGATTATAGGTATCATACTTTCCCTCCATCATTTTTAAGGCAATATGCCAAACATTATTATTCACTCTATTAAATAATAATTAATATTAAGTTTATATTTCTTTTATATAAATATTTGCTTATTTTTTAATAATTCAGCGAAAAAAAATTGTTATAATCCTAAAATGTCCTTATCAGGATTTGAATTTTTAAACAAGTTAATTTTTACATCTCTTTTCCATGTGAATTTCAAAAGACCCTCATGAACCAATTTTAAATCGTCATCTGAGAAATCTTCCAGATAATAGATTTTTCCCCTTTCGCCAACATTCACTAAGAATCTTATAAGATGCCTGTACACCATCACTGAATGAGGCTTATAGACTACAATATCATCTGTGATGTATTCAATCAACTGCTCCATTTCAAAAACATCGGGAGTCATGACTTCGACATCACATGTTGGGAATTTTTCACGAATTATTGCCTCATAATCCACATCATCACCACTAATAGATTTCAATATAATAAATATTAAAATTAATGGAATGAAAATTCGAGGATTGAAAAAACAATAACAATCTATAAAAACTGTTTTAACTTCGTAAAATTGATTTATTTTACAACTTACCAATTTATAAAAGATAAGAATGTATATAGAAAATGCAAATTAAATTACGAAGGTTAAAATATGAATAAAAAGGATTTTGATATAAGAGCTAAAATCATTAAAGAAACGTTCAAGGACAACCGCCCCATAAAATGTGAAACCCCTGAAGATGAAAGAAAGCTTGATGAAAATGTTCACCCCGGAGGAGACATTTTCACAACCGAAGATGGAGAATTCATAGATTTTGAACTGCAGCTAAACGATTTTAATGAGGAAGAACTTACAAAGTATATCGAATTTGCTGAAAACCTTTATGAAAAGCACCAAAAGCACGTCTCTGTTTACTTGCTATGTCCTAAAAATATCAGTGTCAGTGTCAGGGAATGTACAATAAAATCAGAATCAGACTTCACAATAAAATTGGCATGTTCACAAGAAGACCCCTGCCATATAATCCTTAATGGAATTAAAAATAAGCTTAAAAATAAGGAAATGCTTGATGGGGATGATTTGCACGCTCTTGCAATGCTTCCAATAATGTGCGATAGAAAGGACAGGAACTACTTTAGATTGGAATACTTGAAGATAATTAATAGATACTTCTATTGATTATTTATTCCATTTTAAAATAGTTTTACCGAAGTTTGAGTTATTGTCTATATCGAATGCTTCCTTCAAATCATTTAAAGTGGTTATTTCACAAACATTGGTCACTAGCTTTTCCAGATACTCAAATAGCTGAGGGTTTTGTTTGAGGGTTTCAACGACTCCAATAAAGTCTTCCCTTTCGGACCTGCTGTTTCCCTGAACAGTCAATCCTTTCTCTAAAACCATTCTTGTATTGATTGGTATCGGATATTCGCTTACACCAAATAAGCTTATTACACCTTGCGGATTGATTAAATCAATAATCTGTTCAATAGCTGACTGGGAAGCGCTGGAACCTACGCATTCGAAAGCATGGTCTATTGTCAGGTCATCGGGGACATTATGTATTTGATAATTTCCGTCTGCAAATGAAAACAAGTTCAAGTTTTCAAGATGTTTCCCAAAAACAATTACTTTTGAATCCGGAAACCTCTCCTTTAGAAACAGTGCTGTAATGAATCCTAAGTTTCCATCTCCCCAAACGCCCAAAGTATCCTTTGGAGTTATTGCAAGTTCTGAAAACTTAGTTATTCCCTGATAAGCCACAGTAATCAATTCTATAAATGCTGAAACAGCAGGATTAAATCCATCAGGAAGCCTGACAACACGGCTGGATTCCAATTTAATCAAATCTGAGGTGAATCCGTCGAATCCACTACCTCTAAATTTTGAATTGTAGGAATAATTGGCTCTGCAGACATCTTCCCCCAGAGGAGTATTTGGAATCATTACTACTATGTCTCCCGGCCCGAATTCCCCTGAAGCATCATGGACAACCTCACCTATTCCTTCATGGATCAATGCCATAGGCAGCTTTTCCTCTAAAACTTCAGCAGGCCTGGAACCCTGATAGTATCTTTGATCCGCCTGGCAAATTGAAAGATATGTCGGCCTTACAACCACTCCGTCAAGTTCAATTTCATCTATTGCCTCCTCAAAGAATTTTGGGGCCTTAAGTCTGTATACAATATTAATCATTTGAATCCTCAAGAATTGTATTTGCTAATCTTAAATCATAAGGGTATGTAATTTTGATATTTGTGACCTCGCCCATAACCAGATGAACATCCTCATCCTTAAGTGTGAATATCTTGCATGCATCGGTCAGTATATTGGCTTCCTCTTCTGTTAGACTGTTAATCAAATTGAAAAGTTTCCTTACATTGAAGCTCTGTGGAGTTTGGCCTTGGTAATAATAATCCCTTACTGGAATGCTTTGTATAGTTTCACCGTTTATGCTCTCAACGATAGTGTCAGTTGCCGGAACAACAGTATCACATGCCCCATATTTTCTTGCAGCATCAATATTGTCTTTAATTATCCTATGGGTGACGAATGGACGAACTGAATCATGTGTGATGATTATGGAATCGTCATCTATTCCAAAATTCTCTTCAATGTATTTCATGCTGTTCATTAAGGTATCGTTTCTAGTTTCTCCACCTTCAATAACAATGATGTTTTCACTATCTCCAATGTAGTCATTAATTAACTTATTAGTATGTGTTATAAAATTTTTAGGTGTTAAAACAATGATCTTATCGATATTTTCATTAATTACGAATTTTTCGATTGTATGGACAATAACAGGCTTGTTGCCTAAGGTTAAAAATTGTTTAGGAGTATCTGTACCTCCCATTCTTGAACCAATTCCCCCTGCCAATATTGCTGCAAAAATCATCTAAATTACTCCTTTTCAAATATAATTAAATAGTGAGACTTGGTTTCACCAATATCACTACCAATGTCCACTGTTAAATAAGTCTTTTTAAGACCATAATCATTAAATATTTTTTCCAGTTCAATGTGTGAAATTCTAACATCAATTGGAGGTCCGAATGTCATTTCAATTGGTTTGAATTCCATTATGGCTATTTTACCATCTGATTTAATAATCCTTTTTAATTCGTTGATAACATCTTCCCTTTGACCTGATTCCTTAAATCCGTGGAAAACATTGAGCATGAGAACAACATCCACAGATTCATCATCAACCCCCTGAATGGTTTTAGTAATATCTGCTTCAACAGGTATAAGATTATCAATATCATTCTCGTCTACAAAACTTTTCAACTCAATGATGGATTCTGAATATAAATCAACTGCATAAACCTTACCTTCCGGGAGATATTTTTCAATAGCTTTTTTAGAAATATAACCGTCACCGCATCCGGCATCCAAAAAAGTCTCATTACCGTTAAGATTCAATTCAGATAATATTTCATCTGAATCAAGGAATTTTGCACTTGATTTTCCATGATGTTTATGTTCCATTTTATACACCTTAGATTATAATCTTTAAAAAATAGTATATAATAATTTTCAAAAAAAAAAGTTTTAGAGAGTTTAAAACTCCCAATTAAAAAAAGTTATTCTTTTTCAAACATGATTAAATAGTGAGATTTACCTTCAGGAATATCTTCACCAATTTCCTCATTTAAATAAGTCATTTTAAGACCATGGCTTGCAAAAAGTTTTTCTAAATCTTCAGGTGAAGATCTCATTTGGGTTGGAGGTCCTTTTGGAACATCCCACGCTTTGTAATCCATAATGGCAATTTTTCCATCTTTTTTGATTATTCTGGCAAGTTCATCAACCGCTTCATCAAGTTTTCTTGATGCTTTAAAACCATGGAAAACATTAACAAGCAACACCACATCAATCGATTCGTCATCTACTCCAGGAATCCCTTCAGTAATGTCAGCTTCAATGTTTGTCAAATTTTCAATATTATTTTCTTTCTTATAAGTTTCCATATCTTCAATTGAAGCATCATAAACGTCTACTGCATAAACATGACCTTCAGGAAGATATTCCTCAATTACTTTTATTGCAATGTGGCCATCACCACAACCTGCATCCATAAAAGTCTCATTTCCCTTTAAGTCCAACTCTTTTATAATTTCATCAGAATCAAGGAAAAATGCACTAGAAAATCCATGAGCTCTGTGTCCGTTTTCGGGCATCATCATATTATCACCTATGATAATAATATTTAAAAAATAGTATATAATTATTGTCAATGTGAAAATTAGTAAATAACAGTTAAAAATAGTTAAAAATAATAAAAAAAAGATATAAGAGGATTATTTTTTCCAGGTTTGTTTTACTCCTCTTCCTCTTTTACTACCAGGTTTAGTATAACTTCTTTTTTGTCTAGTTCTTCTGTTAGTTCCTTTAACTTTTGCCATATCTTACCCTCCTTAAAATTTATCATTACAAAATTAGAATTAAATCTATAACAAAAAAATATTTGTTTTTAAGATATTTAAAGCTTTTCTTTAAGTGGTGTATTCTGCATTAATTTTAACATAATCATATGTTAAATCACAACCCCAAGCAGTAGCCTCGCCATCACCTAAATACATATCAATATTTACTGAGATATTTTTTGACTGCATAATCTTTTCAGCTCTTTCAAGATAAGGAGTGTCTTCAAATGCTAAAATTTCCCCTTTTTTAACAAGATCAACATCATCTACATCATCTGCAATAGATATTGTTACAATATCCGGATTCAAATCACATCCGGAGTATCCTATTGCTGAGACAATTCTTCCCCAATTAGGATCTCCTCCGAATACTGCTGATTTAAATAAACTTGAAGATATTATGGATTTTGCTGCAAGACGTGCATCTTCATCATTTTTTGCACCACACACATTTGCTTCAATAAATTTGGTGGCACCTTCACCATCACGGGCCATTTTCTTAGCCAAATCAATGCATAAATAATTTAAAGCATCTTGGAAGTTTGAATCGATTTCACCATCTTTTATGACATTTACCCCTGAGGCACCATTTGCCATCATTAAACATGTATCATTTGTACTTTCATCCCCATCAACGACAATCATGTTAAAACTGATATCAGCAGATGCCTTTAATGCTTTTTTAATCTCATCTGATGGAATAATGGCATCAGTTACAATAAATGACAACATTGTCCCCATATTAGGAGCAATCATTCCACTACCTTTAGTGATTCCTGCAATTCTTACAGTCTCGCCATTAGTTAATGTAACTTCAACAGCACATTCTTTTGGAAATGTATCAGTTGTCATTATGGCCTTTGCAGCTGCAAGGGAATTTTCAGGACTATTGCCCAATTTAGATAAAGATTCAAATGCAACTTTGGAAATAATGTCGATTGGCATTTCACGACCAATAACTCCGGTTGATGAAATAGCTATCTCATCCTTTGGCAATTTTAAATCATTGGATACTAATTCCACTAAGGTTTCACAATCTTTAAATCCTTGTTGGCCAGTAAAACAATTAGCATTCCCGCTATTTACAAAAACTGCGGAAACGATTCCTTTTTTTAAAACATTTTTTGTATACTTAACAGGAGCGGCAACTACTTTATTTGAAGTGAAAACCGCTGAAGCACTACTGTTAGGACAAACAATAATGCTAACACCATATTTTCCTTCGCGAGCTCCGGATACTTTTAGATTTTCAATTACTGAAAATCCTCCATCAAGTTCTTTAATATAATTCATAAAAATCACAGAAATTATTCTTCAACCGTCTGATATTCTATCTCTGTCAGTGTAGACGTATTTTCATTATAATCGACACGATCAACATCGGCATCGAATAAATAAACATCATCAGTCTGGTTTACATTGCTGGTCATTTCTTTGGTAACATTTTCATAATGGGGTCCATCATCACTACCATCACTCAAACTTAATGAAACGCCAATTCCGGCACCAATAACAAATGCAATTAATGCAATAATCATTATGAAAACAAGAGACTTATTAGCTTTTCTTTTTGGTTTATTTCTCTTATTTATAGGGGGCCTTTTTGGTTGGGCGAATTTACGAGTATTATTTCTTCTCCTTCTTCTTCTAGAATTTTTTTGTTGACCGTTTCCAGGTCGCAATACTCGTTTATCGTCTTTTTTTCGTCTCATATTATCTTTATTCTGATTTATTTTAAGAAACTAATGCATATACAAGAGCTAAAATTACCCCAATGAAGCTGAATATTCCTAATCCTAAAATTGACATTAAATAAGCAAATAAAAATACAAAAATGAACACACCAATTAATTTAGGTTTTTCATTTTCAACTAAGTTAATCAATGTCCTTGTGAATTCAGACGGAATATTATAAGCATATAATCCATTAGCTAATTCGAAAACAACTAATGACAATGGAGCCGCAGACTCTAAATCATCAACTATTTGAGCTCTTTCACCTGCTTCACGCCTACTTCTTCCAATACCTGCTCTTATTTTTGCACCATTGTCCAATGCAAACCAAGCAGCATCGAGTCCTGCACGAATTGCTAAGTCTTTTGATGGGAATCTTGCAATAAAATCGTCTCCACCTTCTCTGTAACCTTCTAATTCGCCGTCACACTCAGTTTCAATGAAATTTTTGATTGCAGTCATTAAATCAACAAGTTGAGTTCTGCCGTTTTTATTGATAAATTTAGTAGAATCAATCAAATCAATGAATAAGTAATTTTCTAAATCAACAGGCCTTGATTCTTGAAGCAAAAATGGTGAATCAAATACTAATGCATATTCCCCACCAAGTTTAGTGAATGAAATACCTGGAAAACTACCTATATTTTGAGTATAATGAATTGCCCGTTCGATTGCAGCCGCACCAGTCATTCCAACAGCAGATGTGACTTGCATTCCTTCAGACAAACCTATTCCGATTAATTCAATAGCGACACGTATAGCATCATTCTTACTTAACATTTTTGCAACAAGTTCTGTTGCTGTTTTTTCCACAATCTCCCCTTTTTCATTTTGAATGATTTTAACAAATATATCAATCAAACGGGAAGGATGCTGAATTTCTAGGTAAAGATAACGGTCACTACCCATTATAATATTGCTTACTAAAGCATATTCTTCTATTTTATTTTCCGCAGGTTTTAGTTCATGGAAAGTATAATCTTTCGGGAGATTTTCTGCACCCACGTCACGGATTAGATTTTTTAAAATTGTATCTGAAGTTATTTCTGCTTTTTCAATTTCAAAGAGAATAGTTTGAGTGTAATTGAATAATTCTACATACTCTGTCTCTAAAGAGTTTGTTGGAAAAAATTTAGTTCCAACAGCAATGGGTTTAAGCTTAGTTGTAAACTTAATAAAAGACTTAGTTAGACTATTAGCCATCTAAGCCCCCTCCCTTCTCTAATTCAATCTCAAATTCCCCTGGTTTTTCTAAAAGCATGTCTGGTTTTACGGATACAAATGGGAATTTCCAGGACCCAAGCCTTCCGGCAATAGTGCTTGCAATATTTCTTGAATTTCTTTTAATGAATACTTCATCATGCTCACTTACACGCACTAAAATATTATATGGAGCAGTTTCTGTAACTTCATCTGCAAGCAAAATATTTAATTCAAAGGTTCCTGGTTTTGTAAATAAATCATTACGTACTGCAATTAAAGGTTTTTTCTCAAGACCTAATCTATCTGCAACAGTAACAGAAATGTTACCTGCATTTTTTACAGCAATTTTATAATCTTTAGGATGCACCAATACAAAAATCACATATGGAGCGGCTATTTCTACATCATCTACCATTTCTACAATCTTATTAAACATTGGTATTTTTGCAAAAATATTTTCCAGTTTGGATTCTGCATTATTCTCATTATCAATACGAATAATAGCTTGTTTAGCAATATTTAATGGAGAAATTTCTAATCCTTCTTTGCCTTTATAAATTTCCCATTTTTTGAAGTTTAATTCTTTAATAATTTCATCACAAATGTGTTGAAGAATATTTTTATCTTTTTTAGGTTTTTTTGGTTTTCCGAAGGTGAGTCTTCCTCTATCAATAATGAATGGTATTCTCATTGAAGATATATTTCTAAATTCAGCAGCATAATCTCTGAATTTATCATTTGACAAGATTTTTGCTTTTTCACGAGTAGCAATATCTAAAATAAAATGATCTGCATCATTTCCCGCTGGAACTTCTTCTACATTCTCATTTTCCAACAATTTCAAAAAGTTTTCCTTATCATCAATATCATGACGAAGTGATGCATCGGCAATAATTACAAATTCATCTTCACTTTCTTCTAATGCTTTAACAGCTGCAAGGATATTGGACAATTGAGGTTGTCCATTTTCGTTTTTAACATGATAAGCTACATTAGAAGCATCTACAACAACTTTCATAATATCACCTTAAATTAATTCAGTTTATTATATATATTCTATTCAATATTTAAATCTATTTTAAAATTTATTTCTTGGATATTTTCCAAATAAGAATTTTTCACCATTGACTTCATTTAGATAAATTTCAATTTCGTTTTCAGTTATATCATAAACAATATATGAATTTTTGTTTTTACCTCTAAGCTTATTAGAAGCTATTGAACCGGCATTAACAATTATAGTCTCATTTAATTTCCAAATATTCGGAACATGTTTGTGTCCAGATAAAACTAAATCCACTTCATGTGTTGTTAGGGTTTTTAATATGTCCCCCGCATCTGATAAAACATTACGTTCACGTCCAGTTTGAGGAATTGGAACAATATGATGATGCAAAGCAACAATTGTAAAATTTTCATTAATGACACATTCGTCTAATTGATGTTCCAACCACATGTGCTGAGGGTTTCCAACATGACCTGTATCTTGATCAGGAGAACTGCTGTCAAGCCCTATAACAGTAAAATCATCATCCATAGTTAATTTCCAACTTTTCTCGCCAATTAACTCTTCGAATGTTTGATAACCTAAATTACGGGCATCGTGGTTTCCTGGAACTGCAAACAATGGAGCTTCAAACATTTCTAAATATTTAGTGGATTGCTCAAACTCCCTATAATAACCATTGTTTGTAATATCTCCAGTTAAAATAATCATATCCGGCTGTAAATCATTTATTTCACTTACAGCAAGCTTAAATGTCTCTTCATCAAATGTGGCTTCTGATATATGCAAATCAGAAATGTGTGCAATTAAAGTCATATTATCTATTGATTTAATTTCATGATAGCTTCTGCAAGATCTCCTTTACATTCTTCAAGTGCTTCTCTTGCTTTATCTGCACTAACACCTGCACTATTAGCTACCATTTCGACATCTTCATCAGGAATCTCAATTTCATATTCTAATTCTACTTCACGGGCTTTACCTTCAACTTGATATGTTTCTTGCCCCATTATATTCATTAAACTTACATTAGGATTATCAATAATTAATTCTTTATCTTCAAAACGGATAATGACTTCTTGAACTCCTTGAAGTTCGTCCATTTTCATACCCATTTTCTTCATTTGTCTTTCCATTTGCTTCATTTGTTTTTTATTCATACCAGGTATCATATTTAAAACCTTCAATATAATTTAACTATTTATAAATATGTTAATAATTATTATTTAAATTTACTTAAATTAAAAAAAACACGGACTAATCTGTGAATCCATAAATTTCAGTTTCAAAAGTTTTAGCAACATCTTTTAAAACTTCAGGAATGTTTATTTGTTGCGGGCATTCCTCAATACATACTTCACATTCAATACAATCAGAAGCTATTCCCACACCATCAAGCTTTGAATAATTTAAATAAGCATTTCCATGGGGTGTCCACTCATCAGTATCCAAAAGCTTATGTTTATTGTATAAATCAAATAATCTGGCAATATCAATTTCTTCAGAACATGAATCCACGCAATATCGGCATTTTGTACAATTTACAGTGATATTATTGTTGATAATCTCTGAAACCTCTTCAAGAATAGTTAATTCCTCATCATTTAAAGGATCGGCATTATTAAATTCTTCAATATTATTTTCAAGTTGTTCTAGGTTACTTGCGCCTGTTAAAACAACACAAACGTCATCAAGATTAGCTACAAATCTCATTGCCCATGAAACAATTGATCTGTCAGGGTTATACTCTTTCATTAATTTCTCAGCTTCTTTTGGAACGTCGGCTAAAAATCCGCCTTTATACGGTTCCATAATCATTATGGATTTATTATATTTTCTTGCAACTTCCCAACATTTTTTAGCTTCAATATTTTCATCTTCCCAATCAAGATAATTAATTTGAAGCAACACAAATTCCAATTCAGGATGTTCAAATAAAATTTCTTCTAAAAATTCAGAATTCCCATGAGTGGATATTCCAATATGCTTAATGTATCCCTCTTCTTTTTTCTTTTGAATGAATGAGAATAAGTCTACATTTTTCCATGCATTTTCTGTGAATCCGCTAACATTATGCAACATGAAATAATCAATGTAGTCAACACCACAATTTTCAAGTTGTTGGTTGAAAATTGGTTCCAATTGTGATTCTTCAGTGATGATGAATAATGGCAATTTAGTTGAAATTTTAAATGATTCGCGCGGATATCTGTCAACGACACATTTTTTAAATGTTTGTTCCCCTATACCTTCATGATAGACGAATGCAGTGTCAAAATGATTGAATCCCGCATCCATATATGCATCTACCATCTTATTGACTTGTTCATAATCTATATTTGTAAAATCATTTTCATCCAATAATGGAAGTCTCATCATCCCCATGCCTAATTTTGCCATAAAAACACATCCCTCTTTTTATTTAGCTCCAATAACCTTATTAATATATGGTACTTTCTCTAATAAATACATAGTCAGCATTGAACTTATTACAATTAATATAAATATTTCTATGAAATTTGTATAAAATTCATGGTAAGGCAAAATCTGAGAATAAATGCACAGGAATAATCCTTGAATCAAATAAATACCATAACTATATTTTGCAATATCGAAAACAATCCGTCTGAATAATTTATCTAATGTTTCATTAAAGTTTAAGTTTATATTAAATTTGTGGAAATTCTTGAACAATAAGAATATTCCCGCCACCTCAACAGATAAGAACAATGAATACCTATTTACTGTGTGAAACTCGGATGTTGTTGAATACATTGTTACATTGACAATTGTTAGAGCTGCTGAGACTAATATTAATGCTAGGGCGAAATAAGGATTGTTAAGAAGTTTTCTTTCAGTGTGCCTTAAATAATACCCTAAGACAACAAGGCCTATCGGGCTTGTAAAGTAAGACAGCTTAATTGGGAAATCAACATTGATGGTAAAGTCAAATAAACAGGTAACCAACCATATCACCAAGAAGTATTCAGCTTCTTTTAAATCAGAATGGAGCAGCCATTTATTGAATACCGGCATGATCAGATAAGTTCCCAATATCATCCAGAAGAACCAATAAGGCGAAAACCCTGGAGATTTGGCCATGAAAACACCTTGCATGAATGTGAGTATGGAATTGATGTCAAAGTGGTATATGAACTTAAATCCAAAGTAATATGAGATTATGATGGCAATGACTCCAGTCACGGATCCCCAAAAGATAAATGGGCCGACAATTCTTGGAATTCGCTTTCCTAAAAATTCCCTGATTGTCCAAACGCGACCAAGGGATAATGCTCCTGCCAACATTAAGAATAAATCTACACCAAATCTGAAACAGTTCCCAGTAATTTGTGCGAAAATCCATCTTAAAGAAGGTATTGTACTATATTCTGCCATTACATGCATTCTTGTAACGGCATAAACATGAACAACAATAACCGACAGTATTGCCGCTGCCCTTAGAGCATCTAAATAAAAAATACGCTTTGATTTCTTAACTGTCATAATCCTGCCCACAACATTTCCTTTTTCTCTTAAACATCACCAGAAAATTTTCGCATTACTTTACCCCACTGCCAATTTTTAATATTGGTATTTTACTCATAACATAAATTAGAGTCCATGACATTCCGATAATGATTACCGCGGCCAATGGGAAGTAGATAAATATGTTTTTGTAACCCCACCAGCGCATAAATCCAAAACGGTGCAAGTACAACAGGATAATATAATGGGAGAAGTAGATTCCAAAACTGCATGAACTGAACGTTACGATGATTTTACCAAGAGTCTGTTCTTTTATAGGTTTTATATTATCTGAAATCATCTTAACGTCCGCATATTTAAATGCAATGAATACACCCATGGTTTCCATTACCACAAATATGTCGAACAGGTCAATAGGAGCTAATGCGAATCCTCCCAATCCCTTATAATAAATCTTTAAGAAATGGCCAGTGATTCCTACAATGAACATCAAAACTCCAATTAAAAACATCTTATTGTTTGAATACTTGAATTCATGATTATGGATATAGGAACCTAATATAAAGTAACCCAATACGGGGAAGAAGTTAAATACTACCCTGAAGTCATGTTTTATGTGCTGGTCATTGAAAAATCCCACAGCTACAAGCACAGACAATATGATTGTAATTATGATCAGATATCTTGAACCGAAATCCCCATATTCTCTGATGAAACTGCTTAAGACAGGAATCAATAAATAAACCCCGATTAAAGACCATATGAACCAGAACAATTCACATAATGGATGGATTCCGAATGTTATTTCATAGGCATATTGCAATGTGAACTCATAATGCCATATTAAAACGCCTAAAATCATATAAACAATGATCCAAAAGGCAAAAGGCAAAAATACACGCTTGAATCGCTTTTCCAAGAATAATTTAATATCATGCTTTCTTGTCAGCAGCAATGCTCCACTAACAGTGAAAAATAAGGGAACGCCAATTCTTGTTAAAGAAAAAACTGCTGAGCAAATCTGCCAACTCGCAAAATCATGCGAAAAAATACGTATTAAATGACCCAAAACCACTAAAATAATAGCTAAGGATCTTACTTCATCTAAATATAAAATACGATTAGGAGAAATTTTCATTAAATAAATATTTAAATTAAGTTTCTAATAAGTATTTTTATGACTAAAAACCGATGCTCATGGGCAGGACCTGATGAAATTTATATAAGATATCATGATGAGGAATGGGGAATTCCAACCCATGACGATAAGGACCTCTTTGAAATGCTTGTTTTGGAGTCTTTCCAGGCAGGTCTGTCTTGGATAACAATTCTTAAAAAGCGTGAAAACTTTAGAGAAGCCTTTGATGACTTTGATGTGGAAAAGGTAGCAAATTATGATGATGATAAAATGGAAGAGCTTAGATTGAACGAAGGGATTATCCGCCATAAAGGCAAAATTGCCTCAGCAATCAACAATGCAAAAATTTTTATTGAAATTCAAAAGGAATTCGGAAGCTTTGACTCATACATCTGGGGCTTTACCGAGGGTGAAGTTATAAAAGCGGAATATTTAACTGAATCTGACTTATCTAAACACATTTCAAAAGATCTGAAAAAGCGCGGAATGAAATTTGTTGGCCCAACAATAATCTATTCATATCTTGAATCGATTGGAATTATTGATAACCACCAGAAGGATTGTTTTAAATATTAATTTCAAAACTAGTATAGAAGAAGCTACTCTTCCAATAGGATTATATCTTTAGGGTCTACCTTTAAGTATTTAGGAAGCACAAATTCATGCTCATGAATCTGCTTATCATATTTCCACCATAAACCATTTCCTAAGGTCACTTCCCATTCAAAAGGCATTTCCAATATTGATGAATCTTTAGTATCCAACACATTTACGGCATCTTTTTCACAAGGAGCAAAATCATGCGCCCTTATTCCAATATGAGTAATGTTAGGTGAAATTTTTTTAGAAACTTCGAATGTTATGCCCCAATCAATGGATTTAAGATGATAATCATCTATTATTTCGACTTTAGAAATATTTTTACAGCCTGTAAGTCTTGCAACCTGAACTTTTCTAGGATTCTCAAATACATCATAAGTATCTCCTTTTGCTATGATTTTGCCTTCATCCAATACTATAAGTTCATCACAAAACTGGAATGCCTCATCACGGTCATGAGTAACCATAATAGAAAATCCTTCGAAATCTTTCAGTAAATTAACAAGTTCAAGACGCAGCTGTTCTTTTAAAAAAGTGTCCATGGCACTAAACGGTTCATCCAACAATATGACATCCGGACGATAAGCCAATATGCGAGCTAAAGCTACCCTTTGTTGTTGGCCTCCGGACAATTGTCTTGGATATCTTTTTTCCAATCCCTCTAAATGAAAACGCTTAATCATTTGGGATACCCTTTTTCCATCGTCATCCTTAGGCAAACCAATGGCAACATTTTCTTCAACAGTCATATTGGGAAACAAAGCATAATTCTGAAATAAATAGCCCACATTTCTTTTTTGAGGTTTCAAATTAATTTTCTTATTAGAATCAAAATAAACAGTTTCCTCATCAGTTGTTAAACTTACAATGCCCTTATCCGGATCTACAATGCCTGCAATGGATTTCAATGTCATACTTTTACCGCATCCAGAAGGACCTAGAATACCCAAACGCCTTTTTTCCATTTCGAATTCAACATCCAAGTCAAATTCCTTTAGTTCCTTTTGGATATCTACTTTTAATTTATTACTCATAATCCTCCCCCATGACATATACAAAATATATTTAGATCATCCCAAATAATAAATTATTTCCATTGCTTTTCCTTACGTAAAGACACATAATCCATTATAAAAATAGCTATAAACGATATGACAACAATGACTACTACATAATTAAAAGCTTCTCCCATATTACCTGCAGCCACTTCAGAATAAACTGCCATAGGGAGTGTTCTTGTTTGTCCGGCAATATTACCAGCAAGCATAGCTGTAGCACCGAATTCTCCTAAACCCCGAGCATAAGCAAGAATTCCTCCGCTGATAATTCCCGGCAATGCATTTGCAAATAAAACTTTCCAGAAAATTTTCCACTCGGACATACCTAATGTACGGCCGGCGTCTAACAAGTTGGAATCCACTTGTTCATATGCGCCCCTAGCGGAACGATACATTAAAGGAAAAGACATGACTACTGCAGCAATAACAGTAGCCGGCCATGAAAAAGCAATTTTCACGGCAAAAAAGTCTATAAAGAACTTTCCTATTGGTCCCCTAACACCAAAAATGTACAAAAGAAAGAAACCTACTACAGTAGGTGGCAATACAATCGGTAGTGTAAAAATACCGTCCAGTACAATTTTTGCAGTGTCGTTTTTCATCTTAACAATACCCCAAGCTACAACCAAACCTACAAAAAAGGTTATGAATATTGATAAACTTGCGGTTTTCATTGAAATGAAAATTGGAGACCAGTCAACTGCCATGTCTTTATCACCTTTAATATAATATATTATTCACAAAGAATAACACTATTTGAAATCTATTCGTGAATAGTGAAACCGTATTCAACGAAAACATCTTTAGCTTCTTGAGTTTGTAAGAAGTCCATGAATGCTTGTGTAGCGTCTGAATCTGTTGAATTTTTAAGTGCAGCTACAGGATAGATAACTGGAGTTTTTAAAGCATCATCAGGAGCTTCACAAATTACTTTAACATCATCAGTGGATTTAGCATCAGTAGCATATACAATACCACAATCAGCAGATCCTTGTGCAACTTGGTTTAATACAGCGGTTACATCAGTACCTAAGGATAATTTAGGTTCAACAGTATCCCAAAGGCCAGTGTTGTTTAATACTTCTTGAGCATATTGACCTGCAGGTACGGATTCTGGATCACCAATAGCAATGTTACCTTCTACATCTTTTAAGTCATCGAATGAAGTTATATTAGCATCTGAGTCTGCAGGTACAATTAATACAACTTTATTTTCTAAAAATTGAAGATTGGTATCATTATCAACTAATCCTTCATCAGCTAAAGCGTTCATCTGTTTATTAGCTGCAGACATGAACACATCTGCTTCTAAACCGTTTTCAATTTGAGTTTGTAAATCCCCACTTGAAGCGTAAGTTGGAGTAACGGTTACACCAGGGTATTTTTCTTCAAACATAGGAATTAATTTTTCGTCAAAGGCATTTTTCAAACTTGCAGCAGCAGCTAAATTAACTTCTTGTCCATCTAAGCTAGTGTCAGTAGTATCACCAGTGATGAAATCAAACAAACCAGCAGAACATGAACCTATTGTAACTGCAGCAATCAGTACTATAGCAGAAATAACTAACAATTTCCTCATAGATTTCATTGATTTTTCCTCCATTTTTTCAATAACTTGTTAAAACCGATGTGAAAATAAATTCACACATGTTAAGATTTATAGAGTTGTATATATAAAAGTTTTGTTATGAAATCACTGTTTAAAAAATTATATCGAAAATAAAAAATCAATGCAAAACTTTGTAAAACGAAAAATATTATGTTTAAAAAGAAATGATGAATGGAAACAATTGTCATATCCATGATGAAAAAAGCGAAAATAAAACAGATTAATATGGAACATTTAAATAAGGATTAAATAATATAAACTATTAGAGGTATCAAAATGTCAGACATAGAAAAAATAAATGATATAATAACCAAAGCAGAAGTATTTTACCTTGCAACCGTAGACGGAGACAAACCAAAAGTAAGGCCGCTAGGTTTCCACTTGTTATTTGAAGATAAAATCTACTTTGGGGTTGGAACCCATAAAGATGTCTACAAACAATTGGAAGCAAATCAAAGCGCAGAAATTGCAGCATGGGATGGAGAACACTTTTTAAGATACTATGGAACCGCTGACTTAACTGGAAATGAAGCAGTAGTTGAAAAAGCATTTGAACTCATGCCTGAAATAGCTGAAGCATATAAAGCCAATAACTGGGAAATGGGAGTCTTTTTCCTCAACGATGCAACAGCTGAAATCAGAAATATGTTTGCAATTGAAGAATCTTATGAATTCAAGTATTAATGTCCAACATTAATACTCAAACTTTTTTTAAAACCTTGCCTAATTCAGCCATTTGAAATAATGCTAAGAGCCCTTGAAAGAACATTAGGGGATTTCATTTTAATGAATACAAACAAATCGGCAAAGCCAATAAGGTAATTATTGATGATATGAAATACAATGGAGCATATCCTGTACTTGCTGATACAAAACAACCCAATAATGCGGGTCCAAAGCCAATAGTTGCATCACAGAATATAAAAAATGTAGAAAGAGCATAGGATCTGCGATGTTCCGGAGTATTTCTTGTTATGATTGCAGTGCATGCCGAATTCAGGGTTCCAAAACCTAAAGCTGCACAAATTGCACAAATGATAACTGTAATATTTGATGGTATTAATGCAATCAACATCAAACCAATGGATTGGGCGATGATTCCAACAACACATACAATCTTGTCTCCACCGTTATCCTGAATTTTACCTGCCAGAGGCCTTGTAAGGACTAAACAGATTGAATATATTATGAAAAACCATGAAAAGACAGCAGTTAGATTGACTTCAGCAGCATATAATCTGTAAAATGATAAAATTGATACATATCCTAGGCTTGTAAGTGCTGTAAAAAATGAAACCGGAACAGCACCGAACTCAATGACCTTTTCAATGCCGGAATATTGCTTTTCTTCAGATAATTTATCTTTAGTATCATATTTATCAATGTCTATCAGACTCATGAATATCAATGCCAATGCTGAAAATACTCCCGCCGCTATAAAACAGCCATGAGAACCGACAGTATCATATAAAAAACCACCTATGAATGGGCCTAGACCTACCGCTATTGTGGTTCCAAGCATGAAGTATCCGAATGCCTCTGAAAATCGTTTTTTAGGCAATATTGCAGAAGCCACCGTTACGATTGCATTGGCTGATGCGCCGAAACCGATACCGTGAACAAATCTGACAATGATTAACAAGGTAACATTATCCACTATAAAATACAGCAAACAAGCAAGAAAATGAATGCTCATGAAAACAAGCGCTATTTTTCTCCAGCCGATTCTCTGTAAAGCGTCACCGGAGTATATCCTTGAGCACAATCCTCCAAAAACATATATCCCTGATACCAATCCTGCAATTGTTGCGGTTGACCCCATTGCAGTTGCATATTCAGTTACCGTTGACATCAATGCATACATTACAAGGGCCGTGAAAAGCAACGCACCAAATATCAGGAAAAATGATTTTGTGAAAATTTTTTCAGATTCGTCAACTGTCATCGTTAAGAATTATGTTTTTAATAATTTATAAAAGTTTAAAAAATAGAAAGATAGAAGTTGAAAAACAACTTCTAGAATAATCCGCTTTCGTCCAAACGTTTTTCAAAGTAATGGGCAGCCTTATCCGCTTTTTCTTTAATGATTAATGAAACAACTTCAGTAGCAAGTCCAATGCCTATTAGCATGACTAATGCAGGCCAGTAATTTGACCAGATTAAACCTAATTGTGCTTCACGCATTAAATCAATACCGTATGTCATCGGCAGGAACGGATATAATGTTTTGAATAGTGTACCCATAATCTCTATCGGATAGATTCCTCCAGTTCCGGATATCTGGAACAGCAGAAGAATTATGGCAATTCCTTTTCCAACATTTCCCAAAGCCGAACTCAAAGAATATATCAATGCCATAAATACTACCGATACAAGTATCGCCGACAGCGTGAATAATGGAAGATTAGTTATATAAATTCCTAAAATGATTGAACCTGTAACAGTAACCAATGCCTGTAATACTGCCATGGCTAAGAACAAGGCTAACTTACCAAAGTACATTTCAAGAGGAGAATATTTGGTTCCTTCACTAATTCCCGGTCTCAACATTGTATTTGTAATCAAAGCTCCAACCCACATGGACAATACTAAGTAGAACGGGGCAACTTGAGATCCATAATCAGGAACAGGGAACAGTTCATGTCTGTCCAATTTGATTGGGGAATAGAAATATTCTCCGAGAATTGTTTCATTGATTCCAGTGATTCCTGCAAGAGACTCCGCAGATGAAGCTAACGCACCTGATGCAGTGAATAATGCTTGAGTTGCACCATTTGAAAGCAATTGGGAACCTGCTGCAAGGGCTAATGAACCTTCAGCCAGTTCAACTGAACCATCAGCTAAATCGGATGCGCCTCCGGCTACCTTACTAGCGCCTCCTGCAACTTGACCAGAACCGTTAGCAAGTTTTGATGAACCTTCTGCAAGTGATGCGGAACCACCTGCTAACTTACTAGCTCCTTCAGCCACTTGGCCACTTCCATTTGCAAGCTTGACATTACCCTCAACATATTCTTTCACAGGCCCTTCAGGGATTACGGACGGGTCAATTGCTGATTGTATCTCTTCAGATCCTTTTTCAACTTGACTTGCTCCCTCTTGAACCGCAGAAGAACCTTTTTTAACATCATTTGCTCCCTTATTAACTGCAGGTACTCCTTTTTGAACCTTATCTGCACCCTTTTCGACTTGACTTGCACCATCTTTGACTTGACTTGCACCGTCTTTGACCTGGTCTGCACCATCTTGAACTTGGCTTGCACCGGATGCGACCTTCGCCGAACCTGCAGCAAGTTGATTTCCACCACTGGCCAACTTGCTTGCACCGGAAGCAAGACCTTCCTGCAATTCCCCAAGTTTTCCGTAAGCTGCAAGATTGATAATTTCAACAATTTTTGCATTTAATGACAAGTAAACCGCATTTGAAGCAGAATCTGTTAATTTAGCCGCTACAGGATTCGCCTTCATGTTAACAATGTATTCAAGTTTTGCTTGCTGAGGATCATCTGTAGTGATTGATAGAACATTTTCCGTCAGGTTTTTGGGAATTACAATTCCCGCATAATAATCTCCTTTATAAACACCCTCGCGCAGTTCATCTTCAGTTACAAAAGTCCAATCGAACTTGTCATTGTTCTTTAAGTCTTTAACAAGCTCATTTCCAATATTCAATTGTTTTCCTTCAAAACTTGACCCATTATCCAAATTAGCTATTGCAAATTGAACATCACCCGTATTCCCATAAGGGTCCCAACATGCCTGAATATTAATAAGAGCATAAAGGGAAGGCAGAATAATCAAAGCAATTAGAACAAATGTTACAATAGGGTTTGAAAATGCAGCTTTGAAATCATTTTTGATAATTTCAATAATGTTTCCCAAGTCTCTCCCACTCATCTTATACCTCACCGTATTACTATAAAAAGGGATTTACATGAAATAGTTCAATCTCCCCTAAACTAAATATATATTTCATTCTTTTAATATTAAATAATTTTGGAATATCGATTATACTTTGTCAAAAAAACCTTGAAAAGTATTTAATGTATAATCATCAAACATTAGAGCAAGGGGAATAAAAATGAAATACGGGAAGATTTTTTTAACGTTATGTTTAATTTTCTTCATGCTGAGTATCTTCAGTGTTTCGGCCAGTGATTTGAATGATACAATTACTGCAACTGAAGATGGTGATATGCTTGAAATTACTGAAGAAAACGGGATAATTGAATCTGCACAGGAAGACATTCTCTCAGCAAGCGACAATGGAACTTTCACAGCATTGCAACAAAAGATTGATGAGGCAAATGCAAGTTCTACAATCACATTGGACAGAGATTACACCTTTGATGAAGGATTCAGTACCAGAGGAATCATAATTGATAAAGATTTAACAATCAACGGAAATGGACATACCATAAACGGATTGTCAAAATCCAGAATTTTCTTGATAAAATTAGGTAAACTCGCCCCTAATAAAGTCGTGTTGAATAACATTAAATTAATAAACGGGGACACAAACCTTTATGGGGGAGCATTATTCAATTATGCGGATTTAACTGTCAACAATTGCCAATTTGATGGCAACCATGCGAAATACGCTGGCGGAGCAATTTGTTCTATTGGATATCTGGAATGTAAAAATTCCAAATTTAACAAGAATATAGCTGATGGTGATGGAGGCGCTATCTTTACATTATCATGGAGAGGAACCCTTGAAAACATGATATGGATTTTAATCAATTCATCACAAGAGGGCAACCTGGACTTTTTAACCGACTATGCAAATGACGATACCCTTGTATATGCACAGGAAACCATAAGCAATTGCGTATTCACAAACAATGAGGCAAAAGGCCGTGGCGGTGGAGCAATTTATGGATTCGGACATATCAATATTAAAAAATCCACATTTACTTCAAATAAAGCCGGTGAAAAAGGCGGAGCCGTATTCGGTAATAAAAATCTGTTCATCTCAGATTCAAAATTCACCAGCAATCAAGCCCCTGTATACGGTGGAGCGGTTTACTTCAGATGCCATGACCAAGGAGGACATTATGAAAATAAAACATGGGTTTCAAAAATCAACTATTACTCAAATTCCATAACAAACTCCATTTTTACAAAAAACACCGCCGGCAAAGGTGGGGCAATATATGCATTCAGATACAGTGATTCCGATACAGTCCATTGTGCCAAAGCGGTAAAATGTACCTTTGAAGCTAATAAAGCATCAAAAGGAAGGGACATTTACGGTGGAACCACTTCAAAATGCATATTCAACTATCCGAAATTAACATTGAAAAAGGTAAAAATCAAAAAATCCGCCAAAAAGCTTGTTTTAACCGCAAAGCTTAAAAAAGGTTTAAACCCTATCAAACATAAAAAAGTTACTTTTAAATTTAAAGGCAAAACCTATAAAGCAAAAACCAACAAAAAGGGAATAGCTAAAGTAAAAATTAATAAGAAAGTACTTAAAAAGCTCAAAGTTGGTAAGAAAGTTAAATACCAAGCTAAATACGGCAAATTAGTTGTGAAAAGAACAGCAAAAGTTAAAAAGTAAATGCATCTGCATTTGCTTTTCTATTTTTTTAAAATAAAAAAAAGTAGGAGAATCAATCTCCCTTATTCCAGTTTATAACACCATAAACAACACATAAAAGTGTGGATAAGATAATTCCCAAATATACTCCCCAAATCATTGGATCTTCTATTCCTAAAATCATCTTGCATCACTTCCTTTTCTGTCTATGTTTTCAAATGCTTTGTCAACAACCTCTTTAGCAGGAGGTTTTGTAAGCAAACTTACTACAATAGTAAATATTGCAGATATCGGTACAGCTATCAACATTACGTCAATAAACGGCCATGGTGCTGCAGACAATAATGTATCTACACCGAATATGAAACTACATAAGCCAAGACCAACAGCGGTTTTTTTGAATACGAATACCATCCAGAATAGACTTACAAGTGTTCCGGACAATATTCCTGCAATTGCTCCAAGTCTTGTGATTCCTTTCCAGTAAAGCGCACCGAAAAATACAGGTAAGAAAGCTGCTGCGCAGATTTCGAAGAACAGACTTGTACCTAATGCAACTACACTTCCTGGAAGTGAAAATGCCATGACCAATGCTAAAATGATAGCTATCAAAATACCTACTCTTGAAATACTTACTTGGTCAAGTTTTTGTTTGGATTTGTCTCTTATTGTTCCATAGATATCCACACCGAATGCGGTTCCTTGAGTGTGCAATTGTGATGATATTGTTGACATTGCAGCAGCAATCAAGGATAACAGGAAAATGTAGACAAACCATTCAGGCAATGCCATAGTAATGAATGTAGGAATAATCTTATCGATGTTTCCTCCAACTACATCTACAGCGATTTTACCTAATTTATCATAGAAATATACATTTGAAAGAGATCCTACAATATAAGCGGTTGTCGGCATGATTGCAATGAAAATTCCACCAATTAAAACTGACCTATTCAATTCTTTATCTGTCTTAACTGTCATGAATCTTACAATCAATGAAGGCTGTGCGAGTACACCGATACCAACACCGATTAAGGTAGATGATACAAGTGACCACCAGAACGGTGTTCCAAACGTTGGGAAGGCCGTCCATCCCGTACCTCCGGTAGCAGTAGCTTCAGCAGGATACAAATTAACCATATTTGTTAATGCGGTGTTTGCAGTATCCACTCCTCCAAGCAACCAATATACAAATGCGAGAAGGAATATCATTGCAACAACCATGATGGTTCCTTGCAATGCGTCTGTATACATTACACCACGGATTCCACCGAACAATACATAAAATGTGATAATAATTGACAAAATTAAAAGTGCAATACTGAAATCAATTAATAATGAAGATTCCAAAAATCTTGCAGCTCCAATCAATACAACAGCTGCATATAAAGGCATTGCACAGAATATGATTAACCCTGAAACGTAATGGATGAATTTAGAATCAAAACGTTTTCCTAAAAACTCAGGGAAGGTTAATGATCCTAAAGCATGCCCCATACGACGGGTTCTCTTTCCTAAAAATACAAATGCAATAAATACTCCAATAATAATATTTAAGAATGCCAGCCATAAGACACTCATACCATATTCACCGGCTACTCCCCCAAAACCAACGATAGCTGCTGTCGAAATAAATGTTGCACCATAACTCATTGCCATAATGAATGGGTGGGTATCTTTACCAGCAATCATGAAGTCTTCAGAGGAATTAGTTTTTTTGTAGGCGTAATATCCTACAAACACTAAGGCAAATATGTACACTATAAATATTATTGCTAAAATCATAACGTCCATAAATAATTACCTCTAAAAAAATATTAAATGAATTCAATTAATACAATTAACTATATAACTAAATAGTTATATAAATATTACCATTGTATACATTAATGTACCTATTTGTACATTACAATATAAAATTTTAATAATGAAAAATACATCCAAAATTAAACAATAAAACAAAGTTTTTTATTCAACAAATATGATAATTTAAAATATTGAAAAAAATGGTGTAAAAGGGATACTATGTATTGGAATGAAGAAGCCGAGTGTATGGGCAAAGAAGAAAAAGAAAAGATACAACTGGAAAGACTGCAAAAGACTGTAAAGCTCGCATATGAAAATGTGGAGTTTTATAAAAAACGATTCGACGAAATTGGCCTAAAACCAGAAGACATTAAAACCTTAAAAGATATCGAAAAAATTCCATTTACAACAAAAAGTGACCTTAGGGAAGCATATCCTTTAGGACTTCTTGCAGTTCCTCGTGAAGAGATTGTAGAAGTGCATGCATCTTCAGGAACAACAGGAAAACCAACTGTAACTGCATATACCCAAAACGATTTGGACATTTGGGGAGAATGTATTGCTCGTGGACTTAAAATGGCCGGTGCTGAAAAAGACTACATTATCCAAAACGCATACGGATACGGTCTGTTCACAGGAGGATTCGGTATCCACCATGGAGGAAATAAGATGGGTGCAATCACCATTCCAATTTCCGCGGGAAATACCCAAAGACAGTTAGACACAATGGTTGATTTCCAAAGTGAAATCTTGACATGTACTCCCTCTTATGCAATGTATCTCGGTGAATCCAGAGAAAAGGCAGGAATATCCCTTGATGACATAAACTTAAAAATAGGAATTCACGGAGCTGAAATGTGGACCAACGAGATGAGAAAAAGAATTGAAGCATCTCTTGGAATAAAAACATACAACATTTATGGTTTGACAGAGGTAATGGGTCCGGGTGTTGCTCAAGAATGCGGCGAACAGAACGGAATGCACATTCAAGATGACCAATTCTATCCTGAAATCATCAATCCGGAAACTGGCGAAACCCTTGATTATGGTGAAAAAGGAGAATTAGTATTAACTTCTTTAACCAAGACCGGAATGCCAATTATAAGATTCAGAACTAAAGATTTAACTTCCATTATTGGCGAAAAATGTGAATGCGGAAGAACTACCGTAAGAATGACTAGAATTACTGGTAGAAGCGATGACATGTTAAAAATCAAAGGAGTTATGGTTTTCCCATCACAAATTGAGAAAGCATTGCTTAAAGTCAGCGACGTCAGCCCTAACTACATGATCCATGTGACAAGGCCTGATATTTTAGATGAAGTGGAAGTTAAAGTAGAAGCTACTAAAGACTTGTTCTTCGATGAAATGAAAGAGATGGAAAGATTAGAAAAACAAATACAAGCATCTATCCGATCAGAAACCGGACTTAGAGTAGATGTAAGTATCGTTGAACCGGAATCACTTCCAAGAAGTGAAGGTAAAGCTGTTCGTGTAATTGATGAAAGGAATTTGGAGGGGTGAGAAAAATGGTAGTTAAACAAATTTCAATTTTTGTGGAAAACAAAGAAGGGAGAATTAAAAAAGCTATTGACACATTAGCAAAAGAAAATATTAACATTCGTGCATTATCAATTGCAGACACAACAAAATACGGAATTTTAAGATTGATTGTTTCTGACAATGAAAACGCAATTGAAGCTCTTGAAAAAGATGGTTTTATTGTTAAAGAGAATGAGGTGCTTCTTTTAACTGTTCCTGATAGGCCTAATGGATTAAATTCAACATTAGCAGTGTTTGATGAAAAAGGCATTAACTTAGAATATTTATATGCTTTTGTAAGTAGCAAAACAGATGAAGCTATTGTTGTAATGAGATTGGAAAATATGGAAAAAGCTATCGAAGCACTTGAAGCTAAAAACATTAAAATTTTAGAAACAGAAGACATTAAAGATTTATAGAAAAGATTAACTTCTTTTCTACAACTTATTTTTTTTAATCAGACCTTAAAAATAGTAAAAAGAAAATAGCTAGAATTCTTTTAATAAATTAGCTATATCTTCTTTTGAATAACCTAAACGTACAAAAAGACTTTTCAATGGTTCATTTTCAGGAATTTTACCTAATTCCCTCCAACTTTTAAAGTCGTTTGTTAAAATACCATTAATTAAAAGTTGAATTGTGATTAAATCATCACTTTTAATTGCAATAAATGCATCCTCATCTTTGAAAACATTTTCTGGGTCAATTAAGGTTATTTTACCATTTCTATCTTTTTTTACAATAGCATTGTCAATTTTGTAAACCATAATACCACAACTTCTATATAGTTAATAGTTTAGTTTAAATACTATATAAAATTTAACCCTTGATGGATTTATACCCACTTTCAATTGCTTTTAAATTCATTTCATGGAATTTAGGTTTTAAATTATTTTTCATTGCATCAATAACAGATTCTTTTGTAAGTGGAAATTTATCATCAGCAGTGACTGCCCCTAAAAGAACCATATTTAAAGATAAAACGCTTCCAGCATCAATGGCTAAATGTGTTCCATCAATTGGGAGAACATGCTTAAAATTTTCTTTTAAAGTTTTTGTTATTCCATCAACACTTGGATAAGGTTTGTTAGTTGAAGACGGAATGATTGGATGGGTATTATAAACGATTTTAGTTTCGGAGTTTACTTTATCAAGCCCTCTTATTGTTTCGACAGGTTCAAAGGAAAGCAACATGTCCGCACCATGATTTGGGATGATTGAAGAATTGAAACCTCCAATTTTTAATTCTGTAGAAACAGAACCTCCTCTTTGAGACATTCCGTGAATTTCACTCATCACTACATCCAAACCTTGATTCATTGCAGCTTCACCGATAATTGTGGAGGTTTTGATAATGCCTTGGCCTCCTACACCACAAATATAAATACAATAATGATTATCCATACTATCACCTACCTGCCTCTAGAGCACCATATTTACAGACCTGTATACAAACGTTACATCCGTCACATTGTGCCTTGTCGATTGTGATTTTTCCATTGACCTTTGAAATTGCAGGACAAGCCAATTCATTTACACATTTATCGCAATAATTACAGTTGCCTTCAACAAAATCAACTGGAGGTTTTTTAGCCAAACCTTTGATTAAAGTACATGGAGCTTTTGATATAATTACTGCGGTGTCGTCTCTTTGGAAAGCTTCCTTATAAGTTTTTACAACTTGATCCAAGTTAAACGGATTGATTACGCGCACATAATCGCATCCGCAGGCAAGTGCCAGTTTACGGATTGACACTTCAGGAGCTTCGTCGCCCATTCCATCAATAGGAATTCCGGGGTTAGGTTGGCCCCCAGTCATTGCGGTGATTCTATTGTCCAAAACTGTCAAAACAAAATTATGTTTATTGTGGACTGCATTGATTAATGGTGAAACACCACTGTGGAAAAATGTAGAATCTCCAATGAAGCTTGCTACCTTCTGGTCTGTTGAAACTGAAAATCCGCAGCCGTCCCCTACACTTGAACCCATTGATAACAGGTAATCAGCGGCATTGTATGGCGGATTGATTCCTAATGTATAACATCCTATATCGGATGCAAAAATTACATCTTCAGGTTTCAAGCCCAATTCGCCAATTGCAAGATTAATTCCATAATACATCGCCCTGTGAGGACATCCTGCACATAATACCGGAGCACGGGAAGGCAAATCCTCTTCCAGTTTGTTCAAGCTTGATGAATAACTGATTTCATCGTCGTTCTTAAAGTTGAATGTTTTATCCAAACCCTCTGCAACAACATCTGAGTTGAATTCATGGTACAATGGGAATGTGCCATCTAATTTACCATGTACAGTTACATTTAACTTTTCAGCACCAATAGCCGCCAAAGTATCTCTTTCAATAATAGGGTCAACCTCTTCAACAATGAATACCTCATCAACATCCTTTAAGAATTCACAAACTTTTTTGCTTGGGAATGGATATGAAAATCCAAGTTTTAAAATGTTAATGTCTAAATTGTTGAATTTGCAAACATCATAAGCATAATTATAAGCGCTGCTTGAAGCAATTAAAGCATATTTTTTATTATCAGATAAATTCATTTCTTTATTGAATTCACTTTTATTAGTTACTTCTTCAAGTTTATGTACTTTATCCCATAATCTAATATGCATATCCCCTGCAAATGCTGGAACTGGAACATATTTTGACGGGTCTTTATTAAAGTGACCTCTCTTCCAGTGGTTATCATTATTTGATGAGTTATCTTTAACATCACCAAATTCAACTACTCCCCTCATATGAGACACACGAGTTGTGGTTCTGACAATGACAGGTAAACCAAATTGTTCAGATAAATCAAATGCATATTTAACCATGTCTTTTACTTCCTGACAATTTGATGGTTCCAAAATAGGCACATTTGCTAATCTTGCATAGTTACGTGTATCCTGTTCATTTTGAGATGAAAAGAGAGATGGATCATCTGCAGATAAAATTACCATTCCACCTGTTACCCCGGAGTATGCAGTAGTCATAAATGAATCCGCGGCAACATTCATACCCACATGCTTCATAAATGTAAATGACCTTAAACCTGAAGCAGCCGCAGTAGCTGCAACTTCCATAGCAACTTTTTCATTAGTGGAAAATTCAAAGTAAATATTAGCATCTTTAGCCAATACTGATAATACATTACCAATTTCTGATGAAGGAGTTCCTGGATATGTAGCTGCAATAGAAACACCTGCTTCTATTACTCCTCTTACAGCAGCTTCATTACCTAGTAAAAATTGTTTTTCACCAGACACTCCTGTGACTAATTCTTTTAAATTCATTATTTTTTCCTCAAAATTATGATTTTTACTATATTATTTATAATACTTCAAACTATAAATATTATAGTATAATATTTTATTAGCTTATAACATCGGAGGGAAAAGATGATTAAAGTTTATGTTTCTAGATTTAATAGAGAAACTGATACAGAACCACATTTGGAGTGTTATGAAATAGAAAAAACACCTCACATGAAAGTTCTTGATGCTTTACAAGCTATTAATGAAAAATATGATGCTGATATTAGCTTTAGAAGCTCCTGTAGAGCAGGCCAATGCGGGTCTTGCGGTATCTTATTTAAAGGAAATGGAGCCCTGGCTTGTCAAAAAGAAATTAAAGATGGAGCAATTATTGAACCTCTTAAATTTCCAGTTATCAAAGATTTGGTTGTTGACAAATCAAGTATTGAAGCTAAAGTTAAAGATTTGGAATTGTCTCTTCAATGCGACCACAAATGCAATGAACTTGACACCAGCATAACTAAAGAAGACTCTCAAGAAACTAAAAAGGTAAGAAGTTGTATAGAATGTTACTCCTGCTATTCAACTTGCCCTGTTGTCAATATTGCAACTGAAGAGTTTGGCGGCCCTTATCTAATGAGATACATTAGAAAATTTGAAAGTGACCCGAGAGATAACTTTGATAGACTTAAAGAAGCACTGGATGATGGATTATACAACTGTACCAGTTGCGGCAAATGTTTAGCCGTTTGTCCTAAAAATATTAATACATTTGGAGATGCAATTGAAAAAATGAGAGCAATTGCAGTCGCAAATGGCTCCGGACCTCTTCCAGAACATGTCGTGTTTAAAGAAAACATCTTAAAAAATGGAAGGTCCGTTACAACAGACAAAGCTTCATTTATCGAAGAAGCGGAGAACGATACCGGTTCAAAAATAGCTTTCTTTACAGGGTGTATGATTGATTATAAATTCCCTGAAATAGGTCACAAATTAGTCAAAATTCTTAAAGAAAATGGTATTGATATTGATGTGCCTGAAGGCCAAGTTTGCTGCGGGTCTCCACTTTTAAGAACCGGTCAGACTGACATAGTGCAAGACCTTGTCGACAAAAACAAAGAGGTCTTTAAAGATTATGATACAGTAATAACAATCTGTTCAGGTTGTGGAGCCACTTTAAAGAATAATCACCCACAATACGGTTCAAAGTTAAATGTTATGGACATTAGTGAGTTTCTTGTAGATAAACTTGATGCCTCTAAATTAAAAGAAGTGGATATGAAAGTAACTTATCATGACCCATGCCACTTAGGAAGAGGCCAAGGAATTAAAGACCAGCCAAGGGAAATCATTGAAATGATTCCTGGCGTTGAACTTGAAGAAATGAAATATCCTTGCCAATGCTGCGGTGCAGGTGGCGGAATTAAATCAGGCCGACCTGAAATCGCACTAGATTTATCCAAATCAAAAGCTGAAATGATTAAGGATACTGGTGCTGAAGCAGTAGTGACAATTTGTCCATTCTGTGAGTTGAACTTACAAGATGGTTTAAATTCAATTGGATGTGAAGATGTCAAATCAATGCACATTCTTGAATTATTAGACAAAGCTTATGATTAAATTAAATTGGAGTTGATTGAAATAGGGGATGCAGCTGTAAGTGAAGAAAAAGTAGTTGAAACAACTGCTATGGCTTCAACTGAAAATAAAGAAGAAAGCAAATCCGAGAAAAAGTCAACTTCCACTAAAAAAGCTATATCAACAAAGCAAGCAAGAGGCACAGGTAAAGTAAAACTTCTTCGTGAAAAGGAAGATGAAGAAATAAGCCTCTTTAAAGAAAATATTTATATTGTATTTGTAGAGTGTGAAACTCCTGGAAATGTGGGTTTCCTTGCAAGAACAATGGCAAACTTTGGATTAAAAAACCTCGTGTTAATTAATCCAACAACATTAACAAATGAAGCTTATTATCAAGCTACACATGGAAAATATATTGTAGAAAATGCTAAAATCTACCCGACATTAGCTGATTTCTACCAATCCCAAAGGATTGATTTCAAAGTTGCTTCGACCGGAATGGCTGGCGGCAGTTATAATCTATCAAGAATTCCGATTAAACCTGAAGAACTGGGCAAATCAATCAATGTAGAAAATAAAACGGCGATTCTGTTTGGAAGGGAAGGCGATGGATTATCCAATAAGGAAATTGGAGATTGTGATATTTGCGTATCAATACCAACTGACCCGACTTATCCAATAATGAATATTTCCCATGCGGCTGCAATAATATTTTATGAATTATTTAAAAACAAGCATGAATTTGGAGTTGAAGGCCTTTCAGAAAGTAGTCCTCTAGAAAAAGAATATTTGCAAAAAGATATGGATTATTTAATTGATTGTCTTGACATTCCAGAACATAAAAAGAGAAATGGTAAAAAAACATTTAATAATATCATTTCACGGGCATTCATTACAGGCCGTGAAGCACATACTTTAAAAGGCATTTTAAGAAGATTAAAAAATAAAATTGGTGAACAATGAAAAAAATTAGTTTCGCAGACATCAGCATCTCCGTCCTTAAATATATCTTTAATTGGAGGTTCTGGATAGCGGAAATTACAAAAAAATCAAAGATTTACAAAAAAATCGTCGACAAATTACTCTTTGAAGATGATGAAATCATTGTTATTCCAAATACAATAAGCGTTAATAAAAAAATCGAATCGGAAGGATCCGAATTCCTGCCGACCGAAATCATTAAAGAGGTTATCAAACGCAGTAATGATATTGTTATTATGGATTCATGCCTTTGCAGAACATCTAACCAATGCAAAGATTATCCTCATGATATAGGATGTATCTTTTTAGGGCCTACAACAAGAAAAATCCCAAAAAATATAGGTCATAAGGCAACTGTTGAGGAAGCTTTAAACCAAGTTGATATGGCGGATGCCGCTGGTTTAAGCCATATTATTGGAAGAAATAAAATTGATACCGTTTGGATGAATGTTAGGCCTGGAAAAGGACTTTTAACCATTTGTCATTGTTGCCCATGCTGTTGCTTGTGGAAAGTTTATCCGAATTTAGATAAGGATATAAGTAATAAATTAGAAAAACTTGATGGCGTTAGTGTAAAACTTCATGAGGACAACTGCAGACTATGTGAAAAATGTTTAGACGATGTTTGTATGTTCCAAGCCATCAGTTTAAAAGATAATAAAATTACAATTGATAACGATACTTGTAAAGGCTGTGGCCTTTGCGTGAATACATGTAAATTCGATGCTATTACAATTGACTACAGTAATGAAACTATTGATAATGTGGTCAACAGACTCGATGATTTAATTGAAATTAAAGAGTTATAAAACTTATTTGTGTGAAAATATGGCAATTTTAAGTGATAAAACTATAAAAGAATATTTAAAAGAAGGGAAAATAGGTTTTGAACCCCTTCAAGATGAAAAACAAATCCAACCCTCTTCTATTGATATGAGATTAGGGGACGAGTTCAAAGTATTTAAAGTGATTAGAGAACCTTATATTGATCCTAAAGATGAAGATGACCTTGCATCATATATGGAATCAATGACTGTAAAAGAAGGCGAAGCATTTATAATCCACCCAAATGAATTTGCCCTAGCCACTACTTTAGAGTATGTCAAATTACCTGACGATTTAGTTGCTAGAGTAGAAGGCCGTTCCAGTATGGGCAGATTAGGTGTTACAATGCATGTTACAGCAGGTTTCATTGACCCAGGTTTTGAAGGGAAGATCACTTTAGAGATATCAAACATCGGCGCAATGCCGGTTGCTTTGTATCCTGGTCAAAGAGTTTGTCAAATTGTTTTTGAAACTATGACAACCCCTTCTGAATTGCCTTATGGACACCCAGATAGAAATAGTAAATATATGGGTCAGACCCGCCCGGAAAGTAGTAGAGTAAAACTAGACTATGAATTAAAAAGAGATTAGGAGTTAATACTTATGAATCATGATAAAATGAATAATATTAGTGCAAAAAGAGGATTTTTATGGCCGTCTTTTGAGATTTACTCAGGAGTATCAGGTTTTACCGATTATGGACCGCTTGGAGCAAGCCTCAAAAATAATATCATGCAAAAATGGAGAAAACAGTACGTTTCAGGTGAAGGATTTTATGAAATCGAAGGACCTACCGTAATGCCCAAAGAAGTCCTTAAAGCATCAGGGCACGTTGATAATTTTACCGACCCAATGTGCAAATGTGAACAATGTGGAGAAGTATTTAGAGCAGACCACATTATTGAAGATGTAATCGGTGAAGATGTGGAAAGTTTAGAAAATGAAGAACTTGACCAAATCGTAATCGACAATAATATTGTCTGTCCAGAATGCGGAGGCAAATTATCAAACATTTGGAATTATAACTTAATGTTTAAAACCGAAATCGGTGCTAAAGGTGATAAAGTAGGTTACATGAGGCCTGAAACTGCACAAGGAATTTTCATTTTATTCAAACGTTTAGAAAGATTTTTCAGAGGAAAATTGCCATTTGGAGCCGTACAACTTGGAAAAGCCTATCGTAACGAAATTTCACCTAGGCAAGGAGTAATCAGGCTCAGAGAATTCACACAAGCCGAAGCTGAAATCTTTTTAAATCCAAAAGATAAAACCCACCCTAAATTTTCACAAATCGAAGATGTAGTTTTACGCTTAAATTCACAAGAAGTTCAAGAAAAAGATTTAGAGCCTTTAGAAATAACCGCTCGTGAAGCATTAGATAAAGGCATTGTAGCTAATGAAATGTTAATTTACCAATTGTATTTAGCCCGTAAATTCCTTACAGAAATTGGAATTCCGGAAGATGTTTTAAGATTTAGACAACACCTGGCAGGAGAAATGGCCCATTATGCCCTTGACTGTTGGGATGTTGAAGTTTTAACAGACAAATACGGTTGGGTTGAAATAATCGGAATTGCTGATAGAGGAGATTATGATTTAAGTTCACATACAAAATTCAGTAATGAAGAATTAAATGTATTTGTTGAGTATGATGAACCTAAAAAAGTTCAAAAAACTATTGTAAAACCTAACTTATCCAAATTTGGACCAATCTTTAAAGGCGATTCCCCTAAAGTAAAACAGGCAATTGAAGATGCTGATATTGAAGATATTAAAGAAGCTCTTGAAAAAGAAGGCAAATTCACTGTAGAATTAGATAAAGTTTATGAAATAACTGAAGATTTGCTTATCTTTGAAGATATTGAAGAAGACATAACCGGTGAGAAAATAGTTCCCCATGTCATTGAACCATCATTCGGTATTGATCGTATAACTTACTCCGTTTTATTACATTCATTTACCGAAACTGAAGAAAAAGACTACTTTAAATTTGATAAATCAGTTGCTCCAGTTCAACTCGGAATATTCCCTCTTGTTAACAAAGAAGGACCACGTGAAATAGCTCAAGAATTAACAGAAACCTTAAGAATGGCTGGTTTTACTGTTGAATATGATGCCACTGGAACCATTGGTAAAAGGTATGCAAGAGCAGATGAAATTGGGGTGCCCCTTGCTGTAACAGTTGACTTTGACAGTTTAGAAGACAATCAAGTAACTGTAAGAGACAGAGACACCGAAGAACAAGAAAGAATACCAATTGCCGATTTAAAAGACTACTTGGAAAATTATTATAAATGAGTTTAAAACTCATTTATTCTTTTTTTTAAAATATAAAAACAGATTGTTGGCCCATTTTAGAGAGTCCCTGCTATTTGAAATTAATAATCTATTTTGATCGAAAAAAGCATTTTTCCTAAAAAGGCCAAAAAGCATTATCTCATTTGTAACAATTAACAGGAAATTGTTTTCCCCATTAAATAAAGATAAATTTTTGACTTTTGAGTTTTTTTCATAAGCATCAAAAACAGACCCTGAAACCTTAATTTCAACAAATTTCTCTTGTGAAATTAAATCATTTAATCTAGAGCTAATATTCTCATGATAAATTGGCAGTATGCAACGTACACTATTGGCCTTAGCTAAAGTATCATCAATGAAATTAAATGTTTTATCAATATCGACACAATCCGATTCCAATAATTTTGATTCCCCAAGTAAGTACATCTCTTCAACTGATTTTTTAGGAATCCCCTCAATTGCATGGTCTTCAATAATATTAAAAATCTCCTCTAACAAGTTTACTGTTACAGAAAACTCTAAAATGTTTTTCACTTGTAATTTTAGTAAATTAACTAAAAAATATTTATTTGATTTTCGATATACCATCTTTTTTAATTCCAAGCCATGCAATACTCCGGATATAGAGCTATAACCTAATTTTGTATTTATAGATAACTCTTTCATATTGCTGGGTTTCTCATATAGTGCTTTTAATACTTTTAATCTAATTAATGAATTAGATACGAATTTTACATCGTCAGAAATTGTATTGTAACTATTTAAATATTCATTCAAAATACCACAACCTTAGTATTACTTAAATTAATATTTTTATTACTTAAGATATAAAAGCTCCCAAACTACACAGATGTGCAAAATCACACATTAAAATTAGACATTATTATAAAATATGAAAAACAGATTTAGTGACTAGTGGTAAAAATGATTGATACACATATGCACGCAGATGCTAGAAGTGGCGAAGACTTCAGAGAAATGTATTTGGCAGGTATTGAAACAGCAGTGACTTGCAGTTATTACCCCTATAAGATACCTCATGAAATGATTCTGTTAAACCATTTAAATAGAATATTGGAATTTGATACTAAAAGAGCTAAAGAACATGGGCTTGATTTGAAAGTAGCTTTAGGAATTCATCCAACCAATTCAAATGTTAATCCAGAAACAATCTTTGAAAATTTATATAAATGGATAGAGTCCGACCAAATTGTAGCCATTGGCGAAATCGGTCTTGAAGATTTAACCGACAATGAGATAACTATTTTTAAACAACAACTGGACATTGCTAGTGAAACAAATTCCAAAGTGATTATTCATACACCCAGAAAAAACAAAAGGGAAGTCTTGAATGTTATTTTGGATATTCTTCCACAGCATATTGATGAAAATCAGGCCGTTATTGACCATATTAATCCTCAAGTTGTTGGCGATGCAATCAATACCGAGTGCATGTTAGGTTTAACAGTGCAGCCACAAAAAATGGATAAATTTGAAGCAATATCAATTTTAGATGAGTATGGCTTTGAAAAATTCTTATTAAATTCAGATATCAGTAACAAAGCATCTGATCCGCTTTCTGTTCCAAAAACCGTTGATGAATTAATCAGACAAGGCTATAAAAAAAGTGAAATCGAAAAAGTAGCTAGTGAAAATGCTCAAAAATTCTTTAAAATTTAGATAACATGGATATAATTAAAAAGCTGCCAATACCTCTTTCGGGACTAATTCTTGCATTGTTATCTCTTGGAAATCTGCTGCAGGATATTCATCCATGCCTCAGATATGCTTTTGGAGCAATAGGTGCAATATTTATTATTTTAATGATTCTGAAAGTGGTTTTATATCCTCAAGACATTAAGAATGACTTTAAAAATCCCATCATTGTTAGCAGTTCCGGTACTTTTTCAATGAGTTTGATGCTTTTATCTACATATCTTGTATCAATTACGCCAAGTATTGCATATACCATATGGATAATTGGAGTAGTCCTTCATATTTTGCTAGTAATTTATTTTACTTTTAATTTTATTATTCGTGAATTTGATATTTCGACAGTTTATCCTAGCTACTGGATAGTCTTTGTCGGAATTACAATGGCATCCATTACAGGACACTTTCATGGACTTCAGGAAATCGACTTTATTTTCTTCATACTAGGATTTATCGGAATGCTGGCTTCAACACCATTAGTATTATACCGAGAATTCATCTATAAGGAAATCCCGAAAATGAACAAACCATTGACCTGCATTTTTACAGCTTTATTTAGCATACTGATTTTCGGGTATTTGAATTCGGCTCAAAACATCTCAAATGAATTCGTTATCGGAATGTATGTAATTGCATGTGCATTTTACATATTTTCATTCTACAAATTAATAAGTTTTAGAAACCTTGATTTTTACCCAAGCTTTTCAGCATTCACATTCCCATTCGTAATCAGCGCTCTTGCAACAAAAGGAGTGGCTAGCATGGTCTGGAAAAATAACTTTTTAAATAGCTTATTAATTATAGAAACAGTAATAGCAACAATTTTAGTAGTTTATGTGCTGTTAAGATACGTCAAATTCTTAAAAAATAGTTGAAAAGTAGAAATTAATCTACTTAACCTTTATTGATTACTTTTACTTTTTTAGGAGAAACAATAATCAAGTTTTTCTCCTCACTGCGGGCAAGCAATAATGCTTGAACGCCATATCTTTCTCTCATTTGATTAATTTTATCGCCAGCTAATTTGAAATTAGCAGCACTTTCCTTTTCTAAGAAAGATAAATCTAAAATAACCGGGTTTTGCTCTTCAATCACCTGATCAACAACATAATTAATATCATCAAGTGATTTCGGCCTAATTAAAACAATTTCATAGTATGATTGTTCTGGAATAATTACAAAATCATCATAATCCTCATAGACAGGAACTTGTTTAGGTTGAGGACGAGGATTTGGCTTTTGTGCAGGTTTTGGAACTTGTCCATATTGCTGTTGTTGATTTTGCACATATTGTTGTTGATTTTTTCTTGATTGTTGTTGTTTATTAATTTGTTGTCCCACATTATCTACAATAGGTTTTACAGCATCACGTATTGAATCAATAACGCTAGGACCTTCTCTTTTTTCATCTGTTTCATCAAAACCTAGACTTCTTTTTAAATCATCTGTGAAACTCATTCAAATTACCCCTCTAAATATTCTAGTATAGCATCTAATAATTTAGAAGCCCCATTATTATAAACATCCTCCGCAGGTAAATTGTATGTATCTTCAAAGTATTCAGGACACATATCTAAACTAGCGTTTTTAAGGTTGATTGAAAGGCCAACAACTTTTGTTGGTTCAACAGCTTCAATAGCTTTAATTTCTTCTTCAATTCCTTTAGGTTCTCTGTACGGGTGATTAGGCCTGTGTCCAACAATAACCGCATCAGGAGCCGCACCGATTAAAATAGCTGCAGACAATCCTCTTGGGTGAGGATTTCCATTTTCAGTTAAACTGGATTGGCCTTCTATAAAAATAATATCCGGTTTTTTAGTTTCTTCAACATGTTTAATTGCAGATAAAACAGCTGAAGGAACATCCATAGCGGATAAACTTCCTGCCCTAAAATTAAAATCAGTAGGTTCTTCCAAACCCATTTCATCAGTTGATATTATTGCCGGATTTAAACCTCTTTCGCTACTAGCTATACCGAGCATTTTGGTGGTAGTTCTTTTACCACATTCTTGTGAGGTTCCTCCAACGAAAATTACAGGAGCTTTAGGAGTATAGGATATTTTAGGTAAAACTTCACAGGATTTCTTAGGGGCAATACCTGCAATTCTTTTAACTACGTCCAATCTTGGACTAATCTCTTTAATAACAACATTCTTTGAATCAGCAAATCTCTTTAAAGACATATTTTCTTCAATAGATAATGATCTAAATGAGGTAATAACATTCAATCCCGCATCAATTGCTTGAACAGAATATTTTAATGCAGTGCCTTCAGCACCAATTGGCAACATTATAGCTAATGATTTAGCTTCAGGAGATTGTTTTAAACATTCCTCTAAACTGCCTGAAATAACATTACCGCAAAACTGTTTTCCTTGTTTTTTAACATCATCATCGATGAATCCTACGGTTTCGACACCGTCAAGATTGGAGAATTTCTCTCCTCCACCTCCGCAACCCACTACAATGAATGGATTTAAGTCTTGAATTTCTTTTACTTATTTTACTGAATACAAAAATTTCACCCCTATCCTATAATTTATAACTTATAAGTAATCATTAAATTTATTTTATTAATTTTTCGAAAAAATTTCAAAAAAATGTTATTATTATTAATTATAATTTTTTTCATTTATAAAGTATAATGTTTTTAAGTAAAAATTACATATATTAGAAATAATAAAAAAAACTTTTTAGGAGAAAATTAACATGAGAAAACCTTATGTTATTCTAATTGGAAGTGCATCAGGGATTGGAAAATCCACTATTGCCGCAGAACTGGCTAAAAAATTAAATATTAAACATTTAGTCGAAAGTGATTTTTTAAGAGCTGTGGTTAGAGGAATTATAGGTAATGAATACGCTCCAGCACTTCACAGTTCCTCTTACGATGCATATAAACACATTAGAAACAAAAACCGATATACCAGTTATGATGATTTAGTCTCAGCAGGCTTTGACGACCATGCATCATACGTTATTCCCGCAATAGAAAAAGTTATCCAAAGGGCTATTACCGATTATGACGATATTATTATTGAAGGAGTCCATTTAGTTCCTGGATTGATTAATACAGAGCAATTTGAAGAGGATGCCAATATCTACTTCTTTGTATTAAGTTCTGATGAGGAATCACACAAGGAAAGATTTGTAAAAAGAGCAGTTCAAATACACAGGGGCGGGAAACAATTAGATTTCTTTAAAGAAAATAGAATTATTCATGATCACTTATTAACTCAAGCAGAAGAGAACAATGTTCCTATCATTAACACAGAATCAATTGATAAAACTTTAGAAAAAATATTATCAATTATTTACAAATCATGTGCCACAATTAAATTAATTAATAGCGTTGATGAGCTTGAAGATGTAATCAATATAATAATTAATGAGAATAACGGAACTCTTGAAAAGATTACATACAATGTCAAGGGATTTAAAGAACCGTTGATAAGAAATATTAATGTTAGCGATAGTGAGTCCTCCCAAAAATTTATCAAAAAGATTAATGAAGATAAAGAAAAAAAAGAATACCTAACAGAATTATACAAATTATCTGAATATCGCCAAACCACAATCTGCGCACCTAATCAAGAGAAATTAGATAAAATTATTAAAGAATTAAATGAGAAAGGATATGTTTTAAATGAATGATGAAACTATTAGTGAAATGACTATTAAATGCCCGGCATGCGGCATTGAAGGAGTTGCAAAATCAATAATGAAAGAATTAGAAATACCTCACTTTGGCCAAGTTATGGAAACTACACTCCTATGCCCTAACTGCGGATTTAAACACTCAGACATTATTGCTTTAGAACAAAATGATCCTGCAAAATATGTCATTGAAATAAATAAAAACAATCTATCTGTTAGAGTAGTTAGATCACAATCTGCTACTGTTATTATTCCTGAAATTGGTATCAAAGTAGAACCCGGTCCAAAATCCGAAGGTTATGTTACCAATATTGAAGGAGTGCTCACTCGTTTTGAAGATGCTGTTAAAAAAGCATTGAATTTGTTTGAAGATGATGAATCTCAAAAAAATGCAAAAATAGCGCTTAGTGAACTTCAAGAGCTTAAAAAAGGAAATAAAACTGCTACATTAATTATTTTAGATCCATTTGGACAAAGTAATGTGGTCAGTGAAAATGCTCAAGTATTAGAAATTCCTGAAGAGGAATTACGTGATTTAAAAACAGGTTTTAGTATTATTGAAGATTAAATAAGGAAGAGTTATTCTTCTTCCTCATCGTCTTCCATGGATGCTGTAAAACTTGCAAAAGTGTCTTCTTCTACAACATCTTTTAATTTTAAGGTTTTTTGTACATCCATAGCTAATGCATTACAGTCTGCTTTAATAGCTTCTAAATGTAATAAGATTCTTTCTTTTTCTTGGTTAATTCTTTCAATGTTAGTATATGGGTAAGTTGACTCTTTAAGCATTTCATACTCAATGGTAGTGTATGGATAGTCATTTAATTGCTTACATACATTTTTAAGAACTTCTCCTAAGAATTTATTCATTTCGACTTTTACCCTTTCCCTGATCATTTTGTCGTCATCAAGATTTTCTTTCATTAAACGTACAACTTCAGCTTTAGCGAAAGGTAATTTTTCATCTTCTTCTTCAATAAATTCAGAAGTTTCATCAATCATTTCTTCTTCAGACATAATTTACACCTCTTTTGAGTTTTTAAAATATTGAGTCCATCTATAATTTTTAATGAAAAATTATTATTACATCAATATCTAAGTAAATATTTGTTATAAGTTTTATATAAAGGTTTTGATTATTTTAAAGAAATGGAGCATTATTCGACTACTTTTTCGAGTAAAATATAAAATAATTAATCGTGAAATTAATAATTCGAATACTTGAGAAATTTTGAAAAACCGTTTTAAAAAAATGAAAAATAGTAGCATGAATGCTACTTTAATTAACTATTTCTTTGAAATTTCAGCGCCTGAAAAAAGTATTGTTAAAATCAATGAAATTAATAATAACAGAATAGGATTAGCTGTTGAATTCATTTCAAGATTTACAGAGGGTTTTTTAGATAATTCTCCATTTTGAGAAGAGTTTTCATTACCTAATGTATCATCCGCCAGATTATCATTATCCTCTCCATCAGGGAAAGGACCATCATCCGAATCGTCATTTTGAGGAGGGTTGCCCTCATCTGGAGATTTTTCAGTTACCTCAACGATAGCTGAATCATCGTTGTTGGACAAATCATAATCAAAGGTGTCACTGGCCACTGTAACATTATTGCTCAGTACTCCGGAACCCATTGCAACGACTTTTATGGACAGTTCCGCTGATTCACCATGATCTAATCTATCGATTGTCCAGACATTTGTCAATTTATCAAATTCACCTTTTGTAACTTCAAATGAATTCAACCTTAACAAATCATCTAAAATTTCAGTCGCTTTAATATTGTATGCAGTATCAGGACCATTATTGAAAACCATTATAACATATTCAATTTCATCACCGAGATAGTATTGATATTTGGATGCGATTTTTGTAATTGACAAATCACTGGCCGGGCCAACATCAATTGATTTATTTGCATGATTATTGGACTCATCCAAATCTAGTTCATCGGCAGAAATTGTAGCCAGATTTGTGAAATTACCTGTTAATGCAACTTTAGAAATGATTTCAAGCGATTTTTCTTCGCCGACTTCCAAGCTTCCAACATCCCAAATGCCATCAAAATACTGCCCATCTGAACTGATGAATATCATGCCTTCCGGAAGAATATCCTGAACAACGACGTTATGTGCAGCATTCGGACCCTGATTTAATGCAACCAATGTCCATTTGATGATTTCCCCATATTTTGGTGATTGATTGTCAACTAATTTGGTGATTGATAAATCTGCAACTGGCATTACATCAATCAAGTCATCAGCATAATTATTGGACATGTTCCAATCATATTCATTAGCTTTTGCATTGACCTCATTGACAATTACTCCCAAAGCATTTGTAATAGTTGACATATTCAAATATGCCACATCGCCAACATTCAATGAACCGATATTCCAAATTTCATCCTCAAAAGTGCCTTTGCTTAATTCATAACCTGAAAATATCAATTCATCAGGGAGAACATCCTCTAAAATTACTCCGGTCGCATTATCTGGACCATTATTTTTTACAGAAATCATCCAGTTAACATTTTCTCCAAAAAATGGATTGGTATTGTTGACTTCAACAACCACCTGTATATCAACGGCCAATGGAACATTGATGGATTCATTATCCTCATTATTGCTTTGATTGGAGTCGTATTCATCAGCATTGATTGTTGCCAGGTTGATGATTTCACCGGTTTTATCCACCCTGCATATTATTTCAAGCGTTTCAACATCTCCCATGTTTAAGCAGCACATGACCCATATGCCTTCATCATAAAATCCTTTAGTTGCATTATAGCTGACCAATTTCAGACCTTCGGGCAATGAATCTTCAACATAAACGTTTGTGGCTTTATCCGGCCCCCTATTCGAGATGATCAATGTCCATTTAACCAAATCATGATAATCTGGAGATGATGCATTGGCCAGTTTGATTATGGACACATCAGCAGATTTTTCAACATCGATAGTTTCGTTTGCAAAGTTATTGGTTAAATTGAAATCATATTCGCTTGCACTAACTGAAACGTTGTTTTGAATCAGACCTGTTCCGTTAACCATACAATCAATATTTAGGATATAGGACTCACCAACATCCAATTGGCTAATGAACAATACTCCAGTTAAATAATCATAATCCGTTAGGCTGTCATCATCAATCCAGATTAATGAAGTCGGGAGCAAATCCCTGATGGTCACGTTGTGGGCTGCATCCGGACCATTATTGACAACTTCTATTGTCCAGGTTATCATTTCCCCATAGCTTGGATTTGAATCGGAAACCGATTTTGTTACAGATAAATCTGCGGAAGAATTGACAAGAATTGACTCTTCATCCTCATTATTTGTTAAATCATAATCATATTCCTCAGAGGAAACATTAGCATAATTCATGAATTCCCCTGTTGTTTGCACCAATGTAATCATTTCAACAGTCACTGTTTTCCCAACTGCAATATTGTCAATGGTGAACATGTCATCTTGATAATCTGAAGTGGAACTGACATATGTGAACCCATCAGGAAGCAAATCGTAAACCCTGACGTTTGTTGCATTGTCAGGACCGTTATTTGAAATTGTCAAAATCCATTTTACAACATCGTTGAAGTTCACATTGCTTGCATTTACGGTTTTGACAATCGCCAAATCGCTAGCCGGACCAACATGAATTGTTTCAGTGTCATTGTTGTTTGTTAAATCGTAATCGAATTCTGATGCATTCACTGAGACGAAATTCTCAATCGCTCCAGTGCTATTGACAATGCATTGGATGTTCAATGTTGCTGTCTTGCCGATTTCCAAGGTTCCGACTGTCCAAATTCCAGATTTTTCATCATAATCCTCCTCCGAATTTAGATAAATAAGGGATTCTGGAAGCAAGTCATACATCACCACATCATGGGCGACGTCAGGCCCATTATTTGATATCTCGATAGTCCAGGTAATCTGATCTTTATAATCTGGTTTAGGCTTTGAAGCACTTTTGACAACTGCCAAATCACAAGCAGGATTTACAAACAACTCCTCTTCACCATAATTATTTGTCATATCTGTATCAAATTCGTTGGAAGTGACATTCACCTTATTGACTACCTTTCCAGTCCTGTTAATTACTGTTGTTATGTTAAAAGTGAATGTTTCGTTCACATTTAATTCATCAATAGTTAGGACACCAGTGCAATAATCATATCTGCCTTCAGAAGTGTCGCTTAAATAAATCAGACCGTCGGGCAGAACATCATATAATTTAACATTATTAGAATCGTTGGGGCCGTTATTCCTAACTGATATCGTCCATGTGACCACATCCTCAAAATTAGCAACGCTTTTTGAGACTGATTTTTTCACTTCATTATCAACTTTAGGACTGACAACAAATGTGGTTACGTTTGTAATGGCCTTGTAATAAGTGTCCTCAAAATGCTTTGCTGAAACGAAGTATTTTCCAGGTTTTAGATTATCCAGCTTCAATATAATTTCGCCCAAATAGCTTGTATTTCCAGAATCATTATATACAATGGTTCCGTCCTCATGCAGGACTGTCAACAGCACATTGATATTGTACTCTCGGCTATCCTGGTACAATTCCCCACTGTCTGTAGCGCCATCTATTGGAGATTCCCTATCGATTAAGATATTAACATTATCCGCCGCATTGAAAATGGCATTGGATACCGCCAAATTATCGAAATCCGCGATGTTGTTTCCACCGAACAATGTCACGATGATTTCCTCAGTATCACCAAAATAGATATCTTCTGCTGAAATAGGCAATCCATAAACCCACGCCTGATTTTGGAACAGCTCATTGTTTTCCATTGTGAGTTCATCGCCGTATTCATCATAATAGATTGCACTGCCGTTTCTTGCAGTATTAAATCTGAATGTGCTGTCTTTAACTGAAGCCTGTGAACTATTGATATAGATAGCTCCTCCTAATCCGTCATCCAATTTATCGACATCGGGGATTGCAACATTTGAAACGAATGATGAATTTACGACTAGCGTGTCCTTACCTTGAATATAGATGGCACCCCCATCTATCAAAGCCTTATTCAAATTGAAAGTCGAATCCCTGATTGTTACGTTTTCCGCCTTAGCATATATTGCGCCACCGTTTTCAGATACATTATTGCCTTTAAAATATGAATTGGAGATTAGGATATTCAAACCATTGGCTTGAACTGCACCTCCCATCGGTGCGTCATTACCCTCAAAATTACAGTCAGCGACTGTTAGTTCCATATATTCATATTTATAACCTGTTGACAGTGCCCCTCCAAAGTCTCTGGCAGTGTTGTTTATGAAAGTGCAGTTTCTAATTTCTCCAGATCCATGGAATGTTAACGCTCCACCTTCATCTGCGGAATTGCCTATGAAAAGACAGTTTGTATAGGAGGTTCCGCTGCGTATACATCCCGCACCACCATGTGAAAATTCACCAATGCTTGTTGCACTGTTATTTATAAAAATACAATTTGTTACCTTTCCATTTGAACCGAGTTCATCCATTCCTATTTGAATTGCTCCACCATAGCTTTCCAAGGTTCCCTTTACCCAGTTGTCCTCAAAAATTGAATTCTTAACTTCGGAATCCACACCATACATCGATAATGCCGCTCCTGCGGAAAACTTATCAAAACCTTCATAATAACCTGTATTTCTTCTGAATTGACAATTGTCAACAATCAATCCTGAAGCAGTATCCAAATCGTATTTAGTGTGAATCGCTCCAGCACGATTTGCATGGTTGTCTTCAAAGACACAATTTTCGATTTTAACATTTTTTGCGGCGACATATACTGCAGAACCCAAATTTCCGTTCCCGTTGATGAATTTCAAGTTACTGAATATTGTTCCTGCAGCCCCCTCTTCAATGTTGAATGCCGTTGAAAGTTGCTTTCCGTCCAACACTGCAGTACCGTCTCCGGTTATTATTAGCCTCTTGCTTATTGAAATCGTATCATTGCCGTTTGAGTAGTAAGTTCCTTTTAATAAGATAGTATCTCCCTCACGGGCTGCATCAACCTCATCCTGTATATTCCTATATTGATTTCCGGTCGGGGTCCTTGTAGCTTCCAAAAATTCTTCTGACTCCTCTAAATCAACCTCCAAAATTTCATTATCTTGAGAATTTACTTGCTTATCTTCTACATCTAAATCAATCCCTATTTCATCGCTGCTTTCGTTAACATCCGCCGCACATGAATATTCCATACTGAAACCCCATGATGTGAATATTAAACAAATAACCAGTAACGACAAAAGGAGATATTTGCTAATAGTTGCCTTTCCATTATGTTTAAACATTTCAAATCACCTAATGTGAGGACGATTATAAATTCATTAATTAACAAAAAGCTATTAATTAGCAATTAAACTTTTTATTTCAAGATTTGATTTGAAAACAGTAATCACATGTATGAAATTTAAAAATAGCCTCAAATTAATAGGATCATTATTAAATAATATCCTAACACAACTTATTTTTGATAAATAAATGACCAAATTTGCGGCTAATTTCAATTAGATATTGGAGAATTAGAATTTCCAAACCAATTCAAAATTTACCCTGAAATAAAAGATAATCACTTTAAATCCTCAAAATACTTATTAAAAAGATTATTATTTAAAATTATGTATTTAAATAGCTTAAAATTGTTTTTAAAGTATAATTATGAATTATAATCCGAATATTAAAATGAGCATAGAAAAAATATTTTATGTATAAAAATAATAATTAAATATGAACTAATCTAAGGGTAGGAGAGATATGAAAAGAAAAATTGCAATACTGATAATGGCCATTTTAATATTAGCTCCAGTAATACAAGACGTCAGTGCAGCAAAAACCGTTTTTATTACTTCTGATAATATTATTGACCATGATACTGATTTACAAACATTGAATTCAATTAAAAGTTATATAGAAGAAATAAGTAACGGAGAACTTCAAGTGATTGTTGACAACCAGGCCCCAGGTCCGGGAGAAGGTTGGCGGTCTGTAGTCGTGACAAGTGATGTGAGTATCGCCTTGGCGGCGCCAGATGCTGGAAACTTTCTGCAATTAGCTACCTCAACCGTATATTCAGATAAACAGATAGTGTTTGTTAATATTGGAGATTACAACTTAGACAACAACACCAACTTCCTAAGAAGATCCTGGGATGACAATTACTCAAACGAAAGCCTTGCGGGAATGCATGATCCAGGAACATTTCTTAAAAATGCCGGGATATACTATGTTCAGCCAGCTGTCAAATTCCCAGACGCTACCTCAGATGAAGGCATAGCAAGATTTGATGATGAAATGAATAAGGAAATCGCACAAGAAATAGTTGATATCATAAATACCCATGGAAACGATACCAAAACTTTAAGTGATGGATTAATAACTAGCAATATCATCAAACCAGCAATAATGGCTAATGCAAGTAAAGAATTGGTAAAAAGTAAAGATACTGATATGAAAGGAATATACGGCAATTATACTGCTCCTCAACTTTTATATCAAACCAGTTCATATTTAAACGGGAATGGATTAGATTTTCCAAAATCATATGAAGAACCGGATAATCCATTAGGCATTTCATTTTTAACAAAAGACTCCTATTCAATTTATGATTATTTCAAAATGGCAGGAATAGTTAGAGAATATATGGACCAAAATGGAAAAGCACCCGATTCAATCGAATATGAAGGAGCACATATAAGTTACTATGATTTAGTATATAACTTTGCAAAAATTACTCAAAATCATACCGATTCAAAACACATGGGCTTTGAAAGCGAATATCACTTCGATAAAGTAAACGATTCAATATTATTACATATATTCCCATTCGTATTGATATTCTTCGTGTTATTCCTTGTGTATTTGTTTTGGAAAAGAATTAGAGGATATTAAGATAAATTGAGGGAAATTATGAAAAGATATATTTCAGAATTGATAGGTACAATGGTTCTTGTCCTGTTTGGATGTGGAAGTGCAGCCATAGCAGGTTCCTATTTAGGTACATTCGGAATTGCAATGGCATTCGGATTATCAATTATAGCTATGGCTTATGTGATTGGGGATATCTCAGGATGTCACGTCAATCCTGCCGTGTCAATTGGTATGTGGATTGATGGAAGAATAAACGCCAAAGAACTATTAATGTATATATTGTTCCAATGCATTGGTGCAATTATTGGTATTGCCCTTTTAGCAATTATCATTAACTCCGCCCCAAGCCTTGGAGGTTACATGACAACCGGCCTCGGCCAAAACGGATTCGGCTCAGCTTCAAGTGTAGGTATTGATGTTATAGGAGCAATAATTGTTGAAATAATTTTGACCTTTGTATTCGTATTTACAGTTCTTGGAGTTACAAAAAAAGCGGAAAACGGAGCTGTTGCAGGTATTGTAATCGGTTTAACCCTTGCATTCGTTCATATCTTAGGAATTCCATTAACAGGCACATCCGTTAACCCTGCACGTAGTTTAGCGCCTGCATTATTCCTTGGTGGCCAGGCTTTACAACAAGTTTGGGTATTTATCTTAGCTCCGGTTATCGGTGCAATCATTGCAGGTTTATTTTACAAAGGATTAAGCGAAGAGGATGCTTGAATCCTCTATTTTTTTCTTTTTTTATTTAAAAAAACTACTTTTTTATAAAATCCAATTGTTTCATATAAAATATAAATAACATTTAAATGATAAATTATTATAAGGTGAATATATGAAACTTGTTGTTGCAATTGGAGGATCAATTCTACTAAAGGAATATGACAGTAAGAGATTCCAAGAATACAGTGCTATCCTAAAAGACCTATCCAAAGAACATGAAATATTCGTGGTTATCGGTGGAGGAAAACCTGCAAGAGAATACATCAGTGTTGTTCGTGATTTGGGTGCCGGTGAAGCGCAATGTGATGATATTGGAATCGAAGTTACAAGAATAAATGCCAAATTAATGCTTTCAGCACTTGGAGATGTGGCTTATCAAAGAGTGCCTCACAATTTCCAGGAAGCTTTGGAATTCTCAGCTACAGGAAAAATCGTTGTGATGGGCGGAACAGAACCTGCACACAGTACCGATGCAGTTTCAGCAATTTTAGCCGAATATGTTCAAGCCGATAAGCTAATTAATTTGACATCCGTTGACGGAATGTATACAAAAGATCCGAATAAGTTTGATGATGCTGAACTCGTACCCGAAATTACAGCTACTGATTTGCTTGAATTTTTAAGCGGTAAAGACGTTAAAGCAGGAACTTATGAATTCTTTGACACCACCGCCGTTCAGATGATTAAAAGATCAAACCTCGAAACAGTTATCACAAACGGTTTTGAACCGGAAAACTTAATCAAAGCCGTCAATGGCGAAAATGTAGGAACAAGAGTTCTCAGCGAATAGGTGGAAAAGTGGATAACCTTATTGACATCGGCTTAAATCTGATGCACAAATCATTCAGAAAAGACCGTGTTGAAATAATCGAAGAAGCCAAAAAGGTTGGAGTAAAGCAGTTCATCATTACCGGAACCAATGTAACTTCAAGCCAATTGGCCGCAGAATATGCATCAAAATATTCCGGAACATTATTTTCAACATCAGGAGTCCATCCCCATGATGCGAAAACATGCAATGGACATACCATGTTCGAACTTGAAAAAATAGCTAAAAAGGATTGTGTTGTTGCTATTGGCGAATGTGGCCTTGATTACAATAGAAATTTTTCACCACAAGATTTGCAGAGAAAATGGTTTGAAGCACAAGTAGAAGTTGCAGAACGTACATCCATGCCTCTATTTTTACATGAAAGAGAAGCTCATAAAGATTTATATGATATTTTAAAAAGACATGATAAGATAATTGAAAAATCCGTTGTTCATTGTTTTACAGGAACTAAACAGGAAGCACAAAATTATGTTGATTTAGGATGTTTTATTGGTGTCACCGGGTGGATTTGTGATATGAAAAGAGGAAGAGATTTGCAAGAAGCAGTAAGTGTTATTCCCCCTGAAAAATTAATGATTGAAACTGATGCTCCATTCCTAATACCAAAAAACTTTGATAAAAAACCTAAAAAGAATAGAAATGAACCTAAATATTTGCCTCATATCCTCGAAACAATTGCACTTTGCATGGGAATTGATGCAGAAGAGCTTGCGATTCAGGTTACTAAAAATACTAAAGAATTTTTCAAAATATAAGGAGATGATAAAATGGCAGTAGACCCACATAAACATTGCCCAATTTGTGGAACCCCAATACCTTTAAGCGAACTTGTATGCTCACCGGATTGTCAAAAAGTCTGGGATGCGAGATTAAACCAAAGAAAAAGATCTCAAATAATTTTATACGTAGTTATTGCAATCTTTTTGATTATCTGGGCAGTAATGACATTCGTGAAATAGTGATATCATGATTTTAACATCATCCAATACTCTAGAAAGTAAAGAAATTATTGAATATAAAGGATTGGTTACCGGTGAATCCCTGATTGGTGCAAATATCTATAAAGATTTATTTTCCGGAGTTCGCGATGTAGTAGGTGGAAGAACATCTGCTTATGAAGAAGAACTTCAAAAGGCTAGAGACATTGCTTTAGAAAGTATGATAGAAAAGGCTGAAAGTTTAGGTGCAAATGCAATTATTGGCCTTAAACTCTCATATGACAACTTGGGAGGAACAATGGGAAATACCATCCTTGTAACTGCCTATGGTACTGCCGTCAAATGTGAATAGCATGAAACTAGAAACTCATAAAGAAAAAGTAAAATATGTCCGTGAAGCAATTTTATGCATTAGCATAGGTACCCTTGCGGGTCTTGTAGTTTATCAAATATTTTTATACTTCAAAATTGCAATATTTGGTTGGAATTTAGGTTTAATTTTTGCTCCATTGGTTGCAGGATATCTTGAAACAATCCTTGCAAATAAAATAATTGGAGAAGACATTGGTGCAATTAGTGCATTCATCCTTTTTGCATACACAACCTTCTACAGTTTTATTCTAAAAAATCCCACATTAGGATTTAATGTAATAACAATAGGATCAATTGCAGTAATTTTACAAGCGGCATTTCCAACATTGATTAATTATATCTTATTCACTGTAGGTCTTGGAATAATTTTATACTTTTTAGGAATCTTTAAAAAGATTACTGGATTTTTCTACAACAAAATCAAAGCTTTTGTATACAAATTTATTCTCAAAAAGCCACTTGAAGTCCCTGTCGAAAAGGACTATGAATTCAATGAATCCTGGAGCAATGAATTAATCAACAACCAAAATTTCTTTTTCATGACAAGTACAGATACCCCCGATAAAAGAATAATCAACGTTGGACAGTTTAGTTCAACCATAATTATTGAAAAGGCAATAGTGCAAACCCCACCCGATCCTATAAAATTTGAAAAGGAGACCTTATACAACTTGAAAAAAGGAAAAGATGAGTGTCTAATCAATATAGCTAATGACGTTAAGGCGGCAGGAGGCAATGGCATAATTGATTTAGATATTCAGTACAGTTTAATTGGACTTGGTGGAGACAGATACCAGGTAACCTCATTTGGGATGGGCGTTTATTTAACTTAAAGATCATAGGTGATAAAATGAATTCAAGTGATTTTATAAGCGAATTAGTTAGTCAAACTGGATTAACACAAGAACAAGGCGTGGCAGCAAACGATGTATTTGAAAGTACATTCTTAGCTGGAAACAAAAACAAAAACATAATTGTGAGTCAATTAGTTCAAAGACTAGGAGTTGATGAAGCACAAGCAGAAATTATTTATAATGTCGGCATAGGATTGCTTTCCGCAGGCATTATAAGTAAAATCAAAGGAATGATATTCAGAAGATAAGAGGTAAAACATGGACCAGAAAGGGACAATAATAATACCAATTATCGGTTATATTATTGCAATATTATCCCCACTTCTCGGTTTGGTATATGGGGCGGCATTATTCTTTTTCAAAAAAGATGTTCCCTTATATCGCAAACATGGCAGATTCATTATCTATTTCGCAATCGCAGTATTCATAATTAGTTTTATACTTGTTTATGGATTGGGATTTGCGAAGTAGAAAAAGTTTTAAGTTTGAATGAAGCTGATTCATTCAAACTAATTTAATTCTTTCAATCTATTTTTAAAATCTTCATTTTTAGTGCAATTGCTTATGGCCTTTTTCAGAATATCCTTTTCGCTTTCAACATCACCCTGTTTTTGGTAGATATTGATCAATGCTTCATAAGCTTTTGTAGAATCTGGCAATGCAAAAATAACTTCCTTATACAATTGAGCCGCTTCATCAAGCTTGTTTTCCTTTTCTAAAATTTGTGCTTCTTGCATCAAATGGGTAAAATTGTCAAATTTGCCTTCACGTTTGGATCTGACTTTTCCTTCGACATTTTTCAACTTATCAAAGATACTGTTCGCTTCGCTTGCGTCAAAATTTTCTCCTACTTTTCTCTCTTCACTCATCTTATCACCTTAAGGCAGTACTCCTAACATTTTCAATGCTATGTACAATACCAATATTGAAAATACTATTTTTAACTTTTTTTGAGGGATTTTGTGAGCGTATTTGGCACCTACTGAAGCTAAAGGCACTGAAAAACATGCTATAAATAAGAAATTAATGATGCTCACATAACCAATTGAATATGGAAATGTGCTCACTCCCCAACCTGAAACGATATAGGATAAAAATCCTCCGATTGCAGTTAAGCAAATAAAAATAGAAGATGTTCCAATGGCCTCTATCATTGAAAAGCCTAAAAGGGCTGTCAAAATAGCTATTAAGAATACTCCTCCTCCAACACCCAATAGTCCTGATGAAAAACCGACTAAAAGACCAATAATTCCAGTTGAAATTAAGTTAAAGGGAATCTTGGCTTCTTCACGTTCCTTATTGATGTTGATAATATTATTAATTGTGATAAACAAAAGTAAACATCCGAAAATTATTTCCAGAATTCTTGATGGCAACATTGAAGCGGCAAAACCGCCTATTGCTCCACCAATTATTCCAAAGATACCTAATCGGATACCTGGTTTAATTATATTATCCATTGTTCGGGTGTGCCTATAGGCTCCACTAAAAGATGTTGGAATAATAATGGCCAGACTAGTACCAAATGATATTAGAATTGCCAAATCCGGTTCTACGCCAATGTATTTTAACAGGAAATACTGTAGGGGAACAATCAGAAATCCTCCACCTACCCCCAGAAGACCTGAGGCAAAACCGGCGCAAATACCAATCAGAATTAGTCCTATGAAGTATTCAATTGGAAACATACAATTAAATATTGTATCCTTATAATAAATATTACTTTTGAAAAAAATTAATGAAAAATATTATTAAAAAAAAAATAATTATGAAGGAAAATAATTCCTCATAATTCGATATCTATTTCAACACAAATTTCTTCATACCAATAATAGCTAAGATTATGACGATTATATAACCAATTAAAGAAATTACCGGCATATCGAATGCCATTGGTCCGAAAGAAACTGTTGAAGAACCTATTAGAAGTGCACAAATCAATGCAACTATTGAAACCTTATCGTTAATGTCGACTTCAAACTTAAATTTCAATTCTTCATTGTCAATCTTGTGAATGGTTCTTGTAAGGAGTTTAGGCAAGGCCTGAAGCATGTGTTCATATAGGATTATGTTGCTTTTCTTGCCTCTTAAATACTGTTTAGGATTGATTCTTTCTTTTGCTATTTGTTTGGCAACAGGTTTGATTGATGCGAAAACATCAATTTCAGGATCCAGATTCTGTGCAATGGCCTCAACCATTGAAAGTCCCCTTGCCATTGTAACAAATTCGTTTGGAAGAATGACTCCATATTCCTGCATAAGATTGAGGAGTTCCTCCAAAACTCCATTGAAACGATTAAGCTCTACACCGAAATATCTTCCGAACATATCATTCAAGTCCCTCTTTAATGCTCTTGTCTCAATGTCATAATCCAGAATGTCCATATACATTAGCTGATTTATCAATCCGTCAACATCCTGATCAACAAACAGTATCATCAATTCGGAAAGGTTCTTTTTGAATTCTTCATCAAAGAATCCCATCATACCCAAATCAAGATAACATACGACATTGTCTTCCAAAATCATTATGTTTCCTGGGTGAGGGTCTCCATGGAAGAAACCATCGAGGAATAGCTGTTGAAGATAGGAATCGAGAATATTTTTTGCCAAAAGCTTCTTGTCGAATTCATCGCCTTCGCTTGCGTATACTTCATTTAATTTTGTACCGTCGATAAATTCCATTGTCAAGACTTTTGATGTGCAGTATTCAGAATATGTGGCAGGGATATGTATCTCAGGATTTTCAACAAAGTTCATTTCAATGCGTTGCATGTTCATGAATTCATTATTGTAATCAATCTCTTTATGGATAGAACGGTCAAATTCCTCCATAATTCCAGGCAAATTCAATTTTCTAAGATCAGCATTCCATTTGTCCGCACGGTTGGCAACATACTTCATTATTCGTATGTCAAGGTCAATCTTATCTGTGATGCCTTCTTTTTGCACCTTAACTGCAACTCGCTCACCTGTGGATAACTTAGCCTCATGAACCTGACCTATGGATGCTGTTGCCAAATGTTGCTGTGAGAAATCCTCAAACAGTTCATCGATGTTTCCGTTAAGTTCCCTTTCGACGATGGTTTTAACCTGATCATAAGATATGGCGGGATTGTCATCCTGCAAGTTGGCCAATTCATTTGCAATTTTTTCTCCGACAATATCAGGTCTTGTACTTAATAGCTGACCTAACTTAATGAAAGTGGTTCCCAATTCCTGAAGCATCAATCTTAACTTTTCAGGAACATCTTCATCCTGCAAAGGACTAGGGCCCTCATCATCGCTTTTACGTATTTTGCTTTTTGCAGTCTGGCCTAAAATCTCATCGAAACCGTATTTTTTTATAGCGGCCCTGATTTCGCCCAAACGTTCTTTTGTTTCCTTATCCATATTCATCACTTTTGTTATTAGAAAAGATTAACTGCGGTCAATAATATCCTCCGCAAAGAATGATATTCCTTCCATAATCAAACATATTCCAACAATGATTGCGGTATATAATGGTTCTGCAATTGCAAAGAATGCAAGGAAAATCGCAACTATACCCATTATTAATATTAATATTGAAGTGGCTTTTGATACAGTTGAATCAGGGAAAAAACCAACAAGACCAATAAATATCAATATAAATGCAATTAAGTAGAATTGGTATCCGATAATGAAGGATAATGCATCTATCTTATAGATAAATAGCAATCCTAACAGTATCGCACAGATTCCCAGCAATATATTGATTGCTGAAACATGAGTTACAATGCTCCATACAGAAAATCCATCAATGATGGAAGCGAATCCGAATGCAATCAAACATATTCCTGCAATAAGGGATACTGCTTCGGCACTATACAATGGGTAGACTATGAAAAGTAAACCCAGTATTATAAATATAATTCCTAGTATCTGTTTATAGTTCATAGAAAATCACCTTAATAATTTTAGTTTTGTTTATTAAATAATAAATCTTTTTGTTTTTGATTCATATTTATTACAAAAAAATGAAATGAATATGGAAAATATTACAATTTGCCCTCAATTATACATCTGACAGTTCGCCAATCATCATTTATTTAAAGTATAACTTCTTAAATTAATGTTGATGAAGATTAATAAAACCATGCTGATTGGATTAATATTCATATTGTTTGCAGGAATCATCTTTATAACTGACATTTTCAATCCAATCATAAGACCAGTTACATATAATTTCTTAATGGGGTCATCTAAAGGAAAGGATATAATGTTCTTTGGCCTTTTAGGCTTGTTTTTGATATTGTCCCAAGTAATCAAAAAAGAAATTGACACTACCAAGTATTTGAAAATTTCAATGCTGCTTGGAGGAGTTTTATTGATCTTAGGCATTGCTTTGGAAGTTATTTTCAGACTGCAAATGGGCATCAAACTCAACACTGTATTCTGCTCTATGACTAACGGCATGAGTTCCACAAGCATTCTGCATACTCATTTGTTAAAGGCCATTTTAGGAGAAGTTCTAACCAAGATAATGGGACCGTTTATTCAAAGCGGCATCAACACTGGTGTTGGCCTATATGCTTATGTTCCAAGTTATGCATTTTTAGTAATTTTGCTGATTCCGATACTTTTCGTGACAATTGTTCTTGCTTCACAAAAACGCCCTTGGTTTACAAACTTCCTTTTGGCATTCTTTTCAAGCTGTTTGATTATCGGCATTATTGATGGAGGGATGTTTGCAACACCATCATATGTTGGAATCTTCGGACTTTACCTTGTTTACAGAAACGGATATTACCTGAACTACATTGTGGGAACCCTCCTAAGGGATGAAAACCTGCTTGGGCAAAATGAACTGATTCAACCATGCTATAGAAACCGTGGATTCAGCGAAAAAAGATATATCTTTAACAGATTTTTAATTTGGTTTGTTGTAATAGTATTTATAATCCTAAGGTTTACCGTTGCATTTGCCGGTGCGGAACCCGACTATTATACTGTCGATATCGTGAATCCGAGTGAAGAGATTGATTTGGGAAACATCAGTGTGGAAGTCGTTGATTATGCAACCAACAATGACGCAAACAAGACTACCTATCATATTGATCCCCAATATAATGAAATGGAACTGATTAACGATTTGAAGATTCGCCTGAATAATTCCTGCGAGTATTATACCGTCACATGGAATGCTTATTCTTATTTAGAGTGATAAAATGAAAAAACTCTATTTGATTTTACCTATTTTGGCAGGTTTAATGTTTGGATCAAGTGGAATATTCGTCCGCACATTAACACAAAATGGAATTGACTCTACAACCCTTCTATTTTTAAGGTTTTCAATAGCCATCATTCCTATTCTAATAGCCATTTTATTAACTGATAAAGAATTATTAAAAATAGATTTAAAAGACCTTCCATTGTTTTTAGCATGTGCAACATGCATTGTCGGACTTAACTTATGCTATAATGAATCCATGAATTCCATTCCGTTATCCCTTGCTGCAACATTGTTGTCAATAGCTCCAATTTTCGTGTTAATCTTCGCATATGTTTTATTCAGGGAAAAGATTACAAAAAGAAAACTGATTTGTATGGTATTGGCCATTATTGGATGTATGTTGATGACTGGCGTTTTTGAAAGCGATATTGTCAATATACCTTTATTCGGCATCCTTTCGGGTATTGGCGCAGCACTATTTTGGGCAATCTATTTAATGGCCTCCAAAAAATCAATAGAATCTAGAAACCACACATTTACAATACTGTTTTATTCTATCATATTAATCTCAATAGCTTTGATTCCCTTAACTGATTTTGGCCAAATCAGTAATTTTGTAAACATCAATCCGACATTGACAATCCTGTTTTTAATCATACACTCCACATTCTCATTCGCACTCCCATATATATTCTCAACAGTTAGTTTGAATTATATTGACTCCGGAGTATCTTCAATATTGCTGTCTGGCGCAGAACCACTTGCCGCTTTAATTTTTGGATTTGCATTATACTCAGAAATCCCAACACCATTGATGTTTTGCGGATTCGTTTTGGCCATTATTGCAATGATGATGTTAAGTACAGAAAGCAGTATCAAAAATATATTACACATCCCATAGAGAGAGGTGCATTTCAACTGTAAATGCTTCAAATTAAAAACTGGGGAAAAATTGAGCCATTTCAGCGAAATAAAGAATTTTTATTTATAAACTAAAAAAGCAATATTAATGCATATGATATAAAAGAAATATGTAAAAAATATTGACTTACTAGGAAAATATCTCCATACAGTAATTAACGTAAAATTACTTAAATCAAGTTTAAATAATTTAGAATCAAAATTTTAAATAATATAACTTTATTAACTATTTTTTTAAAATATAATTAATTAATATTAGTTAGATCCCGAATATAATAATTTTAAAAAAATTCTATTTTTGGGTTAAAAAATCACTATCTTAGAAAAAAATTTCCTTCAAGAAAATAATTTAAATTAAGTTAAAATCGAAAAAACAACCAAATTTACAAAGATTTATTTATTTAAAAAATAAATTTTTACATATGATTTTAAGCATTATCATACCTACTTATAATGAAGAAGAATACCTCCCTGTTTTATTGGAAAGTATAAAAAAGCAAAGTTTTGAGGACTATGAAGTTATAGTGGCTGATGCTAACTCAACTGATAAAACAAGAGAAATAGCCGAATCATACGGTTGCATAGTAGTTGATGGGGGTTTACCGGCAGTAGGTAGGAATAATGGTGCTAAAGTAGCTAAAGGTGAATATCTGCTATTCCTTGATTCTGATTTAGAGCTTACTGATGACTATTTAAGAAATGTCATATATGAATTCAGAATGGAAAGGCTTGGAATAGCCATTACACAAATGCTGCCTCTTTCAAACAAACTCGATGACAAATTACTCCATGAATTAGCTAATTACTTCATGATAGGTGTTGAAAATATAAAACCCCACGGAGCAGGATGTTATGGAATCATTTCACGAAAAGAATTACATGACGCATGCGGGGGTTTTGATGAAGACTTAAATTTCGGCGAAGATACAGATTATATTGAAAGATTAGCTAAAAAAGAACGTTTTAAAGTTCTAAGAAATGCTAAAATTGGCGTTTCAACTAGAAGATTAGAAGAAGAAGGCATCGAAACATTAATTAGGCAATATGGTAAAAGTACAGTAAATGATTTTTTAGGAAAAAGAACCGATGCGGAAGATTTAAATTATAATTTTGGACACAGCCATGAGCGAATCACAACATCCCGTCTTGAAAAATTAACTAAAACTACAGACAGGGTAAATGAGATTAAAGAAACTTATGATGAATCTGTTCAAAAGATCAATGCCACAAGGTCTCGTTTTAAAATTAAGAAAAATAGATCCAAAAAAGTTGTATTTTACTGCATTTGCGGTGAAGGAATGGGTCACGCAATTCGAAGTGGAGTTATAATAAATAGAATAAAAGAAAAATATGATGTTTACATCTTTTCAAGTGATAGGGCTTATGAATACTTAAACTCTAAATTTGACAATGTTTATAAGATTGGAGGATTCAATACAGTCTACATCAATAACAAAGTAAATAACCTTCAAACTTTATCCAATGCACTGAAAAGAAATCCTACAAATATGAAAATAGGATATGAAAAGTTATATAAAAAAGCAAGAGAGTTAAGGCCGGACGTTATTGTGACCGATTTTGAAATATATGCCACAATGGTGTCCAAATTATTAAACATTCCATTAATCAGCTTAGATAATATCCATATGATTACACAAGCCAAAATCCATTACCCTGAGAATAAAAGAATTGAAATGCTTAAAGCAAAAGGTGTAATAAAAACTTATGTTGTAAAACCAAAAATACATATTTTAACTAGTTTCTTCTATCCTCCGGTCAGATCTAAAAAGAATGCTGTGATATACCCTCCAGTTATCCGTGAAGACATACTTAAATTAGAGCCTAAGACCGGCGATCATGTTATCGTTTATCAAACAAGTAAAGAAAGTGTTAAATTAGTTCGTAAACTCAAAGCATTGAAAGATGAGAAATTCATTGTATACGGATTCAATGTCAATAAAGAAGATGGAAATCTGACTTACAAAGAGTTTAATGAAGACGTGTTTTATGATGATTTAGCTTCTGCAAAAGCAGTTATTTGTAATGGAGGATTTACATTTATTTCTGAAGCAATTTCCCTTAAAAAACCTATTTATTCCGTTCCAGCTATCGGAAACTTTGAACAAACTTTAAATGGTTATTATGTAGAGCGCTTAGGTTATGGAGAATATCATGAAATAATGAGTGCCAATAGGGTTAAAAACTTTTTAACTAGACTTCCGAAATATCAAAAACAACTTGCAAAAGTTAAAAAGACAAATAATGATGGAATAGTTAAAGAATTAATTTATAGAATAGAAAAATACTCCAGATAATAGATGCCTGAAGTATTTGCGGAAGGATTAAAGATTAGAATCTTTAACCTTAATTGTATCAGAAACTTCTTTTAATAGATTTAAATCATTGCCGATAATAATAAAATCGACATCATCCTGATTTGATACGAGTTTATAGATAGTTCCGTTTTTGAATTGTGAAGAATAAATTTGTTCTGTGGTGGTATTTGAAACAGAAACAGAATTATCTCCAATTAAAGATTCTGTCAAATTTTTGTTAATTATAATTCCTGAAATATTATTGGCATATTTGCCAGTGTTTTGATAGTATTTCATTCCACTAGCTTCATTCTTAACTGTAAAATTTGAACCTTTTGGAATATCTATTTCAAAAAGATTAAAATCTTGTGTTTTTAAAGGAATCTTTTGCAAATCTCCGCTTACATCTTCATTATTAATAGGATTTGTTAAAATTAAATATCCTCCAACAATAATAAATATAAAAGCAATAACAATAATCACATTTGATAATTTCATATGTTAAACTCCTTAAAAAATAAAAATAAAAAAAGTATGATTAATAAAGCAATTACTTCATTAATCAAAGGGCAATTATAAAGTTACGCCCATCTCTAATTGTTCAGTTAATTCTTTGTACCTATTACGGATAGTTACTTCAGTGACTCCCGCAATATCTGCTACATCCCTTTGGGTTTTTCTTTCACCGAGCAAAACAGATGCGATATATAATGCGGCCGCTGCCACTCCAGTAGGCCCTCTTCCAGAAGTCAAACCTTTTTCCATTGCTTTTTCAATGATTTCAATAGCTTTGGATTGTGCTTCTCCTGAAAGTCCGAGTTCTGATGCGAACCTTGGAACATAATCTACTGGGGAAGTTGGCGGTAATTTAATGTTCAATTCACGAGTTAAGAACCTGTAGGTTCTTCCAACTTCTTTTTTAGTTACACGGGAAACTTCAGCAATTTCGTCTAAGGTACGTGGCACGTTACAACGTCTGCATGCAGCATATAAAGAAGCAGCCACTACGCCTTCAATACTTCTTCCTCTAATTAATTTATTGTCTACTGCACTTCTATAAACAACACTTGCAGCTTCCCTTACACTCCTTGGAAGTCCAAGTCTTGAAGAATCACGATCTAATTCACTTAATGCAAATGCCAAATTCCTTTCAGTAGCTCCGGAAATCCTAATTTTTCTTTGCCATTTCCTTAATCTGTACCATTGAGCTCTGTTTCTTGCAGGAATATCACGACCATAAATATCTTTGTTTCTCCAATCAATCATGGTACTTAGACCTTTATCGTGAATAGTGTAAGTAATTGGAGCTCCAACTCTTGTACGTTTGTCTCTTTGTTCGTGGTCAAATGCTCTCCATTCAGGACCCATATCTACAAGATTTTCATCGATGACTAATCCACAACGAGCACATACTACTTCCGCTCTTTCGTAATCACCAATTAATTCTTCAGAACCGCATTCAGGACATACAGTTTGTTTAGAATCATCATATACGTCTCTTTGCCTTCTATCTTCAACAGTTCTTTTGCGTCCTCTTTTAGGAGTTTCTGTTACTTCTTGTGTCGTGGTTTCATCCCCCTTTTTCTAGGTTTTTTGGATTTTGGTTTTGATACAAACAGTTTTTCGCCACAATTTTTTTCTATTTTATCTCTGCTTGCTGATTTAAACAAACGAATAGAAACATATGGCTTTTTTGTTGGTCCAAAAACATAACTCACCTTACCAATTTTGTTTTTATGACTATCATAAACAATTCCACCTGGTGAGGGTGTTTTATCAGACCTTGCTATTAATTTTCCAGAGTTTGCTATATGCAAACTATTTCCTAAAAATTTCATAAAATCCAACTTAAAATCAAATCTGTATCATTTATATAATTATAAAAAAGTAGTATATAAATGTATCGATACATTTATATATAAAAATTAACATCTATTTAAATATTTTTCTATTTGAGCCCGACAATTTCAGCCAAGGTTCTGCCATTAGAAATATCATTTATAATCTTTGATTCCTTGACTTTTACATCTAGTGCAGCAAGCATTGTTTTGGTAAATAACTCCTGAGGAATGACAACAATGCCACTTTCATCACCAATGAAAAAATCACCAGGATTTATTTTCATTCCTTCAACTTCAATACTTTCATTCAAAGTACCTAAACCCAAAGCAGATCCCGCATTTGGACAGAAATTAGAAGCGAAGACCGGGAAATCAATATGCAATAGAGCATCAAAATCACGTGCTGAACCATAAATGACAGTGGCTTTAATTCCATTATCCCTAGCACAAGTAGATGCAAGTTCTCCCCAAATAGCCTTATCTTCGGAGTCAACTTTGAAAAATAATATATCTCCTTCTGATGCCTCGTCAATAGCCAATGCTGATGTTCCCCAATCATCACTGCTGGTTTCAGCAGTGAAAATAGATCCAAAAACTTTTTGGTTGTTGACTGGTTTGATTGATTGGATTGTGCCTGACCTTTTTGTAATTCCATTATAAGCATCTGAAACTTGGCAAGCAGAAACAACTTCAAGCAAAGACATTAGATTAATGTATTCATCATAATTTTTGCCGTTATACTTCAAATCATCAATAGAAACATTTTTTAGGTTGATTTTACCTACAGCTATACGTTTATTTAAATTTTTATTTTTATTTAACACATCTTTAGGACTTATTGACATGACTTCACCACTATACTATAATATATTTAACATACTTAAAATATATTTCATAGATTTTATATATTAGTTCGACTAAATTATTATTTGTAGTATTTATTCAAATACTTGATTCTTATATACTCATAGAGTTACATACATTACTAATTTATTATAATTATTATTAATTTATCAAAAAACAGGAGAAAAATTATTATTAGGGAAAAATAAAAAGTTTTAATTGTATAAAATTTATTTAACATGATTATATTAGGAAAATAGTAACACCTTAATAGTAAAACGCTCCAAATGTATAAACTCTTTTTTAGTGTATAATAGGTCGAAAGATTAAATTATCGTATAATTTATGCAAGTTAATCACCTAAAAATAATTTATATTTTTAGCAATTACATAAATTATCCCGATTAGCTTAGGAGGCTTAAATATGGGAAAAGGTGAAGAATTAACAACAACAAAATATTTAATACATGCTCAAATTACAGCTAACGGTATTGTTGAAAAACCCGACGTTGTTGGTGCTGTTTTTGGGCAAACTGAAGGTTTACTTAGTAATGATTTAGATTTAAGAGAACTCCAAAGAACTGGAAGAATTGGAAGAATCCAAGTAAACATCCACTCCAATAGTGGAAGGGCAAAAGGTGAAATCGTAATTCCATCCAGTTTAGATAGAGTTGAAACCGCCATTCTCGCTGCATCACTCGAAACCATCAACAGAGTAGGTCCTTGTGAAGCAGAAATACGCACAACAAAAGTTGAAGATGTAAGGGCTGTTAAAAGAGAGCAAGTTGTTAACCGTGCTAAAGAAATCTATAAGAAAATGGTTGAAAGCGTCGGTCCAACTAGTATGAGAATGATCGAAGAAGTAAGGGAAGCTATGAGAGTTCATGAAATCTCTGAATACGGTGAAGACCGTCTCCCTGCTGGTCCAAGCATCCACACTTCTGACGCAATTATTGTTGTAGAAGGCCGTAGCGATGTTTTAAACTTACTTAAATACGGCATTAAAAATACCGTAGCTGTTGAAGGAGTAAGCGTACCTAAATCCATTGGTGAATTAAGTAAAAAAAGAACCACCACTGCATTTGTTGACGGTGACAGAGGCGGAGAGTTAATATTAAAAGAATTATTGCAAATTGGTGAAGTAGACTACATTACCCGTGCTCCAAAAGGAAAAGAAGTAGAAGACCTCGAAAAAGACGAAGTCTTAGTTGCTCTTAGAGATAAAGTTCCTACCGCACAATTCTTAGCTACAACAAACATTTTAAATGATTCTAACAACAATCACAACAATAAAAAAGAAAATAATAATAACAAACATCATAAAAAACATCAAAAATACAACCGCAATGACAGACAGCCTGTTGTAAAAGAACCGGAACCTGAAATTGAAGATGATGAAGTTAGCCTAATGAAAGATATGCTAAAAGAATTCGAAGGAACCGGATGCGGAGCTATTTTAGATGAAGCATTGAACATGACTAAAGAAGTGGAAGTCGAAAATATTTACGAAGAAATCAAAAATATTGAAGGCACTGCAGATACAGTCATATTTGATGGAGTTATCTCTCAAAGATTAGTTGATGTTGCATCCGAAAAAGGAATTAACAAATTAGTTGCTTTTAAATCCATGAATATAGTTAAAAAACCTCATGACGTTAAATTAATTACTATTGATTAAATAAGGGGGAAAAAATGAATATTAATATAGACAACTACTACGCAACAAGGAAAAATGTATTTGAAAGAATCCAAGATGCTAGTACTGCCACTAAGATACTCATGTCATTTATGATGGCATGTTTCACTGGTATTATGGCTCAAATCATTATTCCGCTCCCATGGACTCCAGTTCCAATTACTGCACAAACCTTTGCAGTTCTATGTTCTGGTTTATTCTTAGGTAAAAAATACGGAGTTTTAAGTCAGATTATCTATATTGTTTTAGGTGTTGCATTTATTCCTTGGTTTGGAGGAATGACCGGCGGCCTTGAAATATTCTTAGGATCAACTTTTGGATTCTTTATTGGATTTATTATTGCATCTTACTTTGTAGGATTAATTACTGAAAAATATGCAAATGCACGTAATTTTACAAAAATGGCTATAACCCTTGGAATTGCAAATTTCGCACTTATCTACATTCCAGGTTTAGCATGCCTTGCATTATTCTTAAGCATGCAAGGAACCCCAGTTGGAATTGTTGAACTTTTAATGATGGGTCTTATTCCGTTTATTGCTGGAGATATTGTAAAAATCTTAGGTGCTGCTTCAGTATCAAAAATATTTTTACCAAAAGACTAAAAAAAGGTTTTTATAACCTTTCTTTTTTTATTTTTTTTTGATCAAAATGAAACTTGTTTTAAGAGGACATCACTTATTATGTCTTAAAGGTTTCCAAGGATACGGCTACGATGAAAATTTCGTTGAGAATATGGCCAAAGTAAACTCGCTGAAAAATCTTGATTCAACCACCATTTCACTTACAAATCAAGCAGATGACCTATGCAAATCCTGTCCTAATTTAAAAAATAATTTATGTAAAAATCAAGAGCGCAATGAAATAATTAGGAAAATGGACGATGAAGTGTTAAAAAAAATAGACTCGTCAAAAGAGCATAATTCAGTTGAATTATTTAAAAAAATTGATGAAATCTTTAATAATGAAGAAAGTGTTTCTAAAATCTGTTTTAATTGTATGTGGCATGAAAAATGCTTATTTTATCAAAAATTATTAAATAACCGATAGGTATAAATACTATATGATAAAGATATATAAATGTTGTAAAAGTACAACAAATATAGTCCCGTGGGGTAGTGGTAATCCTTCTAGGCTTTGGACCCGGAGACGGCGGTTCGACTCCGCTCGGGACTACTCTTATTAACTTTTTTTACTGATTTTATATGGAAAAGCTATTACTTATTGGAATTGATACAAGAAGTATGCTTAACAGTGCGTTAAAATTAGAATATGATATCTATTCTACAAGCTATTTTTCAACTTCAGACACTCCCATTATCAAAAATCAAAAGATTGTACTAAAAGAAAATGATGGTGAAAGTTGTGGAATTTTTGAAGATAATTTTGACAGCAAATCTATTTTAGAATTGTCCCAAGACTATATAGATGAAGTTGATTATATCATTCCCATCTCAGGTGTTTCACCTACTGATTTTAAAAGAAGTGATCAAAAAAAGATTCTGGGAAACAAGAATGTTGAGAATGTTGAGAATAAATTTAAATTTTACAATGAAATAAAAAATGAATTTTTAACTCCTTTGACTTTTTGTATAAGTGATATAGATGAAGCTTTGGAAATAAAGAATGAATATCCTAAGGTTCAATTTATTTTAAAACCCCTTCAAGGAAGTGGAGGGTATGGCATAAATCTATTAAATAATGATGGAAATCTTAAATTAAATGGTGATAAGTTCATCATGCAGGAATATGTCACTGGAATTAATTTAAGTTCATCAGTTTTATCTAGTGAAAATGAATCAAAGACCATCGTGAACTCAAGATTACTTACAATGAACGACTTGGGGAATAAAAATTCTTTCATTTATATTGGAAACATCTTACCATTAACAGACAAATCCATAATGGCAAAAGTGGACGATATCGATAAAATTACAAATGAAATGAAAAGTACCAGTGAAAATCTAATCGACAGGTTCAACTTGATTGGATCCAATGGTGTAGATTATATCCTCAATGAAAAAGGATTATATGTTATTGAGATTAATCCAAGGATTCAAGGAACATTCGAATGTGTGGAAAAAGCATTTGGAATAAACATGCTTGAAGCTCATATCAAAGCATGCCAAGGAAAAATAATTGATATGCCAAAAGCGAAATATTATACCTATAAAAAAATAGTATACTCCCCAACAAGAATGAGGTATGTTCCGCTTAACTTAGATAACATTTATGACCTCCCTCATGTAGGTTCCATTACAGAAAAAGATGAACCCCTTCTTACAATAATAGATAAAGATACTGATTTTGAAAAATTATTTGAAAAAGTAGAATTAACTAGTAAAATAGTTAATGAAGAATCTAGAAAAGCCCAACCAGATGCATAATAAATAATATTACGCCAAGAGTTATCATAAAGGTAGTTATAATCATTCCACGTGTCATCCAAATAAATACTTTAGCCTTGTTATCTGGATCCTTCATAAATTGGTCAATTGGGTTTCTTCTCATTTTTACAACCTTTTTTTAGATTTTCTAGTAATAAAAATTTTTACAGTAACTTGATAAATAAAACTTTTTTTAAAAATAAATGAATTATTGAACTTTAAACAAAAAAATAATAAAAAATAGAAGAAAATGAAAAAAATAAAGAAAAATTTAAGCTTCTGCATTTTCAGCAGCTTCAGCTGCCGCAGCCGCTTTTTCATTTTTCTCCATTGTTGATCTAATCATTTTCAATCTAACGAAGTTTTCTCTTTCCATTTCTTGGAGTCTCATATCAATATACTTCTCAGTATTTTGGAATCTAGGAATCATAATGTGCTCTAAAGCATTTACTCTACGTTTGGTAGATTCAATCTCCTCAGCAAGTAAGAAAATTGTTTTTTCTACTTCACCAAGTTCGATTAAATACTTAAGAGATTCCTCGAATTTCTTTGCAGCTTCGTCTAACTGTATGGTAGTATCAGAGAATCCATAACCTCTGTCAATAATGGTTCTTTCTTCCATTTTAACATTTGTTACAGGTACAGCTACACCCATAACGCTTCTTGATGAAATTTCTACATCAATAGATTCTTTAACTGATAAAGCTGCTTTTCTAACAGCTAAATCTCCCATAGCAATCTGAGCTTCAACTAAAGCTTCGTTTGCTTCTTTAAGACTTAATTCTGCATTTTCACGAATACCTTTGACACGATCCAAGATATCAAAAAACTCTTTGATTAAAGCATCCCTTTTCTCTTTAAGTAAACCATGCCCTTTTACAGCAAGTTTAGTCCTATTTTTAAGGGATAATAATTCCATACGAGTTGGATTAATTCCATCTATAATATCTTGTGCCATTTAATCACCTACATTACTGTAATGAGATTATTCATCTTTTGGAAGGTATTGTTCAATAAATTCTTCTTTAACCCTTTTGAGCTCTGCTTTAGGTAAGATTTTAAGTAAACTCCAACCAAGATCCAAAGTTTCAAAGATGGTTCTGTCTTCATCTTTACTTTGAGTAATGAATTGATCTTCAAATGCTTGAGCAAACTCTAAGAATTTTTGGTCCCTTTCAGTAAGTGCTTCTTCCCCTACAACCGCAACGAGGTCTCTTAATTCACGACCTTCTGCATAAGCAGAATAAAGTTGGTCAGATACACCACTGTGGTCATCACGAGTTTTGTCTCCACCGATACCACCACTCATCAAACGAGAAAGTGAAGGAAGTACGTCTACAGGAGGATAAATACCTTTCCTTGAGATTTCCCTACTTAATACAATTTGTCCTTCGGTAATATAACCGGTTAAGTCAGGAATTGGGTGAGTAATATCGTCTTGAGGCATAACCAAAATCGGCATTTGAGTAATAGAACCTTCTTTACCATCAATACGTCCTGCTCTTTCGTAGATACCTGCGAGGTCAGTGTACATGTAACCAGGGTAACCTCTTCTTCCAGGTACTTCTTCCCTTGCTGCAGAAATTTCCCTTAAAGCTTCACAGTAGTTAGTCATATCTGTTAAGATAACTAATACTTGCATACCTAAGGTAAATGCATAATATTCTGCAGTAGTTAAAGCCATTTTTGGAGTTAAGATTCTTCCAATAGCAGGGTCGTCTGCTAAGTTCATGAATACTGTAAGTTTTTCTAAAGCTCCAGTACGTTCGAAATCTCTCATAAAGAAGTTTGCTTCTTCGTTTGTAATACCCATTGCTGCGAAAATTACTGCGAACTCGTCTTCAGCACCTAATACTTTTGCTTGTCTTGCAATTTGCACAGCTAAATCGTTGTGAGGTAAACCAGATCCTGAGAAAATAGGAAGTTTTTGTCCTCTTACTAATGTGTTCATTCCGTCTATGGTAGAGATACCAGTTTGAATAAATTCTTCTGGGAATTCACGAGAAGCAGGGTTCATAGGAGCCCCGTTAATATCCAATTCTTCGTCTGGAATAATTTCTGGTCCGCCGTCAATAGGTTTACCGATTCCGTTAAAGATACGTCCCATCATGTCTCTGGACACACCGATTTTTGCGGTTTGACCAGTGAATCTTGTTTTGGTATCTTTAGTGTTTAAGTCATTAGTTCCTTCGAATACTTGGATAACAGCAACATCTTTAGTTACTTCAAGAACTTGTCCACTTCTTTTTTCACCAGTAGGTGTTTCAATATCTACAATTTCATTGTAACCAACGCCTTCTACTCCTTCAACAACCATTAAAGGACCTGAGACTTCAGATACAGTAGTATATTCTCTAGTTTTAATATTTGTATTCATTTTTAAGCCTCACTGCATTGTT
>NZ_JAFYHP010000027.1 GCF_017539065.1 Methanobrevibacter sp.
AATTGATTTAAATATGTTAAATGCAACATCTAATATGATGATAAGGAAATCTCCAATGAAAATTGGAGAAATCTTACACAATCATCCTTATTATACGACATCGGCTAAAGGTTTTATGTTATTATTCTCATTGAATTTCATTAACTCATCAAAACATTTTTGCCAATCATCTTCAATTCCATTTTCAATATAAGTATAAAAGATATACTTATCCCCATTTACTTCCGCTACTTCCAAAATTCCATGATCTAAAGTAACAGTTCCATTTTTCACATAAGACATGGCAGCACCAAATGTCCCATGACTATTATATGTAACGTTATAAGTATTATTGTCTCCAGGAGTTATGCGGTAATCAGTATCGTTTTGCAGATAACTTTCTTGAATAATTTCATCGTCATAATCCCAGATACATAAATGCATACCGTTTTCTTCATTCACAGAATGATACTCGTTGATTACATCAAAACCATCATTAATTTTAAAATCATTTGCAGCACTGACTGCACCGATGATAAAAAAACTAAATAACAAGACACATATCACTTTTTTATACATTTTTTCACCATAATTTAATTTTATTTTTATATGAGATTGAGCAAGTTTATTTTTTTATACATAAATATCCATGTTATAATAATTGATAATAGGCAGGAGATCATTATTATTGGAGGCCAGTAATAGTAACCGATAACCATGAAAACTGCTGTAAATATGATGTTTATAACAAAATTATTATAATTTTGGAACGCTGCTTGTAAAAATTTGTTGGATGTATCTATTTTTTTCATTTCGTATGTAACAAGAATAGAACATAAATTAATAATCACGAAATCTATTCCATACAAACATTGCGGTACAAAATCATAGAAATTCATGGCAACAAAGGTTGTTAAATATGGAATTAATGATAAAAAGAATAATCCTGAGGCTATTGACCAAATAGATTTGTAATTGATCTTATTGACAATGCTGAATAAATTATAAGTGAAGTTCCATACATTAAAACAAACGATAAAACTAATTGCATAAGCTATAAATTCAAGTTCTAATTCTAATAGGCCGTTTAGACTACCGTTTACTGCAATTGGAATTTCAAGCACTATAATTGTTATAATAATTGCTATGATTGCATCAATCAATGCTTCAAATCTTTCAGTATCCTCCAGCTCTTTTCCTTGTTTTCTATTATTAATTATACTTAAGAGTATAGAAATTAAACTCGCTATATAGATTCCTGGAGTAAATATTGTGTAAGAAAAAATGAAACCAACTAGGATAATGAGTATAGGAATAATGAAATAACTTTTTTTAATGTTTAATTCTTTTAATTTCTCACTGGATTTATTGGCTCCAAAGACTACGACTACTGATATAATATGCGAAATATTGGTAAAAATCATAATTAATCCGAAAATTGTTTCAGCAGCTAAAGAATAGAAGTTCAATGAAAGCCATGATGCAAAATACGGAAATAGTGAAAATAAAAAAATTGAAATCCCATATGCGATTAGAGATTTGTTATTGATGGATTCAATATGTTGGAATAAATTCTGATTACTGTACCAAATATTGATAATTGCTAAAAATACTATGAAATAAGTTGATAAATTCAGTGAATTTGAAAAAAAAGCCCCCCATGTCGGACTTAACGGTTGAGGAATCTTTAACACTAGAATTGTTATAACAATTGCCAAAACAGCATCATAAAAAGTTTCAAACCTATTAGTATTCATATTTATAAATATTGTTTTATGGTATAAATAAATGTTATTTTTCTAAACAATCTTCATAATCGTTCAATAATTTTGTAAGGCCCTCAGATTATTTAATTATTTAAACAAAAATGCTTAAATATTAGTTAAAATAAATTATTCATAAGTTTTTGTTAAAAGATTTAATATTAACTTTAAAAGATGAGTAAACTAAAATAATTTTTTAATAATGAATTTTAGGAAGCTAATATTATGATTACATTTACAAGAAATGAAATGAGGGATTTGGCTATTGCATTTATCGTGATTTCAATTGCTTTTGCAATATCAAATGTCGGGCTGAATGTTCATGGATTCATTTCAATTTTGCCGATTGTTATGGTTGGTGCTGGAATAGGCTGTTTATTGCATGAGCTCGGACAAAAATATGTGGCAATGAAATATGGTTATCAGGCTGAATTTAAGGCATGGCCTTTAGGATTGGTAATCGCGCTTGCTACAGCATTTATCGGTTGGGTATTTGCAGCACCCGGATCAACCCAGGTATATGCAGATAATGTGAGTGATGAGATGAATGGAAAAATTTCCATTGCCGGACCGATGGCCAATATGGCGCTCGCATTAATATTTATAGCAATTGCTAGTTTAGCATATCCTTTAAAAGATCATTCAATGACTTTAACATTAATATATCTGATTTGTACTGTTGGATTTTCCGTCAATAGCTTTTTGGCCACTTTTAACTTATTGCCTCTTTACACTTTAGATGGAATAAAAGTTTTAAAATGGAACATTAAATATTGGATTATTATATTTGCCATTGCTGTAATCATGCTCCTAACATCCATATCAATAGGTGCTGAGAATATGGTTAAATTAATCATATCAATGTCATTTATTAAATAACTTTTTTTACTTTTAGATTATTGCCAAACCTTATTACATCATGGGTTTGTTCAATGCATCATGAGATAAACGGCAGCTATACTAGGCAATATTATGATGATTGTATTGACAAACATTCTGAAACGACGGGTTTTCCATTCTTTTGGTGTCAAATCTCTCATTTTTGGAATTTTCAAAACACTCAAAACAATGCCCGCAGACATGAAAATGAAATAGCTATTGATGATGAACAGGTATCCTGCCCCAAGGAGCATGTCCCATCTTCCGTTTGCAATGGAATATCCGCAGGTACATAGCGGCGGCATCAATGCAGTTGCAATTGCAACACCCGGAATAACAGTGTTCGCCTTGTCCTCTCGAGTCTGTCCGATGATTCCTGCAAGTCCTCCGAAAAATGCTATGAGCACATCAAAGAATGTCGGTCCTGTTCTTGCCAATAATTCAGCTGTCGGTTCCTTAACAGGAGATAAAAGAAAATAGATTGCTGCTGCAGTAACACTGATTAAAATCTGCATTCCAAAACCTACAGTATGCTTTCGAAGAAGTGAATAATCAGAAGCCACCCCCGCATATGCTGAAGCAAGAATGCTTCCCATCAAAGGTGAAACCAGCATTGCACCGATAATCACTGCAGTTGAGCCTACATTGAGACCGACTGATGCAATTACCATTGCACATACCAGCACACACATATTTGTGCCCGTGATTTTTCCGCCATCCAGAAGGCGTGAACGGATCTCCTCATTTGATGCGGAATCCTCTGATAATGAAAATATCCTTTTAATTTCATCTTTTAATGTTTCTTTTTGATTATCCTGCTCACTCATTTTCCCATTCCATCATATCTCATTACGCATAGCATATAATATGCCATCCTATAAATTTTTAAAATAAAACATAAATATTCAAATATTATAAATTAAAGTAGAAAAATTTTTAGAAATAATTTAACTTCTAAAAATTTCCCAAAAATTAATGTCCTTTAATATAAAGAACAATTCCTGCAATAATAGCAATTAAACCTAAAAGGGACACTAAATCAAAAGCAAATCCCATCAATTTAAAGCCTAACTTTAAAAAGAAAGGTCCTATTGCGAGGAATAATAATATCAAACCTACAAGTATAGCAATTATTCCACCCATTCCTCTCATTGTTTCACCTCCATTTAATATCTTACCAATTAAAATTATGGATATAATCTTATATATACACTACATTTTATAAAAAAAATATTTTTTTAATTGGTTCAAATAACGAACAATTTTAAATAGTGTTATATGTCAAATATCTTTTCATGGGAGAAAATAAAAAACAATTAGTATATCTGGCGCTTATATTTCTAACTGTTCTAGATGTGTTATTAATGGCATATGTACTAGTTCATCCAAGTTATTTGGCATTAAGGTATAATGTTTTTGCCTTTGATTTAATTGTGTGTGTCCTGCTTTGGATAGAATTCATTTATAGCTATTTGCATGCCAGTAATAAAAAAGAGTACTTAAAACATAATTCAATAAGTATTTTAGGAATGCTTCCGATTGATTTTATATTTTTCAGAGCATTGCGATTAATAAAACTAATTCAATTAATTAAATTATTTGCTTTAGCTCGCGAAACCGAAGGAAAAATTTCCAAATTTTTAAAACAAACTTATCTGGATAAAATAATTGTTGCCATGATTATTTTTGTTTTTTCCATAACCGTTTTGATTAACATTGTTGATTCCAATGTCAATGATATTTTAACCGCTTTGTGGTATACAATTGTTTCTATGACCAGCACTGGTTATGGGGATGTTATTCCAGCTACTAATTTAGGAAAGCTTATTGGAATGTTTGCAATGGTCGGTGGAATTCTAATTTTTGCTTCAATTACAGCAGTAATATCTTCACTCTACATGTCTAGAATTAGTAAGGATAACCAGGATGAGTTAAAGTCAAAAATTGATGAGTTAAATTCCGAAATCGAAAAATTAAATAAAAAGATTGATGATCTTTGAATATTAACCAAAACAGCTGACTATTTCTAATGGTCATTCTTATTAAGTCTGAAAGTTAGAGCCAATATAAGAGTAATAAAAGAAGTAATTCCCATAATAACCCTCCAATAATATTTAACTAATATTTATTATATTTTTTATTATAAAATAATTAATAAAATTTATGGGGACAGGAAAATAATTGATGAATGAAAAATATTTAATTATCAGGAGTTCTAAAAAAAAGTAATGTAGAGAGGCAAAAGTAATACAACTATCACATGAGTTTTCATAAAATTACCTCAATTATTTTAATTAATACTATTTTACTTTTTTAAATTATATATAAATAGCTATCTTACCATTCACCATATCATTATAAAAAAAATATAAAAGTAATAATAAATTATTACTTGCCAATGAAAAATAGTTTCTTTTGAAGAGTTATATACGCGAGATTTATTTTTTGAAGTCTATTCTTCGTCCCCCATTTCGTCAAGTTCTTTCTGCAAGTCAACTATTTGCATTTCCTTGTAGAATCTTTCGAACTTGCCTGCTTCAATGAGATAGGCTAAAACTTCAAGGGCATCCCTATATGTATAATTGGACTCTTTGATAATTTGCTTTTTGTCTTCATCCATGTAGGATGATGTATTATTTATATTGGCCATAGCTATTACAACCTGTATATAATAATTAATATAACATTTTATTATTTCAATTATATGAAATTAATCACACCAACATTGCCTGTTTTAATCACACTCTAAGCAAGTGAATCATTGAACTTGCGGAGTGAAATTGAATATTTTTTCTGCGTCTGAAGGCCACGGGCATCACAATGAAATTTATCAGACAATATACCACACCCCATCGCACAGGCCACATCACAAGAAACCTGTCAAACGGCAGGTTTGTAGTCACACCAAAAAATTAAAGATACTATAAAACTCATCTGCAGACTAACAAAAAATGAAACAATATCCCAGATTCCAGTTTTCTCCTCGGGCTGAAAGCTAAAAACCCTGACAGCAAGCTTAAAACCCAGAGGGTTGCAGATAAAGTTAGCAAAAAAAATAAGCCCTCGGCAATCTGACTGGCCATAACACAACACAAAGCCAAACAGGCATTCCTGTAGGTACTGCAAAAATCAAAGCCATCAGTAAACTCATCTGTAAAGTAATGAAAAATGCTACAGGATTCAAACTTTCATAATAAATAACTTATATCTTTCAGGATAAAAATCTTTTTAAAACAACAATGTTTTATGTTTCCAATTAGTTTTGGATTATGGTTTACTTTTTGGCTTTTCAAATGTTTTTCATATAATTTTATTTCAAGTATTCCTATTAAGTTTTTTGAATAATTTGTCTTCAGTTTTGCAATGGAATTTTTTTCATAAATATATGATTGGATATTTTATATACAATAACAAATTATTTAAATGACTAATTGTATATTTAATATACAGAGGTGTTTATTATGTTAGATGAAATCTTAGGCGATTACCCTCAAATAAAAGTAATTGATTATTTATTAATGAATCCATTTGCCGAATTATCCAAACTGCAGATTGCAGTTGGGGCAGAAATCTCCAGAATCACATTAAACAAATTCATTGATGATTTAACAGTAAAACAAATAGTGATCAGAAATTCAAATTCAAAATATCACCTAAATTTACAATCACCGACTGTAATATGCTTAAACAGGTTTCTTGATGAATTAAATAAGATTGCAATTGAAGAAGCAATGAACTATGCAGATGAGCCTTATGATGAGCTAAGTGATGGGGAATTGGATGAGATTTTTGATGAAAACAGTCCAGATGTAGATTTAATGCAAATAGAAAATGAAATTCTAACACATGAAGGCTATGGAATCTACATCGAAGAGGTAAATGAAAACTATGTACTACTAGTATGATTATGGAGGGTTTTAGCATGAACGAAAATATTCAAGTAAATAAAAATATGATAATTGATCCTGATTCCGAACTGATTTATGCATCATCAGTAGGTGTCGGAGCAGACGATGAGGAAGTAAGACTAATACTATTCAATAAACGTTTAATCTCAGACGGCGATAATATTGAAATCCTTAATGAATCAGACACCCAAATAATATTAAACAGGAGTGCAGCATTCAAATTAAAAGAATTACTAGATCAGCACTTAAAATAAAATTTAGGTGGTTTAAATGGGTCTGGACGAAGAACAGGAAGCAGAAGTCCGAGCAGATATCCTATATTTTTTATATAGAAACAATTACTGGCAAAAAAGACACACTCCAAAAACCAATATCTGCAACAAACTATCACAACATCCCTGCAAAGAAATCAACAGAGGATTAAAAAAATTATATAAAGATGGACTGATTAGATATAAGAAAACAAATCACGGTGATGATGTTTTTCTAAACATCCATGAAAAATCAAAAATCGAAAAAGAAATCCAACATAAACTGGACCAATTATACAATTGGAAATAAAAAAAAGTAAAATAGCATTTTAAGCTATTTTACTATAATTTTACTTGTAGTGCTTTTTGCAGTGTAAAAATTGTCCCCTGCAAATTTTGTGGTTGCTTTGAATGTTCTTTTATTTGTTATATTATTTTTAAAGAATTTGTGACATTTTTTGTCAATGTTTATCTAAATTCATATCCTTAACTTTTTTATATTTCATCTGATAAACTATAATTTATAATATTCAAGGAGCAGTTGATTTTGAATAAGGCTGATAAATTTATAATAGTTTTAATACTTATCATTTTTTGTGCGTCAATTTCTCAAGTATCTGCAATAAATGTTGATGGAAATGGAACTTATAACATTTCACAAAGTGACATAAACCAAATCAATTCAACTGACAGTATAGACGAGATAATTCTTGAAAATTCGAATAATGAAATATTAGAAAATAGTTATCCTACAGTCAATTACCATGGAGGCTATTATAACCAATCCAATCTGACACTTGAGCTAAATATTAACAATGCAAACTCAATCACTTATAGCTGGGATAACACCACATGGCTTGAGTCAAACCACTCTCTTTCATTTATTTTACCAAACGGAATATATGATTTATATTATCATAGTGATGAATTAATTTCTCATGAGCATTATGTCATTGACTGTGTAGCACCTTCACTTTCAAGCAACTATCAATCAGACTTATACTACACATCCATATTGGTGAACTTATCTGCAACAGACAATCTGGACAGCAATCCCAAAATATACTACACCATTGATGGGTCTGATCCTTTAGAAAACGGCATCTTATTTGAGGATTTGATTAATGTTTCACGAACTACAAGTTTAAAATTTTATGCCGAAGACTTTGGAGGGCTGAAAAGTCCAGTTGTTTGTCGAAACTACATATTCGCCCGTGTGGGAAACATAAACTCCGGAAAAGGATTTAGAACAATACAATCAGCCATTGACGACAACGATACAGTAAATGGGGATGTTATCTATGTTGGTCCTGGCATATTTTACGGACCTATATACCTGACAAAATCAGTATCATTGATTGGAAGGGGAAGCCCAACAATCACGGTAAAAGACAATTATCCAACCATCAATTATCCCGGAGGCTACTATAACCAGTCCAATTTAACCATTGAATTAACAATACTGGAAGATGAATACATATGGTACAGTTGGGACAATAACCATTGGATACAGTCATTTGACAGTCTTAATTTCACATTACGTAATGGTGTTTATGACCTGTACTATGAATATGGAAGCGGAATAACACATCAGCATTATCTAATCGACAATAAAGCTCCTTTAGTGTGGTGTAATTATTATTCGGATTTATACTCTGATTCTATTTCAGTAAACCTGTCTTGTTGGGACAATTTGGATAATGATTCAAAAATTTATTATACAATTGACGGATCTAATCCACTGACTAATGGAATTTTATACTCAAATCCTATTAATGTCAGTTCAACTACTTGCCTAAAGTTTTATGCAGAGGATTTCGCAGGCCTTAAAAGCGATGTCATTACTTGCAATTACATTTTTGATAATGTTGCCAACATCAATTCCGGTAAAGGATTCAATACAATACAATCAGCAATCAGTGATGCGGATACTCATGATGGGGACACAATAAAAGTAAAAGAAGGATTATATCAAGAACACATTACCGTTAATAAATATTTGAACTTGATTGGTTACAATGCAACTCTAAAAGGTTCATCATCCAGTAATCCGGTTATTGGAATTACAAATCCAGGAAGCAACAGTCTAGTGTATGGCTTTAAGATAGTTAATTCAACTTTCGGTGTTGTAGTTTTAAATGCATCCAATGTTTCAATAATTGGGAATACTTTTTTAAATCTTTACAGTTCAATTGAAACCGATGGTGATGTGAATTCATTAATTGCATACAATACAATCGACTGCGACCATTATATTGGAGGTATGTCCGGATGCACGATTAGAAAGTCCGATAATTTAACAATGTTTAATAATACTATCTTTTTAAACTCAAATGATAATTCTGCAGGAGTTATCATTACAGACGCTACTTCTGATAATATTTCAATAACAAACAATAAGCTGTCTAGTAAAAATTCTTTAAAAGGTTTTGGATTGTATGTTACATGCTCAAATATTCATATTGAAGAAAATACTATCTCCAATTTTAGTGCTGCTTTATTTATCGTTTCATCCAATTCATTAATCTATAATAATTATTTAAACGATAATGGTTGCGGTGCATATTTACTTGTTTCAATAAATAATACTTATAAATCAAATAATATTTTCAATAATATTTATGGAGTTTATCTGCATCCTTCTCTTTCATCTTCTGGTGATTCATTTTATCTGAATCGTTTATGTGATAATTTATATTATGATTTCTGCTCACAGGCAACATGTCCTTATGTTATTGATGATAATTGGTGGGGTGACAATACTCCAATGATTTCAACTGACCAGCATGTGCTTGCAAATGTATTTAACTCTACTGGAAACCTAATCATGAATTCATGGATAGTCATGAATCTTTTTTCCGCATCATATACCATTGATGATAACAGTTTTGTTCAAAGAGCACAATTCTATCTGGACATGACCTACAATAATCTGGGTCATGACTTATCATATGAGGGTTATCTTCCAGATGGTTTGGAAACATTGATTTATTGCTTTAATAATAATGCAAATTACAAATATAATCTCAGTTACTTAAAACAGGGAAAGGCATTTGTTGATTTTCAGTTAAGTGATTTATTCAGCAGCTGGAATAACATCTATGTTGTTTCACATTTCGATTATGGAAACATTACCCGCACATTCAATAAGAAAGCCACAATTGACATTACTTTATTCTCATCAGCCGAAGATGTTGATAGTGAATGCTTTGTAAACTACACTGCTTCTCTTGATTTTGTAAATGACACTTCTTGGATTACAGTCAGCTGGACTGAAACAGGTTTGTATTCAGGTGTTATTAATCTGATTGTTGATGGGGAGATTATAGAATCATTCAATATCACTAACTTGTTTTATCAGACTTTTAAGGATGATTATCGAAGTGAAGTTTTTGAGGCAATTAAATTCTTCAACAATGTTTTTGCCAGCATGAAACAAGGAGTGTGGCAACCTAATTATTATTATTTAAGTTTTGCCGAAATGGCCAACATTGATTATACTGATTATGAGTTAGTTTATTACACATTCTTGAATTATCTTCGATTGTTTTATAATTTGACTGATAGTGAAATTAGTTTTGTTAACTCTCATAAAAATCTTTTCATTGACATTGTAGAGATAGTGGTTGATTTTCATGGTGATGTAACGCCGGACATTAATTTTGATTTTGAAGGGGAACATAAGGTTTTATCTACACCGTCCAGTTATGCTCATCGCATAAGTAACATTTATTATACTAATATTGAGGATGAAAATAATGTCAGTATTGGTTATGAGGGTATGAGAAGCTTTGCTGTTGTGAAAGGAAATGTAAGTGATGATATCTTAAGATACTGGTTAAACCAAAAAGAAAATTATGAACCTGGTTTGATGAAAGCCGCTTATGGTACTTTTTTAACTTCCCTTCTGGTGATTTATGAAAATGACCGTGTGGCCGATGAGGCGGCTGAGAAGTATAATGTGACATGGAGTCGTATCAGTCCTGTTTGTGTTTCACTGTGCAATGACTATAATTGCCTGTACATTACTGGTGAATCGGATCATGGAATGGGTCGGGAAGCAACTGGTAATGATAGTGGTGTTTGGAAGTTTAATTTTGCTACAAGTTTCAGTTTCAGTCTTGTTGAGCAGTTAGTTGGCAATAATGTCTGGAACACGACGGTTATTGGTAGTGTGACACTTGGTTTGATTGAAACTTATATTAATAATGGGACTTTGGAGATATTTACCAGTAATGGTTATACTTTTATTAAGCGTGAAGGGGATAACAGTACTTTATTGTTTTTAGATTTGGAAACGGGTATTGTTCGTGATATTTTCAGTTATTATGGATTGCTTGGAACAATGCCCTGTTATCATGACAACATTACGGAAAATGCTTGGAACTATGGAAATAATACATTAGATAAATCAAGTGATGACTTTAAAGATTTGTTAAATATCACTAATTTTTCAATTAATATGGGAATTATTATTGGTTTAGTTTCAGGGGAATCATTAGTCATTGGTGAAGGGGCAGGATTAGTAATTACTGGAACTGGTATAGGCATATTCGGGATTGCTTTAGTCCCTATTGCATTTGAATTGTTACGTCCGGATATTGCAAATTTATTTGAAATATATGGTTTATATGATTTATCAGAATATTACTACAATAATAATGTTTTAGATATGCTTTTTGATACATTATATTATAAATTTTTTGGAGAAAATAGCAAAATTCCATTAGAACAAAGAATGGTATTATTTTCATATTTTACATTTAATTTTTTAAATCATCCTGAATTTATTTCATTTTCAATTGCTAATCCGAATTCTGATTTAAATAAATTAATTAATTTTGTTACTTCATTCTCTAAAAAACATTATGATTATACACGTCAACCGAATTTAAATGATGTTTACAGCAAGATAAAAAATACACCATCTCCTGATCCAAAGTCTCCATGGGAGATGCTTGCTGAACATGTAAGAGATTCAGCACAAGATTTAATTGAATGTATTAAAAATGGTGATGTTAAAGGTTTTTTCCATAATTCAATAGTGATAACATTTGGAGCATTCTGTGTTCTAGCTTATGTAGTTAATAGTTTAGGTGATGAAATTTCAGAAGCTTTTATAGAAATTTATGAAAAAATTATAATGGATTATCTGCCTTAAGAGGATTTGATGGTTTTATGAAGTTTAGGGATTTTAGTTTAAAAAATAAAAGAGAATATCATAAAGCGCAGAATTTTTTAGAGAGGGGGAATTATTATGGGGCTTTAGATATCTTTAATGGTTTATTAGAAAAAAATTATCATGTATTTTATGTTTTATCGAATCTAATAACTATTCATAAAGAATTGAATTCATTAGACATTCTTTTGGATAAAATTAATGATTTAATGAATGATAAACAATATAATCAGGACGAACTGTTAATACAAAAGGGATATGTATTATATCTTCAAAGGGATTATGATAATGCTCTTGAATGTCTTGATGAAGTTTTAAATAATGACCCTGATAATCTGTGGGCATTCTTCTACAAACTCAAAGTTTTAAAAGATATGGATCTTTGCACGGATTTTAATTCATTATTTATAAGAATAAAAGAATCTAATCCGGATTATTATTTATCATTATCAATAGGGGAGTTCTTTTTAGAATTAGAAATGTTTGACGAATCTTTATTCTGTTTTGATTTGAGTTTAAAAAAGAATTCTAAAACTTATAATGCTTGGGTGTATAAAGGATTGTGCTTAAAAGAAATGGGAAGATATGATGAAGCATTAAAATCATTAGATGCTAGTTTAAAACTAAGCCCATATGACCCTATTTCATGGAATTGTAAAGGTTTGGTTTATAATTCGATTGAAGACTGGGATAATGCAATCAGGTGTTTTGATAAATGTTTAATGTTAGATTCAAATTATATTTCTGCTATTGTAAATAAAGCAACATCATATTATAAAAAAGGAAAAACAGATGAATCCATTGATTGTTGCGAGTTGGCATTGAGTATGGATTGTGAAAATTATCAGATATGGGATAATTATGCTACTTTTTTAGCGGCTGAAAATCGTTTTGAAGAATCTCTAAAAGCATATGATGAGGCATTAAAATTGAGTCATAATGACTTAAAAGTATTGGAAAATAAATTAATTCTTTTGTATAATATGAAAGATTGGGAAAGTTTATCATGTTTATGTGACAAGATAATAGATATTGACAATACAATTTATTGGGTTTGGGATTACAAAATTCAAGCATTAAAACAATTAAATAAACAGGATGAAATAATATCTGCACAAGAAGAGTTATTAAAAATTTTTCCGGATAAAAAAATTTGATGGTCTTATTCATGTTAGAAAATTTTAAAAAATATGTTTCAATTGTCTTTTTAATATCATTATCGATTTCTTTAATCTTTAACATCGTTAATTTTAATTTAAAGGATTTTATCAAAACATTACTAGAATCAATGATTTTATTGTATTTTGCTATGAGTTTAATAATTCATTTCACTTATAGACTTAAGGGCATTGATAAATGGGACGAGTTTTTTTATAAATTAATCATTATTGATACTGTATTTTTTTGTATATTGATTTTGCTTGAAAAATATAAGATACTTGGATGATGCATTATGGATGAAGAAAATAATATTTTAGTTTTATATCTATTTGTGATATTTTTAGGTATATTTATTGTATCCAGTTATTTCATTATTTTTCAACGTTCAATTGAGTGTTATATAATCATGGTTTTGCTTTCAGACAGTATTTTATTAATATTTTATGATTTTTTATCCAGGAACAAGTATGAATTGTTTAATAAGACATTGAATTTCAAATCATTCTTTTTAATCTGGGCAGTATTCTTTGTAATTTTTTCCTTAATTCTTTTTCCGAAAAATCGGCTAGACAAGTATTTTTAAGTATCAAATATGAGGGGATTTGACATGTTAAAAAAACATTCTTCGAAATATCTTTTAAAAAAGGCTAAACATTATTCTGATAATTTCAATAACAGAAAAGCCATTACTTATCTTGATAAGCTTTTAAGTTTGGATAGGGATAATTTAGATGCCTTATTATTGAAGGGTTTAAGTCATGCGTTCCTGTTTGAAAAGGATGAATCTCTTGATTGTTTTAATAGGGCTTTAGAAATTGATTCCAATAATTTGAATGTCTATCTTAAAAAGGGGGTAGCATGTTATTATCTTGAAGAATATGAATTGGCAATCAGTGCTTTTAATAAAATTATTGAAACAGTTCCTGATGAGCCATTTTCACTAAATCATATCGGGTCTTGTTATTTGTATTTAAATGAATATGACAGGGCATTCACATATTTTGATAAAGTTTTAACAGATGATAGTGAAAATACGGATGCGTTGCTAAATATGAGTCTCTATTATAATGAGCTGGAAATGTATGATGAGTCTCTGGATTGTCTCAACAGACTTCTTAAAATCAATCCCTGTGTTGGGGCAGCATTTTTACAAATGTCAAATGTCTATAAAAACAAAGGTGATTATCCAAAAGCAATTGAATGCATTGATAATGTATTAAAGCAAAATCCAAATGACTTGATGTCTCAGATAACAAAATATCTGTTACATGCTTACAATGGTGAATATGAATTATCATTAAATGGTTTTAAAAGCATTTCAGTTAGTGATTTTGATAATCATGGTATGATTAGCATGTATTATAGTTATTATGGGTATGCATTGGAAGAAATGGGAAAATACACAGAAGCGATAAATATTTATGATGAATACTTAAGAAAATATGATAAATTTCCCACTAAAGAAATCGAAGAACAGAAGAATAGAATATTAAATAAAAAAATGTAAAATAGCATTTAAGCTATTTTACGACAATTTTACTTGTAACACTTTTTGCAGTGTAGTATGCATCACCTGCAAACTTGGTTGTTGCCTTGAAGGTTCCTTTTTTAGTCAATTTAACCTTAAAGGTTGCAACACCTTTACTGTTTGTTTTTTCAGTATATGTCTTACCGTTAACCTTCATGGTGACTTTCTTAGATTTAAGAACTTTACCGGTATTGTCCTTTAAAACTGCTGTAACCTTTTTGGTTGCGGACTTTTTAAAGGTCTTTTTGGCCACTGTAAGTTTAGTTGCCTGTTTTGCAATGTTTATGGTGGATGTCTGAACGCATCCATGATATGTTGAATCTCCACTGAAAGATAATGTAACAGGGTATTTTCCTGCAGTATTAATCGGCAGGCTAAAGCTTGCAACACCATTGCCGTTGGTATTTGCAGTATAGATTTTACCGTTGAAACTAATACTAACACTTTTACTTGCTAAGGCTTTGCCTGATGCATCCTTAAGTGTAAACTTATAAACACTGCCTTTGGCACTTGCTGCATTAACACTTAAACTGCCTGCAGATATCTGTGTTATAATCTGTTGAGGATTAACCTGCAGTGTAGTTGTGAGTGTAGTGCGGTAGTATTGTGATGAGCCGGAATATGTCAAATCCAGTTTCACTTCATTGGAAAGCCCTTCAATATAGATGTGACCGTACTGGTCGGTGGTCTGTGATTTGCTTGAACCACTGTTTATGCGGTATGAAATCTTTTCACCGACAATGCTTTTGCCACCTGCATCATTAAGCTCAACAACGCATTTTCCGTCTTTTACATAAACAATTGACATATAAGTTGAAAGTTGGGCTTTTGGAATCAGCAGATCGCCTGTGGTTTCGTTGTAGGTGATGCTTTCAAATTCCAGACGGAACTTTTCAATGCCCGGAATGTCTGTGAAGTTATTGTCCTTAAGTATGACGTCACCTGAAGGATCAATTGAAAGACTTGTAACTATTATTAAATGGTAGAATATTACTGAAGCCTCATCAACTGATGTGTCTAGCTTTTTAACGGTGTTTCCGGTAATGTTTAAATCACCTATTACAGACGGGAAACCGTGTGCTGTGTTTTCAGCTTCTGAGTAAATTATCCGGTTGTTGCTTTTGACAATGAACTCGTTACCGGTGATTTCAATATTGCTTGATGCCTTTTGAAGACCGATGTATGGCCTGTCCTGTATATCGACAGTAGCATAACCTGAGTATTCCTTACCTCCTGCAGTATAGTTATAGAAGTAGGTTTCATTAATCATACCGCAGGTAATGAAACGGTTGTTTCTGATTTTATTTCCGTCGGTTGATGCACCGCCGTAAAATATTGCAAAAGTGTTGTTTATGAAGGTATTGTTTTCAATCAGGGCATTGCTTGAAGTTGAAGCAATGCTTAAACTGTCATAAATCTGACCGTCAAAGGTATTGTTTATGATGTTCATGTTCTTTGATCCCATAAGCTGAATCGCCTTGGTACCGGTACCCTCCATGCTGCTAACACTTGTAGTTGCACCGTTGAAATAGGAATTTCTCACTGTAGAATCATGAGATGTGGTAAACTCAACGCCATACTCATAATTTAAAAACCTGCAGTTGGTGATTAGGATATTACTTGATACATGAACGTTAATCGCTTTTCCGGTAATTTCACCATTGTATCCTGGTAATTCTTTCGGGTTAATGAATGTCAAACCGTCAATAGTAATGTCACTGGCAGACTGGATATTGAATACTGCTCTGGTTGAATTACCTATGATGGTAACATTGTTTCCTTTAATTGTAACTTTCTTGTTGATGTCAATAGTGTCACTTTTAAGATTATATTCCTTATTGTCTCCTAGGTTTATTGTATCTCCATCACTGGCTTTGTTTATTGCATTTTCAATTGCAGTTGTGTTGGCGCCGTCAACATTGATATTGGATGTTAATGTGTCTGTCTGGTTTGATGCCTCAACACTGCTTAAGGTTAATGCGATAAGGCAAATTAAGAGGATGGAAATACAAATTTTTTTGTATTTCATTTTATTAATCTCCAAATTAAGAGATTTTTCGCATCGGGTTTTAAGTAAATTTAGGCATTTATTTGTTCACATCGGGAGGTGACATGATAGTTTTTGCCCATATAATAATATTATAAAATCGTTCAATATAAATATTATTATAACGATTACTATTTTGAATTAACTATATTTTAGTGAATTTATTAATTATGATTGTAATTTTTGCAATTATTTTGTTCAGTTTTTAGTAGTGTTTTAAAACTATATTCATTTTTTTCTAGATTAAAACAATCATTTAACCATATTCCAAACGCCCCCCCCCCGAAGTGTTCATTTAGTCTATGGTGAATTTTAAGCTATTGGATTGTAAATTAAAGCGAATATTTTAAATATGCACATCGGATATATATAATAAATGATATGTACTGGGTTACATATCATAAAAATAAAAATTAAGAATTTCGTATCGGGATGTAAAAAAAGTTAGAGGTAAAATATAATAAAATTAATCTAAAATGTTTGACGGCATTTTATGTTTTTCTCCTTTAATTAATTATTGAAATGAATGTTAATTCATAACAAAAGGCAGAATAAACAAATTAACCAATTATATTAAACCTCTACTTATTTTATTTGATACATGTTCTTAATAAACCTTAAGGTGAAAAATTATGTTTCAAAAAAAATATAGTTTATTGATTGCACTATTAGTGTTAGCAATCTTTGCTGTAGGTAGCGTATCTGCAGCTGATAATATAACCGCTGATAGTGATGTACCTGCTGATGACATCGCAGTAGATGATGTATCAGCAGATTTGACAGATGAACAAAAGGAAACAACATCTGATATAGAAGCAGATGTAGCTGATGAAACTGAAAACCTTAGAACAACTTCATATCACGTTAATAATAGTATGGATTTAACTACTATTCAGGGTTATATTGATAATGCTGCTGATGGTTCAACTATTTATTTTGATGCTGGAAATTATACTGGCGTAACTTTAACCTTAACTAAAAGTAATGTAGTTTATAGTGGATATGGAGCTAATTTAACTGGAACTGGATCTAACCATGTTTTCAATTTAGCAAATAACTTAAATAATTTCACAATCTGTGGATTCAATATAAATGTAAACGATAATTCAGATGAATATTCTGCAATTTATGGTTCTTTTATATCTAATGGAAATATTAATCATAATACTTTCTACAATGGAGCTAATGGAATCAATATTAATAAAAAATATGACAATATGACTGTAGAAGATAATATTATTTATGGCATGACTAATGATGGAATATCATTCGCTCAACCTAACTCAAACAGTAACATTAACACACTTGGAAATACTTACATCTCCAGAAATAATATTACCAACTGTAAATATGGTATCTTTGTAGGAGGTAATTTCAAAGGAGTTATTTCCGATAACAATATTGTAGTCAATGATGGTAGGTCAACTCCTACCTGGGGAATTCAATCTGCAGGTAAGAAACCTGGGGCAATAAGTAATATTGTAGCTAATATAACTGGAAACACAATTACTGGTGTTCAAACTGGAATTGAATTTATTAATATGACTGTAATTAGTTTGAATATTAATTATAATAATATTACTACTGTATCTAATACAACATACACAATTGATTATGGTACTAATTTCTCTGTAGCTGCAAATGGTGAATTCTACATGTATTATAATAGATTATGTGGAAAAATAAAGAAATCTTTATTAGATTTATGCACTGATTATTATAATTATTGTGATGGGGATGTTGACCTAAATAATTAATTATATGGGATGTTGGAGGTTGGAAAAATTTAATTTTAATCACTTCCAAACCTCAACATTTTTTCACGTGATATTTATGAAAAAATATTGTATATTTTTATTTTTTCTCTTTTTCATCTTAATTTCATCTGTTAGTGCAGCCTCTAATATTGAGAATATTACTCTTGATAACTATAATGGGTTTTTAGAAGAATCAGACATGGATTCATTGTCAATTAGTCCAATTAACGATGAAATTTCTGTAAGTGAAAATGAAGATATTTTAACCTCCTCAGAAGAGTTAATTACTAATCCAAATTTTGATGATGCTATAGATTATGGAAATGGAAATGTATCTATCTCTGGTTGGACTTATACTCCAGCTAGCAATGGTAAAGGGACAATAAAAGTTGAAAATGATGGTGATGAACATGGAAACTATATTCGTTTATCAAATACACAAGGAGGTTTCTCATCAATTGATAGAATATCTGCATTATCTCAAAAAATAGATTTAACCAATATATTAAATATTACTTTTGAAATAAAAAAAGGAGGGCAAAATGTAGGGTATAATTTTGATGAAATTAATGTCCAAACTAATATGAGAATAGATACTTCGTTACCATTAAATCAATGGGTTAATTATACAATTGATACTTCAAGTTTGACTGGTGTCCATGAGTTATTTTTAATATCCGCACAAATACGTGATGGTTTTTGTATTGATTCATTTACATATTGTCTAGAAGAAAGCAAAGCAGATGTTGAAATTAATAATTATGTAAATAATCCAGTAAAGTTTAATTATACAACAACAGATAATATTACTAATTGGTTTTGGGATTTTGGAGATGGAACATATAGTAATCTCTCCAATCCAGTACATACTTATTCAGAGATTGGAACATATAATGCAAAATTAACAATGTCTAATGATACTGATTCAAAAAATATTTCTTATTCTGTTGATATTATTGAAAAGGTTATTGCTGATTTTAATTATTATGAGCCTTATAGTAATAGGGTGGATTTCACTGATTTATCATCCGGTAATCCAATATCTTGGACATGGGATTGGGGTGATGGAAAAACTAGTACTTATTACTCCAAAAATTCATTCTTCTATTATTATTCTTCAGGTGCTTTGGGAAGTTTTGATGTAACATTAACAGTTACAGATAAATTTGGAAATACAAGTTCTATTACTAAAAAAGGCATTGTTAAATTTTATAATTCAGTAGCTTATCCTATTAGTGTTGATAGTTTTGAGAATAGTGCTGATGGTTGGACATTAGGTGATGGCGCTAGTTTATCAACTGATTTCCATCAAGGTAATGATGGAAAATATAGTATTGGTTTAAGTGAAGACACATATATTGAAAAGATTATTAATTTTGACAATATTGATTCAATTAGTCTTTATGCATACAGTACTCATGAATCTGGTGGTTTAAGATATATTAATTTATATATTGATGGAAATCAGGTTGTTCATGATGGAATTTATCATTATGGTTGGAGTCCAATTTCATACTCAACTAGTAATTTAGTTGGAAACCATAACGTTACATTAAAATCTAATGATGGAGTCTATTTTGATACTATCACTTTAAAGACTAATTCCTATTATTTAGCTAACTTCACAACTGCTATCACAGATATTAATGGTGAAGATATTACTGTTAAATTCACTGATAATTCCTATGGTACTTATAATGGGTTCTTATGGACTTTTGATGGTGAAAATACAAGCACTTTACAAAATCCGACATTCACATTTAAGAAAGGAACTCACACTGTAACTTTAATTATTTATCGTGATGGAATTAAAATGAGTTCAATTACTAAAGATTTGAACTTGGATCTTCCAACTATTGCAGATAATAGTTATGCTACCATACAAGAAGCAATTAATGCAGCTAACGCTAATGATGTAATTGATATTCCTAATATGGATTATAAATTTAGTGAAAATCTGTTAATCAATAAATCTTTAACTTTAAACTTTAATGGTGCAGTTTTATCTGCTAAAGATACATCAATTCCATTGTTTAACATTACTGAAGGTGCAACTGTAACTGTAACTAATATTGGTTTAGACAAAGACACTACTTTAGTAACTGATAGTAATTCTAAATTAATTATTAGGGATTCTGATATTGGTGTTAATTTAGCTTTAAGTGAAGGTAATGTTGATTTATTGGATGATTCATTTAATAATTCTGTTTTAACTATTGCTGCTAATACTAACATTGCTAATTCAACAATTAGCAGTGGTGCAGTCATTGTCAATAATGGCAAATCTAAAATCTTCAACACAACAATCAATGGTTGTGATGTTGCTATTACACAAACTGCAGGAGAACTAGACATCATCAGTAACGTAATTACAGATAATAATATTGCTATTAACGTAACTGGAGGTACTAAAACTAACATTGAATATAACCTTATTTACTCTAATGCTAAATTTGGTTTGGTTTATGTTGGTGAAAATGTAACTAACGCTAATAACTGGTGGGGAAATAAAGATGAACCATCAAGTTTCAATGGCAAAAACTTATCCGACAGTTACTATGATATTTACAGGTTAGGAGAAGATAGTCCATTATTCAATTCTTATTTAACATTAACATTCAATGTTTCTGAAAATATGATGGAAACTAACAAGGACTATCAGGTAAGCATTGAAGCATTAACTGATAAAGGTGAAAAAGTCACTGGTTATCTTAAAACTATTGATTTGGAAATCACCTCAGATGGTAATATTTATCATGCTGTTTTAGAAAATGGTGTTGGTAAATTTACAATAACTGCTCCTAATGTTGAAGCAAACAACCTCACATTAACAGTGGATGGAAATAATTATCTTTTAAACACTCCTGTAAAAGAAATCGTGACCAGTATTATTAAAATAACTGGTGTTGATGGAAATCTTACAGTTCATGGAGTTTTAAAAGATTCCAAAGGTAATGTTCTCGGTAATGCCATTGTCAACTATAAAATCGGTAATGACGAAGTGCAAAACACAACCACCAACCCTGATGGCGAATTTACTTTAAAAGCTGTTAATGGTGCAACTGTCAGCGTATCTTATGATGGTAATTCATATACTATTGGATCTGATGATTCCATTACTTTAAGTGATATTGCTTCCAATCAGGAAGATAATAAGACAGTTTCTGAGTTGCAAACACAATTAAAAGATGCTCAGGATAATGCTTCTCAATTGAATGATAAATTGGATAATTTAACAGTTCAATTAAACGAAGCTCAAAAAACAATCCAAAACTTATCCAGTGATATTTCCACAACTGTCAGTGCAAATGATTTAACAATCAAAGCTTTAGACAGTGGAAACATACAGGTAACACTTAAAGACGCCAATAATAACCTATTAACTAATAAAAGCGTTCAGGTTATTATTAATGGAGTTACTTATACTGGAACCACCAATAATAATGGAATTGCAAGCATTAATGTTAAATTTGCAAGTGCAGGCACATATAATGCTGTTGTATCATTCCTGGGTGATGACAAGTATAAAGGATCAATCAGCACCAGTAAAGTTGTTGTAAATAAAAAAGCAGCTGCTTTAACTGTTAAAAAAGCAACCTTGAAGGTTAAGAAGGTTAAAAAGATTAAAGTTACTTTAAAATCTGATGGTAAAGCTGTAGCTGGTAAAACCATTACTATTAAAGTTAACAAGAAAACTTTCAAAGCCAAGACTAACAAGAATGGTGTGGCCACTATTAAAGTTAAAGTTACCAAGAAAGGTAAGTTTAATGCTGTTGTTAAATTCGCAGGTGATAATACCTACAAAGGAGTAACAAAGAAAGTAAAATTAAATGTTAAAAAATAAGAAAAAATATTCTTTTCTTATTTTTTTTATTTATTTTTTTTAAAGGGTGTATGGTGCTCATAATGTTTGGGTTTGAGTCCTAAGGGTGCCGCAAAACAAAATATATTGTTGAATTTTTTAAAAAATTTAATTATATAAAAAAAACTAATGGTAAAAATGGTGTTTTTATGAATGTTGAAAAGTTTTTAATTGTTTTATTTGTTTTAATTACTTTTCTATTAATGTCTGTAGGTGGGGTTTTCGCTGAAGATAATATAGTTAATGAAACATTACAAGTTAATAATGCTTCAGCTGATTCAGTGCTTATGGATGATTCTTTGTATGAAAACAACAATCCAAATCAAAATAATACATTACAATCAAATGATGATGATTCTTTGGTTGCTAATTTCACAAGTGATGTAAATAAAGGCACAAATTCGTTAACTGTCAATTTCACAGACACTAGCAGTGGCAGTCCTAATGGTTGGTTGTGGGATTTTGGTGATGGAACTAACAGTACACAACAAAACCCAACACATATCTACAATCAAATCGGTTATTTCAATGTAACTTTAAAAGTATCCACTAATGATGGTTCTAGTGATAGTATTGTTAAAAATGATTTTATTCATGTGTGTTATAGTAAAGAGATTCTTTCAAATCCTGATTTTGAAGAGGGTAATAAATGGGTAGGTTGGGATTATTCTGCATCTTCAATTTATTCATTTCAAAAAAATGTTAAATCCGGTAGGCGATGTGTACAAATTGCTAATAATGGTTTTATTTCCCAAGTAGTTAATTTGGATACCGTGGATTATATTGGTTTTTGGTATAGATCCACTACACAAGGCGCTTATGTGAATGTTTTATTGGATGATGATGTTATCCAGAAATATTCTAGTAATGTTTTGGAAATGGGTATCTGGGAATTTGTTTTATTGAATTTTTCAAACGTATCTGGTTTTCATACTCTTAAGTTCGCTCAAAGTGGCGGAAATGGGTTCTTGGATTCTTTTGAGGTAATGCAAAATGATAATATTCTTGTTAATTTTACTTTAACTAGTTTCACTCTTAATGGTGATAATCTTACTTTAAGTTTCAATGATTACAGTTATGGTTTGATTGACGGTTGGCTGTGGGATTTTGGTGACAGTACTATAAGTAAAAGTCAAAATGTCACACATTCATATAAAACAGGACATTATACTGTTAGTTTAACGGTTTATAATGAAAATACTACTAAAACTATGAGATATGATGTTCCCATTAGTTTTCCAAGTATTGTGGGGTCTAGTAGGGAGTTTGGTAGTGTTCAGGAGGCTATTGATAGTGCGGTTAGTGGTGATGTGATTAATATTCCGAATAATATTTTTTACAGTCATTTTATGGAAAATCTTGTCATTGATAAAGATTTAACTTTGAATTTCTTTAACTGCACTTTACTTAGTGATGATGTCAATCATGTTATTAGTGTTGTTGATGGAGCAAATGTTATAATTAATAATATCTCTTTTAATAATGCATTATTAAAAACAGATCAATCATCAAAATTAACAATCAATCAATTAAACTCAGGAAATATTAATTTATCTACTGGAAATTTTGAATTTAGAGATACAAATTTATTAAATTCTAATATTAATATTTTAGATGCTAATTGTATTATTGATAATTGTGTTTTTAATTCTACTGGTCTTTTGGTTAATGGTGGTGAATCAAAAATATTTAATAGTATTTTTACAGGTTCTGATGTTGCTATAACTCAAACTGGTGGGAAATTGGAAATAACAAGTAATATAATATTTGGTAATAATATTGGTGTTAATGTTTCTGGTGGAATCACTAATTTATCATCTAACATGTTTTATACAAATAATGTTAGTTTAGTTTATAATTCTAGCAGTATTGTTTATGAGGATAATTGGTGGGGTTGTAATAATCCTTTTTATGTTTATTCGTCTGAATTGGTTGATTGTGATATTTTGCAATTAGGTGGAGTTGAATCTCCTTTAAACTCTTGGATAATTTTAAATATTACTCAATCAAAATACTTGGATTATGAGTATTACATTGCTGGTATTACTTATTATAATCTTACAGTTGATTTTAAACATAATAATCTTGGAAATGAGATAAAAGGTCATTTAAAGGATTTGAATTTAACTTTAACTAGTATTTTTAATCATTTTTATTATGAGTACCATCATAATGGTATGGGTAATTATTATGTTGAAAAAGTAGGTTCTGCAGTAAGTGTTGAAAGTTGTAATATTTGCGATGGTGTTGGTTGGTGTGTTTTATCATTAGGTTATTTGACCAGTGATTTTACAAGTTTAAATGTAACTGTATTGGGTAAAAATTACACTGTTTCACTCTCAAGTAACACAGTTCAACCAAATATTACTTATGTTACTCCTTACACTATTTTTGATGATAATTTGACAGTTGAGATTTGCTGTGAGGGAGAGGATGCTGTTATTTTTTATACATTGGATGGCAGTAATCCTGCTTATAGTTCTACTCGTCTAGTTTATACGGAGCCTTTTGTGGTGAACGAATCAACTACAGTGCATTATACTGTTATTGATTGTTGGGGTAATTTTCAAAAGACTCTTATTGATTCAATTAGGCATAATTATATTAGTTTCATTAAACAAGATGTTTTTGTAGAAGTATTTTCACCGGGTAGAAATATATATTATTCATTAGATGGATCTAAATTCAAGGGTAATGATGGAATTAGTAATATTGATGGTTGGAATTATTATTATCATCCTTTTGTTGTATTTAAACCAACTGAGATTTTTACTTTTGCTGAAAGTGGTTATGAGGATTATGGTGAATATTATCTTATTTTAAATGATGTATATTTGTATTTTTATTCACTTGATTTTAGTGTTAATTATATTAAAAATTCCACTTTGCATAGTCCTGATGCTGTTTGGAGTCAATATCAGGGGGACATTAATAATGCTGGTGTAACAAATTATTCTGGTCCTTTGACTAATCAGTCACATTGGATTAATAATAATGTTTTTAGTTCCGGTTCTGCTGTAGTGGATAATAAAGGACGCATTGTTATTGGAGGTAGTGACGGTTATTTATATTATTTAAATAAATTGGGTCAGGTTATTTGGAGGTATGGTACTACTAGTCGTATTATCTGTACTCCAACAATTGGCGCTGATGATAATATTTATTTCAGTAATTGGATGAATAGTAGTGTGTACTGTATTTCACCGGAAGGTGAATTGATTTGGAAATATAATCTTGGTGATTATAATACTGGTTCTAGTCCGGTATTTGGTTTAGATAACAGGTTATATGTATTGACTTCTAATGGAGTATACAGTAATATGTATGTTTTTAAGGAGGGTGTTTTACTTGAAAATCATACTATTCCTTTTATTTCTGGTTCTACTCCTGTTGTTTCTAATGATGGTTTGTTGTATTTGGTTTCAGCAAGACATGAGTTAGTTATTTTGAATTTTGATGGTTCTTTGAATCAGGCAATTTTAATTGATTCTAATGCGATGGTGACTTCTGATAATCAGAATACGCAGATTTCTGTTAGTATTGGTGATGATGGAACAATATATGTTTTGAATTATTATCGTTCAATTTATATTGAAGCTTATAGTAGTGGACGATATGAGGATAGTTATGATAGTGGTTACTTCTATCATTTTATAGTAAATGCATTTTATCCTAATGGAACTTGCAAATGGTCTACTTATATCCAGTTTGATGGAATTAAAGGATATTTAACACCTGAATTTAGAGAAGATGTTTCAGGTACTCCTACTTATTATAAAGGGGTATTGTATATTACAGGTAATGATAATTTGATTGCTGTTAATGCTTCTAATGGGAATATATTGTGGATGAAACCGATTTCTCATTGCGGTTTGACTGCTTCATCTCCATTAGTCAGTAATAATGAAATTCTATATGTTACCAGTAATAATATGGTTTATGCATTTAATTTGAGAGGTGATTTAATCTGGCAGTATACTATGGTTGGAAGTAAGTATGGTGATCCGATTAGTTTTTCCAGTCCAACATTATCAAATGACGGCACATTAATTGTTACTACTAATCAGGGCATTTATGCTTTCCGGGATCTTGCTGCTGATTTTACCTATGAGCATGTGAATGGTACTGAAGCAACTATTCAATTCATTGATAAGTCTACTAATGGTACTAATAGGTATTATTGGATGTTTGGTGATGGTAATATTTCTCGTGAGCAGAATCCGGTTCATGCTTATGCTTCTGGAGGTAAATATAATGTTGTTTTACTTGTGGAGCATAATGGTAATGTTGATTTGATGCGTAATACTACCATTGAAGTCATTTTCCATGATATTACTCCTCCAAGCAATGTATCCTATTACATTAACAATACACAGACTAGTGGTGGTGTTTTTAACCAGACACAATATGTGGCTTTGAATGCTAGTGATAGATACAGTAGTTTTGTTATTTATTATACTGTTGACGGTTCCAATCCAGTAAATAGTTCTACAACCCGAACTTACAATGCCTTGATTGAAGTTGAGGTAAATACTATTTTAAAAGCTGTTGCAGTTGATTCTGCCGGCAATTGGGGTAATGTTAGTGAAGTATTATTTAATATTACTGATGTGGTAAATGTGGAATCTACACTAGTTAGTGAGATTCAATCATTGTTGGATAATGCTGAACCGTACAGTAAGATATTGTTTGAGTATGGTGTTGTTGAGGGTGCTAATTTCACTGTAAATAAACCGTTGAATATTATTTCAAATAATAATACTAAACTTATAGGTAATGGCAATCAGCCGGTATTTACATTTACTGAAAATGCCAAAGGTTCCATTTTAAATGGTTTTGCCATTAACAATACTAATAGCGGTATTTTAATTAAGGATACTGGTAATATTACTGTTAAAAATTGTCGGGTAAATGTATCTGATGGCATTGGAATTAATATCATTAACACTGAAAACATTACAGTCAAGTCCACAGAGGTCTGTGGTTGTGAGGAAGGTATTATTGTTAATAAGTCCGATTCTACTGTATTGGATGATGTTCATGTCATTGACTGTTATAGTGATGGTATTTGGATTTACCAGTCAACAAATACTAGTGTTGTCAATTCTGTTGTTGAGGATAATGGTAAAGATCCTTATAAAGTCAACCGTGGCAATATGTTTATGGCTGATGGTATTAATGGTTTGAGATTTGTAGTCAATGTTCCGGCATCACAAAGCAGAGCCAACAATATCTTAATAGATGATTCATCAAACACTAATATACTCAACAATACCATTAACAGAGGGTATTTCGGGATTCGATTATACCACAATACTGATGGAGTGGTCATTGATAGGAATACTATTTATGAGTGTGTTGGTGATGCAATTCTTCTTTCAAATAGATATCTGAATGTGAATATTACTCATAATCTGATTGATGGCTGTTATAATGGTATTGACTTTATGGGATACAGTGAAAATGTAACTATTAAACAGAATACTATTAAATTGTTGCATGCTCACGACGGAGATTTATATAATTATCCCGTTATAATCGAACAGATGGCAGGTTATGTTTATGAAACATATTTCCCTGGTGATCAGTTCTTTAATCATCGAAATAATGGTATTCAGGTTTCTTATCCTGCACGTAATTTCGATGAGGGCAATACTATTATTGTTGATAATGTTGTTATCAGGTTATCACACAGGTCTTGGGAGGCAAGGAAATATACTGGTTATATTGATGCCGGCTGTGACAGTTACGGTTATAACCTGATGGATGGTTCTTCCAGTTACAGCTTAACCGATTTCGGTGGTGCTACCAGTTATCATGAAGGCAAGGTCGATTTGGTACTTGACCGTATTGGTGATGCAAAATTCCGCTTAAGGTTAATCAACAGATTGGATGATCATTACTTGTCTGAGATTCCTGAGTTTGATGTGATTTTCACTGCTGGTGGTTTTACTCAGACTGTTAAGTTTATTAATGATTCTGCAATTGCAGAATTTGATGTTGCTATGGCAGTCAGTGATATTGAGGCTATTATTTCAGGTGAAATCAGAAAGTCTGCCCACTTTGATATTCCTATTAGTGAAGGTTATTCATCAACCAACAGACCATATGATCCGGGTTTTGAGCGTGGTGAGGCTTATAATAATCCTGATCCTGTAATTCCGAAAATTCCTCCTGAAGAGGATGATTATAAACCGGTTAATCCAACTAATCCAGTTAATCCAGTTATTCCTGTTGTTCCCGAAGAGCCGGAGACAGGTTACGGTAATGGTACCGGCAATGGTCAGGGTAATGGAACTGGTCAGGGCACAGGTACCGGTGACGGTAACGGTTCTTCAGGCAGTTTCGGTAACGGAACTTCAAATATTTTAACTGATATTATCAGTGATACTCCAGGTATGATTGGGGATTCTGCTGAAAACATTACAGATGAGATTAAAAGTGAGAATGTTATCAGTAATGTTGAGGATTCTTCTGAAATCGGTGAGGCAACAACTACTGAAAGTTCAGATGATAGTGAAGGTATGGACCGTTCCAGAGAGGGCGGTTCTGATGCCGGTAATGGTGAAACAGTAAACGCATACGAAGTTAGTAAAGTAATTAATGTTGATGAAAGTAATTGGCAATTTGTGGCAGCTGTCATTTTATTCGCTGTAATTATAATTTTAGGTTATGGTTATAGAAGGGGTAAAAAGGATGGTGATGAATTTTAAAAATGTGTAAAAATTGGGAAAAAATATTATGTTTTTTTCTCACCGGATTACTCCTCCTCCAGATTGAATGGAGGGGGTTTAATCTGTGATTTTGTTGAATTTAAATAGAGTTTTTTCTCCTTTAAAAAAATGACATTTGGATTTTAAAAAATCTGAAAAGTTTAAAACACGTAAAAAAAGGATAGGATATTTTAAAAGTGGGGGTATTTTCCCATTTTTCATCCTATTTTTATAAATAAATATTGGGGGAGGTATGATGGATGGTTTCTTTTCCGGGTGATACTTTAATTTCTTCAGCAATGAATATTATTTCTCAAAGCTTAACCGTTCCGGTTTTGATTATTCTTTTGATTATTGTGGTTGCTTCACTCTTTTTATTGGGTGAAATAATAGCGGAGTATTTTAAAAACAAGAAAGTAAAAGTTTCAGAGATTTATGATTTGATTTTTAAAATCTCCAATGCAGCGTCAATTGAGCATTTACAGTCAATAATTATGAGTTCCAATATTGCGGACACACAAAAGAAAATTTTAACAAAAATTTCAGACACACATGCAATGAAAAAGTCTTCACGTGAGGCTGCTGCAAGGCGTCTGGTTGAAATGGAAGAGGAAAAAATCGACAAGAACTTAAACAAGACTGATATCATAACAAGGATAGGCCCGACTTTAGGTTTGATGGGAACATTGATTCCAATGGGTCCGGGGCTAGCTGCATTAGGTGCGGGAGATATCAACACTCTTGCAACTTCCTTGACATTGGCGTTCAACACAACAATTGTAGGTATCGGTTCAGGAGCTTTATGCTACGTTTTAGGAAAAATCAGAAAATCATGGTATGATAGATACTTGGCGGATTTGGATGCACTATCTGATGCGGTATTGGATTATATGGATTGATTAGAGATGGTTCGAAGAAAAAATGCAAGGCGTCAGAGAGTGGAAGAAGACCCGATGGCAGGTACCAGTAACCTTGTGGATGCGATGCTTGTAATTGCTGTTGGTTTTCTGGTGTTTGTTATTATCTCTTGGAATATGCAGGCGATGATTGATCCTGACACCAGTGTTCAGGAGCAGATGCAGAAGACTACAACAGAAATCGATCAGGGCCAACAGTTAGACCAAGCACCTGATACCAGTAACAGCTCAGGTCAGGGTTATACTGAAATGGGTAAGGTGTATAAGGATCCGGCAACGGGAAAATTAATTATGGTTGAGGGTTGACGCGCAACCCTTATTTATTTTATTTTTAGGATTAAATATTCGTATACTTTAATGAATAACTTGTTTTTTAATCAATCATTTAAGTAATTATTTTAATACTATTTTTAAAGTGTAACTTTTTTTTACAAGTCAATGTAGGATTAACTCAACTATTTTTCCCATATTTTATTTTTCCAAAAGATTAATATATTATTATAAAAATATATTAGTATACAAATATACATTAGATTTTTGGATGTGATTTTGAATGGCAACAACAATTAGGATTAATGAAGAGGTTAAGCAACTTTTGAAATTAAGAAGTGCTGAAACCGGAATAACTCAATTTGATTTGGCAAACAGGTATATTCTAAAAGGCCTTAAAGAGGATGACACTCCAAGCAATATGATGAGCATCAGCGACATTGAAGCAATGCTGTCATTTGATAAACCTGAAGGAGATAAAAACCTGGAAAAGTTGGATGGGGTCTTGCACTCTGATGTGCCGACAAACAGCGTTGAGTTAAAGAAAAACAGCTACAGGTAAAACATGATATTTTTAGACAGCACATATTTAATCGGATTGATGATTGATAATGATGACTATCACGAAAAGGCGCATCAGCTAAGGCCGGTCATCGACAGGGAAAGAAAACTTATAAACAATACCGTGCTGGTTGAAGTACTCAACAGCCTGAAAAAGAACAATCATAAACTTGAACTTGATGAGATAATGGATGCATTACTGGGATTGGATAAGGTTGTTTTTCTAACTGATGAGGATTATGATGAAAGCTTTAAGTTATTTAAGTATTATAATCTAAGCGTTAACTATTCCGATTGCACAATCCTAAAGACAATGATAGACAACAATGTTTCCGTTGTAGTGTCATTCGATTCTGACTTTGACAAAATCAATGGAATAAGAAGAATCTACTTATAAAAAAAATAGCATGGGAAATATTTATTTCCCGATCATGCTTTTAAGACTGTCAATGTCAAACTTAAGCCTGTCCAGTTCAAGCATCAGTTCGTTTTTCTCATTTTCAATTTTAACAAACTCAGGCGATTTGACATGCAGCTTTTTGACTTCCATGCTGATGGTTACAGCAGACAAATGCTCGATGTACTGGTATTTCAAATCTTCAGGGTTTATCATGAAGTATGCCTGATCAGTCTTGTTTTTGGATTTACCTTGCAGGTCGTTTACATCATCGAGACTCATGCCGTCATTATATAGTGCAGATGCGTGGAACTTACGAAGCATATGGCTTCTGAATCTGTTGTAGGGTCCGATTTTTCCAAGACCCAAATCATCATTGATTCTTTGAAAACTGAGAGTGAAATAGTTGACGCCCATCTTAAACAGTTTTGATTCGTTGGTTACCTTATCGCTACGTGATAATATATGTGCGTTTATCGCTTTTACCGCCTCTGGACTGCAGTAGGTAGTATAATACTTGTTGGTCTTTTTTCTGCGAATGTTGAAAGTGGGAATGACTGTCTCATCATCCTCAATCAAATCAATAACCTCAAAGATATTCATATCTCTTCGTGGAAGGTATTCTGACAGTGCATCGATGTAATCCTGTATTGTTAAACTTAGTGTTTCTGCTCTTGCACAACCGCTGGATGCAATAAAAAGTATTGCTGCCTTCATGACCGGACTTGCAATGCCTAAAGCCTTTCTGATGATTTCCTTATCCGGCAGATCGCTGAAATAAATCGGCTGAGGTTTCTGGACTGATTTTTCATTGATTTTCGGCAGTTCATAGATTTCAACATCATAGAACTTGTAGAACTTGATGACATTAATCATAACTAATTTAACAGTGTTTAAAGCATAGTTTTCCAAAAGGTATTGTCTGAATTCCAGAAGTCTGGTTTTGATTCTGCGGCGTTTCCATTTAATTCCTTTATTTTCCTCGCTTTCCGCTTCCATTAGAAGTTCATCCAAGCCCATTTCATAATATGTGGAATATTTCTCCAGTGCATAGACATACAGTCGTTGTGTGCCCGGTGAATGGTTGTATGTTACAAATATTGCTTTTAAAAGTTCATTGTTTTTCATAGTTTTTCAGCTCCATAAAGTGTTTGTAAAAACATTTTTGAAAAGAGCCAAAACTAACAATTTATGCTAAGTACACTATAATACAAATTTATTGTTTCCAAAAACATATTTATTAAAATAAGTTAGTTGGAGGATTCATCCTCCTCCAGGAATTGTATACTTATCGTTAACACCGTAAAATATACCGGTGCCTTTTCTTTTTTTGTTTACATTTAATAATGCATTATTGAATATTATGTTCAATAGTTTATATCCGTCCTTATCGATGAAATCTGTTAGTGACGTGTTGTTTTCCCTTATATCCAATGCATCTTTTTCAATGTCGAAGCATGCTGCATAAATTATTTGTGCTGAATTTTCCTCATCAGACTCTGGAGGATATTTTTCTGTTAGGTCCTTTGATTTCAAATAACTCCGAAAGCATTTCCATTCCTTTTTGATTTGCTTTCCTTTGCTTGTCAATTTAGATTTTTGCAGGATATCACTATAGTTTTCACCGCCATATCCGTTTTCACTTTTAAGTGCACTGACAAATTCATTAAGGTCATCTTCAAACTTATTGGCAACTGAAGTAATGTTGCTTTGTTTTGCCATTGCCTTCAAGTTGAATTTTTTGTTCTTGTTCATGTTTTTGAGCAGCTTGATTGACTGTGTTTCTGAAGTCTTCAGCTCTCCTTTATTTGTTATTCTAAGAGTGATTTTTTTCATGACTTCCATATCATCAGAGGTTAATTTCTTGCCTACATCATATGAATCGCCCAAATCAATGTCGCATTTGATTTGACCTTTATCGATTAAATCAAGTATTGTAAGTGACAATGCACTTACACCCACTTTGTTATTTTTTGAAAACAATATTGATATCATAGGATATGAATCATCACTAGGTGGATTTTTGATTGTTTCATCAGCTTGATTTTTATTGCCTAAACCTAACATATTGCTCAACTCCAAATATTTTTTTATTCATCATCTTTTAAGGATTCCACATAAGCTTCATGAATCTCTTCGGCCAATTCATCGTTTCCTTCAATGATTGGTCCGGTATAATCGCAGTCCCTGCAAACGCATTGTGACCAGTTTTGAGGGATAATCCAGTCGACATTTCTAGATCCACATCTTGGACAAATTTTATGCATCTTCATTTTTCGATTCTCCTATAATATTAATGTTTAGACTAAAGCAGCTCCAAATAAAAGTAGGGAACTGACTGATAAGAATAGTATGTTTTTGAAGTAAAAGTTATTTATGAATTCCATATTATATCACCTTGAGTTAATTTGAATTTGTGCATGATTTTTTAAAATTCAATTCATAAGCACAAATAATAATATGAAACAGACAGTATATAAAGATTTTCGAATGTAAGTACTCACTTGCATCTCTAATTAATAAAAAAATAAATAATAAAAGTTTATTTTAAAAAATAACTTAAATAAATCTTTTATTATAGTATATGATGTATTTAAGAAATTATTGGCATGCTGATTTTAGATTAATTATAATACTAAACAATATAAAGCATATCTTATATAAAAATCATATAACTAGAAATTAAAGGAGGTTTTTAAATTAGAAAAAAAGCTTTGATTCTGATGGTTATAATATCATTATTGAGTTTGGCTTGCGTTAATGCTAACGATTTGGATGAATCTGATTTAAATCAAGGCGATTCACAATTGTTAGAAATATCAGAAGAATCTAGTGATGTCGCACTAACATCAAGTGATGCACTTTCAACAAGTGAAACAATGTTAGAAATATCAGAGGAAGCCGGTGATTCCACACCAACATCAGGTGAATTACTTTCAACTAGTGAAGCAAAATCAGATTCACAATCCCAATCATATCTTATACTGGACAATGATGCGGACATAGAGAATATTTATATTGGAGATTACGTTACTTGGATAGTTAGCGTTATAAATAAAGGGCCTGACACAGCTAAAAACGTGAAAGTTTATGACCAGTTGCCTGATGGCCTAAAATACATCAAACATACTACGACAAAAGGAACATTTGATCCTGAAACTGGAATATGGTCTATTGGAAATCTTTCCATAAGTGATGGTGAAGTATTCTTAAATATTATCACCCAAGCATTCTCAGTTGGGAAAAAAATCAACAAGGCAAAAGTAACAAGTGATACATACAATTTAAATGAAAATGAAAGCTATGAGGAAGAGGAAATTGATGTTTTTGAACATGAAGTAAACGCATATGCAAAAAAATCTATTGTTTCAAGCTATACTGCTGGAAATCCAATGGCTTTAATTGTTCTTTCACTTTTTACAATTTTGATAACATCAATTAAAACCAAATAACTAAAAATTAAATTTTAGAAATGATTCTCAAATCATTTCATTAACTTTTTTGAACTGCAGTTACTTATGGAAATATTGCTTCTTGAATGCTGCATGACAAAAATATTAAAAAAAATAGTAAAGGATAATTAGAATGCAATAGCTTTAACATTATTATCCTTATTGAATTCATTTAATTGGGAAATTAAATCTGAGTTTGATACATTACTGGTATCTTTTGCCCAGAATACTATAACAAAATCTTCACCATCGACATTTACAACTTCAACAACACCATGTTGTGCATGGTCAATGTCTGTGAAATTAGCAGTATTGTCTGCGTTTTTATCTATTTTAAAATCGTCATCCGGAGTCAAATAATCTTTACCCTCATCATGGATTAAATCATCATAAGCATCATTGTCGTCGTCAACATCACCTGCCAAATATCTGTAGATAGTGATTCCGGAATCTTGTTTTTCATTTAGATACAATGAATTGGAAGTTCCATTGTATGCATTATTATATGATTCATCTACTTGAAAGTCGTTTACGGTTTTTTGTGCACAGACTGTGCCGAATAAAAGAAAAGAAATGCATAATAATAACAGAATATTTTTAAAGTCCATTTTATCACCTTAAAGTTAAATTATGAATTTGTGCCTGATTTTTTGAAATTCAATTCATAAGCACAATTAATAATATGAAACAGGCAGTATATAAAGATTTTCGAATGTAAATGCTCACTTGCATCCCAAAACAATAAAATAAAGAAAAATAAGAAATATTTTAAAAAAACAATTGATTTATAAAAGCTATAGTCATTTTAAAACTTCACATGATATTAAAACTCTGCTAATTAGATTAAATCAACACTTAATTATTTAATGTATTTTCAATAGAAATTATTCCATGAATTATGGTCTTGACGGAAACGGGAAAACATTGATCTTCATTCATGGACTTTCAGACAGTCTGTTGTATTGGGAATTTTTTGTAAACAATCTCAAACATGACTATCAAGTCTTAAGAGTCGATTTAAGAGGGCATGGAGAATCTGAACTAGGAAATGAAGAGATCACGATTGACACCTATGTCAATGATTTGAATAATCTTTTAGAGGAATTGGATATATCAGAAGTTAATTTAATCGGGTTTTCACTTGGTGGTGCTGTCGCACTTGATTTTGCAATTAAATATTCGCAAAAAGTGGATTCAATAGTGTTAATGTCTAGTTTTTACAAAGTGGATGAGGCGTTAAGAAGTACTTTAAATCAATTTAAAAATAGCTTAAATCTTGGCTTTGAAGAATTCTATGACAATATTCTGCCAATGGTATTATGTCCGGAGGTCATTGATGACAATAAAAAGGAGTTAGAACTGTTAAAAGACATGGCTTCACAAAATGCCAACATTGAAGCTTATATTAAAGCCGTTGATGTCTGTTTAAATTTCAATGTTGAAAAACATGTATCGCAAATTAACGTGCCTACACTAATTTTAGCAGGAAAGTACGATGAAATCTCCACTTTGGATATGCAAAAAGAATTGCAAAAAAGGATTGGAAATTCAAAATTGATTGTATTTGATAATACAAAACACAATCTTCTAGTTGGAAAAAACAATGAAAAGATATTAGCCATTCTAAAGGAATTCTTTTAAACTAAAAAGTTAATCTCATCCAGAATGGCCTATTTTTAAATCTTACCCTAACATTATTAGTTGGGGTTTAATTTTTTATAGTTATTACAGTACTGTTTAAGCCCAATACTCTTGAGTAATCAATCTTATCTGCAATCTTATTTAAAACACTGATGTTGTCGAATTTCAAATTATCATTTTCAATTACAGGATTGAAGTCAATTCCAGTATCTTTAATGGATATCAATATGTTATCATCATTATTTCTAACAATAACATCAATAGCATCAATGCTTTCATTGGTGTCAATGATATTTACAAGCATTTCTTCAATAGCCAAACTGACTAAAGTAGCTGATTTGTTTCCAGATAAATATTTTTGGACTTCACGAGCCAAATTAACAGCCTCCTTAACATCACCATTAATTGTATGCTCAAATACCTTTTTATCATCATTATGTTTATTAATGAAGAATCCTAAGTATTCTCCATTAGTTTTTCTACCAATATGTCTTGAATAGGCAATGATGAACAGTATTGTAACTGCTTCAGCAATTGCAAATGAAATCCAAATTCCATTTCCTCCAATAAAGAAAGACAATACAACTGCAAAACCAATTGGACAGATAAAACCTTCAAGTAGTGAAATAATTGTAGATAACCTGTTTTTTTGAATTGCCTGAGCATAGAAAGTGTATAAAAATGTAATTGCAGTTCCAACATAACTAATTGCAAATATTCTTAAAGCATTTAAGACAACAGGCACATCGGCAGGATTTTTAACACTATACAGTAACAACAAGGATTGAGGATAAACTATAAATAATATTGCCAATGCCAAACTAGCAACAAGAACGATTTTTAGAGACCTTTTAATTATATAATTAACTCCAGAATAGTCTTCTTCTTTAAAGTAAACTGAAACAATAGGAGACATTGTTTGAGAAGTCCCAATTAAGAAAATATATAATATAAACAGACTGTTATAGCAGATGCTGAATGCAACAAGTCCAGATTTTCCAATATATATCCCAATTAATATGTTAATGATGAATAATTTTAATGTTAAGTACAATTGTGTTGATGAAGAAGAAAATCCCGAAGTTACAATTTGTTTAATATAACCAAAGAATTCACCCATTTTCAATTTTATGAACTGCAATGTGCGTTCTGATTTGAAGAAATAATATGAAATAAATATAGAGCCCATTAAAAAACCTGTTGAAGACGCTAATGCAGCACCGCCAACACCCATTGCAAAGAATTTAATGTAAATAAAGTCAAAGCAAAGGTTAATTATGTTCGCCAACAATATTGCTCTAAACGGTAGTGTTGGAATACCATCGGCCCTTATGAAATAAGATAGACTCATCATATAACATAAACATGGCATTCCAATTACAAATGCAGAGAAAAAACTTGTAACCTCAGGAACCAATTCAGGTTGTGAAGCACATAAGAATTGTGCAATTGACCCGGAAAATGCCAAACCAAAAATTGCGATTAGTATTCCTATTGTTAATAAGGATATGAGAGCAACAGTGAAATAACCGTTACTCTTTTTATCATCAAATTCTGCTTTTGCTACAGAACAAAGTACACTTCCGCCTAATCCAATCATCCAATAAATGAGATTGATGAATGTAGACACAGGAGCTACAATTTGGATTGCTGATAGGTTACCAGCACCCAGTAAAAAACTTACAATTAACCCATCAACAAACAGGCAAATATTTCCCGCCATTGAAGTGAATAGCGTAGGCAGAAAAAATTCCTTGAATTTACTTCTTAATAAATCATAATTACGTTCATACATTTAGACATCTACTCCAAAAATCCCATTCCTTTAAGGTAATTGATAAAGTTATTCAAGTAGTCATAGGTTGTTAAAGGCCAATATACATCTAAATGATTTAAAATATTGGTAGTGAATGTATTTGATACATTGACTATGCTTCTGTTTTTGGCTTTACCCATACCAACTTGTGTAACAAGTCCTGAAATACCTTCTTGCTTTGATTCATCTTTTCTGGCTTCATCTAATAATTCATTGAATTCATCCATTTCCACTTTACTCATTTCATAGCCTTGAGCAACGATTGTATGTAAGACATCAGCATAAGTAATATAATGACTGTTATATGCATTGAACACAGTGTTTTCTTTTGGTGTTTTAGCTAAAGCAATAATAGATCTTGCTACAATATCAATAGGGCTGAATTCTGTTTGCGCAACAAGCAAATCGAATGGCATTGCATGCAGAGTAACATATGCTTTTAAACGGTTAATGAAACCGTTTGACTCAAAGTTGATTTGGAACTCCGCATCAGCCTCCCTTGCCATCAGGTTACCTACACGAACTATTTTACCTTCGCCCCCTTCAACAACATGCTCAAGAACCAGACGTTCGGCTGCAAACTTACTGGATAAATATTTATTGTCCAATGCCTGACCAACATACAATGTTTGCTCATCAAATACAGTGTCTTTAGGTGGGAAATTATTAACGCTCTCACCAGCAGTACTGGTTGTAGAAACTTGAACATAACAAGCACCAATGCGTTTAGCAAATTCCAATCCATTTTGTACCCCAAAAATATTAACATCTTCGATTTGACTGCCTTCAGCAAAGTGTTTTACATTAGCCGCTGAGTTAATGATTGTGTCAATAGGATAGCTTTCAAGTTTCTTGAAATCTTCAATGTTTGTAATGTCACCTTCAACGACAAAAATCCGTTTACCGAATAAATCTTCGTAATTTTCATCAAAGTAATAAAAGAGTAAAGATTTCAATCTTTCTTCAGCTGTAAGGCCTCTTCCGGCACGTTGCAGACAATAAATAAATCCATCTTCATTTTCTATGAGATCTTTAAGTATATGGATTCCTAAAAATCCGCTTGCCCCTGTAACTAAAACGTTACCCAAATCTCGCAAATCACCATTTATGAAGTTATCCATAGTATTTTGACTTAAAAGCTCATCAATTCTTGAATAATCATATTGACTTTCCTCACTTTCAACAATTTCTGTTCCTGAAATAAATTCCGCCAAATCTCTTGGAGTAGGATAATTAAATATGTCCGCATATTGAACTTCATAACCTTCATTTAAAGCACTGATAGTGAGTTTAGTCACAAGCAGAGATGTTCCACCAATGTCAAAGAAATTGTCTGTAACTCCAACTTTATTCAGGCCTAAAATCTCCTCAAATGCAGATGCAAAGAACGCTTCGACATTGTTAGTTGGTTTGACATATTCATTGGATATTTCAGGAATAGGTAATTTCTTAACTTCAATTTTACCGTTCAGTGTCCAAGGCAATTCCTGAAGCTGGACGAAAACAGATGGAACCATATATCTTGTTAATGATTGAGAAATGAAATCTTTTAGTTCGTCCTTATCGATTTCCTCATCTGAAGTGTAATAAGCACATAAATGGTCATTATCATTAATCTTTTTAATTGCACAAACAACTTCTTTGATATCACCGAATTTTAAGATCACCTGTTCAACTTCTCCCAACTCAATTCTCAAACCATTAAGTTTAATTTGATTGTCCATTCTTCCATGAATTACTACTTCACCTTCAGGGTCAATTACACCATAATCCCCTGATTTATAATAGTTAATACCATTGATTTCAATGAATGATTCTTTTGTACGTTTTTCTTTGTTCAGATAACCTTTTCCTACACCTAATCCTCCAATACATACTTCACCTATTACTCCATCAGGAACTAAATTGCCGTCAATGTCACGTATATCCATAATCACATTGTAATGTGGTTTACCTGTTGTGATATTTTCAGAACTTGTAAGTAATTTATGGTTTGTATGTATTGTGGTTTCTGATGGTCCGTATCCATTGTATAAGTTAACATCAGGATTAATGGATTTGATTCTAGTGTATAATTGTGGTTTAAATGGTTCTCCAGCTAGAGAAACGGATTTAAGATTTTTGAATGCTTCCTGCATTTCCTCTAAATCAAGGTATTGGAACATTCTTGAAGGGGTTCCCGCCATTGCATCAACTTTTGTACGTTTAATTAATTTCGCAAGAGCAAGTACATCTTTTGCCTCAACATCACTTGCAAATACATATGTTAAACCGTGTGTTAACGGCACTAAAACATCACAGACAGAAATATCAAATGTTACTGTCTGAATTCCTAAAACACGTTTTCTATTTTCTACTACATCAGTAATATAGTTGTTTTCAGGTTTTACAAGCAGATAGTTTGTAATATTTCTGTGGGTGAGCATAACTCCTTTAGGATTACCTGTTGATCCTGATGTGTAAATTAAAAATGCAAGATTATCAGGGTCAAGTTCAACAATAGGGTTGGTTTCATTTTCTTCTTTTAATAAATCAAATACATTTAATGTAGTGGAATCACTAAAATCAGAAATGATATAATCCGCTTCAGAGTCACTGTAAATATAATTAATACGTTCTTCAGGATATTCTGGATCAACTGGAATGAATGCTGCTCCCGCTTTGATGATACCCCACATGGATGCAGTTAAGTTACTGTCACGTTTAAGTTTGAATAAAACTTTGTCTCCCGGTTTAACTCCTTTTTTAATTAAAGCATTGGCAATACGATTAGCTTTGCGATTCAGTTCATCATATGTAAATTCACCATCTTCAGCAATTAATGCCAATTTATCCTTATTTTTCTCAACAGTCTCATGGAACACTTCGTTTAGGAACGGATTGAATGAATAATCAAATTCTTCAAGTTCAGGTTCATCTATAATGGCAACATCCTTGACTTTTGTTTCAGATATGTCACAGGTCATGAATTTTTCAATAATTGTCTTAACAGCACTATTGAATAAGTCAATCATATGGCTTGAATAAAGGGAATCATCATATTGGTTGATTAATTTCAACTCTCCTTTTTCCTCCAAGATATTGAATGATATTTTAAACCTTAATGAATCATAATCGATTCTTTCTCTTTCATAGGTTTTGCCGTTCATATTCAAATCTTCAATAATTTCTCCCTGATAGACATATAGGAATTCGGGAGCCAAATCATATTTGTTTGCAATTTTAGTATATGGATAAAACTCATAATTCAAAGTGTTCAACCAGTTTTCATTAACATTTTCAAGCAAATCTTTAATGGATTTGTCTGATTTGATATGGCATGTGAAAGGAAGTGTTTTTACAAGCATTCCAATAGTATTTCGATATTTTGGATTGGTTCTGCCTGTTGATATTGTTGAAATCAATAAATCTCTAGTAAAAGTGAACTTGGATAATGCCAAAATTGTAGCTGACAGGAACAAATTGTTTTCAGTTATGCCCTCTTTTCTGCAGAAATTATGAATATCACTGGCATTTAAGGATAGTTCATTTGTGCATAAAACACCTTCTTCATCAGATTCAAGATCAGGTGTAACTACAGTTGATTCCTCAAATTCAGAAATTTCCCTATCAAAGAATGCTTCAGCTTGCTTGTATTTATTTGATTGTTCCAATTCACTTTCAATTAAACTATATTCAAAGGCATCAACCGTTTCTTGCGGAATTTCATCGATTTTACCATCATAAATTAGGGTAATGTCTCTAAAGAAGAGATTTGCTGATGTTCCGTCTAAAATTAAATGGTGGAAATCATTGAGCAAGACAACTTCTGTAGGAGTTTCGATTATTTTAAACCTGAATAAGAAGTCTTCAGATAATGAAAACGGACGTATAAACTTGTCGATGTCATCTTGTGTTACTTCCACATCCTGTTTTGTAATTGTTATTAAGTCTGAAACATCTAAGCCGTCATTTCTTTTCTGTAATATTTCACCATCTTTTTGAACAATTTCCATTTTTAGATAAGAATGCAAATCAATGGCATCAATGATTGCTTGCCTTAATTTGGCTGAATCTACATTGTTATCAAATCTAATGATTTTCGGTAAATTGTAACCTATTTTATCAGGATTTTTAATACAGTCAAAGTATACTCCCAGTTGATTGTGCGTTAAAGGATAGTATTCTCTCAATTCAACCTCTTCAGTTTCGGATACTTCTTCAGCAGCATTTATCAGATCAACAATTTCCATAACATTCTTTGATTTCATCATGTCCATTATACTTACATCAACTTTTAGCTCTTCGGAAATCCTTGCAAGCAGCTGAATGACGGTAAGTGATGTGAAACCAATGCTGAACAGATTGGTTGTAACACCAAAGTCATCTTTGGAAATAATTTCCCTACACATATCCAATACACTTTGTTCCAATTCATTAGACGCCTCAACAACCTCCGTTATCTCATCATCAACTGATGGAAGGGGCAATTTTTTCCTGTCCAATTTACCGTTAGGATTTAAAGGCAATTCATCCAATTGAATAAAGAATGTTGGAATCATGTAATCTGTTAATTCCTGTGAAATGTCCTCTTTTAATTTATTGGCATCAATTTGCGAATCTGCAACATAATATGCACATAAATATTCAGTATCATTGATGACCTGTACATTAACAAATACCAAATCAATAATACTGTTTTTTAGTATGACATTTTCAATTTCACCGGTTTCTATTCTTAAACCCCTAAGTTTAATCTGTGAGTCTGCCCTACCTACAACCACTAATTCACCGTTGTCAAGTTTATAACCTAAATCACCGGTATTGTAATAAGGAATACCATTTTTAGTATAGAATACTTCTTCTGTTAGCTCAGGTTTGTTCCAGTATCCTGCAGAAACTCCGACTCCACCAAGTGCAATATTTCCTACAATATTGTTAGGTAATGGATTATTGTCAATGTCCACGATTGAATCGATAGTGTTATGAATAGGTTTTCCTTCAGATACAATGTTATCCTGCATCAGTTTTGCATGAGATGCAATAGTTACTTCTGTCGGACCATAGGAGTTATAAATTTCAGCATCAGTGTATTTGACTAATGTAGGATATAATGATTCGATGAACTTTTCACCACCTATAGTAATGACCTTAATGTCTTTTATAACCCTTTTGAAATCATCAATTGTTAAATATTGCTGCAGTCTAGATGGTGTTGCTGACATTCCGTCAATTTCATATTTTTTAATTAAGGCTGCCAATCTAATTGGATTCATTGATGTTTCCTCATCCGCAAGAACCATCGGAACTCCATTCATAACAGATGCGAAGGCTTCACGCAGGAATGCGATAAATGAAGCGGTCGTTATGGATAACATTTTTGAAACATCACAAGCTATTGCATTTATAGGAGAGTTTTCAGGAGTAGGCTTAATATAATTTGTAATGCTGTCCTGCTTTATCATTACCCCTTTCGGAAGACCTGTTGAACCGGATGTATAAATTAGTAGTGCAATGTCATCATTTTTTAAATCCACTTTTGGATTTTGAGTATTTGTTCCGTCAAGTAAACTGTCAATATCAACTTCACCAGTAAGCGGGTCATCGGATATAATCATCTTACATCCACTATCCTCCTGAATATGAGTGATTCTCTCTTGAGGATACTTCGGATCCACTGGGATAAAAGAAACACCCGCTTTCAAAGCACCTATAAGTGCTATCATCAATTTAGAAGTTCTATTTAATTTCAAAATGATTTTATCATTTGTTTTCAAACCCCTATCAATTAATGAATTTGCAAATACATTTGCTTTTGCGTTAAGTTCTCCGAAAGTTAAATTGGTGTCATTTGCATAAACTGCAATATCATCTGCTTTTTTAGGGGCAATGTATTCAAATTTATCTTTCAATAATGGTTCATGGATGTCTAATGTTAACTCATTTTCCTTTTTAGCTATTTCATTTTCTTCAAGGCTAGTTAAAAGTGAAACGTCTGAAGCATTTTGAGTTAAAGAATCCATGAATTTATTTAATACTAAATCAATGCTTTCAACTAACGTTTTCATCAGTTCATGTGAATACAATTGGTCATTATAACGTATGATGAGATTAATGTTTTCCAAATCCTCTTCAACATATATGCAAATGTTGAATTTAGGATAATCAAGTTCCAAGGGTTCAACTTTAACTTTATTTCCGTTTTTCAATACTTTCTCATCAAATAATCCCACTTGATATGCATAATAAATTTCCGGAACAAAATTGTATTCTTCAAATATTTTGGTAAACGGATAAGATTCATTGTCAATTGTATCGACAAAAGCATCATTCACGGAATTAATGTAATCCAAAACACTTTGATTGGTATCAATAGTCATTGCAATTGGAAGAGACCTTACAATCATTGCCAATGTTTTGAAATACTTAGGATTGATTCTTCCATTGGAAATTGTAGTTAAAAGCATGTCCTTGGTGTATGAGAATTTAGACAATGTTAAAAGAGCTGAAGATAAAAACAAGCTGTTTGGAGTTATACTGTTCCTTTTGGAGAATTCGAAAATATCATCCTTATTGATTTTAACTGAAACCTCTTTAAGAGAACCCAAATCTTTTTCACCGATAATGTCAGGCTCGACTGAAGTGACATTTTCAATATCTACCAATCTGTCTTCAAAGAACTCTTTAGCTTTAAGGTATTTTTCACTTCCTTCTAGTTCTTTTTCATCTAAAATAAAGTCAAATCCAGAACTGACTTCTTCTGCATCATTAACATCATCATATTCATCTAATAACTCATTAATAAATAGATTTACTGAAGTTCCATCAAATAATATATGGTGAACATCCATAAGCAATATGGTTTTATCTTCTGTATAATAAATTTCAAAACGATACAATGGTCCTTTAAACAAGTCAAATGGCCGTGCAAAACTGTTTTTAATCTCATCTGTAGCTAAACTTTCAAAGATATCGACAGCCACAGGTTCATCGTCCTGTCTTTTAAGATATGTTTTACCGTTTTCCTCAAATAATATGCTTTTAAGGTAAGTATATTTATTTACTAGATTAACTATTGATCTTTTAAGTTTTTCCACATCAATGTTGGATCCAAAATCAACGGCAGAGGTTGTATTATAAATCAATTTGTCAGGATGCTTTATGGATTCAAAGTAAACTCCCAACTGATTTTGGCTTAAAGGATACAGGTCTTGCTTTTCATGAGATGCCTCTGCAGATTCAATTGGAGTGTCAATTAAAGTTGTCAGGGTTTGAATGTCTTTTGATTCACTAAGCTCTTTAATGCTGAGTTGCACTCCCCAATTGGATGCTATTTCATAAGCAATTTTTATTGATGAAAGTGAAGTCAAACCTAATTTAATTAAATCGGTAGTGACACCAAATTTATCTGTTTTTAACACTTTTGAGATAATTTCGAATAATTTAATTTCAATCTCTGTTTTTGGTTCGATAATTTCTTCGATAGCAAATTCTGGTGTTGGAAGAGCTTTGACGTCCACTTTTCCATTCAGGTTAAGTGGGAACTCGTCCATTTTCATATAAAATGAAGGAACCATATATGGTGTCACTTTACTCTTAATGAACTCATTTAAGTCATCCTCATCAATTTCGCCATCACTAATATAATAGCATACAAGGTTATCATTTCTAAGTTCAACAACTGCATTTGTAATTGATGGTGAATAATTTAAAACAACATTTTCAATCTCTCCGGGCTCAATCCTTAAACCTCTAAGCTTGATTTGCCTGTCGATTCTTCCCTTAACCACAAGTTCACCATCAAAAGTGAAGTATCCTTGGTCTCGGCTGTGAACCATTCTTTCATTTTCCCAGCAATCAGAAAACGGATTTTCAACAAAACTTTCATTAGTCTGGGATTCATTATTATGATATCCTAACGCTAATTTTAAACCAGATATAACGATTTCACCAGGAACTCCAATTGGAAGAGGCATGTTATTTTTATCCACTATATAAACCCACGTATTTCCTGCAGGGAAACCCACTGGGATTTCATCCAATTGTGATGCTTTTTTGACGTCCTGATATGCAATTACTAAAGCTTCAGAAGAACCATAACAGTTAATCAAATCAGTTTTACGACTTAATATAGTTGGTGTTGCTTCTTTTAATCTTTCACCTGCAATAATCATATTCTTTGTTTTAATTTCTGTTTTCTCCAATATGGTTGCCCCAAGAACGGTAGGTAAAATTAAGGCATCAAGTGGAGTTACCTGTAAAAATTCAATTAATTCAGGAACATTCTCTTTTAAATGCTCATTTAATATGATACAATTGGCTCCCTTAACAAAAGCAGAATATAGCACAACTGAAAATGCAAATGTGAAGTTAACGTAACATGCAATGTCTGAACCGGATGTTAAATATTTTGAAGAGTATAATGCTTCAAGTAAGAAAGTGTAATGGGATGATTTAACTCCTTTTGGATTTCCGGTTGACCCTGATGTGAAATAAATTACTGCCGGATCGCTAGCAACCGCATTATTTGGAGACACTTCATCGGCGTCCAAATCCAAATCTTCAATGTATAATATATTTTTATCTTCAAATTGCGAAGCAAAATCAACAGTTTTTGAAGATATGATATAATTCATATCACTGGCTTCAATAATATAATCAATTCTGTCCTTTGGGTATGTTAAATCAAGAGGGACAAAAACGGAAGCATTTCTTGTAATTCCCATACAAGAGACAATGTACATAGGAATTCTTGGAAGCAGAACACCAACGCATTCACCTTTTTCAACACCTAAATTATGCAATATTGCTGATAAAGCATTAATATATCTATCAAATTCACCGTAAGTTATATCAGTTATTGTATCGGAGATGGCTATTTGATTTGGTGTTTTTAAAGCATTATTATGGATATAATTCATTATTGTTTCATTTTCATCGAAATCCAATCTATCAGTTTTTGAAAATCTTTTTAACAATTCCATTTCATTATTTGAGACTATATTTAAATCTTTTAATGGAATGCCGGGATTTTCACCCATGCGTTTAATTAAATCCTTAATATTGTCAATTAAAAATTCCATCTGAACTTGTGAAAAAATACTGTCATTATAAACGAATTTAACGGAATTTTCATCAAACAAACAGTTTAAAATAGATTTTTCATGAGGAACAAACTCATCATTATTTTTCATGTTAAAAATAGAGTAGGCATGCAAAAGTTCATTATCAAAAATATAATTTTCCTCTTGTAAATTATTTATCAATTCATCAACTTCAGATAATAAATAATTAACTGAGCTATTCTCATTATACTCGATTTTTAGGGGAATTTCTTTATTATTTCTGTAAATCTTAAAAACAATGCCTTCAGATTGATTTATTCTAGATAAATAAACAGACATTACAGATGCAAAAAAAGATTCATCAATATTCTTTTCGAAATTTAAAATTATTTGATTGAATGTTGATTCATTCACATTAGGTATATTTGTTAAACAATTATTATATCCTTGTAAATTTTCCATAATAATCACCATGTTTTTAAACGATAATTAATATTGTTATTATTTATTATTTACATGATATTTAATATCAACTAATAAATTGCCATTCTTCTTTATAGTCTAAACAAAATATTTAAAATTAATATGAATTATATAATAATAATAGTGATTATCATGAATATTGTTAAAAATTACAATGAAAAAGAATTGACATTATCAATTGAAGGCCGCATTGACACTATCACATCACAAGACCTTGATAAAGAGATTAATGAAGAATTTGGTAATTTTGACTCATTAATTATGGATTTTACAGACCTGGAATACATTTCAAGTGCTGGGCTTAGAGTCCTGATTGCAACACAAAAGAAATTGAAACCTGAAAACATACCGTTTGTTATCAAAAACATCAATGATGCAGTTGGTGAAATATTCAGAATGTCCGGTTTTGACAAAATCCTTAAGATAGAATGAACTCAATAACTCTAAAACCCGAAATATGCGAATTATATTCTTTAAATGAGTTTATTTTAAATGAGCTTGGAGAGAAAAACATTCAAGTCGATTTAATTGTCGAAGAAGTATTCGTCAATATTGTCGATTACTCAAAAACAGACTTTATAATTGTCAATGCCGAATTCAGAAAACCAACATTAACAGTTGAATTTATTGACAACGGAATTGAATTCAATCCCCTTTTAAAAGAAAATCCTCCCCTACCAGATGATATCGATGAGGCTCAGATTGGAGGGTTGGGAATTTTTTTAACTAAAGAGATAGCGGATGAATTGGATTATACTTATGTCAATAGTGAAAATCACTTGAAGATTATTAAAAAAGTGGAATGATGAACGATAAGCTAAAACAAATTGGAATTCCTTTCATATTAATGATAATATTTAATTTGGGAATTTATTATTTGAATGGTTGGCAAAATTTCGGAGAGGGTCTGAGCCCACATGTTGGATTATTATTAATTTCAGGGTTGCTTTTTGGACCATACGGTGCACTCGGATCAGCCCTTGGAACTTTTTTATGTGACCTTGTAAGAGGATACAGCCTGACAATTTCCGTTTTGTCCGAAATTATAGGTTTTGCAATATCCTATCTTGCATATAAATTATGGTATGGCAATTACAAAGGCAGACTGGAAATAACTCGGCCGAAATTAAACAATACTTATAACATCATTTTATTTATAGTAATAACTCTCATCTGTGCACTTTTATTTTCCGTATTGAACGGAAAATTATTTTATTTATTTTATCCCGATACAGTTCCTATACATTTCATTATTGAAACCAGATACTTCCTTAATTTTATCAATTCAGCATTTGTTTTTGGAATTATCGGATTATGGCTTTCAAATAAAATTGATTTTGTACATATTCCCAAAAAATCCGATAATGAATCTAAAGAGAAAGTATATAAAATACTTGGAATATTATTGCTTATTACTATGTTATTAGCGGCAGTACCTGATTATGGCAATCTTTTAAATAACTACATTGCCGCTTTCGAGTTGATTGTTATTACTGCAATTCTATTTGCTTACTTAACAAAGCCTATTACTTCAGATATTATGATTAAAAATTCCAAATCCATTCCAGAAGAGATAATGAACATTTTCCATTTGGCAATACTGTTTATAATCATCATTGGAATTTTAATATCATATGACCATCTATTAATTACTGCAATTGATGATTTCCTTCCAATAAATGCAAATGAAATCATGATTTCGATGATGATCCTTGTGGACATTTTACTTTTAATTTTCTTCATACCTTCTTTTTCTGTTTTGAAATACATTGAGATTAAAGTCATTGAACCTATCATTTCATTTTCAAAAATTGAGGATTTCATACATGAAAATGAAAAGATAGAATCCGACAAATTGGTAGGTATTTATTCTGAATATGTTAATGAAGAGACTGAAATTGGAACACTTGCCCGTTCATACACTGATCTGATTAACTTCAACAATAGCTATATTGAAAATATTCATGAGATTGAAGGTGAAAAGGAACGCATCAAAGCTGAACTTAATATTGCAACAAGAATTCAGGCCGCAAACCTTCCGACTGAAGCTATAGTTAATGATGATTATATTGTTAACGGATATTCAAAACCTGCAAAAGAGGTTGGAGGAGACTTTTTCGATTATTATCCGATAGATGAAGATAATTTGGTTATCGTAATCGGTGATGCATCAGGCAAGGGAGTTCCAGCAGCTATCCTTGCAATGATTACTCAAGTCATGATAAAACAGTTGATTAAAAGTGAAGTGAACCCTTCAAAAGCATTATATTTACTGAATAATCAGTTATGTGAAAACAACTCCGAATCAATGTTTCTCACATTATGGCTTGGAGTCTACAATACGGCAACTGGAAAGCTAACATTTTCAAATGCAGGACACAACCCTCCATTAATAAAAGAAAATGATATATTTGAATATCTGAATATTGATTCTGGAATTGTTTTGGGAATAATGGAAGACTTTGACTATACAAATGAAGAAATAACATTAACAAATGAACTTGTAGTATACACCGATGGAATAACCGATGCAAACAATAACGACAATGAAATGTATGGGGAAAACAGACTTTTAAACTTCTTTAATGAATTTAAAAGTGATAATGATCCAATACGACCATTATTAAATGACATTCATGGTTTTACACAAGATGCAGAGCAGTTCGATGATATGACCTTATTGTACCTAAAAATCAAAGAGGATTAAATAAACATTAGCATAAAGTAAAATAGTTTTGTGCCAATATTTTATAAGAAAATTTGTGTAGATGTTATACTGGAATATTTAAAATTAACTTGAAAAACATTTTACAAAATCCTCATAATATACATTATTTCTTTTACAACTATGCAAACAGTAACATGGTGCTGGTTAAAAGAAATCAAAAATTGTATGATCCGGATTCACTGCTATTGATTGGTGATGTTAAAGATAGTGATGTTGTAAAAGAAATTTCGGATCCTAGCTATATTGAAACTCACGAAAAAGTTCTACCTCTTATGCGTACTTTTCAGCCAACTTTGTTAGGAATTTTATTTGATGTTTTTACTTAATTTTTTGGAAAAATGTTCATGATGCCGAATTTGAATAGCTATTAAATCATGCTGAAATAATTTATCTAGTAAGATAAGAATTAAGAATTATATTTAATAGTACACAATGACAAAGCATTTAAAAAATAAAGAAATAAGGATTAAAAATCCTTATTGAACTTTTACTGTTGTTTTTATTGTATCTTTAAGATATGTTATCTTAACTGCATAAGATTTGCCTTTTTTAAGCTTTTTAATAACATTCTTTTTGATGGTTATCTTAGCAATACCTTTAGCATTGGTTTTTGCACTGTAGGTTTTACTCTGGAATTTGAATGTTATTTTTTTGCCTTTAATTACCTTTTTTCCCTGTTTTAAAGTTGCTTTTAAAACCAGTTTTTTAGAAGTCCTTTTGACCTTAACTGTTTTTTTACTGGTAAGCACCTGTTTCACTTTTAAAGTGTTTTTAACAGTTTGACCGGCATATGTAGCAGTTATTGTATATGTTCCGGGAGTTATTGTGTTAGGTATTTTTAAAATTGCCATACCATTTGCATTGGTTTTTACCCTGAAGGTTTTCTTATTGATTTTAATGGTGACAATTACATTTTTGCCAACAACCTTGCCATCCGCACCGAATACCTTAACTGAATAGGTATTTTGGCCATTGTAGAACATATTGATATTTTTATTGCCACTGAGTCTGGATACAACATTGACTGTTGAAGTTACAGTTTCTGAAGTGAGATAATTTTTGAAAGTTATTTTATATGAGCCTATATGATTATATATAGGAATGGTTACTGAGCTTATTACCTTGCATCCAGCATCATAAAAGTTAACAGTGAATTTTGAATTGGAATTGTAGCCGACAGTGATTTTTTCATCAACACCTATACTGCTTGATATATTGATTGTGTTGATGACAGCTGTGCCGTTGACATATGTTGTGATTGTATAAAATCCTGGCTTTAATAAAGGCAGCTTGAAATTGGCTATTCCATTTTCATCTGAAATATTTGTAATATTGACTCCGTTTACAGAAACCATCACAGTAACATTGCTTTCACTAACATTAACAGCAAATACCTTATCCTGAGAATAACATTCAGCAATATTCTCTGTAATGAAAGGATTGGATAAAGTATATACTTTTAAACAGCAAACTGAACCTCCTACAGACTCATCCTCCCAATAACCTCCCATATATGATTGTGAAGTTGCCTCGTTATAATGAGCTCTTGAAAACAGGCACAGAGGAAGTGAATCGGAAGTTATTGCAACGGAAAAGTTATCTCCTTTTTTTACTGATACATATTTGTCCAATTTGACAGTATGATACCCAAAGAATGGTGAAACGCCATTTTGAGTGTAAACCAATTGTCCGTTTACAATAACCTCGATTTTATATGAAACGTTTTCATCATCAAAATAGGTTCCAACACCTGCTATTACATCATCCTGATAAGCTTCAAAATAATTCAGATAAATATATTCTTTGAAGTCTTCCTGATAGTCCGAAATTCCGCTGAAGTCATACTGATAATTATTGTTGTACGGAAGAGTATTTTCAATGATAAAACCGATAAAAGAGGCAGGACCATAGTGGTCTTGGGATGGATTTAATGTTTGATCATAGTATGAGACATAGAATAATCCTTCATCCCCCCATTCAGTTCCCCAGCTATTTTTAATAATCCATGCGCCATCACCTGGGGCAGGAGTATTGAAATTGTCTTTGGAGTAATTGTCATCCCATCCGACAACACATATTGCATGGTTTGCATTTTCAAATTCAGGATAATAATATCCATATGTTGTTTCGTTATAGTACTCGTCATCAAATAATAAATTACCTGTTAAAGCACCATATTTGAGAATGGCCTGTTTGACAGTTGCTGCGCTATCCAAATTTCCAGGAGCATATGGCACCAAAACAACATCCTGAATATGAATATGTTCAGGAGAAGTTATTATTGGTGAAATTTTTCCAAGTTCATCGTAATCATCATAATTATATGGATATACTCCAAACCAACTTAAAACATAACCTAAACCCACCATATTGTCTGCAGCTTCATATACTGAATTTGATCCGTACAGGGAATACATCAGCATTGAATTTTGAACATTATTTTCTGAAAGACAATATGTAACATTTGTTGCCTTTAAAAGAGCAGACTCTAAAGAGCCAACAATTGCAAATGCCCAGCATGAAGCCATATTTCCCTGATTTTTAACAGGAGTGAGCAAATGCTCATCTTTTAGACTATATCTCGAAGGGATATTTGTGATGTTTACTGTATTGTTTATTAAAGCCAACTGTTTTCCAATACCGCTTACTACACTTGGATAATATACATTGTTAAAATCACTTTTCAATATAGTATCGTTTCCGAATAATTTACCTTTCTCACAGCTGTCATCGAAAAAAGTAATGATTGCATTGCCGTTTCCGTTAAACTCCAAATTGTCAATATGATATTCACAGTCATAGAAATATAATCCAGCACCATTGAGTGCCTGATTATCAATGAATTTGCAGTCATTAACAGTTATTATTGAGTTGTCTATGTATGCGGCTCCTCCTCCGTATGTCAGATAATCAATTGGAACCTTCAAATAATTGTCTTTAAAACTACAATTGATAATTTTTCCTTCCATTGCAGAAGTGAAAAATGCACCCCCTTTATAATCGGCAGAGTTATTGATAAATGTTGAATCTCTGATTTCAAGAGCCATGGCCAATGAAAGGACGGCACCTCCAAATTCTGATGAACAATTTTCAAACAAGGCACTGCTGATTAATGCATTGCCTTCCTGAACTTCTCCACCATCAAAAAATATTGCTCCACCATTTTTGGATGATGAAACATTAATAAATTCACACCCTTCAATAATGTCATTGTATCTTTCCTTAGATGCAATTGCTCCGGCAGTATTCATTGCAAATAAATTGACAAATCTTGATTTCCATAATGTAAGGTTTCCATAGATATTGTAAATGGCAGTTGCATATTTAGAGGTGGTGTTGGTGAAAGTGGAATTTGCAATTTCCATATCTGAGCCGTATGAATAAATCAAACTCCAATTAATGTCATCTTCACTTTTAAAAATTCCATTGCTGACGCTTACATTTGACAATGAAGAATAGATTGCTGAACCAAAATTTGCATAATTGTCTATGAATTTATCATTATAACTGGCATAGGTAGAATTACTGATATATAATGCTCCCCCACGCATGCCCCTACAATTTATAAATGTCACATTGTTTGTAACGATGTTTTTTCCCAAAATCATTGAAGGCAAGTTTCCATTTTTCAAAACAAGATTATTGATTGTGAGATTAGTTGCATCAATTTTAAACAGCCTTGTCTTGTTCTTACCGTCAATTACATAATTATTACCGTTAATGACAAAGTTATCCTTTTTAACAATAACCCCATCAGTATCATCTCCGTCTTCATAAACATAATTCCTTTGAATGTCCAATTTATCATCGGAATTGTTTATATCTGAACTTAAAGCAGTTAATGAAGCATTTTCATTTTCAACAGTTAAAATTTCATTGTTATCAATGGCCATAGTTGTTGAATCATTTATTTCAAGAGTATCTTGCGTTGCATTATTTGCACTGACTGCACTAATAGAAATCAGCACAATCAATGTAGAAAGCAAAATGACCATCATTTTCCCTTTTTTCATAAAAAATTAACCTCCATATAAAGTATATGCATTACCCTACATATAAATTTTAGAAGCAAAATTAAATATAGTAATGTTGTAAAAGAAGTTTCAGAGCCAAGTTATATTGATACTCAAACTAGACTATTCTAATAAGGCAGATTTGTTAATCTAATTTTTTTCATTGTGTAATGTGAAGTATGTTTTTTTCATTACATCATAAAAGACCACATATAAAGTTTTTAGAATGTAAGTGCTCAATACATCTTAAAGCAAATAATAAATTGTATTTGCTAAAAACAATGAATTTGAAGGGAGATAATATTAAAAACTGTGGATTGTGCAATATAGGATTATATATATTATTAGCAATATATTTATAGCCATGAAAGAATTTAGCAGCACTGATGAAAAGATTATTAAGGCCACATTTGAAATTCTTCAAAGGGAAGGATTTACAAAAGCAACAACTAAAAAGATTGCTGCCGAAGCGGGCGTGAATGAAGTAACAATTTTTAGAAACTTTCAAAATAAGAACAATTTGGTTGAGATTACAAAAAATTATTATCTGCAGTTACTAATTAGCAAATTAGAGGAGATATTTGAATTTGGGGAAGATGAAGGAATCGAAGAATATCTCAAAATTTCTTTTTTCGGCATTTTAAGTCTTTCAGATGAAGATTTCAGTATAATTCGAGTAGCTATGGAAGAAGTAAGAGAAAATCCTGAGAATCAACTTTTAATATCTGAAATCACTGATGTGATATTAAATAAATTGGAAGAATTTTTCAAATTGAAAATGGAAAAAGGCATAATTAGACAAGTCAATCCGAAAGCATTGGCGATAATGTGTTTTGGCATGCTATTCCAGTCAGTTATATTATGGAAGATATATAATAAGAATCTTGAGTTTGAAACAAACTATTACGCAGATGACCTGATAAATATAATGTTTGAAGGAATAAATCCATAACCAAATTTATTTTTAATATAATTCATCAACAGTTACTTCCCGTAACTCCAATGCATCGTAGTGGCTGGCAATTCCAATTTTATAGTTTTCAATGTCAAACAGATTAAATTTTAAATTATTTTTGTCATTTTTTAGTCTGATTGTATCTTCAATCATTATTTCAAAACTGTCCAGTTGCAGATTCATACCGAGACCAGTATATTTCATGTAGCTTTCCTTCAAAACCCAGTATTTGAAAAATTCTTCATAATTGTTTTTGGCATTCATGATGTTTTCATATTCGCCGTTGTAGAAGTGATGTTTAGCTATGTTTAAATCAATTGCATGGTCAATATATTCAATATCTGCTCCAACTTCCTTATCGGATATTGCGCATAAAACCATTTTGCCGGAATGACTTAAATTGAAATGAATGTTTTCATGATTGGATATGTATGCCTTGCCGTATTTTTCAGTTTTAAAGATTGGATCTGTGATGTTTTCTTCCGACAATAATTTTTTCAAAAGCAGATAAGCTCCGGCACTTAGCTTTTTGTCCTTTTCAAATCTGTAAAAATCGATTTTTTCCTGACGATTTTTGGAAACCAAATCGTAAGCATTTTCCAAATCCAGATTTTCCACATTACAATAAGCTAATCTAATCATGTTATCGTAAAATACAATAATGTCTCTCAACTTCATTCAAGGCATGTTCCATTAAATAGACTCTATTTGAAATAATTTAAATAGTTAAGTGTTTACATATAATTCAAATTTTAAATATGATTTTATAGTGATTAAAACAAATATTACTTTTTTAAATAAGTTATTTCTTTAAAATAATCATTATTTTTCTTTATTTTATTATTTTAAGATGCAAGTGAGCACTTACATTCGAAAAACTTTATATATGGTCTTGAATAAAGTAACAGTAGAAAATACAAGTTTCTAAAAATAAAAAAGGTTTTAATATGAAAAAATTTGCATTAATCACAATCTCATTATTGATTTTAATTATCGGTGTTGGCATTGCTTCAGCAACCGATATTAATGGTACCATTGATGATGCATCCATTCATGCAATTGATCATCAATGTAGTGTAGATGAAATAAATAATACTGTTCAAAATGACGCCCATGATAACAGCATTATTTCTGTTGGAAATGATGCAGATGTTAATGGCACTATTGTCAATAGCAACAGTTCCACCGCTGCAACTGGGAATTCAAATCAAAATCCTTTAGACCAAAAAGTAGTTCCAACCGTTGGTGTAAAAAATCCAAAACCTATTGATTTAAGTCCTGAAAATCAGAATTCTCTTAAAAAAGACATTGCAAAATATAACAGATACTTCCAAAATAATCATTTAAAAACAATGTCAAACGGTAAACAATTCTCTAAAATGGACTTGATTTTAGAGATTTACAAACACTACTCATTTGAAGACACTGTAATAATCGCAACCCACGTATTAAGGGATAACGGATTAAAAATATCCTTCAGTGAAGTGGAAGCCATGATGTACCAAATGATTGACGGATCAGTATATACAGGTTCCAAAGAAATGAACGGTTCCTACTATAAGAATGAAATGCACAAAGCAGATGAATTACACAAGTCAATCAACAACGAATCCAAAAAATACATAGACCTCTTCAATAAAAAGAATGGAAAGGCTTTTATTGACATTCCAAATCTTCGTTACTCATATCTTGATTTGATTTTAGAAATTTACAGGAATCATACAAGCATTGAAGAAACAATATTGATTGCTACCCATACATTGCAGAATTGCGGTTACAATGTCACTGCCGCATCTATAGAAGATACCGTTAATCAAATGATGCATGCATCAATCAAAACAGATAACAGCCAGTTTACTTCACTGCAGTATTTCCTTTTCTTTACTGAAATAAAAGTTATGCATGAACAGGGAGGTAACATTGAAGATTTGGCTTTCATAGGTACCGGATTTCCTGTACAGTTATAATATAACAAGAAATTATTATGTTTAATTAACTAGGATTTTTTCCTAGTCCTTTTCTTTTTTTATTTTTACATTTTAAATTACCTGCTTATTTTTAAGAATTTTAGCCCGAGTTTTGAAAAAATTTCATGAAAAATTAAAAAAATATGAAATTCAATGACAGAGATTAACTGAAGTATAACCACCATAACTTCTGATTAACATTTTAAATTTTAAGCAATACTAAACCTTATTTTAAAATCAATGTAAAACTAAGGAAATACTATTAGATTTATTTTAAAAAATTAGTTAATATATTCTTATATATGTAAAATAAAGATAGTAACAACTTATATACAATAAATAAAAGTTATACTATCAGTTAAATTTTATACACTCCCAATTTAAGAATTTAAATCAAAAAACAAAATATATACATATTAATAACATAAAAATAAAAAGTTTAAATCAGCGAAATTTTTTGTAGCAACTTAATTAGCATAAGTCTTAAAAAAAGTAGTGTAGAGAGGTAAGTAGTACAACTATCGCATAAGTTTTCATATAACTCTCTCCAAATAATAATTAATTTATAATTTCATTTTTAAGTTATATAAAATTAATCTAGTTTTAGTGAAAAATACTTCTGCAATGAAACTTATTCTTAATGATTTATCAATTACATATTCGACAAACATAGTGGAAATTAGAAAAATATACACAATATATAAATAAGTTTTTTGACTGAAATTTGTTTAAGAGGACAATTTGAGAGGGGTATAATATGACCAATTTTTGTACTAACTGCGGAACCAAATTAAGAAAAGAAGATAAATTCTGTACAAACTGTGGAACTAAAATAATAACAGATGGGAATTATTGCACTAAGTGTGGAAATAAAATAAGAAAAGAAGATAATTTCTGTACAAACTGTGGAAATAAAATAACTCAATCTGATGTAACACAGAATAACCATTCATCAAGATCAGCGCCAGACAGTATAGAAAAAGAAGAAAAGAAAAAATCAAAAATAGATGATGAAATATTCAAATCAGAAGAAATAAAACCAGAAATAAGAAAAAACAATATTGCCCCAAAAGTCAGACCCATTAGAGAAAAAGAAAAGATAAGTAAAAAAATAGAAGCGAATGAAAGGACTTATGGAGGCTATTGCGGTTTTAATTGCAAACATTACTACGAAGAAATTATAGATGGGGACGGAGGGGTAACTGCTGATTATGAGGAGGATATGTGTGGTGTTTTCTATTATTGTAATTTAGACCATTCCTTAGTTGAGGGACGCTTTTGTGAAGATTATGAATGATAGAGAGAACATAAGTAGCACAACTCTATCATGAGTTTTCATAGAACTCTCTCCAAAGTATAATTAAATTAATTAGGAATTACAGTTACATTTCCTTCATAGGTACAGCCCTGATATTTATCGTGGCCGGCAAATGTAAAATCTCCATAGTAATTATCTTTACCTGCATCAGGCAGATATTCAGCGTTTTCAATTGTAAACTCACCATTTTCGTCTGTTTGAGCAACTACAATTGTTCCCATCTGATAACCGGGTTTATGGAAAGATATTGTTTGATTTGGAACCCCTTGACTGTATGCGTCCATTAGCATTCCTGAAAAGGAAGCATTTTCTTGAACTTCAGTTTCATTTAGGATTATAAAAGTAGCTACATCATTGTTAAATTGGAACCAAAATACCCCAATACAAATTACAAATGCAACTAATAAGATTATTAAATAATAGCTTTCTTTTTCCATTTAATCACTACCTAAAATAGCTTCACGTACTTTATCAACTGCAATTTCTTTTTTTGCAGGATAAGCGGCAATTTTAATTTTAAGATGAATTGCATCTCCTTTATCTAGGATAGTTAATTTTTCATCTAGAGCGTCAGTCTTATCAAATCTTAAAAACAAGTTACCTTTTTCATCCATTTTTCGCTCTAAATCATTATTTAATTTATCTAAATCTACACTTTCTAAAAGTGTGTTAAAAAAAGTTTTTGTGTATTTTTTTTTAGATACAGTACCTGATAGAATTATTATTTTATCTTCAAGTAATCCTTCAGCCTCTTCTGCTTCTATTTCCGCATCAGGCAAAATATTTAAAATAGCTTGACTAATTTCGTCAATGCTTTCATTTTCATAAACGAAAGCTCTGAATTTGATATTATGAATCATTTAAATCAAAATAAAAAGGATTGAAGAAAAATTAGATTTTTCTTCTTCTGGCTTGTTCAGAGCCTTTTCCTTTAGATTTGATTCCACGTCCTTTGTTACCAGCACTAGTTAAGCCTCTGAGAGCTCTGTTAGTGTGTTTTTTGGAGCAAATCCAATTGATTTTTTTATCGTTAATGATAGAAGGACTTTGTGGATCTACTAAAATTACTTCATAATATTTATGTTTTCCTGTAGACCATACCCAATAAGAGTTTAATACTTCTAAGTTAGGGTATTTTTTACCTACACGTTCTTCAGCAATTCTTTGAAGTGATTTAGCTTGGGTAATTTTGTTTACACCCATTCTTTTAGGTTTACGACCGTTGAAGCGACGAGTTTTTCTTCTTCCACCACGTCTTACTCTGGTTCTTACTACAATGAAACCTTTTTTAGCTCTGTAACCTAAACTTCTAGCTCTGTCGAGCCTGGTTGGTCTTTCAATTCTTTGAACTGCTTTTTGTTTGCTCCATTTTGGAGCTCTTTGCCACATGAGCTCACGTACGTAAGACTCATCTGGGTTTTTCCATGCGTCTCTAATATATTTATACATAAATTAACACCTTTTTGTTCAGCCACTAGGGCCACATCCATATGGGAACTTATCCCAAAAAAAGTAATTTATCACTGTTAAAAATAACAGTAATCAAATATTTGTTTTATCTATTTATAAAGGTATCGTAAAAATAGAAAATTTTTCTAGTTTTCAAGGACTATAATAATTTTTTCATTGCTTCTTCAAACTTATCCGTAATGGCTTCCCAATCATTTGATTTTACATATTCACGGGCATTGCTTGCAATTTCATCATATTGATTATTGGCCAAAATTGTTTCGGCAGTCTCTAAAACCTCTGATGCTTCTTGAATATACACAATACCGTTTCCATAGCCAAATTCTTTTGATATTCCAGGAAGTTCTGTTGCAATAACTACTTTTTTCATTGCCAGATATTCATAAATTTTAATTGGAACAATATCCTGCATAATCGGTTCGTCGATATGTGCTGGAAGTAAGCAAAAATCGGCTGAAGCTAAAAATTCAGGTATTTTTTCGAATGGTTGTTTCCCTGTTAATATCAGCTGATCTGCCATATCGTATTCATCTCTGATTCGGCACATCTCATCATAGGCATCTCCATCACCAACGACTAAAATCTTATAATTCGGATATTTATCTTTGTTTTCACCAAATTCGCGTGCAAGTTCTTTCATGCCTGCAAATTCATAAATCCATCCCATAAAGAAAAGTACAATGTCATCTTTATCAATTCCATATTCGGCACGAATTCCTGAATCGTCTAAATCCGGATTATAACTATTCAAATCAATTCCTGCATCGATAAGTATTGTTGAATCCGGTTTTGCACCGACACTATAAGCAAATTCGGATAATTTTTTATTGATTGTAATTACCAAATCCGCGTTGCGAATAGTTTTTTCCGTAAACATCTGCCCAAGCTTTTGAAATGCCTTTTCAGGAATCAGCGCATATATGACATCAATGAAATAATAAACGAATGGAATATTATATTTCTTTGCCAATCTGGATGCATTATAAGAGTTCAAGATTCCCAATGCGAGAATAATATCGGGTTTGAATTCTTCAATCTGATGATTGATTTCGCTTTTATGTGTGAAAAATAAGGTTGCATAGTTCAGACCTTTGATTTTAATAAACCCTGGCCTTATGACCTCAATATTTGCCCCTTCTTTAATTTTTGAAACATTTTCATGGACTTCCTTGTGATAAATCAAACCGCTGTCATCATCATTCGGCCAATCTATCGGGTAATCAATAACCTTTATTTGATGGCCCCTTTCCGCCATTCTCTCCATTAAATGATGTTGTTGGTGGGGATTTCTCTCTAACCAATCAGATTCCTGAACAACTAATATTTTCATAGAGTAATATTTATTAAAAATTAAATATATAACTTTCTTTATGAAAATGCCTGAAACAATTGATTCAAAATTACTTGCCCCATGCGGGATTAACTGTATTAGCTGTGAAAAATATCAAAATCCGTGTGCGGGCTGTTTAATAAGTGATGATGGTAAAAGTAAGGCCAGTTTAAAATGCAAGATTAAAGCTTGTTTTGATTCAAAGAATTTCAGTTACTGTGGACGTTGCAGTGAATTCCCTTGTCCCTTAATTAAAAAGCACTCCAAAAAATATGTCAAAAGGCATGATTTAAATACCCTTGATAGTGCTAAAAGAATAAAAACAACAGGTATTGGGCGAATGATGGCCCAAGACCGTGAAAAATGGTTATGTCCCGAATGTGGGGGAATCATAAAATTCCAAACTAAAGCTTGCAGCGAATGCGGATTTAAAAAATAATTATCCATATTAATTTTTTAACTTATTGTTCAAGTCACGGGCAACCAAATAGTAATAGATATAAAAACCACACCATGAAATGGCTGCAAATATGCAAGCTATGATAATCCATTCAATAATTATGCCTATTCCTAAGTTAATCGGCATCCATTGAAGATAGATTGCAACGGCAAATAATATTATCATTCCAATACCCATTTGGAATGCCACTTGAAGCGGGAATGCAATGTCTTCCCTTTCATAAATCAGTCCGGTCAATGAAAATCCCCAACCAACGACAATTGATCCAAGAAATGCATTTATGATTGTCCTTCCTGTAAACTGAACATTCTGAGGACCTCCCTGTAAGGAAATTAAAACCATGATGAACATTACAATAAAACAGCCGACAAAGGCACCCATTGCCAATCTTTTAATTAAATCAGTTTTCATATTCTCACCTATAAATCTAAAGCATTTTTAAAATCAGGCAAATATTTCCTTGAGATATTGTCTTTCAGACCATTTTTAAGTTGTATAAACATCATTCCCTTAAGTGATGGAGCCACTCTTTCGATTCTTTTCAGATTGACAATAGTGGTTTTTGAAATACGGACAAAATCACTACTTAAAGTATCTTCAACTTGATATAATGGTTTTTTAATTAGATATTCACTACTTTCCGTATACACCTTTACCTGCTTGTCTTCAACTCTGAACATGAAAATTTCATCCAATTGCAAAAGCGCAATGTCAGCCCCTTTCTTAACGGCAACCATATCAGATGATTCATCACTTTCTAAAATAGACATTGCTTTTGTAACATTATCCGTAAGTTCATTAGTGTGAATATCCGCATAAGGCTCTTCAATATCTCTTGAAACAAATAAATTTACCTTCATAGTTTATTTCCTTAATTTTTCCATTTCCTCTTGAATTTTACGTTCTCTGTATTCTTCAGTTTCAAATTTATCAGTAAATACAAATGCTTTTAAAAAGTCAACAAAAACTCCAATCCCCCAGAAGAATACCGGGAACAATACCCACCAGAAGTCTGGAGTGAATATTGCATTAATAATGGCTAAAAATGCATTGACAATAACATAAGCCTTGAAATTCTTATAAAATTTAATTTTACGATCAGCTCTTTCTTCCGCTAATGCTCTTAAACTATCACTCATCTAATCACCCATCCTTTGGAGTTCTTTTTGAACCATTTTTTCTCTATAATCCCCTAGGGAATATGCATTGAAGAAGTCATCTAAAACACCAATTCCCCAAAAAAACATTACAAATGCTAATAACCAAAAGCTTTGTAAAAATACAAAACAAATAATTGCTATTATTGTATTTACAATCAAATATTTATATAGATTTTCTTGAAACTTAATTTTCGCATCTACTCTTTTCTCTGCAATATATCTTAAATCCATTTTTTTACACCTTTTAACTATTCGTTAATATAACTAAGTAAAAGACTATATAAATGGCTATTTGGCAATGTTTCCAAGATGCAGAATTTGATTACTGAAATGCAAAAAATAAGAATTAAAAGTAGTAGCTATAATACAGCTACTAAGAAATATAAAATTGAAGTTACAGCAGGAACTGTTAAGTTGTCAATTCCACCATAACTAAATGCTTCACATAATGTTGCAACTGCTGAAATCATTATTATGTTTACAATATTGAATTCAGGCATTGTGCATCCGATTGAACTGAAGACCATCCATACAAATACGCTCATTACAGAGGTAATAACAAACATTGTAAGTGATCCTTCAAGAGATTTTGTACCTCCGAATACTGTGTATTTGACTTTTCCGAATTTTTGACCAATTAATGCTGCAAATCCGTCACCATATACCATAGGTACAATAGCTAATGCTACAATCCAAATGTAGAATTTTGGATCGTTTGCAGGAGCAATCATTGCAAATACTGCAATTAAAATGGTCCAAATTAATGCATAGAAGAATAATCCCAATGCATGACCGGATTCAGTTACACTGTTTTCTATCTTAATTGGTGAATATTCAGTCAAGAAGAACAATGCAATTGTAATCGGCAGTGTTAAAAACCAGACCATTACCCAAGGATCTGAGAAAAATGGCATGGCAAATATCATGTTACCTACCATAATATGTAAAAATTTACGTGAAACCTCAGGCCGTGTCTTTAAAACCATTTCAGCTACAACGAAAATGACGGCTACATAAACATATACAATAATTAATGCAAGGATGTCTGTGAATATCATTATTTATCATACTCCCCATATTCACAGCCGGCATTTTCCATTTTAACATGATCAATTAGGGTTCCGTCTTTTTTGTATAGTTTTATTTCGCCCCAACCATTTCCACCATTCCATAAACGGTTGTGTCTTTTTTGGCCATCCGGAGCCTCATAATTAATAAATAACATCTCATCACGTTTACAGTAGAGCACCATTTCCATTTTGGAATTTTTATTACTTGCATTTACATGCCAGGTATGTACATCTTCCCCTTCTTCAAAGTCAAAATCGATTTTTACCATGTTCCAGAATCTTGCAAAATTGTATTCATACATGGTACCTTCATAGTAAAATCCAATTAGTAATTTACGAGGAATTGAAATACCAAATGCTTTTGGTTTTCCTCCTCCGGCTTCAAATGCAGAATTATTTAATTTTTTACCTGTAATAAGGCTTGTTAAGTTACATGAAGAAATCCATAACCATGGTGAGGTAAAGTCTCCTCCCCAGTTTTTATCTGCATAACCATATGATTTTTCTGGAATGACCTCATATTCTTCCCCATCTAACCATATTGTTCCGCTGTATTGGGTTTTGATTCCTTCCGCATGCCAAAACATTTCAAATGAGTTTAATTTTCTAAATAAAGAGCTTGCACCATAACCAACATTGAAAGTGATTTGTTTGTCAATATCTAAATCCCACATCATGTCTCCGGCATCACACATGTATTCCGGGTGATTTTTAGCATCTTCTTCAGATACTCTTGAAAATCCACTCATGTGAGTTTCAGTTAGACTGCAATCTCCTACACGAATATTCAATTCATCATCTGGGCATTCAAAGTATTTCATTGAGTAAAAATTATGAATTTGTTTTGGATTTTTACCCCAAGTTCCTGCTTTAACCATACAATAAGATGGTTTTTTGCCCGCAGCTTTGTTTTCAGGTAATTGTCCAAGTGTAGGTTCTTCTTCAGCTAAAGCAGGGTTACAGACAAAGTATTCAATAAAAAAAGGTCTTGGTTCGCCAGTTTTCTTATTATATGCAGTTAAAGAATGCCACCACCAATCATAACCTTTCTTGGCAAGTGGTCCTTTGAGCATAAAATAATCTCTTTTCAAATCACTTTTATTCATTTTAATCCTCCAAGGTAAGATAATATAATATTTGTTTAAATCCTTTTAAATAATTTATTCTAAAATTTCCAATGAAAAACATGATTTTTATCAAATTAATTTAAAAAAAAGAGTTTTAGCAAAAAAAGTTTAAATAAATTTTAAAAAAATTAAAAATTTTCATCATCATCGCCAAAAGCATCATGTCTCCAATCCGGACAGTCTCTTCCCCTTTTTTCATCCCATTTCCCATAAAGTGGGCATCAGACCATTGCAACTAAATATTAATTAAGACTAATCCAAACATGCAGACAATTACGCCTATAATCTGGTTGATGGAAACATTTTCTCTGTACAAAAAATAACCCACAAATAAAAGAACACAAGCAAGACCGATATTTGCAACTACACTGGCTGTACTGACAGCCCATCCCGCACGATATACGAATACATATCCTACTTCAAGACCTACAATAGCCAATGCTAAAATAACAGATGTCCAATTGATTTTAGACATCTCCTCACCTACATTTGATGGTCCCACCATGAATATGAAAATTATGGCAGAAATAATCGTTGCAACTAAATAGGTAACCATTAATGCACCAAATGGATTGACATCTGAAGGCATTGCCTTCATACACACGTTATAAAAAGTATTAGAAAGAATAACTATTAGAATCGGCCAGATTAAATTCCACATAAAAATCAAAAAAAGAAAAAGTAAGTGAAGTTAAACTTCACTATTTTGTTCCATATACTCTGTCACCTGCATCTCCAAGACCCGGTAGGATATATGCATTTTCGTTTAATTCCCTGTCAACAACTGCACAGAAGATTTGGACATCAGGATGGTCTTCTTCAATGCATTTGATACCTTGAGGAGCTGCCACAATGCATAGCAATTTAACTTTGGACACGCCATCCTGCTTAAGTCTTGAAATTGTTGCGGATGCGCTTCCACCTGTTGCAAGCATAGGATCAACCACTAAAACTTCCCTATCGCCAATTCCATCCGGCATTTTATAGTAGTATTCAATTGGTTGGAATGTTTCTTCATCACGATAAAGACCAATGTGGCCTATTTTTGCATTTGGAATAACATTTAAAATTCCATCAACCATCCCCATACCTGCTCTTAAAATTGGTACGATGGCATAATTGTCTTCATTTAACATTCCAGTATCCATTTTTTCAAGAGGAGTTTCAATTGTTGCTTCTTCAAGTTTTGCATCCCTCATAGCTTCATAAACAAGGATTGTTGAAATTTCTGTTACTAATTCTCTGAATTCTTTTGTTCCTGTGTTTATATCTCTTAATATTGCTAGTTTATGAGTTATTAATGGATGATTTAGGACAAATTCATTCATGTTTTTCCTCCGGAATGCAAAGGTTTAATAATACACCAACAATAGCTGCAAGAGACATTCCAGATATTGCAATAGATAAATCTCCATTTACAATAGATAATGTTGCTCCACCTAAACCTAAAACAAGCATGGTTGCAGCCACAACAACATTTTTAGTATTGTTGAAGTCAACTTGGTTGTGGATTAAGATTTTTAAACCATTTACACAGATGAATCCATATAATAATACTGAAATACCACCTAAAACAGGCTGTGGAATTGCAGTTAAAAGTGCAGTTAAATGACCTGAAAATGCAAATATTATTGCAATAACTGCTGCAAGACCAATAACATAAGTAGATGCAACACGAGTCATACCAACAACAGAAGTATTTTCACCGTAGGTAGTGTTAGCAGGACCTCCTAAAAATGCTGCTAAGAATGTTGCAAGACCATCACCGAGCAATGTTCTTTGAAGACCTGGATCTTCGATTAAATCACGACCAATGATTTCACTTAATACTTTGTGGTCTCCAACGTGTTCTACCATTGTTACAAGTGCGATTGGAACAATTGTCAAGATTGCAGCGAAGTTCAAATCATAATTCATAAATGGCAAGTAAAATCTAGGTATCTCAATTACATTGGCGGTTAATGCTTGTGTGAAATCAACCATACCAAGAGCAGCTGCTACAATATAACCTACAATAATACCGATTAAAAATGGAATAACTTGCAGGATTCCTTTTCCACGAATTGCCACTAATGCTGTTACTAAAAATGATATGAAAGCAACAAGCAAATTAGTCCATGGAACAACAGCCAAATCCAAACCAATTTCTTGAATAGCTGTTGGAGCAAGAGATAAACCTATTACCATAATCATCGGACCAACTACAACTGGAGGCAGTAATTTGTTAATCCATCCAGGACCGGTCATACGAATTATCAAGGAAATAATTACGTAAACAATACCTACCATCATCAATGCTGTAAATACGCTTCCAGTACCCCCAATTGCATAACCTGCAATCATAGGAGCAATGAATGCAAAGGAACTTCCCAGATATACTGGGCTTCTATTACGAGTACAAATTAAATAAATTATTGTACCTAAACCAGATGAAACTAATGCCACTGGAATTGATAAAATATCTGCACCAGCTGTGGTGTTTACAACGATAGGAACTAAAATTGTCGCCCCGAACATTGCGCATACATGCTGAATAGCAAGAAGGACCCACCTAAGTGTGGTTGGTTTATCACCAGTGCCAAGTAGCATATTACTATTTTCTTCCACCATATATATCACAAAATTTTCCTATATTTTATCATAAATTGATTAATAATTTTAAAAAATTCTATTGAATAATTTAATAATTAATATAAAAATATTTAAAATATATAAAAACTTATTTTAAATATATTATAACAATTTCTGATTATTAATATATATCTGAATAAAATAATAAAATACTTTCTATTTGAAAAGTTATTTTAAAAAAATAAAAAAAAGTTGGGAAAAATTTCCCATTAAAATTTAAGCTTCTGCAGGTTTTCCTTTTTCAGCCCATTTTACAGTCATAGTTGTAAATGGTTGAGCGATTACAGTCCAAATTAAACTTAAAACCCAATGTGAGAATACCATGATTAAGATTTCGATAGGTGCGTAAACACCAGCGAATGCTAAACCAAGGAATACAAAGTTATCGATCAATTGACTGAATCCGATAACACCGAAGTTTATGATGGAAGAGTAGTCCCTTCCTCTGTTAACAATAACAGTCAATCTTGCATTTACGAAGTTACCGATTAAGTAACTAATGTAAGATGCTACAAGAATTCTTGGGGTTTGGGTAAATACAAATGCTAGGCTTGAATCTCCGGTAAAGAATGATGGAGAAGGTAAGAACAATATTAAAGTTGTCATGAACACAAATAATACGTCAACAGCAATACCCAATATAAGGGTCCTCTGTGCGGTTCTCTCACCGTAAACATCTGCTATTACGTTTGTTAAAATATATACCAAAGGATAGATTAAAACTCCTGCTGGAGTTTCCATTCCTAAAAATCCGATGTTAATAATTTTAACAGTGATTAAGTTTGCTATGGTAAACGCCATACAGAAAAATGCAGTAATTATTACTCTTTTTTCAGTAAAGTCAAAATTTAAATCCATACAAAATAATATTAAGTTTTAAAGTATTTAAAAGTAATTATAAAGCTTATTTGAATTAAATAAAATAAAAATGATTAAAAAAACAAGAATAATAGAAAAAAACTACATCCCTATGTCAGGTATCCTTTCAGAAACATTCTTGCGCGGCCATTTAGCACCCATACTTGAATAATAATTATTAAGTTTATTCTTAGTGGATTTCTTCAAGTTATATTTAAGTTTAACAATCAATCCGGAAGTGTCATAATTATTAAATCTTCCTTTCATATATTTCACAGTTAACCATTTGGTCGGAATTGAATGGCTGCCGTGATTATAGTCACCTGAAGGATTTCCAACCAAAACCTTTTTACCATCCTTACTGATATCCAAAATGGAAATGTAATGGTTCCAAGTATGGAATATTAAAGCACAACCACCTTTTTTAAGCTGTTTTAGGGCTTTTTTATAAGAGCTTTTGTAATATAAGGTACATTTGAAATTCTTCTTTTCTAAACCTTTTTTAAGCCCTTTAGTACTGGAACCCCAATAGGAACTGGTGCCTGATAATTGACTCAAATATTTTTCATTGAAATAATTTTTCAGAACTTGGGTGCACATGCTTGCAGATGTTGGGCCGCATGTATATCCAGTATTCTGAATATCCCTAACCTCACAATAAGTATAAGATTTGCCTTTTAAGGATACTGTAACTTTACTTGGCCAATAATTTTTATTATTCTTCAAAACTATCTTTGTATTGACTGCCCTTTCAATTACATTCCATTTTTCACGTTTAATGATATGATTTAATTTAGGCTCGGCTTTAGATTTGAAAAATGTATATTTCGGCAATTTATTCTTTAGAAACAAACAATAGCTGTCCCTTTTAATTACTTCCCTATACTGAGCTTTGGTAAGAGTATAAGTACTGTCTCCGTCGGCCAATACATAATTGCCCGGCATCAAATCAATATCGGGAACTCCATTGATTAAATTAATTTTGGCTTTAAGAGGATTTTTAACATTTCCTTTAATGCCTTTAACTGACTTTTGAGCACTGCATCCTATTACATTTGAAGTTCCATCAAATTTTACGATGATTTTAAGTGTGCCAGTACCCATTTCAGGCTTGAATATAATTATTCCTTCAGAATTGGAAGTTTTTTTGAATGTTTTGCCCCCAATAGTGATTGTGACTGTTTTTTTAGAAACCGCTGAAGGAGTGGAACTTTTTAGATAAATTCTCAAATAACCATTGGTTAATAGTTTGGTATTTCCAATAGTTACTGTAGTGGTTGCCGGAACAATTAAATTCAAAGTTTCTGAAACAGAATTATAATAGTCGTTTCCTTTGAAAGTAATTGTCAAGGAATACTTTCCAACTGCCAACTTAACTTTAAAACCCGCATTACCTTTTTTATCCGTATCATCATTGTAGGAGTTGCCATTAATTTTGAAAATGATATTTTCACCGGTTATCTCTTCTCCATTTTGGCCTTTAAGAAGAGCCTGAAAATAAGTGCCGCTAATTACAGTTTTGTTAACTGGAGTGATAAATGAATCAAATTTTAGAATTTTAATGTTAAAAGATTGGTTAACGCTTTCAACAGTTTCATTACCAATAAAAGCAACGTTGAGTAAATATTTTCCTGGTTTAAAATTCAGTTTTAGACTGATTTTACCATCGGAGTCTGTAGTATCATTCTTAATTGTATTATCAATAGTTATTGTCAGATTTTGATTGCCTAATGGATTGTTGTCCTTATCTTTGAGATAAATATCAATTGATTCATTAAAATATGCTTGTGAAGAATTGATAGAGATTTCAGGAATCTCTTTTGTTTCATTGTCCGGAATATCGCTTATTGGGGAGGATTCATCACTTAATAATAAAGATTCAGTAGTGGAATTATCATCATTAGCTGACACGAATCCCATACATAACACCAAAATTAATAGTATCAGTGCAATCTTTATATATTTCATTATTCCTCCACCTTTATTTAAAATTCGGCTGATTTTTGAATGTTTTCCCAATTATCACAGAACCAGTCATGAGTTCTTTCAAGGCCTTCATCGAATGAAACTTTTGGAGAGTATCCTAATATTTCTTTTGCTTTATCAATTGAAGACAATAACTTGGTTTTAGCATCCCAATCACGACGGGCAACATAGTTAATACCTGCTTCATTTCCAGTTAATGCATTGATTTTATTTGCCATGTCAATGACTCTGTGATCTTTTCCAGAACCTAAGTTAATAGCCTCGCCAATAGCTTCTTCTTCAATACCCATAGCGACTAAACCATTACAGATATCATCTACAAATGTCCAGTCTCTTGTTTCTGAACCATCTCCTGTAATCGGCAGTGCTTGTCCGTTTTTAGACCAGTACATGAAGTTTGGAATTACATTTCTATATTTTCCAGGCACCTCGCCCGGACCAAATACATTAAAGAACCTTGCGTTTACAATGTTCATTTCATATAAGTTGTGGAAGTAGTTAGTATAAAGTTCCCCTAGGAGTTTTGTTACTTGATATGGGGTGTGAAGTGAGATTGAAATATCATGCTCTTCGAATGGCATTTTAGAGTCAAGTCCATAAACTCCACATCCGGATGAAGAGTAAACAAACCTATCTACGCCGGAAAGTTGTGCATATTGAAGTACTTTTAAGATACCGATTCCATTAACCATTAAATCTTTCTCAGGGTTATCGACACTGTTTTGATTAGCGAAGTGTGCTGCCAAATGGTATACGTAATCCGGTTTTTGTTTGAATACCCTTTTTAAAACAGCATCATCTAAAATGTCTCCCTGGATAAATTCAATATTGTCTCTAGGAGGAATGTTCCATTCATACGCTGATGAAAGATTATCTAATATAATTACTTTTCCAGCTCCTAAATCAGCAAATTTACGGGTCAAATTACTTCCAACACAACCTGCTCCACCAGTTACAAGGATTGTTTTATCTTGATATTCACCATATTCACTCATAATTATCACTTTAATTTATTTTTTAGCCCTGCCCACTCTGCGAGCAACAACCATTTCTCCAACGGAAATTAAACCTGCAAAGAATTTTTCAAGGCCTCCGGTTGCCCAAATAGCTTCACCAAATGTAGAATCTACAATATTGGATTCATATTCTTCAGCAGTAATCTTTTTACCTGTGGTTTTTGTAGACACTAAGGCAGACGCTGACATCAACTCTTCCCAGGTTACTCCTCTAAGTTGATTTTGCATAGCTTTATATAAATTTTCAACTTTAATATCATAAAGATTTGATAACAATTCCACAATATCACATGCGCGAACCATACCGATTACCTGATTATCATCATTAAGCACAGGTACGGTAACGAACTTATTGTTAGCAGTTAGAATTACTGCTTTTCTTGCAGGATCATCTTCATGAACAGTTGCAACTTCTTTACAACTACTCATAATCTCTGAAACCTTTTCGCTTCCTTCTCTTAAACCTTTTGTAATATCAAAAGCTGTAACCCATCCAATCAATTGTTTATTATCATTTACAACCGGACAAGTGAAACGTCTTACATGTTCCATGGCTTTTGAAACTTCTACAACACTATCATCTGCGTTCAAGTATACAAAATCTTTATCCATTAACTCTTTTGCTTTCATAAACAGACCCCATTTTTATTCAAGTTCAACTCTTTTTAATGCCCCCACAGGACAATGATGTGTACATTCAGTACATCTTATACATTTATCATTATCTAGGATAACTTCACCGTCTACTAATTCTATAGCCCTTGTTGGGCAATTTTCTTCACATAAATAACAATTTACACAAGATTCATGATTAACTTCGATTACTCTACTATGAATAACCGGTCCAATATACCTATCTAAGTTAATTGCAAAGTCATTTAGTGAAATTTCACGACATGCTCCGCATCCAATGCACTTTTTTTCATTAATATATGGATATAACTCATCATCTATTAAATCAATTCCTAAATCCATATCCAAATTCTCAAAGAATTCTCTGAATTCAAGAGTAAATGCATTTGTTGGACATAATGTTGCACAATCATCCCAATTATTATCGTCAACAGTATAATCAATTGAAATACTATTCATACGAACTACTCGATGAGCACAACTGATATTGGCTAAATCATATTCAATGACTTCACGTTCATCTTCCGGATCATAACTAACAGTATTGTTAATTAGTTTAATTGCAGAAACCGGGCAAGTTTGAACACAAATTTCACATTTAACGCATTTATCAGTTATTTTAGCCATTCTAAAAATATTAGCTGGTTCGATTGCATTAACTGGACATTCCCCAACACAGGTATTGCATCTTACACATCTAGGTGAAACTGCAAAAATCTCCTCATCTGTACTGAATTTATCCAGTTCAAATTGGAAATCATCACCATCATCATCTAATTCAACAGATTTTAAAAGAACCTCGCGTTCTAAGTTCTTTACCTGTTTTACAAAAGACACTTTCATTTTAATACCAACTAAATTATTTATTTTATAAATTTATATGAATTTTATTTTTTAAAAAAATTCCTCCAACTCTTTTAAAGTAGGGAATTTTTCCATTCCAAATCCTTCAATAGATTTGCTAGCCACCCAATTTCCGATTTTACAGGATTTTTCTAAATCATATCCCCTTAAAAAGGAATATAAAAATCCGCTATTGAAACTATCTCCCGCACCGGTTGTATCTACAACATCGCATTCAAATGCTTCAACCTCACATTCAGTTGAGTTATTAATTGCAAATACTCCCCGTGACCCTTTTTTTACGACAATAGTTTCAATTCCTAAATCCAAAAATCCAATAGCCAAATCTTTTAATGAATCTTTATTATTATTGCATAATAATCGTAATTCAGATTCATTAATCAATAATATATTAGTTCTCTCAAGGATAGGTCTTAACTCCTCAAAGCCTTTTTTAACATATAACATTCCCGGATCAAAACTTAATATACATTGATCATTAAGTTTTCCCAATAATTCAATTTGTGTGTTAAATGAATCACCAACAAAAGACGTATAGTGCATAATTTTACATCTCATAATGTTTAGTGGATTTATTTCACCAATTCGGATTTCATCATTAACACCAGGGTCAATGTAAAGACATCTTTCTCCATTTTCATCAACAAAGCCTAAACATTTTCCTGTTGAACCAGTTTCTGAGTAAATTAAATTATTAGCATAAACACCATTAACGGCTAAATGATATTCAATTAAATCTCCATCATCATCTTCAGCAATTTTTCCGATTATTGATGTTGAACAGCCTAAGCGAGATAAACCGACGATGGTATTGGCTGCTGAACCTCCAGGAGTATCAGTTTCACTTTTAATAAAACTTTCCTCATCTTTTGAGACAATATTTTCTACTGAATAGAGCTTATCTACATTTAATGCTCCAAATCCAATAACTTCAGCGTTTAAATCATTATCAAATATTTCCATTTTAAAACCTTACTTTAATATGTCTAATAAATTAATATTCTTGTCTCCAAGCTTACCGTCAAAGTTGCCTGCAGATATTCCAATAACTCCTTCAAATTCTAAAGCAGCATCAATTCCTGCTTTAACCGCTTTATTCATAGATTCCTCATCAATTGCATTTATAACAACTTCAGGGATATAATTAACGCCTTCCGGAACTTTGGATTCATCACCTAAACGTTCTTTTAGAGAAGGACAATAAACATGATTTGTTGTTGGACCTATTTCCGGGAAATTTGTTTCCGGTTTTGAAGCGGCTGAACAAATATCGAATGGTGCAGTTGCACCTTCCACATTCATTATTGCATCGATTATTGCATCTCCTGCTTCAAGTACTGCTTCTTGAGTTTCGCATAAATACCAGAAGTTACCTCCCATAGTCCCATCATTAATTTTGAATTTTTCTTCAATTTGAAAATCTGGTACTGCAATTGGGACATTTATCATTTTTCTTCCATATTCTTCTACAATCCATTCGTATCCATCGCCACAATGGCCTACAATATCCATCATTTCAATATATTCATCACTTTCCTTATCAGAGTAGTCAAAAATGCGTGTGAATGGTTTAACCAATACATCTTGTCTTAATCTGTAGGACAGTTCAAATGCAAATTTTTCTACATCATCTCCGCCTAACCAGTATTGCACAATAGCTCCAAATCTATTATCGGGAGTTTGTGATTCATCTAAAAAGCCTTCTACCCCACCTTCAACTCTTCCAATTACGGCACTTGGAGTTGAAGTTGAATCATAAGCCGCTCTTTTTACAATAGCTTCTGTTGGCCCTGTAATTAAAGCCCTTACGTATTTTCCTTGGAAAGCTTCAAAGAATGTGTCTTCAACTTTATCATAATTCATTTTAACACCTAACCTAATCCACCTATATCTTGACCACGAATATTATTTCTCATTTCTTTACTAACGTTTAATATGCTTTCGTAATTTTCATCAGTGATTATTTGAATTAATGGGTAATTGCCTGTAAATACTGAGAAAAATTTATTTCTAATTTCTTCATTAATATTGTAGTCATTGAACAATTTTTTCAAATCATTTGAAACATTATAATCTTTAATAAATTCTAAAACTTTGTTTTTATCGTTTTTTGCATAAATATCCGCTATTACCGCAGTTGTTACGGCACTTGGTGAAACAATTGCAATTTCAGCTACTTTCAGAGGATATTCATTGCCATTAAACGATATGCTTATCCCATTGTTTTCACGAGCAAATTCCAGCGGTTCCACATCAGTTATGCTGTCTCCAATGTAGAGTATTTCATTAACGTTAATGTCATCCCTTTCGAGGATTTTGTCAATAGCTAATTTTTTACCTTGGCCTCCGACAACTTCAATGTCCTTGATTTCATTATAAATTCCCATTTCTGGAATTTGATTAAAGAAAATATCATCGAATAAATCGTAATCCTCAGGATTTTTTAAAATCAAATCCTTAAATTCATTGATTTTTTGAATTTCTTCCCTATTTAGTTCAAGGCAATCCATATCAACATTTGTGTAATATGTATTTTCAAAAGGCACTTCCATATAATTGGAAACTGCTTCGATATATTGACCATAACTAGTGCTAACAATGTAAGTATTCATAGCTTCTTTTAAGAATTTTAATAGGAATTGTGAGTCGTTAACTGCATAAATATTGTTTTTTGAAAAATCAATTAAATCATCGTTTGTGAGTTTTTCAACTACAAAGAAAGGCAAAATTAACTTTAAGGTATTGCCAGCCTTATAATTTTCTTTTTTTACAATATCTGCTAAATAATCATCATACAAACTGAGAATTTTAAATAATTCCCCTCCATTTTCAATGAAATTAGCTGATAGTTCAAAAGCATTATCATTTAATGTAAGGGGACCTTCACAATCTGTGATAAAAGATTTTTCAAACATAACTCACCTGAAATTGATTATTCTAATTGCATCTACAGGACAAATTGCTTCACAATTTCTACAATAAATACATTTCTCACTATCAAATTCTATTTTATCTTCACTTGTTAATCTTAAAGCGTCAGTTGGGCAGTTTTTTGCACAGATCTCGCATGCCTGACATTTATTATCGGAAAGTATAAAGTCGCCAAGTCTTTGCTTGTATAAATAAGACCTGGCATAATATAGATTTTGATTTTTACTGTAGAAATAATCGTCATATGCACCAATTGCATCAAATTGGCATATTTCAACACATTTTCCACAAAATATACAATCATTATTGATTTTTATTGGGTTTGGACCATCCAATTCAATTGCTCCTACCGGACAAACATTGAAACACTCACCGCATGCAACACATTTTTTATCATAAACCTCAATGTTTCTATCCATCAAATATGAGCCCACTAATTCCGTGAATTTATCTATTTCAATAACGGTGTCGAGACTAAGTTTTAGTTCCTTCTCCATCATATCATTTACTTCACATTCGATGAAATGTTCAAAGTTTTGGTCATCAAATTCCAAAGCTATTTTAGCTCCAACTTTTTCTAAAACCTTATTTAAACTAATTAAATCAAGAGATAATTTTTTTACATCATGATCCACAATACTTGATACAATATCATATGATTTTATCTCACTGTACATTTTATAAGCTTTCTTACGTGAAGAGTATCTAATTGCACCTGAAGGACATGAATGCATACATTCTTCACATCTTGCACAATATCCCGGGTTAATATAAGGCAATTTATTAGTTCTGCCTACATTAATAGCTCCCATTGAAGGGCATACTCTTGTACAAGTCATACAACCAATACAATTCTTTTGATTTATGACAACTGCCTTACCTCCTTTAACTGTTTTAGGAAGTAATTCGCCATATTTGATTGCATCTGTAGGGCAGACCCTGAAACAATATCCGCATCTAACACATGTGTCCTTATCTATTTCACTGTGAGGTTCGTGAATTCCATCAGATACCATGTGAATAGAACCGTTTTTACATGCTTGAACACAAGCCCCGCATGCTTTACAGAGTTTAGTGTTAATGTTTGGAACATTTTCCTTTATAGGAGGGTCCATTTTCACATCCAAAGACAATGCATCATATGGACAAGCATTACGACATAATACACAACCAAAGCAAGTAGTTCTTAATTTAATAAGATTATCTGATTTATCTAAATAAATTGCATCAATTGGACATGACTCAAGACATGGTTTTTCTTTGCACTCAGCACACTTGGTATGGTCAACAACATAGTCAACATCAACATGCCTTAATGGTCTTGGTGTTTTAGTAAAGCTATCTATCATAACACTCACTCCATAAATAAATCATCATTTAGATTAGATGCCTTTACTGTAACATGAATATTTTCACCGTCATCAAGTGAAAATTTAGATATGAAGTATTTGATTACTGAAAACGGACAAGTTTGGTAACAAATACTGCAACGTAAACATCTATCCTTCTCTCTTACTATCGTATCTTCTTTTTCATCAAATGAAATGCATCCAGTTGGACAATCAGGGATACATAATTGGCATTTTTTACAGTTTTCTCCATCCCAATCGATAATTCTAATTTTGAGTCTATTAACTGCATTAGTTATGATTTCTAAAGCTATTTCCTCATCAGGAATGATTTTTAATGCTTTATCCCATATGTTGGATAACGGCACATCATATTGCAGGAGGTCATTTTTCTCTAAAGACCTTAAATCTTCTTCTTTAGAGTTAATGTAATCTTCCAGATAAGTTACACATAAAAGAATTAAGTCTTTTTGGTCTTGTAAATTATCAACAAACACTGCTTTCATTGCACCATTTACCGGACAAATTTTAACACAATCCCCACAAGAGATACAATTAAGTTGGTCGACAACTACTTTTCCATCAACTTCGCTAATTGCATCTACAGGACACTGCTTCAAACATTTCTTACATTTAATACATAAATAATCATCAACTAAATATTGTCTTTTTGATGGAATAATATTAAATTCAGGCAAAATTAAATGATTTAAGCCACATTCCAATGTTTTCGGATCAGTCGGACAAACTTCCGCACAAAAACCGCAACGGATACAAGCACCTAAGGTAATTACAGGATATGTCATACCTTCACCTTCTTCAGTGTCTTCATCACGAACCAATTTAATGGCATTTGGTGAAGGACAAGATGCTAAACATGCTCCACATCCTATACAATATTCTTTATTAACTTTAGGGAAATCTCTAAAACGTTCTGGCTTTTCAGATATTTCCGGTTCAGATTTTGCATTTGCGAATGCATCGGCCCAAGCCCTCCTGGCAAAATTATAAACATACCACATAAGAGATGACATATTATTTCACCTCATCCCAATTTTTTATTACCGTTTTTCCAGCTTCATCAGTTATGGCCACTCTTTCAGCACATGCTATACAAGGGTCGCATGACGCATAAGTGGATACTGCATCTGCAACAGTTGGAACATCACGAATCATATATTTTGCACAGGAATCTATATTTGGAATACTTGGAGTTCTGATTGATATGTTTTTGATTAAGTTACCATTGGTTTCAATCATATAAGTTACTTCTCCACGAGGAGCCTCATTTTTACACATCGCATAACCTGATTTTATTTCAGCAGGAGTACGGACTTCACCATCAGGTATGTTCTCAATTGCTTGTCTGATTAAACTTATGGATTCTGGGATTTCATCGAATCTTGTTAATGTTCTTGCGTAATTGTCGCCCTCTTTTCTTCTAATTACTTTAAAATCAAAATAATCATCATATGTATAGTGTCCTACACGATAATCTTCTTTAACATCAGATGCCCTTCCAATAGGGCCAACAGCACGACCTTTAATTGCTTCTTTTTTAGACATATAGCCTATTCCTTTACATCTTAAAGCCAATGCCGGACCTTCTGCAAATAATGCGCGAGTTGTTTCGAATTCGTCTTCAATTATTTTAAGATTTTCAAGTATTGGTTTGAAATGGCGTTCATCTGCATCCATTCTAACTCCACCAACTACATTCCAACCCATATTAACTCTATTTCCAGTTAATAACTCAATTGAATCCATTGCATATTCTCTTAACTCTAAAACTTTCATGAATAGGGTTTCATGATCCATTGATTTGAAAAATGTGGAATTAGCCAGCAAATGACTTTGAATTCTATCTAACTCGTTAGTAATAACTCTTAAAAATTGAGCTCTTGGCGGTACGTCAACACCGGAAATTTGCTCAATAGTCTCTGCAAAGGTTTGTGTATGTTCATATGAACAGATTCCACATACTCTTTCAGATAAGTATATTGCTTTCTGCCAGGTTTTTCCTTCCATTATTTTCTCAATTCCCCTATGAACATAACCATATTCAATTTCCGCTTTAACTACTCTTTCACCTTCAGTTTGCAATTTCAATCTGACAGGTTCCTTTAAAGCTGGGTGAATTGGACCAATAGGTACTATCATTTTTGCTCCCTCCCACGATCAGCAATAGCTTGTGGTCCGACCGCCAAAATAGCTTCCAATATTTCATTAGGCCTTGGCGGACATCCTGGAATTTCTGCTGCAACGGGGATGAAATTAGAAGCAGGGGCATTTACATGGCCTCCTTCCTGATTAAATACGTCGCCAGAAATTGGACAGTTTCCAACAGCTACGGCTATTTTTGGTTCAGGAGCTTTATCATAAATTCTCTTTAAGTTGTCCTTCCATTGTTCAGTGACTGCTCCTGTCAACAATAGAACATCAGCTTCACGAGGATTATTGTGAACATAAATACCATATTGCTCTAAGTCGTATCTTGGGGACAATAGTGCAACACATTCAACGTCGCAGCCATTGCATCCGCCACAATTGACGATACAGACATGAATTGAGCTTTTTCTCACAACATCCTTAATAGCGTCTAACATTGTACTCCCTCTTTATTTTGATAATCAAATAAACTTAATATATTGCCTCTTTTTTTAACAATTCAAATAATTCTAATTGTCCTTCTTTTAAGGCTTCTTCATAAGATTTGCCATTTTTAACTTCATTAACTATTTTCATTTTAAGATTTTTGCCATCCTCTCTTGAAATTAATTCTAAAGTATCAGTAAACCAGCATAATCTTAAATCAGCATTTAATTTTTGGTATAAACAAATATCCTGTGCTGATTCAAATGTAGCATGCAATGCTTCAAGAGATGACATGTCTAAGGAATTGAATAAAACTTCCTCTAATTCTTCAACAGTACAATCGAAATCCTTGGAAAGTGGAACTATAATGTCTCTCTGCCAAGCATAACTTTTTATTATTCTTTTTTGCATTAATCTTAATTTAGCATCATCATCCATTTCCATCACATCATACTGAATATTTTAATACGAAATATACAATAATAGCAATAATTAAACCTACTGCAGTTTCTTTTCTGCCGTATCCAGGTCTTTCGCCCATTACGAATCCTGCAAGGAGAAAACCGATTGCTGATAAAATAATATTGCCTGAACAAAATCCTAAAACCCATCCGATAATTGAAATTATAGCAAATGGAACATTAAATTTAGTTACTGCAACAAATGGTTCCCCATGTTGTTTGTAACTATAAACTAAACCTAAAATGGATCCAACAGCAAATGTGAGTATATAAATCATATAATCTAACATAATAATCTCCTACATTGGTTTATAAAGCAATATGAATGAACAGATTATTGCTATAAATGTTATTACAAAACATACTTTCTCTATACTTTCTATTTTATGTGAAAAATTGCCTTTTGCAAGCAATACAAATATTGCCAAGGTAATTCCAATAATAACTATCGGAGCAATAAGATATGAATGCAAAGCAGTTGTTAATAAACCAACAACTATTATTCCAATTGCCACTAAAGCAGTAAAGTAAACAATTACATCTTCACTATTCATGCTACCACCCCTGTAAATATCATTAAAATTGTTCCAAAGAAGCAAATTGCTCCAATGGTGATTTGAGTCATAACTGAATGATTTGGACTTAATAGTGGAGTTGCTGCATTAATAAATCCAGTGATAAAGGAAATGACAATCATTCCAATTAAATATCCCACAGCAGTTAACGGACCGAAGAATATTGTTAAGAATACCCAAAGCATAACATACCATGCTATTGATTCTGAAAATAACATGAATCCTCTTAAAAATCCAAAGTGTTCAGTTTCAAATCCAGAAATTAAAACTTTGTCTTTAGTAATTGCAAACGGAGAGTATGGGGATTTTGTAATAATTAACATAAAGAACATTAAAGCTGCAAGAGGAATTGAAAACACTAATGGACCATGAACTGATTGGTATGAGATAATTTCTCCAATATTCATTGAGCCAGTCACCAAGTAAACAAATACGATTGCTGCAAATAAAGGAAGTTCAGATGCCGCTGAAAGTACTGCCCTTACACAGCTTAATTTACCATATGGTGAACCGGAACTTGATCCAGAGTTATGCTCAACAATTTTATAAACTGCATAAACACCAAATAATATCAATAAAGAATCATGAGCCACAGGACCGACAATAACCCCAACAACCCAAATTAAAGCTAATATGAAAACAATACCTATGTAAAATACTTTAGATACTGTTCTTGGAATTGCTGTTTCTTTAAAGAAGAATTTTAAAGAGTGTATCAAATGCTGGACAATAGGTGGCCCCGGACGTTTTTGTACACGCGCCATTACTTTCCTATGCAAACCCAGCAGTAAGCTTCCTGCTAGAAAAGCAATAACAACATTAATTAAAATATCTACCATCAAATTCATAATACCACTTCAATATCCAGTAAATGGTTCCCTCACTCTTTCTTCTGCATCTTCAGGTTTTGGTTTGGCCATTGTTAATAGGCCTAGGGCTAAAACCCATGATGGAATACCGAATATAGCTACTGCATAAACTATCCATGCTTCAAAATCTACCACTAAGCATGCGAGAATAGCTATTGTTGATAAAACCAATAATATTAAACATGCAATCTTTTGATTAACCATACTCTCACTACCACAATACCAATAATAATATTTCAACAGCTCTAACAATAATAAATAATGAACTTAAGTGAATAATAACAATATATGGAGACCCTGCAGTCCTAAACATTTCTGCTTTACTTGCAAAGAATGGCGCAACACCGCTTTCACCTAAAATACCAATTAACATGAGCACTGCACCAAATACCACCATCGGACTGGCAGGCATTTGAGATAAAACTGCAAGTGATAATGTACCGGTTGCTGCAAGAATAATAGCCGCGCCTCCAAATAATGGTAAGCTACACATCATAGCTATTAAACCATAATTAAATGCTGAATTTAATACGCTAGTTTGTTTAACAGCTGATACAATACCTATGTTTAAAATACCTACTAAAGCCATGAATAATGTAAAGTTAAATAAATCTCCAGTAATCATTGCCCCAGCAGATGCAATGCCGCAGATTATTGATAAAAATCTTCTTTGTTTAAGTTCTTTTGGGCCAACTTTAACTTCAGTATTATATAAATAATGCATTGTAGCTTCAACTTGAGTTTCAGGTTTACTTAATGCAATCAACAATGTAAAACCGAGTAAAACTGCGAATAGGAACAAATTGAATGGAGTTAAGTATAATACAATGTCCCCAAGTGGGATTGTTCCAAGTAAATTTCCTCCAAGTGTAACGAAATCCATTTTCTCACCTACTCATTATCAATGTCCTCTCTCATAAGCAGGCCAATTAAACCTACTTTGGAAGCTACTTTTAGTAATAATCCGCATGCTGCCAAGAATAAACTTAATAACCAGTATTGAGGAGTTACAAAGAATAATAAGAAACCTATTATCCATAAACACCATGCAATACCAGAAACGCCAGCAATACCATCTAAAATTAATACTGGAAGTCCTCTTGCCTTTTTAGATAATGCATATAATACAATTCCTCCACCAGCTACTGCTCCACCAGTAAAACCAGTTAAGAAAATTCCATATCCTATCAGGACTAATGCTATAAAATTAGGTGCAGTAGTCATGATTTCCATGTCTATAGAGAATGCCTGTGGGAACATTGAAGAAGATCTAGTCAAATTAGCTCTTGGGTCTTGTTCAATCTTGCGCATTTCTCTTGTAATCAAAATTTCAGAAATGGCCAAAGTTTCAGCCAGTTCCACTACCAAACCCGGCAAAATCAATGCTTCCGCTAAATCGGTTCCGACTGCAGAAACAACAAATATCATGGCCAAGCCAACAATATCTGTTAAGATGAGAATGTGCAATTCTTCTCTTTTCATCGCTATTGCCATAGTTCCAATGAAACCTACAATCAAACCTGCGTAAATTGCAGGCAGATACATGCTAATAAACTCTTGAGGAACATAAACCATTAATTATCCCTCCTCAATTGTTTAGCTCTTGCTTTAGCATCATTAGCCTTGATTTGGCTGGCTAATTTTGCTGAATCATCAATAGCTTTTTTCACATCTTTTTTAATTTCGCCTTCATCATTTTTCCTATTCATTGTATAATTAATAGATAACCATGAAGCGATGATGAATGCCATCATCAGAATGCTGGATTCGAGTATTGTATCAAAACCTCTTGTATAGTACAATATTTCATCTATAAGTCCACCCGGAGATGAATATATGGATGTACCAAAGTAAGGTGATACTGAGGATACCCATTCCGCCAGCGGTGACATATATCCCGTAATCATCCCTAAACTCTCAGCATTATCGGGATATTGAGGACTAATATCGCCAGGTTCTTTTAAAGGTTCGCCTCCCCTATCATAAGGTGCAATAGCTAAACCGTCATCTATCTGCTCTTGAGGAGCAGGCCTAACATATAATTGATCGGGATTTAATGCCAAAGGTACAATTAAACCCACAATTAAAATAATTCCAAGGCCAAATGCAAAAAGACGTGGAATATTTTTTGGTTCTGCCAATTTATTCCATAAAACCCCAATCTTCATACATCTGCCCCCATTTCTTCTAAACGAATAATAGCTCTAAATAAAATTAATGTAATAATAACAGTTGTCGCCAATAATGTTAATAAAGCCAACACATGATTATAACATAATAAAACTAAACAAACTCCAATCGAAGCAACTTCAGTATTGAATGTCCTAATAACTGGGTCATTAACTCCCGGACCCCAAGCAGTAGCAATACTTCCTACAATAGCTAAAAAGATTCCAAAATAGAAAAACAATGAAACGTTAATCATTAGCCTCACCACTTGCAATTTTATTAGTCCTGATTTCTTTGATTTTAACAATTGATAAAATAAATACTAAAGTAGATAATGGACCTGCCAGAGCCGCAAATAATGCAACATCTAAATATTTAAATAAAGCAATGGCTAAAACAAATCCTGCATCAAGTATTGAAAACATTATAACCTTATCCAAAGGTTTTTTTAGAAATATGATGCCAAATGCTCCTATAACCATCAAAGCTATTGCAATCATTGATACGAGAAATTCCATTTTCACTCACTCCAGTACTATCTCATCATCTAGTCTATTTAATGTATAGGCAATAGCGTTAGCACTAATTGTTGAACAAATAAAGAATGCTGCTGCAACAACAAGAGCAAATGGAGTATTAATTATTAATGCAATAAGGGCAGAAACTCCAAAACCGATAACATTTAAATATAATAATCTTTCAGCCCTATTTCTTGTTATCAGAGCTCTTAATGCTACAAATAAGACTATAATCCCAATAATTTCAACATACATATAATCACTCTCTAGCATGCCTATTGAATTTTCTTGCAATTTTTCCTAAAACTACTGAAACTCTTGCCTGGTCAATACCCATTATAGTAAATATGGCAATGACCATTCCCGCAATAAACATTTCAGGGGTTAACCCAATGAATGATGCTAAAAATATTATTGCAGTTGCAGTTAAACATCCAGTAGTTCCAGCATACCCCGGATCAGCACATAATCTATTTCCAATAAAGACTAAAAATGCTGCAAGTATTCCTCCAGGGATTCCTAAAAGCATAGATCCAATAGAAGCCATTAATGTACCAGCAGATGCATCAGGAGAACATAAAATGTTTCCTTGGAAAAATCCGCCAGCAATATCTCCTCCTCTCTTTTCGACATCTTTACCAATTATCCTGGCCCCTTTAACACCAGGCTGTTCGGGAAGTCCGAAATATGTATCTACAATAACAAAATTCAACCAACAAAGAATTGCGGCAATTATAATTCCAATTACCTCATTCATTTATATCCTCCCCCATATTATCGTCTAGAGGTGTTGGAAATATAAAATCAAATAAATATTTCACAAATAATGCGGATAAAACACCAATAATGACTGCTAAAACTAAACCATTAAACATGAAAGTATAATTTAAAACCAAAAATATTGAAAGAATACCAATAGCAATTATTGGAGTAGGATAAATCGCACTTACATCAAAAGAATACCTATATGGTTTGCTAGGAAACAAGGGTAACTTTAAAAGCAAAGCTACAACAATGGAACAAAGGATAGCTACAATATAAGCTAATAATACGTCGCCTAAGGACAGACTTATATTGCTTAGCCCATAAAAATTACTGTACGAAGCAAAATATATGGTATCAAACACAAAATCAAACATACTATTAGACTCCTCTTACTTAATTAATATAAATATAAAAATATATAAATATTGTTACTTAAAAATAATACATAATTGCTTAAATATAACTTAAATTGTCAATTGGTGGCTGAATGAAAAATAAAAAGATTTTAATTACTGGTGGAGCAGGTTTTATTGGTTCTCACATTGTCGATGAATTAATAAACGATAATGAAATAACTATTATTGATAATCTCACCACTGGGAGCATTAAAAATTTAAAATATCCAGAGCACGATAATCTAAATTTCATCGAAGGAGATATTCGCGAAATTAATTTTGACGAATTAACTCCGAGAACAGATTATATTTTCCATCTTGCAGCTATGGCAAGCGTTCCCTTAAGTGTTGAAAAACCAAAAGAATGCAATGACGTAAATGTCAACTCAACTGTAAGACTTCTGAAATCGGCGGTTGACAACGATGTTGAAAAGATTGTATTTTCATCATCCTCTTCAGTTTATGGAGAAAACAAAAATATGCCTCTAAAAGAAACAGAACAACCTATGCCTACATCCCCTTATGCGGCATCAAAAGCTAGTTGTGAGTTATATTTAAAAACATTTTATGAAAGTTATGGCTTAAATTATACTGCGCTTAGATATTTTAATGTATTTGGACCAAGACAAGATAAAAATTCCCAATATGCCGCCGTAATTCCTAATTTCATAAGCGCACTTCTTGAAGGCAAGCAGGCTGAAATTTACGGAGATGGAGAACAGACCAGAGATTTTGTCTACATCGGAGACATTGCAAAAGCCAACATCAATGCCTGTAAATCCGATTTTAACGGTATTGTCAATATTGCATCCGGTAAAAAAATGACAATAAACAGATTATATGAAATCGTTAAGGACACATTGGGAAGCGATTTGGAACCAAAATACCTGCCTGAAAGACCCGGAGACATTAAACACTCATTGGCCGACACCAGCAATATGGAAAAGATAAATCTGAAAATTGATTCAAACAACTTTGAAGACCAACTTATAGAAACCATCAACTGGTTTAAAGATATTTTATAGGATGTAAAACTATGGATAGAAGTGTCACCGATTTTAATGTGCGTTTAAGAACAATCGGAATAAAAGAATTGATTATTGGGATAATCTTGACTGTTATTATTTCTGGAGTTTTGATGGGCATCTTTCCAGAGATTTCTGAATCTGATGAATTATTTTTTATAGTTTTCCTATTAATTGGCATGTTATTTTTTGTTTGGGCGTTTAAAGGTACACAAGGCCTTGACAGAAATATCGAGAATCTTTTTGAAAATAAGAATCAAAAAGAAATAATCTATGTCTTTGCAATTAACATACTTTTTGCATTCCTATTCACATTTCTTATATCCTCCTTGGATATCCTAATGGGATTGGCTGATCCGACATGGATTTCAATCTGGGAAGTGGATACCGTAAACATTGATTCAAGCGTTGTTATTCTTGATGCCATCGGCGCAATAATTTTTGCCCCGATTATGGAAGAATTAATATTTAGAGGAATACTCTTTAATCGGATGAAAATTAGAATTGGAATTATTCCTGCAATGATAATCTCATCGTTTATTTTTGCAATCGGACATGAATTTGGTGGAATGACAAGCGCATTTTTATTTGGAATTTGTATGTGTATGCTATACTTAAAAACAGACAATATTCTAATTCCGATGAGTGTTCATTTCATTAACAATGTTGTTGCAACAATTCTTAATATTAGTGGTTTAGACGTGGCAATATCCCAATTGCCTTGGCTTATCCCATGTTTAATAGTTTCAATTATTGGAACAGTTTACTTAGTAAAATATATTATAAAAGAATATAAAGTGATTAAAACACAATATGGTTAAAAAAAAAGGATAAATCAGTGAAATCCGCATCCGCTGCAAGTTTCACATTTTTCTTCTTCAAAAGGATCATATTTTTTATCTTCTTGTAAAGTGGCTGACAAGAAATACTGGTCGAATTCATCTTTATTTTTTAAAACTGGAGAAATTCCTTTAAAATCACATCTTATATCGCCAGTTCCGCCAATATCAACCAAAATTGGTTCGCCTAATTTAAATCTTTTAAAGTATGCTTCAACTTCATCTTTTAAAGCTCCAGGCACCCTAAAATTAAAAGATAAAATGTTATTTTCTTTCATTTTTAAACCAACATATTTCTGATCAATCTCATAGTTTAAACCTAACTGTTTTTTGAAAATTATGTTAGTCCCTATCTCATTAGATGTCATTTTATAATCTCCTTAAATATCAAATTAAAGTTAATTAATCGAAGTATATAAAACTTTCCAAAATCACTTCCAAAAAATCCAAATAAAATTTTATTTTTATCTCATTTATAACGAATTATCATGTTTTTTAATAAGGTTTATATAATTTCAAATTCAAAAATAAAGATATGTTATAATATTATATTATAATATAATAAATCAATGAGAAAAATAGGTGTTTATGAATGAATGAATACAACAGAGATATTGGAAATAGAATTAGAGAATTAAGAGAATTATCAGATATTACTATTAAAGAAATTGCTGAAGAATTAAATATTGAAGAAGAAACTTATATCCAATATGAAAACGCTGAAATAGACATTCCAGCAAGTTTTTTATACGAACTTGCACACATTTTTAAAGTTGATTTAGGATTATTGTTAACAGGTGAAGAAAGTAGGATGAACATATTTGATGTTACTCGTGCAAACAAAGGAATCTCAGTTGACAGAAGCAAAGAATATACCCATGAAAACCTATGTTCTAAATTCATTCACAAAAAAGCTGAAACATTCCTTGTTGTTGTAGACCCGAAAAAGAACCCTGCACCTTCCCTAAACTCACACCCTGGACAAGAATTCAACTATGTCCTGGAAGGTTCCCTGAAAATTTATATACATAATAATGAAATCGTGCTAAACGAAGGAGATTGCATCTTCTTCGATTCAACACACAGGCATGCAATGGTAGCACTTAATGATAAACCCGCTAAATTTTTAGCAGTCATCATATAATATTTATGGAGTTAATTAAATGACATCAGTAATAGGAGATTTTGTAGAAAGAGTTGAATATGACTCTTATGAAGATTTTTTTGAAAATTTCAAACTTAAATTTGAAGACACATTCAATTTTGGATTTGATGTGGTTGATAAGTATGCGGAAATTGATCCTGATAAAATCGCTTTAATCTGGACAAATGACAATGATGAAAAGCATACCTTCACATTTAAAGACATGAAAGAATATTCAAATAAAACAGCTAATTTACTTAAAAGATTAGGTATCAAAAAAGGCGATAAAGTAATGCTTACCCTAAAAAGCAGATATGAATGGTGGTTCTGTATGGTTGCATTACACAAGATTGGTGCAATAGCTATTCCTGCAACACACATGTTAAAACTTCATGATATTGACTTCAGATTAAAACAAGCTGAAGTAAAAGCAATTATTACCGTTAAAGAAGACACATTACTGCCTGATTATGAAGAAGCTGAAAAAGAACTTGATTGGGATTTAGAGAAACTTGTGATTGAAACCGATAGAGACGGTTGGATTAACTTTAACAAGGCAATTGAGGAAGAAAGCCCAGTTTATGAAAGGCCAACCGGTGAAGATAACCCTATGGCAGATGAAATATTCCTAATCTACTTTACATCAGGAACCAGTGGACTTCCTAAAATGGTTGCACACAGACACACTTATGCGTTAGGCCATATCCCAACTGCCAAATATTGGCAAAATGTCGTGGAGGATGGAGTCCACCATACTGCATCCGATACCGGTTGGGGAAAAGCCGTTTGGGGAAACATTTATGGCCAATGGATTGCCGGAACTGGAATATTTATCTACGATTATGAAAGATTTAACGGAATCAAATTACTTGAAAAAATCATAGAAAACAAAGTGGATACATTCTGCGCACCTCCAACAGTTTATAGATTCTTAATTAAGGAAAAAATTGAGGGATATGACTTTTCAAATCTAAAATATGTTGCAACTGCAGGAGAACCGTTACCTCCTGAAGTATCTGAAAGATTCTACGATTTATCCGGTTTAAGAATTAAAGAAGGATTTGGCCAAACTGAAACAACATTATCCATCGGAACATTCATATGGATTGACGCAAAAGTAGGTTCAATTGGTAAGCCTTCCCCACTTTACAAGTTAAAATTATTAGATGAAAATGATATTCCTGTGGAAATTGGTGAAGAGGGAGAACTTTGTTTTGATGTGTCTGAATGCGTTCCACCAGGATTATTTAAAGAATATTATAAAGATCCCGAAAAACAAGCAGCACAATGGCATGATGGATATTACCATTGTGGAGATACTGCATGGGTTGACGAAGACGGATATGTCCATTTTGTTGGAAGAAATGACGACATCATTAAATCTTCCGGTTATCGTATTGGACCTTATGAAGTAGAAAGTGCAGTATTGTCTCACGAAGCAGTGGCTCACTGCGCAATTACCGCTTATCCTGATGAAGTTAGAGGTCAAATCGTAAAAGCAAGCATAGTTTTACAACCTGACTATGAACCATCAGATTCTTTAACTAAAGACATTCAAAATCATGTTAAAAGAGTTACAGCTCCTTATAAATACCCAAGAATGGTTGAATATGTAGATGAACTTCCGGAAACCATCAGCGGTAAAATAAGAAGAGTTGAAATTAGAGAAAAAGATAATAAAAATTAATTAGATGATATAATGACAGAAGAAATATCTTATCCAGTTATAAATAAGGAAATTTGCAAAGGATGTCAAAGATGCATTGTCGGATGTCCTCAAAATGCAATTGTTCTTAGTGATGAAATGAATAACGCTGGTTACCAATTTGCTATTTACAGTGGTAATGGCTGTACTGGATGTAAAGATTGTTACTTTACATGTCCTGAACCGTTAGCACTAGAAGTACATCAATTAAAAAATATTAAAAATGATAACGTTGCAAAAATGATTAAGGCAAAAGTAGCTAGTCAAGGGGGAAAATAAATGAGTAATCAAATGGTAAAAGGAAATACTGCAGTTGTCATTGGTGCAATGTATGCGGGCTGTGATTGTTTCTTTGGATACCCAATTACTCCTGCAAGTGAAATTTTACACGAAGCATCAAAATACTTCCCAATGGTTGGAAGAAACTTTGTTCAAGCTGAAAGTGAAGAAGCATCAATTAATATGGTTTATGGTGCATCAGGTACCGGGCACAGAGTAATGACCTCATCATCCGGACCTGGAATCAGTTTAATGCAAGAAGGATTTACCTTCCTCGCTGGTGCAGAATTGCCTGCAGTTATCGTTGACATTATGAGAGCCGGCCCAGGACTTGGAAATATCGGACCTGAACAAGGAGATTACAATCAAGTCGTTAAAGGAGGAGGGCATGGAAACTATAAAAATATAGTTTTAGCTCCAAACAGCGTTCAGGAAATGTGTGATTTAACAATGAAAGCATTTGAACTTGCAGACAAATGGAGAAATCCAGTTGTAGTTTTAGCCGATGGTACCTTAGGCCAAATGGCAGAACCATTAGTATTCCCTGAAAAAGCTATTGAACCAAAAAATGATAAGGATTGGGCAGTGAAAGGAAATAAGGAAACTATGGAAAACCTCATTACTTCAATTTTTAATGATTTTAATGATTTGGAAGATTTCAACTTCAAACTTCAGGAAAAATATGCAAAAATCGATGCTGAAGAAGTAATTTATGAAGAATACCAAGTTGAAGATGCAGAAATTGTTTTGGTATCATTCGGAATCAGCAGCCGTATCGCAAGGTCTGCAGTTGACAAAAGCCGAGAAAACGGATTGAAAGTTGGATTATTAAGACCAATTACATTAAATCCTTTCCCAGTTGATAGGATAAAAGAATTATCCGACAAGGGAGTTAGTTTCATATCAGTTGAAATGAGTAACGGCCAATTATTAGCAGATGTCCAGTTTGCGGCACTTAGAAAAGAAGATACACACCTTGTCAATAGGATGGGTGGAAATTTAATTGAATTGAAACAAATTCTTGCAAAAATTTATGAAATAGCCGGCTTTGAAGGTGAAGATATAGATTTATCAAAAAGAAGTGAGGAGAAAGCTAGTCCTAATATTATAGACTGAGGATGTGGAAAAATGAGTGAACAAGAATTTAATGATAAAGATTATGAATTACAAGTACGTAGAAATCCACAATCCCTTTTAGAAGAGTATCCGAGAAAAGGAACTAATATTCAATCTACTCACTACTGTGCTGGTTGTGGACATGGAATTTTACATAAACTAATTGCTGAGTGTATGGATGAGCTTGGAATCCAAGAACGTTGTGTTATGATTTCCCCAGTCGGATGTTCCGTATATGCATATTTCTACTTTAACTGTGGAAACTTCCAAACTGCACACGGAAGAGCACCAGCAGTAGCTACTGGTATTTCAAGAGCTGAAGATAATGCAATTGTAATGAGTTATCAAGGAGACGGAGATTTAGCATCCATCGGTTTGAATGAGACCTTGCAAGCTGCAAACCGTGGAGAAAAAATTGCTGTGTTTTTCGTGAACAATACCGTTTATGGAATGACCGGAGGACAAATGGCTCCAACTACATTAATTGGTGAAAAGACAGTCACCTGTCAAACCGGAAGAGATCCTAATTACGCCGGACACCCTACACATATGTGTGAGTTAATTAATACTTTAAAGGCTCCGGTATTCATTGAAAGGGTATCTCTTGCAAACCCATTAAAAATCAGACTTGCAAAATATGCAATTAAACAAGCATTAACCGTTCAGAAAGAAGGAAAAGGATACTCCTTTGTAGAGGTATTATCACCTTGTCCTACTAACTTAAAACAAGATGTTGTCAGTGCTCAGAAATTTATTGAAGAACAAATGGAAAAAGAATTCCCAGTCAAAAACTTCAGAAATAATCTGTACAACAAAGAACCTGTTGAAAGGCCCGCCAGTGACTTTTCAACTGAATCATTAGATAAAATATTTAATGTCAATAGAAATGATGATTCAGGTTATGTTGATGAAGACATCGAACCATTAAGCATTAAAGTTTCCGGATTTGGAGGCCAAGGAGTTTTAAGTGCAGGCCTTACAATAGCTCAAGCAGCCTGTGCTGAAGGAAAACATGTTTCATGGTATCCGAGCTATGGACCTGAACAAAGGGGAGGAAAATCCAATTGTTCAGTTGTAATATCCAATGAAACCATTGGAACCCCTGTAGTAGATGATATTGACATTCTTATTGCTTTAAATAAACCTTCCCTTGCACAATTCTCACAAGACTTAAAAGAAGGTGGAGTTATACTTTATGATGCGCATATCGGTGAATTTGAAACTGATAGAGACATTAAAGTTATTGCAATGCCTTGTGTTGATATTGCAGAAGAACACGGAAATGCAAGAACTGCAAACACAGCACTTTTAGGTGCATTAACTGAATTAAGTGATGTTTTAAAAGCTGAATCTTATGAAAATGCAATTCGTGAAATGTTTGCATCCAAACCAAAAGTCATTGATGTAAATATTGATGTTTTAAAAGCAGGCGCAGAATGGATTAAAAACAATTCATAGTGTGATTTGATGACATATAAAGAAAATAGTGAAAAATATATAGAAAACTACGATTTAAGTATAGGAGATACCATTAAAGTACATAAAGAAGATATCTCTTATACAGGTATTTTACTTGATCGTCCTGAAGATGCTGAGGATGGATATTTGGTTTTAAAATTATCCAGTGGTTATAATATCGGAGTAGCTATTGAGAATACTACTGCTGAGCTTATCGAAAAAGGAGACAAACCAAGAATAGGTTATGATGAAACTGAAATACCACATGACCCATCTAAACAGAATATATCCATTGTGTCAACTGGAGGTACTGTATCTTCCGTAATTGATTACAGAACTGGCGCAGTGCATCCTAAATTTACCGCATCAGATCTTGTTAAGGCCAATCCCGAATTATTAGATTATGCCAACTACAATGTTAAAGCATTATATAATATTTTGAGTGAAGATATGAAACCCGAATACTGGGTTAAAGCTGCAGAAGAAGTTGCCAATGATATTTCAAATGGTGCTGATGGTGTTGTAATAGCCCATGGTACTGATACAATGCATTACACCTCATCTGCATTAAGTTTCATGTTAAAAACACCAGTTCCAATCATTATTACTGGAGCTCAAAGGAGTTCAGACAGGCCTTCAAGTGATGCCAACATTAATCTAATCGATTCTGTTATTGCCGCAAAGTCAGACATTGCGGAAGTGTGCGTTTGTATGCATGGAAGTTTAAATGACGAATATACTTACTTGCACAAAGGTACAAAGGTTAGAAAAATGCATACTTCAAGAAGAGATACTTTTAGAAGCATCAATGCTCAGCCAATAGCTAAAATCCAGAATAAAACAATTGACATTAATCCCGAATATGATTATGTCAAACGTGGAGATAACGAGTTAGAATTAAATAATGCGGTGGAAGAAAAAGTAGGATTTATTAAAAGTTTCCCTGGCATTTCAAAAGACTTTGTTGAATATCATATTGATAAAGGATATAAAGGCCTTGTTATTGAAGGAACAGGGCTTGGACATGTCCCTAATGACTTAATTGACTCATTTAAAAGAGCGCAAGACGAGAATATTCCAGTAGTTATGACTTCACAGTGCCTTTATGGAAGAGTCAACATGAACGTTTACTCTACAGGACGCAATATTCTTGATGCCGGAGTAATATCCGGATTAGACATGACTCCTGAGACAACATATGTTAAGTTATGTTGGGCATTGGGTCAAAGTGATGACTACAATGAAGTAAAAGAGATTATGCAAACCAATATTGCAGGCGAATTTGGTGAAAAATCCTCAATTAAGGACTTTTTAAATTAGGTGGTTAGATATGGATTACGAAAAATTAGGATTAAAAATGGGACTTGAAATTCACCAGCAATTGAACAGTGAGCATAAGCTATTCTGTCCTTGTAAAACAGAACTCGTTGACGATGATTTTGATGAACTCATTCAAAGAAAGTTAAGGCCTACACAATCCGAGCTTGGTGAAATCGACAGGGCTGCTTTGCAGGAATCCTTAAGGGGCCTCAATTTCAAATATGAAAACTTTGAAAAACATACCTGCCTTGTTGAAAACGATGACGAACCTCCTCACAGCTTAAATGAGGAAGCTCTTGACATATGCATCACCATTGCATGTTTGATGAATATGCATATTGTTGATGAATTCCATACAATGCGTAAACAGGTCATTGACGGAAGTAACACAGGAGGATTCCAACGAACAGGTATGGTTGCAACCGACGGTTACCTTGAAACCCCTTACGGCAAAGTGGTAATCGAAAGTCTCGGACTTGAAGAAGACGCCGCAAGAAGAGTTGAAACCAAAGACGGATTTACCGAATTCAGATTGGACCGTTTGGGTATTCCTTTGGCTGAAATTACAACAGACCCTTCAATGCATCATCCCGATCAGGTAAGGGAAGTTGCATACATGCTCGGTCAGATTCTAAGAAGCACAAATGTCAAAAGGGGTCTTGGAACAATCAGACAGGACCTGAACATTTCCATCGCTGAAGGTGCACGTGTCGAAATCAAGGGTGTGCAGGACTTGGATTTGATGGGTGAAATCGTAAACCGTGAAGTTGAAAGGCAATTAGTTTTGATTGACATCAAAAAGGAACTTCAAAGCAGAAACGCCGAAGTATTGGATGAAATCCATACTTTAGATGAATTGTTTGAAGATACTGAATCCAAAATCTTAAAGTCTGCCGAAACCATCAAAGCGGTTGTTCTTAAAGGTTATGACGGTTTGATTGGCCGTGAAGTTCAGCCTGGAAGAAGGTTCGGTACTGAGATTGCAAGTTATGCCAAAAAACGTGGCGTATCAGGCATTTTCCACTCTGATGAATTGCCTGCTTATGGAATTACCCAGGAAGAGGTTGACAGGGTAAATGACTTCCTGAACATTGGCGAGGAAGATGCGTTCATCATTGTGGCTCACGATGAGGACATTGCGGTATCCGCTTTAGAAGAGGTCAAAAGAAGGGCTGAACTAGGTCTTGACGGTGTTGTTGAAGAGACTCGTAAGGCGCTTGATGATGGAAATACCGAATATATGAGGCCACTTCCTACTGCAAACAGGATGTATCTTGAAACCGATATTCCATTATTCAAAATCACACCTGACAGAATTGAACCGATTGCCAATGATTTGCCTGAACTGCCTGACGTGAAACAGGCCAGAATAATTGAAGAATATAAATTGAGTGAAGATTTGGCAACACAACTTGTCAAAAGGCAAGAAGCCGACATGTTTGAAGACATTTTGGCAAGTGTTGATGTGGATGCAACTCCTGTCGCTTCACTACTTGCATACGATTTGCGTGAAATCAAAAGGGAAGGCTATGACACCAACGTGTTGACACTTGATCACTTCAAAGGAATATTCACATTACTGGCTGACGGCAAAATCGCAAAAGACAGCGTGCGCAAATTGGCGGTTGAAACAATCAAAACACCTGATGCTGACATAGCTGAAATTGCAGAGAAAAGCAATCTGACCATGATGAGCGAAGAGGATGTCCATAACATCATCTCAGACATCGTGGCTCAAAATGAAGGCATGGTTAAAGAACGCCAAATGGGAGCCATGGGTCCTTTAATGGGAATGTGCATGAAGCAGCTTAAAGGAAAAGCCGATGGTGGACTTGTCAACAAAATTGTTCGCGAAGAAATTCAAAAATTAATTTAAGGAAGCTCATTTGAGTTTCCAAAATACTCTTTTTTTAAATTTTAGGTAAACCTAAAAAATAGAAACCCTTATATATTATAATGCTCAAGTAATTTATAGAGCTAAAATTTAGGTAAACCTAAAGGCTCTACATTATTAGTCACCTAATAATACTCTCCAAAAAATGTGTTAAATTAGATTTTTCACAATTTTTCTAGTTTGATACAAGTCGTTAGGAAAATAGAAAATCTGCCAATATATAATTTTCCTTAAAAAAAGGCGGTGTTTAAATCACACCTTAAACACCTAATCTCTCTTTTTTAATTATTTTTTAACATTAACAATGACAAAACTTCACTTTTTGATTGCCAAGTATAGGAACTCGAAGCATCACATCTGCCTGATTTTGAAATATGATTAAAATGAAATGTCCATTAAGAAAAATAATTTTAAATTAAGAATAGTGCCTAATTGTTGGAGCTGTTTTCAATTAAACGTGCACTTATTTCGGTTGTGAAAAATAGAAAAAATAGTAGATGAAAAAAATCATCTACTTCATTTTAATTTTAACTTTTTTGACAGCTTTAGTATAATACTTGTTTCCATAGAACTTGACTGTGGCTTGGTATTTGCCTTTTTTGTTTCTTTGTACTTTAAAGGTTGCTTTTCCTTTTTTGTTTGTTTTTGCTATGTTTTTCTTGTATTTCTTTTTGGATTCTGCTGTTTTCTTTTTGGCGTTTTTCTTTATTTTTTTGACAATGAGTCTTACTTTTGCCTTTTTGATTGGTTTTCCCTTGTTGTCCTTTAGTGTTATTTTGAACTTTTTGGTTTTTACTTTTGCTTTGTAGGTTTTCTTTTTGGCAATTATTTTTGGTTTGGCCTTTTTGACAGTCACTTTGACATCAGCAAATGATTTGACGTAATTGGCGTTTCCTTCAAATGTAACTTTTGCAGTATAGGTTTTAGGAACCAAATTGGCTACATTAATTTTAATCTGACCGTTCTTATCTGTAGTGTAGGTTTTGGTGCCTTTCAATTTCACGGTCACTTTAACACCACTTAATGCCTTGCCTTTGCTATCCTTCAATGTAATTACCAGGTTTTTGTTGACTTTGTAAGTTGTAGTTACTTTAGGTGCAGTTAATTTAATGGTACCTTTTTTAACCTTAACAGTGACAGCATCATTGTAAGCGGCAGTATAATTCTCATTACCCTCATAAGTCACATTAATACCATAACCTGCCTCATTAGTGGCCAACTCAAACTCAACAGAATTAAGCTCGCCAGCAACAAGACTAACAGGAACAGACTTACCACCAACACTTACAACATAAACCCCACTAACACTAGCAACAACATTAACAACAACCTTATCAGGATAAGTAACATCAGAGCCAGACACATTAATAACAGGAACTCCCTTAGACACCTTAACACTAACAGTATCATTATAAGCACCAGTGTAATTCTCTTTACACTCATAAGTCACATTAATACCATAAGCAACATCACTAGCGGCCAACTCAAACTCAACAGACTTAAGCTCGCCAGCAACAAG
>NZ_JAFYHP010000028.1 GCF_017539065.1 Methanobrevibacter sp.
AGCGTAAGCGCAAGTGATGCGACAATAACTGCAACGGAAGACAGCTTAGAGATTGATCAACCGACAGATGATGTAATCGGTGTGGAGGAGGATACAGTGTCAGCTTCTTCACCCGCAAACGAGGTTTTAAAAGCGGATGAATTGACATTCGCACAGCTGAATACGACAATCAACGGCAATACTGACAACGACATTTATTTGGAAAGCGACTACAAGTATTCTGACGGCGATGACAGTTTTAAAGAAGGAATTGTCATCGACCACAATGTCAACATTTATGGAAATGGACACACAATAAACGGTAGCAATGAAGCCCGCATTTTCAAAATCAAAGGTGGAAACGTAGTATTCTATAATATAACTTTTGTAAATGGATATGCAAGTAATAGTTATGATAGTGGGGGTGCGGTCAATGGAGACTGCAAAGCAATAAACTGCACATTCAAAGAAAATCATGCATTTCGTGGTGGTGCTATGTATTATGGTTCTGCTGTGGACTGTACTTTCATCAATAATCAAGCAGATGCTTTTGGTGGTGCATTGTATTATGGTTCTGCTATGAACTGTACTTTCACCAATAATCAAGCATCATCTGGTCATCAGATGGGTAATGGTGGTGCTATGATTCATGGTTCTGCTGTGAATTGTACTTTTTCTGGAAATTATGCAGGTAATGTTGGTGGTGCTATGGAGGCCGGTTCTGCTGTGAACTGCACTTTCATCGGTAATCAAGCATTTAAAGGTGGTGCTATATGTGAGGGTTCTGCTGTGAATTGTACTTTCATTAATAATTCTGCCGAAAATGGTGGTGCTATGTGTGGTTGTTATAAGTTGAATTGTACAGGTCAAGAAGATAATGATTATTATGATACTGAGGAGCTAAATCTTCATTGGGATGTTCTTGATTCCCTTACAATCTATGCGGGTGAAACATTACCTATCCAATTAAAGAATCAAAAGAATAAATTAATAGCTTTTATCAATTATGATGTTGTTATCTATAAAAATGGCGCTAGAGTTGCGACTTATCATTGTTTAAGCAATGATGACTTATCTTTAGATTTGGAGGGGGGCATTTATACTGCTGAGCTCGCTGTCACATATCCAGGATTAAGCAATACTGAAACAAAAAGCATTACATTAACAATTACGGATGGAACAACATTTGGGGACTTGAACAAAACCATAAACGGTAATACAAATGGCACTATTACATTGGATAAGAATTATACTTATAATTCAGATATTGACTCCGTTTTTAGTGAGGGCATTGTGATTAACCGTGATGTGATTATCTATGGAAACGGCCATACTATTAATGGTAGCGGTAAAGTCCGCATTTTCAATATTACAGGTGGAAACGTGGAATTCCATAATATAACTTTTGTAAATGGTAATGCAAGAGAATATGGTGATGGTGGTGCTGTCTATGGAGACTGCAAAGCAATAAACTGCACATTCAAAAAAAATCATGCAGATGGATTGGGTGGTGCTATGTATTTGGGTTCTGCTGTTGATTGTATTTTCACTGGTAATTCTGCTGATGATGGCGGTGCAATGTGTGGTGGTTCTGCTGTTGATTGTAATTTTACTAATAATTCTGCAAATTGTGGTGGTGCTATGTATTTGGGTTATGCTGTGAATTGTACTTTTTATGGCAATCATGCTGATAGTGAGGGTGGTGCTATGATGGGTAATTCTGCCGTGGATTGTATTTTCACTGGTAATTCTGCAAATCTTAGTGGTGGTGCTATTGAGGTTTGTACTGCTGTGAATTGTACTTTCACTGATAATTCTGCAGATGACGGGGGCGCTATGTATCATAGCACAGCGGTTCTTTGTATATTTGAAAATAATGGTTATAATAATACTGTTATTGTCCCTGCTTATTTGAATGCTTCAAATTTCACATCCGTATGGGGGTCTGGTGAAAAACTGTTGTTCAATCTCACCGCAGACAATACAAACTATTATGCTTTCAATACTACAATCACTGTCTTTAAAGATGACCAACCAATAGGAACTTATTATGCTTTAAGCGGCGAGGATTGGATTGTAAATTTAACTTCCGGAACTTATAAAGTGGTTTTAAGCCTTGAGAAATATGAAGGCGTAGTGAATGGTACCGTAACATTGACAATCAATAAGGCAAATTCAACATTAACAATCAATAATGTTTCTTTTGATTATGGCACTAACGGATCTACAACTGTTGCTTTCACCAATGCCAGCGGTGTTGTGGCTGAAGTCATTGGTCAGCCTGATGCAGTTGTCGCTGTAAATGATACAACAATTACCGTTTCAGGTTTGAATGCAGGCACTTACACCTTAAGCGTTACAACAGTCACAGATGAAAATCACAATAATGTGACTAAAAATGTCACAGTAACTGTCAATAAGCTTAAAACACAGCTGACAGAAAGTGCAGTAACAACAACCTATCAAGTCAACAAGAACCTGGTAATCACATTAAAGGACGCTAACGGCAAGGCTTTAAGCGGCGCTAAAGTAACTGTTAAGTTGAAAGGAACCAAAACCTACACTACCGACAAGAACGGTCAGATAAAAATCAATGTGGCCAAACTGGTCCCTAAAACCTATGCTGCTAAAATCACTTTTACAGGAAATGATAAATACAAAGCATCATCTGCAAACGCAAAAGTGACAGTCAAAAAGGCAAAACCGAAAATAATTGCCAAAAAGAAAACCTACAAAGCAGCAAAGAAAACCAAAAAGTTCAAAATAACACTCAAAGACAACAAGGGAAAACCTATCAAAAATGCAAAGGTTAGACTGATTGTTAAAAAGATCAAGAAAAATGGCAAAAACGCAAAAGCAAAATCCAAAAACAACAAGAAGAAAAACATTCTAAAAACCAATAAAAAAGGAAAAATAACCTTCAAAATCAACAGAAACAAGAAAGGAAAATACATGGCCACAGTCAAGTTCTATGGAAACAAGTACTACACCAAAGTGGTCAAAAAAGTCAAAATCAAAATGAAGTAACTCGGCTTTGAGCCCGTTACTTTCTTTTTTTTAAATCAATAGCCATATTCCTTAAATAATTATTAAATTGTTTTCACTTTGTAAAATTGATTTATTCATGAAAAATTGACTTTATTTTATAATTTAAAGGTTAAAAATGAGTAAAATTTAAATTCAATCACGTTCAATATAGTTAATGTGGAAAAATACAATTTCTGCAAAACAATTTTAAAAGAGGTGAAAAATATGGTTACAAGATTGGATAAGTTCAAAAAGGAGATGGAACCTGCAAAAAAGCTCTACACCAATGAAATTGAAGATTTCGCTAAAAATTATGAATTTTTAGGTGAAATGACATTGGAAGAAATGCCTGACATCGATACCCAGGATTACATCTTCTGCTTTGAAAAGTTAAATGGAACAAGCGAGGATGTTCTTGACAAAACCCTTAAGGAACTCTATGTTCATATGAAAGAGTTTTCAAAAGAAAACGGCATTGACAGATTTTCTAGAAATGCGGTTATATCATATAGGGACTGATATTATGGATATTAGAAGATACCCGCAATTTCAACTGTATCTGTTAACGTTGCAGATGCTGATGTTGAAAAATCAGCTAATTCCAGAAAATTGCGACGAATGGTGTGTAAATGCAAGTATAATTAACAGAGCTTATTACAGCGCATACCTGTTCTGTGAGCTGTGGCTTGAAGATGTGAAAAAATTCAAAGTCAAACATCCTTGGGATTTTAAGGAGGGTGAAGAACGAATTGGGGAACATAAGCAAGTCAGAGAAGCATTAGATAATTATGGGGAAGAACAGATGAAAACTGAACTCCAAAAATTATTTAAACTAAGAAAAAAAGCAGATTATGATCCTTTCATCGATATCACATCAGAAGAAGTAACCAATGCAATCCATCACATGGAAAAAATCTTCAACCATCTCAAATTCGAATAGAAACTATTTTTTTTTAAAGCACTGAAATTTCATATTCAAAAATCAAAATTTCCTGAATATTGAGGACCTGCATGATTAAATCAATTCATTTTTTTTGAAATGCCCATTTTTGCATTTAGGCAAGAATAATGGAATTTATCAGCATTCTTGTCTTAATGTCGGTAAGATAATACTAATTCTGCCATCCATTTTATCATCAGGTAAGATTAATATATGTTTTAATGTGCATCACTAATTTATAAATATGATATGATATAAATATTAAAATAATATGTAATGCTTATTCGAATTTGAGCATTGGAATTATTAATGATAATTATATTGATTAAAGATTTAAGCTAATTGGTGATAAAATGAGCGAAATATATAGAACATTTACATCAGAATCCGTAACCCAGGGGCACCCCGACAAGGTTGCAGACATAGTTTCTGATGCGATATTGGATGCATACATGGCACAGGACAAGAATTCACACGTTGCATGTGAAACTTGTGTAACAACCAATTTTTGTATGGTATTCGGTGAAGTGACCTCAAACACTGATCTTTCAAAAGAGGACATTGAAAAAATAATAAGGGACACCCTTATCGAAATCGGTTACGATAAACCGGAATTGGAATTTGACGGCCATGACTGTGAAGTTGCAAACAGGCTCCACGCCCAATCCCAGGACATCAACCAGGGAGTTGACAGGGGAGACGAGGAAACCGGAGCCGGAGATCAGGGGATGATGTTCGGTTATGCAACCAATGAAACCGATTCATTAATGCCGTTCCCGATTGATTTGGCTCGCAAACTCACAAACAAATTAACCGAACTCAGGGAAAGCGGTGAAATCCCATACTTAAGGCCTGACGGTAAGGCACAGGTATCCGTAAACTATGATAAGGACGGAAATGTCATTTCACTTGATGCGGTTGTATTGTCAACCCAGCATGACGAGACAGTATCCGACAATCAGGAAAAATTAAAAGAAGACATTCGCGAAAAGCTCTTCAAGGCAGTCATCCCGGAAGGATTGATGACAGAAGATACCAAAGAGCACATCAACCCGACAGGCAAGTTTGAAATCGGAGGCCCTCACGGAGATGCGGGACTGACCGGCCGTAAAATCATCGTAGACACCTACGGAGGATATGCCCGCCATGGAGGAGGAGCGTTTTCCGGTAAAGACTGCACCAAAGTGGACAGGAGCGCATGTTACATGGCAAGATACATTGCCAAAAACATTGTAGCAAGCGGGCTTGCCGAAAAATGTGAAGTCCAATTGTCCTATGCAATCGGAGTAGCTGAACCGACTTCCGTAATGGTCGATACCTTCGGCACCGGTGCAGACATCGGAGATATGAAATTTGAGCAGATTGTACGCGAAAACTTCAAATTAACTCCTGATGGAATCATTGAAACTCTCGGTTTAAGGGATGTCAGCTACAAGCAAACCGCCAAGTACGGTCACTTCGGTATTGAAGGTCTTCCATGGGAGAAAACCGACAAGGCTGAAGACTTGAAAAAATACATTAAAGAATAAATAATTATGGAACTTGCTTTTAAAGTAAGTTTCAATCCACTTTTTTTATTTAATTGATATTAGGGACATGTTAGGGTGATGTTCCGGTTATAGATTTACTAAAAATAGAATAAAAAAGTTAAAATTATATTCTAACTTTAACTTTCCCGATTTTATGCTTTTTATCCATGAAATATTTGTGATATGTGCATGAATGGCCACCTTTATGCCATCCAGTATTTTTCCACTTGCCATTTTCTTTATAATAGACCTTTGACGAATATTTGGTATTTTTCATCATCTTACCATGTTTATAAGCCATAATGTCTACTTCTTGATAAGTGTAGGCCTGCCATTTCATGGCTTCAACTTTGTATTTTCCCTTTTTTTTAACAGCATATTTGTCTTTTTTCGGTTTGATTGTGACGGTTTTTGCAGTTGCACAGCTCATTGTCATGCCCACAACAAAAATTATTAAAACCGCAAAAAGAATCACTTTTTGTTTGTCCATAGTTTTTCTCCTTTGGAGTTGTATGTAAAATTATGTGGGCAATGATATTTAAATTATTCTTAAGTTGTGTAAAATGGGAAGTTTAATATTTTTTATTTTTAATTCAATCTCTACCTAAAATTTCTTTTATAACATACTTATCATCATCGTCAAAGACTCTGAGCATGTAAACAGTTGTGAAGTAAATTATTATTCCAACTGGTAGTGCAACCCACATATTTAGGTTTAAGAAGTAGAGAATTATTCCTAAAATAATTGATCCTATGATTATTTTAATTAAGTCTGAATATAGTTTCTTATTAGGCCTGTGGCCAAGTTTGAAGATTACATAAAATTGAATAATTACAATTAGTAAATCACTTAGAACAGTTGTAATTGCTGCTCCGTTATATGATAAATAGGGAATTAAAACGAAATTCAAAGCGATATTAAATACTGCTGCCATTGCATATATTTTTGTTACACTAACTTCTTTGTGGGATGCATTTAACAGATTGTTTGCAGCTCCACTAATGAATAATAAACAAACAGTCCAGATTAAAATTGATAGTACTGATGATGAAGCATCATAATTATGTCCATATATCAATCGGATTATGTCAAGTGAGTAGATCATTGTTGCAACAGCTATTGGAATAATTATAAGCATCAAATACTTTATGGATTTTTCAAAACTTATTAAAAGCATTTTTTCATCATTTTTGAAATATTTGTTCATAACTGGGAAAATTACTGCTGTGTAAACTGAGTAAAATAAGGTCAAAACGGAAATTAATTTAAATGTTGCATTATAAATTCCAGTAGCATGACTTCCAACTATATTTGTGAGCATTACCATGTCTATGGAATAATATATGTAATATAATAGACCAGTAATGGCAAAAGGTATTGAAACTTTAATAATTGTCTTACAAAAATTTGTGTCTAATTCATATTTTGGTTTTGTTATATGTTTGTTAAACACATAGTATTCGTATATTAAAGCAATTAAATTAGCTAGAATATATGAGGTAGCTATTCCATAAAGTCCTAAATCGGTAAAAATTGTTATTAGAATGAATGCTAATAAGATTAAGTTTAATATACTGTTTCCAATTCCTTGGTATTTTCCTTCTTCAAATGCTTGAAAAGACCCATTAAATAGATTTATATATGATTTAATAATCATTTCTATTGAAAAAAGTAATGTGACAGTTATCACACGTTCATCTGCATTCATTAAAATTAAAATAATTAATGATATAATAATGCATAAAATTGCAAAAATGATTTTTAAAGGCAATGCATTTCCAAGGTATTTAGGAGCAGAGTCATAATCAGTAGCAATATGCCTAACAATATGAGTACTGATTCCCAAATCCACTATAACAACTAGAATACCAGTAAATGATGTAGCAAATCCAAAAATACCAAAATCGTTAACTCCTAAATATCGGGCCATTAAAATGGTCCAGACAAATCCACAAATACAAGCTATTATTTGTGAAATTAGTAGCCAACTCATATTTTTAAATATTGTTTGAACTTGACTCATAATAATCCTCTTTACATTATATTCCAATTATATATATAATAATATCCTATTTTTATTATATTGTCATATCTAATAAATATATTATTTAATTTGAGTTTTAAAATATTAAAAGAATATTTAAATCGCATGACACAACAATTATTTTGTATATTAAAAAAAATTATATTACTGTTAATATAAAATATAATCTACAAAAAGAATACTTAAAAATTTCAAATAATGATATAAATTAGAAGCCATTTATCTAATTGGAGAACATTCACATGATTAAATCAAAAAGGTACGATGAAGAGACATTAGAACATTTACACCAAGTGGAATTGAAAATTTTAAAATATTTCATTGAAGTTTGTGAAGAAAACAACTTAACTTATTTTTTATATGCTGGAAGTTTACTTGGGGCTATCCGGCATGAAGGTTTTATACCATGGGATGATGATATTGATGTCATCATGTTTAGAGAAGACTTTGAAAAATTAAACAAAATTTTTGAAAAGGAAATTGATGAAAGATACAGATTTTTCAATGTTTTAAACGAAGAGACTTACCATTATACATGGGGGAGGTTAACACTAAAAAATACCCTCTTTAAGGAATGGTGGGCTAATCAAGTTGACTATACTCCAAATATTTTCATTGATATTTTTATTTTAGATAATGTTCCAAGTAATAAATTTAAAAAATTTGCCCATAAATGGACATCTTTTTCATTAAATCTATTAACAACATATTCTATCCTTAAATATACGAAATCTTCTAAAATAAAACAAGTAATTCAAAAAATAATTCATTATACATTAAAAATACTTCATATTTCTCCTTCTTATATTAAGAAAAAATGTGTAAATTCATTCACCAAATATCAAAATGAAGATTGTGTGGAAGTATGCGATTTTCCATCAGAAAACCTAATGCAAATGTCTTTTAAAACAGATTGGTTGCCTTTAAAAAGAGCAAAATTTGAAGGTATGGAAGTCAACATACCTAATAATTATGATAAAATATTAAGAATGGATTTTAATAATTATATGGAGTTGCCACCTGAAGAATCTAGATTTAATCCTGCTCCAGAAGAAATTGATTTTGGTGAATATTAAGAAATAGAAAGTTCATAATGGATTTTCCTGATTCCATTATAAAAGATTAACATTTAGTTTTTAAGAATAGTTTCTGCTAGTGTAATATCAAATGGATGTGTAATTTTGAAATTATTTCGGTTTCCAGGAAATAATTTCACATCAGCATTTCTTAAATAGAAAAGCATCATAGCTTCATCTAATTTAGCTATTTCATCTTCTGACAAATCTCCATATATTTCTAAGAATTTATCAATATTAAAAGATTGCGGAGTTTGTGCATGGTATAAATATTTCCTTAATGGAATATCATTGAGTTTTCCTTCTTCTCTTGATTCAAATATGACATCAGTAGCAGATATTACCGCACTTGCCGCACCCACTTCAATTGCATATTTAATACTGTCTTCAATTAATTTTTCAGAAACAAATATTCTTGATGCATCATGAGTCACTAAAATAGAATCTTTTTCACAGTTTTGATCTTTCATATATTTGATAGAATTTAAAATAGTTCCATTACGGGTTGAACCACCTTCAATAACGATAATTTTATCATTTTTCGGAAAATATTCGTCCATTAATTCTTTTGTTTTACCAATACAAACTTTTGGGGAAGATACAATGATTTTATCGATTTTTTTTACATTTAGAAATGTTTCAATTGAGTGAACTAAAATAGGTTTGTCATTAATATTAACAAATTGTTTAGGTTTATTTTGTTTTAATCTACTTCCTATGCCTCCCGCTAACATAGCCGCACAAATCATTTAATCACCAAGTTTATAATTTATCCCAAAACTTTTCAAATGCTTTTTTAGGATTTATTCTATCAATAATTACATCATAAGTAAAATCAACAGTTGCACATTCAAAATTAAATTCATCGCATAATTCTTTCATAATAATTATTGTGTTTTTTCCTTCAAAAAGAACTCCGGATGCTTTTTCATCAACTACAATCTTTTGACCATACAAAACACCTAAAGTATGATTCCTACTTACATTTTGAGTTGAAGCTGTGATGATATCTCCGAAACCGCAATAATCATCCACTGTTGATCTATTGCCTCCAAATTTTTCTATTAAATCTTTAGTTTCATTATATGTTTTTGTAAATACGGAAAAACGTGCATTATCATTTATTTTCATTCCTTCACAAATTCCTTGGGATATTGCAATTATATTTTTTATCACACCACAATATTCAACACCAATAACGTCATCACTTGCTGAAACTTTGAATTTAGGGGTAGATAATGATTTTTTAACTTTTTCAAGATATTTTTTATTTTTACAGGCAATTGATGCTGAAGAGAATCTTTGTTCAACCATTTCTGAAGCAATATTTGGCCCAGATAATACTGCAGCAGCCCTATTAGTTTCTTCTTCAATTACTTCACTCATTCTTTTTTGAGATCCTTTTTCAAGACCTTTAGCAGTATTAACAATAACGCAGTCGTCAGAAATAATTGTTCTTAAAGAATGAGTTGCTTCTCTAATTGAAGATGAAGGCAAAGTTAAAAATATTATTTCTGCATCTTTTAATTCATTTAAATCATTAATTGCGATAATATTGTGGTTTAAAGGAATATTCGGGAAATAATCTTTGTTAAAATGAGTTTCATTTATTGAATTAACTACTTCTTCTCTTCTAGCATATAATAAAACATTTTGGGTATTTTCACAAATAGTCTGGGCAATGGCTGTTCCCATGGCTCCTGCACCGACAACACCGATATTTGAAAACATAATTTAATATTTAGTTTATTAATATAAATAAATTAATATTCTCCAAAATCGAGAATGTCTGGCGCAGCATTATATCTATCTTCTTCAGGAGGAATTTTCATATAATCTCCATAAATCTGAGTTAAAAGTTTATCATAATTTTTAGGAATTCTAACTTCAAAATCTTCAAATTTAGCTTTAATTGCAGGTTCAAAGTCATTTCTTTGATAGGCCATATACCCACAAAGATTAAAACAATCAACGACTCTTTCAGTTTTTTTATAATTATAAAAACTCATTTCTTTTGTAAGTAATTTTTTCCAAGTTTCACGATTAATTGGGATGAAGTTTAAAATGTCATGAAATAGATGATGTAATTTAGTTCTAAATTTAGTATACATATCAACTTTAATACATGAATTGATGACAAATTGATAACAAAAAATATATCCATAATGATGTAATTTACCTAAAAAGTCGCTTTTTGGAATATTATCAAGTATAAATATGTCTATATTTATTCCTGTTTCATAATTTACATAAGATGTATACCATCGACTGAAGATAGTGCCTTTAAGCGATACTTTTGCGAATGAACCAAAGCAATCCTCAATATAGTCCATATGAACAAGGTTATATTTGTCAGGCAGTTCATTGTTGAGGATATCTAAAGCTTTATCAAAGTCTTCTCTAAATAAAATAATGTCTATATCATCATCCCAAGGAATAAAACCTTCATGCCTTATAGTTCCTAAAAGAGAACCTCCATACATGTAATATTTTAAATCATGTTTTTCTAAAAGTTTTACAACATCTTTGAGAATCATTAATTCGACTTCTTGTAAATGTTTGATTTCCTCATCATCATACTTTCTAAACTCTTCTATCCTCATAATTTATAATCTATTTTAAATGTATATAAAGATAATTTTATGGAGTGGGGGCATGTTTTTTCAAACGATTTGAATTTGAGAAGTATAATTTTTTTCTCTTATTCTGTCTATTTTAACTTTAAAATGAAAAAATTTTTCAGCTGATTAAAGACTATAATTAAATTTTTAAATAAGTTAGTTGTATATATTAAAATGATAAATATTTTATAATTTCTTTTTAAACAGGTGTAAAAAATGTCAAGATTATATGGTGAAAAAGAAGATATTGATTCTGAAGAAGTAAAGAATTTCTTTAGTGAAAGAGCAAGCAGAGATTTAGAAAGTGATTTATCAATTGTGCTTTTCCAAGATAAAGAAAATTCAGAACAAAGACACATTGAAGAAAAAAAATTATTCCATGAACACATTGATGTTGATGGAAAAAAAGTTCTCGAAGTAGGTTGTGGAATTGGCCGTTGGGCTGAAGCGTTACACAATAAATGTGAATCTTTTTTAGGTATCGATTATACAGAAGATTTAATTAAGATAGCCAACAACTCATATGATTTTGATGATTGTAAGTTCCAGGTAATGTCTGCAACTGATATTAAGGAAGATGAATTGTTAATTGAACCTCCATTTGATGTCATAATCTTTAGTGGAGTTTTAATGTACATTAATGATGAAGATATTAAAGTAGTTTTCAATGAACTTAATAAGATTGGTGTTGAAGACAAAAAATTATTCATAATGGAACCGGTTTCTCGCATGGGAGAAAGATTAACTCTTAAAGACTTCTATTCTGAAGGTTTAGAAGCTGATTATAGTGCAATATATAGGACTGAAGAAGAATACAGGGAATTATTTGAATGTTTAAACTATAATAAAATATTTGCTGATGATATTTTTGAAGAATTAAGTGATCATAGCGAAACTCATTATAAATATTTTGTAATTGAATGAGGGTGTTAATGTGTTAAATTTTACTGTTGGTCCGGTAATGAGCAGTTGTGATGTTTTAAAGATTGGTGGGGAACAAACTCCCTATTTTAGAAACGATGAATTTTCACAAATAATGCTTGAGAATGAAAAACTAATGAAAGAATTTGTATATGCTAGTGAAGATTCAAGAGTTGTTTTTATCACTGGATCTGGAACTGCAGCTATGGAAGCAACAGTAATGAATGTTTTCGATGAAAACGATAAAGTTTTAATTGTTAATGGTGGAGGATTCGGTCAACGTTTTGTTGATTTGTGCAAACTTCATAATATCCCTCACGATGAAATTAAACTTGATTTTGGTCAAGATATTACTCAAGAAATTTTAGATGAATATCGTAATCAGGGGTTTACTGGATTTCTAGTTAATATTTGTGAAACTAGTTCTTGTGTTTATTATAATTTAGATTTAATTTCTGAGTTCTGTAATAAAAATAACATATTTTTGGTTGTAGATGCAATAAGTTCTTTTTTAGCTAATCCTTTAAACATGGTTGAAGATAATATTGATGTATTTATTACAGGTTCTCAAAAAGCATTGGCTTGCCCTCCAGGGATTTCAATAATAGTTTTAGGCGATAAAGCATTAAAAAGAGTTGAGAATAACGAATGCAAATGCATGTATTTTGATTTAAAAGACATGTTAAACAATGGTATAAGGGGTCAAACTCCATTCACTCCTGCAGTAACAATATTATTGCAAATAAATGCAAGATTGAAAGAAATCAAAAATAAAGGCGGAGTTGAAGAAGAAATTAAAAGGATTTCTGATTTAGCTAATGATTTCAGATTAAGAATTAAAGACTTGCCATTAGAAACTCATTGTAAACATTTAGGAAATTCTGTTACTGATGTGCACTGTATTAATTCACAAGCAGAAACTATTGTAGATGCTTTAAAAAAGGAATATGGTATTTGGGTAAATCCTAATGGTGGAGAAATTGGAAAGAAAATGTTTAGAGTAGGACACATTGGGGATTTGACCATTGAAGATAACGATAAATTAATTGAAGCATTTCAGGATTTAGAACAAAGAGGAATATTAAAATGATTAAAGTAATTACCTATGGAACTTATGATTTATTTCATTATGGGCATCAAAGACTTCTTGAAAGGGCAAAAGCGTTAGGTGATTATCTTATTGTGGGTGTTACAACTGATGATTTTGATAAAAAAAGAGGCAAAATTAATGTTCATCAATCTTTAATGGAAAGGATAGAATCTGTACGCGCTACAGGTCTTGCAGATGAGATAATTGTTGAAGAATATGAAGGTCAAAAAATCGATGATATTAAGCGATTTGGAGTAGATGTTTTTACTGTGGGTTCAGATTGGGTTGGTCATTTTGATTATTTGAATGAATATTGTGAGGTTGTATATCTCCCACGTACTGAAGGTGTTTCAAGTTCCGATATTAGATCTAAACAAAGAAATATTCATTTAGGGCTTGTTGGAGAAGGTAATGTTTTGAAAAAGTTCTACGATGAATCAAAATTGGTTAATGGGATTGAAGTTAATGCAATGCTTCCAGACAATGAATCTGAAAAGGAATGTTATGAAAATGAAGACTTAACTTTAACCAATGATTATGAAGAGCTATTGGAAATGGTTGATGCAGTATTTATTATATCACATCCTTCCAAACATTATTCCCAAATTAAAAAAGCATTAAATCAAGGAAAACATGTTTTATGCGAATCTCCAATTGCAGTGAGTGCAAATGATTTTGAGGAATTAAGACAGTTAGCTTCAGAAAAAGATTTAATATTAATGGATTCTATTAAAACTGCATATTCAACTGCTTATAATAGATTATTACTTTTACTTAAAGGAGGAAATATTGGAGATATTTATTCAATTGACGCTACATGCACTAGTTTAAGAGATTATGATGATAATTCATGGAATAGTATTAGTTCATGGGCGCCAACTGCTCTTTTACCAATTTTTCAAGTTTTAGGAGTAGATTATAATAATAAAACTATTAATTCATTAACTTTAGATGAAAAACCAAACTTCGACTTATTTACAAAAATTGATTTCCAATATGATAATGCTGTTGCATCAATTAAAGTTGCAAACAGTGTTAAATCTGAGGGTGAATTAATAATATCTGGAACAGAAGGTTATGCTTATGTACCTGCTCCTTGGTGGAAAACAGATTATTTTGAACTAAGATATGAGAATTTAGAGGATAATAGAAAATATTTCTACCAATTGGATGGTGAAGGTATAAGATATGAACTTGTTGCATTCGCTAAATCTATAGAATTAGGTAAAAATAATGCATATATTGATTATGAAGTTTCAAAAGCTATTTGTAAAATAATTGAAGATTTTGAAAATAAAGATGTGAATTTCATTAAAAAATATTAATGAGGGAGTTAAGTGAATAATATTCTTAGTGATAATGTTTTATCACATCTTCAAGATGTTGAATTAATGATTTTAAAAGATTTTGTTGATATTTGTGAAGATAATGATATTGAATATTATTTAATTTATGGAACTCAAATAGGAGCCATTAGACATCAAGGTTTTATTCCATGGGATGATGATATTGATATTATAATGTTTAGAGAAGATTACGAGAAATTTTTAAAAGTGATGGAAGAAAATCCCTCTGAAAAATATACAATTTTTGATTCAAGATATAATAGCGAATATTTCTTTCAATTTGGTAGAATGTCTTTAAATGAAACCTATTGGTCTGAATATTGGGATAATCAAGTTTCATTTAAATTAGGAATTCACATAGATTTATTTATTTTAGACAATTTACCAGATAATAAATTAAAAAGGCGAATTTACCTTCGGCGTTGTTTTATTGATACAAGACTTTACTCTCTTTCCGTATTAAAATTTTATAATTTTTCTAAAATTGTTAATTTAGCTCTTAATATTACTCATAGTCTATTAAATTTATTTAAATTAAATGATAAGTATTTTCAAAAGAAGTTATCGAAGTTATTTAGAAAATATGAATCAAATAGCGGGCAATATGTTACGGATTTAACTTTAAGGGAAAGAGTGGTCTTTAAAAGAAGTGATTATAAACCACCAAAAAAATCTAAATTTGAAAATTATGTATTTACTATTCCTAATGACGATGATAATACATTAATACCAATATATGGTGATTATATGCAACTTCCTCCGGAGGAAGAACGTGTGGGGCACATTTTAAACGAAATTGACTTTGGAAAATACTAACTAACATCTATTAAAAATTAGGAGCAACAATATGGATAAGATAAGCATTGTCATACCTTGTTATAATGTCGAGGATAGTGTGGAAAGGTGTATAGAATCCATAAAAAATCAGACTTATGAAAACATTGAAGCCATCTTTGTAGATGACGGAAGCACCGACAATACCTGCAATGTAATCAGGGAAACAATCAAGGATGACAGCAGGATGATTTATGCCTATAAGGCAAATGCCGGACCTTCAGCCGCCAGGAATTTCGGCATAGAAAAAGCCACAGGCGAATATATCTGTTTTGTTGACAGTGACGATTATATTGAAGGGGATTATGTCGAGCAGTTGCATGACAGCTTAATCGCCAATGATTCAGACATTTCAATCTGCTATTTCAATCGCGTTTATGAGGACAAGACAACATTGAATGTGGTGAAAAGCGATTATACCAATCTAATCAGGCATCCGGCGCCATGGAATAAGCTATATAAGACCTCATTATTCACAAAGAACGACATCCTGTTTCCGGTCGGAAAATGGTATGAGGATCTGGACGCATTCTCCAAACTGCTTTTGATGTCCAGCAAGGTTTCCATAGTCGAAAAGCCCCTGTACAACTACATTCAAAATGACTCATCAATCATGCACACCTATGACGACAGAATCTATGACAGCTTTGACGTTACCGAAGACATAGAGAATTTCGCCCGAAAGCACAATATCTTCGAAGAGAATTTTGACAAGTTGGAATATATCAATGTATATCACGTTTTGACCGGAACAATGTATAGGGCAAGCTTTAAGGAGGATTTCAGCCCCCAAACAATCAAGTGCATACAGGACCATGTGAGGGCCAAGTATCCTAACTGGCATAAAAACAGGTTTATCCGGGATTTGCCGATGTTTTATAGGGTTTACTTCAAATTCCTAAATTTAAAGTGTTATCATGTGATTTTCATAATGTTAAAGCTATTGAACAGCAAAATCAATGTGGAAACATTGTAACTTCCACAATAGTAATCTTTTTATACTAATAATTTTATTAAAATATATTTATAAAAAATCGAGGCAGGTAAGAGTATAATGCATGAAGTAATAATTTGCGAAAAGCCGAGTTCAGCCGAAAAGATAGCAAAGGCGCTTTCTCCAAGTGCTAAAAAGAAAGTATACAATAAGAAAGTAAAATATTGGGAACTTGAAAGGGATTCAAAAGAAATCACAGTCGTATCCGGTGTCGGACACCTGTATTCACTGGTTCCTAGAAGATACAAATATGGCGTTTCATTTGATCTGCACTGGGTCCCTGCACATGAGGCAAGCAAAAGCAGCGCCTACACCAAAAACTATCTCAACGCCATCAAGAAATTCGGTAAAAACGCCGATTCATATATTCATGCATGCGATTACGATGTTGAAGGAACACTGATTGGGTACAATGCCTTGAGATATGCCTGCGGATTGAATTCCTTAAATAAGGCCTCAAGGATGAAGTTTTCAACATTAACCAAAAAGGACATCATAGATGCCTATGAAAACCGTATTGACATTGACATGCATCAGGTCGACAACGGTATCGCAAGGCACATACTTGACTATTACTTCGGAATGAACATTTCAATCGCATTGTCCAACTCAGTTAGAAAAACCAAGCACAGGTTCTTGAAGTTATCTGTGGGAAGGGTACAGACTCCTACCTTGTCAATTCTCGTTGACCGCGAAAAGGAAATTCGCGAATTTGTTCCTGAACCTTATTGGAACTTAAAGGCAATACTCGATTTTGAAGATATCGAAATCAAGCATGTCGACGGCAACATATTTGATGCTCAAAGGGCAGAGGAAATATTCGACAAATGCAACGGCAAGGATGCGGTTGTTAGCGAAATCGCTTTTTCAAAATCAAAAACCAGGCCTCCGGTGCCGTTCAATTTAAGTGGGCTTCAGGCTGAAGCATACAGCGTTTTCGGATTTTCTCCTAAAAGAACCCAAATTGCGGCTCAAAACCTTTACAGTGCGGGTTACACTTCCTATCCCAGAACTTCATCCCAAAAATTGCCGGGAAGTCTTGGTTTTGACAATATCTTCAGGCAATTGTCAGCAAACCATGAATTCAAAAAGCACATTGACAAATTGCCGGCCAAATTGAGACCTCACAACGGCAACAAGGAGGATGCAGCTCACCCTCCAATTCACCCGACAGGAATATTGCCAAACAAATTAAGCAAGGACGAGCAAAAAATCTATGATCTGATTGTTTACCGTTTCATTGCGGTATTTTTCGAATCAGCGGAATTCGAAACAATGAAGACAACCCTGGACATTGAAGGCGAGAAGTTCAAGTTCAGCCGCAGACGAGTTACCCATAAAGGCTGGATGGAACATTACCCATTCAAAAAAATCGACGATGAAAGGTTCCCCGATGTAAAAGAGGGGGACGTGATGAGCGTCAAGGAATTGATTAAGGAGGAAAAGGAAACCAAACCTCCTGCAAGGTATAATCAGGCATCACTCATCAAGGAACTCGAGAAAAAGAACCTCGGAACCAAGGCAACCCGTGCCGACATCATTGATAAGCTGTATGACAGAAAATACATAAGCGGAACAAAGATTGAAGTCAATGAGCTCGGCGAGAACCTAATCGATACCCTTAATACTTATTGTAATGACTTGACCTCCGAAGAGCTGACAAGAGATCTGGAGAACAAGCTTGAAGGCATCAACAATAATGAAACCACAAAAGAAGGGGTCATCAGTGAAGGGGAAAAGGATGTCAGGGAAATCCTATTGGACATTGACAAAAATCAGAAGGGCATCGGAAACAAGCTCTATGAAGCCTATCAGGCAAGCAATATTGTCGGAACATGCATTAATTGCGGAGGCAAACTGATTAAACGATATTCCAACAGGACCAAAAGTTCATTTGTGGGATGCTCCAATTATCCGGACTGCAAAACAATCTATTCAATTCCAAAAGGCACCCATTTCCTTAAAAAGACTTGTGAAGAGTGCGGACTTCCGATAATTTCATTCGGAAAACCTCGCCAAAGGGCATGCCTTGACCCTAACTGCGGCAAGGAAAGGCCAAAAACCGATGAGCCTCAACATGTCGGCGAATGTCCGGAATGCGGAAAACAGTTAATAAAACGTTCCGGCCGTTACGGCGATTTCATTGGATGCAGCGGATTTCCGAAATGCAGATTCACATGTTCAGTTGATGAGCTTGAAAGTAAATTGAAAAAATAATTTTTTTATTTTTTCCTATTTTTTTTGATTTTTACTTAAAAATACAAAATATTTTAATAATAGTAAAGTTAAATATATTACCCAATAAAAATTATTTTGCATATTGCGAGATTATTTTTATTTATTTCTTATAATTTTGATTAATTAATAAATTTAGACAGAGGATTTTAATGAATAAAGAGACATTATTGACAATAGGTAAAGGAATAGTCATTATATTGATTATTTTAGCTATTGTTTTCGCGTTAAAAGCCCCTGCTGCTGATTTAAATGTATTTGATGATGAAGGAAAAGCAATATACACCGATTCATCAGGTCTTCCGTATTACAGTGAAATGGATTCATACTATAACTATAGGTTGACCAATGATTATATTGATCACGGCTATGTAGGGGATAAAATTGTAAATGGCAGTGAATGGGATATGCACAGGTATTCTCCAGACGGTAACGAGATTGACTACGAACTGGGCATTGTTTATGTGACTTCATGGTTACACGATACCGTGAATAATTTCTTCGGAGGAAACTATTCAGTCAAGGAAGTTGCATTCTGGACTGGAGCAATTGTTTCAACCTTCTGTGTAATTCCGGCATTCATATTTTCAAGAAGAATCACAAACGATTATGGGGCAATTGTAGCAACATTGATTATCGCACTTGCTCCGAACTACTTTGCGCACACATTCCCAGGATTTTTCGATACAGATATGTTCTATTACATATTCTCAATTTTCTTCGTGTTCTTCTTTGTCGAATCGATAAGAAGCGAAAATTGGATATGGAAAGTCGTATTTGCGGTGCTTTCAATCATTTCAATCGGAATATTTTCCATTCAATGGACCGGTTGGATCTTTTACGTCGCAATGATGGGACTGTTTGCTGTAATATATCTAATTGCAACATTCTTCTTCAATGTCGATGAAGACAGAGATTCCTACTCAAACGTTGCAGAATGGCTGATCCACAATAAGGAATTCCTGTCAATCGTCCTTATTGGAGTAATCGGTTTTGCAGGCCTTGCAGTATTCAGAGGCGTTGACGGGGTTCTTGGAATCTTTTCAAGCGTATTCGGTTTATTGAACTTGCAATCAGCATCCGTTGTTGTAGGAGGATTCCCGAACGTACTTATTTCCGTTGCAGAGATGCAAATGCCTAGCATGTTGGGTGCAGGTATGACCTCAATGTTTTTAGCAAACACCAACGGATTCATCAACGGTATCGGCGGTATTGCAGTGTTCTTCGCCGCTTTAATCGTTCTATACATTTTGGTTTCAAGAGCTTGGAAATTCAGAAACGTCAGACAAAAACCTGTTGATGCAAAACCTCAAAAAGGTAAAAGGTTATCTGCAGCCGAAAAATTAGATAACAGTCGCAAATTCAAATTATCTCTCGCTGATTTGAAATTCGGTGGGGACAATCCAATTTTAGCAAATAAACGTTTAACTGTATTATATGCAACTTTATTCGTTGTATGGGTAGTAGTAACTGCACTCGCGGTTTCCCGTGGTTCAAGGTTCATTACCACAATCGTTTTACCGTTTGCATTCTTAGCAGGTATATTTGTCGGCTACGCATGTGACTACATCAAAAACAGACTTAATAACGACAAATGGTTAATCGCTGCAATATTATTCTGCGGATTTTTAGCGGCCGTGCCTTTAGCTACAATCAATACCGTTTACGGTATCCTGATATTTGCAGCTATTGCGGCAGCGGGTTTAATTACCGTATATGCTCTCAAATCCAATTCCGCTGATAAAAAACATGTTCCTCTTAAAAAATATGTTTTAATCATTGCTTTGGTAATTGCTTTGGTAACACCAAGTATCTGCGGTGCTTATCAGACTTCTGAAAGTGTTGTTCCGGGTACAAACGATTACATGTGGAATGCTATGCAGTGGGTTAATGAAACCCAACCTGACGATACTGTAATCACATCCTGGTGGGACTTCGGTTACCTCTTCGAGGTTGCTGCTGACAGGCAAGTAACATTCGACGGAGGTTCTCAGTCAGGGGAACGTGCCTTCTGGCTGGGTCAGGCTATGACAACCAGTGATTTGGAACTTTCAGCAGGAATATTCAGAATGCTGGATACAACCGGTACAAGGGCAGACGAGTATCTGATTAACCTCACTGACAGTCCGGGCAAAGCTACAGACATTATCATTGACATCCTGCCAAGGACTCCTGAGGATGCCCAAAAGGTATTGACAAGCAAATATGACCTGTCATCTGCAGAGGCAAAACAGGTTGTAGAATACACTCACCCAGACAATCCAAGACCGGTAATATTCGTCGCATCTGCGGATATGCTTCAAAAGGCCGGTTGGTGGAGTTACTTCGGTGCATGGAACTTCGATAACCAGACTTCCGAAAATTACAACTACCACGTACCTTATGACTCAGTTAAAGTCGGTCCGGGTCAATCCGGTAAAGTGGAACTGTTAGAAGATCAAGGTATGACAGTCAATGCTGTAATTGAGAAAGGTTCCGGCAACAATACAACCGAAGCTCATGTCGAATCAGTCTACACTGAAAATGGTGAGCCAATCAAAGTCAACGGCAGCGAATACAATCCATTGAAAGCATCCAGATTGCTTTTAATCGAAGACGGATATCTCGTTAAAAACGAATCAATCAAGAATGCAAAAGATGGAAATTACACATTATTCATAATCGGTTCAGACAACGATTACACTCCAATTCTAATAGATAAGAAACTTGAAAACTCCATGTTTACAAGATTATACTTACTCGGAGGATCAAATCAGGACATATTCGAACCGGTACACTCAGAAAACGGTGTAATGTTATTCAAAGTAAACTTTGACAATACAAAAGCAGGTAGTTAAACTTAACTACCTTAAAATTCTTTTTTTTTAAATAAGATATGGTGAAATTATGGGAATCGAAGACAAGATTAAATCAATTGAGGAAGAGATTCAAAAAACCCCCTACAACAAGGCAACATCTCACCATATTGGAAAATTAAAAGCGAAACTGTCTAAATTAAAAGAGGAATCCTTACAAAGAAGCAGTGGTGGGTCTAAAGGACAGGGATTTCACGTTAAAAAGTCAGGTGACGCTACTGTTGTTCTGGTAGGTTTCCCATCTGTGGGAAAATCCACATTATTGAACAACATCACCAATGCTGAAAGTAAGGTTGGCGCTTATCAGTTCACAACTTTAGACATTGTTCCCGGGGTCATGGAGCATAAGAACGCTAAAATTCAGATTTTCGATATTCCAGGAATTATCACAGGTGCAAGCAGCGGTAAAGGAAGAGGAAAAGAAATCCTGTCAGTAGCCAGAACTGCCGATTTGATTTTGGTTGTTTTGGATACCTTTAATCCACAGCACCTGGACGTCATCATCAGGGAGTTGAGGGCAATCGGCATCAGGCCGAATGAAAGGCCTCCTGACGTCACCGTCAAAAGGAAAAAGCTTGGCGGGGTCAAGGTGTCATCCACCTGCAAGCTGACACATCTGGATGAGAAAACCATCAGGTCAATCTTGAACGAGTACGGCTACATCAATGCGGATGTGCTTTTCAGGGACGATGTGACAATGGACCAGTTCATTGACGTGCTTGACCGCAACAAGTCCTATGTTCCGATGCTGATTCTTCTAAACAAGGTGGATTTGGTTGACGATGCATACATTGAGGAGCTGAAGAAATACATTCCTGATTTCATTCCGATTTCAGCCGACAAGAATACGAATATCGATGAGCTTAAGGACACCATATTCGATAATCTTGACCTTGTCAGGGTTTATTTAAAACCGCAAGGCAGAAAAGCGGATATGGAAGATCCTCTTGTCATCAAAAAGGGCTCTACCGTAATCGATGCATGCGGCAAGCTTCACAGGGAATTCGTCAAGAATTTCAGGCATGCAAAGGTGTGGGGAACTTCCGTAAAATTCCCTGGCCAGAAGGTAGGTCCCGACCATGTCCTTGAAGATGAGGATGTGCTGAGAATAATTCTGAAGAAATAAACATGACAGCTATTTTTATAACCGGCACTCCGTGTACGGGTAAGACAACTCTTGCAAGTAAATTAAATGGACACTTGATTAAAATCAATGATTTGGCATTAAGTCATGATTTCGTATTGGGTGTTGATGAGGAAAAAGGATATAAGGTCATAGACATTGACAAATTATCACATCATGTAGCTAAACTCATCACAGATTGCGATGAATTGCTTATTTTTGAGGGGCACCTGTCCCACTTGTGTGACGGGGCCGATAAGGTGATAGTCCTGAGGGTAGATCCCGACATCCTTAAAGAAAGACTGAAGGCAAGAAATTACTCAGATTCCAAAATCCGCGAAAACCTTGAAGCCGAAGCCCTTGGAGTGTGCTCAGCGGAAGCCTATGAGAAATATCAGGAGAAGGTCTATGAGCTGGATGTAAGCAATCTGACCATGGACGAATCAGTCGAGCTTATAGATGATGTAATCCGCAACGGCGGTGACTATCCTGTCGGTTCGGTTGACTTTATGGACTGGCTGATTTCAAACCCATAAGTTTTTTTTACAGACTCAAATCAATTTTTCAAAATCACTGCAATTTTACTTGATTAACTTAATTTTGATTTAAAGTGATTTATATCATAAATGCACAACTGTGATTTTGCACAATTCGAAAATATTATATTTTATCAGCACATAATCTTAATCAAGCTTGTACACAAACTTTTTATGTTGGGTATCATATATTTAAACTTAACAAGTGAAAGGTTGTGGTAATATCTCAAAGATAAGTTTTGACATTGATGATGGCCTGCTTGAAGATTTAAAAAAACGGGCTTTGGCAGAGGAATCCAGTTATCTGGATTTAATAGTTGAATATATTAAACAAGGTTTAAAAGAGAGTGATAACATGTCAAGAGTGATATTAGATGACGATGTAGTGAAAAAAGTGAATATAATGGCGGAATTAACTGACCAATCTCCTAAAGATGTTGTTAATGAAGCATTAAGGGATCAACTAAAAGATGTTGAAAATATTCCTCGAGAAATAGATGGGGATAAGATTTGGGCAATGCTGGAACATGATAAACCTGAAGGCGATGATATTCTAGACAATCTCGCTCGTTTTGGCGAAGAAAATTGGGATTAAATTCCTCATTAAACACCACTGAGGGATTTAAATGATTTTTTTAGATAGTTCTTATATTAAAGGGTTGATTATTAAACGGGATTCACACAAAGAATTTTCTAATAGCATTAAACCCTATTTAAAAAAGGAAACCAAGGTAATCAACATCACCGTTTTTTTGGAAGTTTTAAATGCTTTAAGGCAGAACAATTATCAAGGCGATTTTGATGAAATAATTCATGAATTATGTAATCTTGATGTTTTTGATTGGTTAACTAAGGAAGATTACAGATTAGCAATGGAAAAATTCAGATTCTACAATGGTAGCATTAACTTTGCAGATTGTACAATTTTGGTTACAATGGAGAAATATGGAATAACCAGAATTGTCACTACAGATTCGGATTTTGCAAAGATTAAGGGATTGCGTAGAATATGCGGGGTTTTATAGGTCCATTAATTTTTTCCAAAAATTTAATTTCAACAAAAATATCCCATAAATTCATAACCTTTATAAATAGTAATATACATATTTATTCTTAATATTCATATTAACCTAAGGTTATCTTAACTATGGTTTTTGTTTTAATTTGCGCAAATCATTTTAATTCAATTTTGAATATTATATCCTACATTTTAAAGGAGGATATTTTTGAGTAGAAGGAACAGACCAAAGTGGATGATTGAAATTGCGATTGAAAGAATGAACATTCTATTTGATCGTGCAGAGATGGAATTCATCACCCATCCCGAAAGATCCAATCGTTATGTAGAACTTGCATTGAAATTGTCCACCAAATACAATACTCCAGTGCCAGACAAATGGCGAAGAAGGTATTGTAAGAGTTGTAAGTCCTTTCTCAAGCCTGGTCGCAATTGCACCGTCCGGCTAGTTAACTCTGAGGTTAACATTTTTTGTGGTGAATGCGGTCATGCAATGAAAATTCCTTATCAAAAGGAAAAAAAGTTTAAAAGGAGAGCTAAATATGAGTCACGATAAAAAGGAAATGATGAATAGAGCTCTTAATGCGATGACAATTAACATTGGCAAATCAGGCGTTAACGATAATGTGATTGAAGAAATCAAACGCCAACTGAAAGCTAATGAAATTGTTAAACTTAAATTTGCAAAAAATATCGCTCGCGATAAAGATAAATACATCGACGAAATTGTCTCTAAAACCAAAGCAAAACTTATCGACGTTAGAGGCCACGTTGCTGTTATTTACAAGAAAAAGCCTTAAACATTATAAATTTAGAGTTACAGGCCCTATTTTTTAGGTCTTAAATTTACAGTGGATTAAGCTACAATAAAAAAAATATTGGAGAATTAATATGACTACTGTATTTGATGTACCTGCAGATTTATTAATTGAAAAAGTCGCAGAAGAATTTAAAGAAAATGATAAAATAGAGTCTCCTGCATGGTCCAATTTTGTTAGAACTGGTGTACACAAAGAAAGAAAACCAGAAAACCCTGATTGGTGGTTTATTAGGACTGCTTCTATCATTAGAAGAGTTTACATTGACGGACCTGTTGGTGTTTCAAGTTTAAGAACTTTCTACGGCGGTAAAAAAGACCGTGGCGTACGTCCTGAAAAATTCAGAAGAGGAAGCGGATCAATCATCAGAACCGCACTCCATCAGCTTGAAGACGCAGGATATGTGGAAAAAGTAGAAGGCGGAAGAGTCGTCAGTCCTCAAGGAAGATCCTTTTTGGATAAAATTTCTGGAGAAATAATCAAAGACATTCCTGAACTTGAAAAATATTAATTATAATTTTTGGGAGAGTTTGATATGAGCGATTTAGATGAAATTCGTCAAAGAAGAATGGCTGAGTTGCAAGCTCAACAGGCTGCTGCACAGAACCAAGCTCAACAACAAGCTATGGCTCAGGCACAACAGCAAGAAGCTCAAGCACAATTCGAAGCTCAGAAAAAACAAATCTTAGGTCAAATTATGACTCCTGAAGCTCGTCAAAGATTAGCTAATCTTAAATTAACCAAACCTGAATTGGTTAACCAAATCGAACTTCAATTGATTCAGTCAGCTCAGGCTGGCAGCCTAAGAGGAAAAGTAACTGATGACCAAATAAAAGTCCTTTTAAGACAAATTGCTGGTCAGAAAAGAGAAATTAAAATTACAAGGAAATAATATCGCATGAAAGCAGCTGTTTTATATAGTGGTGGAAAAGACTCATCTTTTGTGGCAGTCATGCTCAAGAGGTTAGGTCTTGATGTGGAATTGTATACTGCAAACTTTGGAGTTTATGATTCATATATTCCTGCAAGCAAATCCGCTGACGCATTAGGTTTTAAACACAATGTTTTAAAGATGGATACTGAAATCCTTGAAGAGACTTGTGATAAAATCCTCGAAGACGGATTTCCGAATGACGGAATAAAATACATCCACGAGAAAACTGTAGAAAAATTGGCTGAAAATCATGATATTATCGCAGATGGGACAAGACGTGATGACAGAACTCCAAAACTCAATATCAATCAAATCAGAAGTCTTGAAGATAGATTACAAGTACAATACATTAATTTAGACAGTTTTGGTCACAAATCAATAAAATTAATCACAGACAATCTATTTGAAATTTCAAAAGAAAAATCAAACCGTGACAACAGTTCAGATTTTGAGGTTGAAATAAGGACAATGATTGATAATAAAGGAGGAAATTCTCTAGATATTTTCCCTGAACATTATCAAACTCGCGTTATCGGATATAAACAATAATTATTATTACAGGTGAGAAAATGAGTAGAAATAAACCATTAGCTAAAAAATTAAGAATGGCAAAAGCAAACAAACAAAATAGGAGAATTCCAATCTGGGCTTATGCTAAAACTAATCGTAAACTTAGATACAGACCTAAACCTAGACATTGGAGAAGAAACAGTCTTAAATTATAAGAGGGGTTATTATGGAAAGAGTTTACACAATTCCACTTAGAAATGTAAAAGAAGTCAAAAGGACTATCAGAGCTCCTAGAGCTATTAGGGAAATTAAAAATTTCTTAACCAAACACATGAAAGCTAGTGATGTTAAAATCGACGAATCTATTAATCATGCTATTTGGGAAAGAGGTATTCAAAAAATACCTTCAAAAATTACTGTAAAAGCAGTTAAAGATGATGATGGTGTTGTAACAGCTACTTTAGCAGAATAGGCACTAATTTAGATGTGAGGTAACAATATGTTAAAAAGAGTAGATATTGTAGGAAATCCGAATGTAGGTGTTTTTATCACAGCAACCGATAATTTAGCAATAGTTCCTTATAATCTCTTAGACGAAAGAATAGACATTATCAAGGAAGCATTAGACGTTGATGTAATTAAATCTTCTATTTCCGGAAGCAGCCTTATTGGATCTTTATCTGTAGCTAATTCAAATGGTATTGTTGTTTCCCCACATGTTTTAGATAGAGAAGTTAAACAATTCGAGGATATGGGTTTGAACGTGGCTACCATTCCGGGTCAATTCACCGCTGTTGGAAATATCGTGGCGGCAAATGACAATGGAGCAATAGCTAGTCCATTTCTAGAAGAGGATGCAATCCAGGTCCTTGAAGAAACTTTGGATGTGGATGTTAAAGCTTCCCACATTGTCGGAAGCGACATTATCGGTTCATTAATTAAAGTAACCAATAAAGGATTTTTAATGAGTCCTCATGCATTACAATCTGAAGTTAACTTTGCTCGTGAAGTATTTGGTGTTGAAGGAGATATTGGTACTGTTGGAAGAGGAATTCCATTAGTTGGAGCTTGCATTATTGGAAATTCTAGTGGTGCAATTGTTGCTAAAGACAGTACTGGTCCTGAAATGGCTAGAGTTGAAGAAGCATTAGGCTTTTTGGATGATGATTTTTAATTAATATATCATGAGGGATTTTATATGATAACAAAAATTTACAGAGTTAAAGGTAAATTCGTAATGGGTGACGAATACCATGATTTCACCAAAGAATACAAAGCTACTTGCGAAAGCGACGTAGAAAGTAAAATCTATGAAAGATTTGGTAGCAAACATGGAATTACCAGGAACCAAATTTCAATTGACTCAATTGAAGAAATTGCTCCTGAAGACGTTCTCGACCCAATCGTAAAAGAAATTTTATAAACATTGAGGGATTAAAATGGAAGATCAACAAAGATTAAACAGTCTTCTTAACGAAATCAATGTATACAGGCAACAAGCAGACTTGATTCGCCAACAAATCGAATTAATTCAAGCTTCTATTGCTGAAGTTGATGCATTCCTCAATACTTTAGATGACATTGAAGGAAAAGAGTCAATTGAGGCTTTTGTACCGGTCGGTGCAGGTACCTTTGTAAAAGGGGAACTCAAAGACACCGATGAAATCATCGTAAGTATTGGTGCAGGACTTGCAGTCAAAAAAGATGCAGACGGCGCACGCGAAATAATCTCTGGGCAAAAAGATGAATTAAAAGACAGCTTAGATAAAATGCTTGCTAATTTACAGCAAGTAACTGATATTGCTGGCAATCTTCAAGCTCAGGCTGAGCAAATCGCAGCTGCAGCACAAGGTAATATGACCCAAATGGGTTAGATTATCTTTTTTTACTTTTTTTTTAAATCTTATTTTTTAAATAATATGAACAATAAAAACATTATTGATTATAGATTTTTTTAACTAGCTATCAAGGTTGGGTTAATTTTGTTTGATTCATTAAAAAAGAAATTTTCACGAACCAGTGAAAAACTGGAAGAAGAGCTTATCGAAGAAGCTAAACAGGAAGACAATATTGAAGAAGAAACCGGTGGAAGATTCTCATTCTTCTCCTTCGGCCGCAAAAAAGAAAAAACCGAAGAGGCTGAAGAAGAGGGCAATCTGCTTCCTGAAGCCGAAGAAGAGGGACCTGTTGAAGAAGAAACTCCCGAAGTAGAGGAAGAAGTTGCTGAAGAAGAGGAAGAAGAACCTAAAAAGAAATCCCGCTTCTGGAGCAGAAACAAGGATAAGGAAGAGGAAACCTCTGAAGAAGAGGGTGAAGAAAAAGAAGAAAAAGAGGAAAAATCCCGCTTCTGGAGCAGGAAACCTAAGGAATCAGCAGACGGCGAAGCCAAAGGCGGTGTATTTTCATTCGCACGTGAAAAAACCATCAAGGAAAAGCATGTTGAAGACATCCTATTCGAGCTTGAAATGGAACTCCTGCAGGGTGACGTTGCAATGGAAGTTGCAACAGATGTCGTGGAAAGCGTTAAGGATAATCTTGTAGGCAAGAAAATCAAAAGAAGTAATGATGTAACTGAATACACCTATTATGCCTTAAAGGATGCTGTTAAGGAGATAATCGATATTCCTGGAAAATCAATGACTGAAATGCTTGAGGAAAAAGTGGCTCAGGGCGAACCTTTAGTGGTCATGTTTGTCGGAATCAACGGAACCGGAAAAACAACCACAATAGGTAAACTGGCCAACTATTACCTGAAAAAAGGCTACACTCCGGTCATTGCCGCTTCAGACACATTCCGTGCCGGAGCAATCGAACAGGTTACTCACCACGCAGACAATGTAGGTGTTAAAATCATCAAGCACCAGAAGGGATCAGACCCGGCAGCAGTGGCATATGATGCGGTTGAGCATGCAAAGGCTCAAGGAAAAGAATTGGTTTTAATCGACACTGCAGGCAGAATGCAGACAAACACCAATCTTATGGATGAAATGAAAAAGATTAAAAGGGTTGCAAATCCTGATTTGGTCATATTCGTTGGCGATGCGATAACCGGTAATGACGCAACCGAGCAGGCCCGCAAATTCAACGAAGCGATTGACATTGACGGGGTAATTCTTACAAAAGCTGATGCCGACAGCAAAGGCGGAGCATCACTTTCAATCGGTTATGTCATCAAAAAGCCTATCATGTTTTTAGGTGTGGGCCAGGGTTATGACGACATCATGGAGTATGATGCCGATTGGATGCTGGACCAGCTGTTCTCCGATGATGAAGAGGTCGTTGATGAAGCTTAGAAATATTCTGCTAATTGTCTTGGTAATATTGGTAATGGTTGCTGTCTGGGCAACAATATTTAATCCGTCCAGTTCAATTGTTAATATTGAACCTAAAGAAAACGTTTCTGTTGCAGTTACAGGTGATGTAATGTTTGCCCGTAATATGGAAGGGGTCTTAAGCTTGGATTACTCCCCATTCAGTGGGGTAAGTGATGTCACATCCGATGTTGATTTGCTTTTGATAAACTTTGAAAATGCGGCAACCTCATCAGGTTATGCCCTAAAAGGTGATGTTCCATTAAGATGCAATCCGTCATATGTTCCTCTTGCCAGGGCGAACAATGTGACTGTCGTGTCACTTGCAAATAATCATGCGTTTGATTATGGCGTAACCGGTATGCAGGATACTATTTCAAACCTTAAAGCTGCAAACATCACTCCAATCGGTGCAGGAAATACTGAAGATGAGGCACATGCGGCGGTTGTAAAGGACATCAACGGAAGAAAGATTACTATTTTAAATTATATGGATTCCGAAAACTTCGCCGAATACTCTCAGGAAGTCATGCCGTATGCGGATGGGCAAAATCCGGGTTATTCAGCCTATGATTCAGAGGATGCCCAAAAGCAAATTTCCGAAAACAACGATTCCGATTTAATCATTGCATACATGCACTATGGAAACGAGTATTCACATTCTCCAAACGACAATCAGGTTAAGATTTCACATGAGTTAATTGATTATGGGGCGGATGTCGTAATAGGTTCTCATCCGCATGTTACACAGGGCATTGAAATGTACAATGGAAAGCCGATTTTCTACAGTCTGGGCAATTTCATATTCGACCAGTCAAATCCGGATACACATACTGCCTACTTTGTAAAGATTAATCTGGTCGATGACACAGGCGAGTGCACAGTTTATCCGATTTACATTTCCGGGTACCTGCCGCAGCATATGGACAGTGAAAGCGGAACTTCATTACTGAGCAATTTATCTCCTCAATGCAGCCAATTAGAAATCACAAGCAATGGAACAGGTAAATTAAGCTTTAATTTAACTGATAGTTAATGTTGTCAGTTAAATGCCTTTTATTTTTAATATGGTCCATTTTTTTGTTATTATTTTTTATCTTATTAAGTCACTATTTATCTAATAATAATTCAATATATTTAAGCTTATTATAGTTTATTTTAACATAATTATTCTTTTTATATTTATTTCTATATATTTTTAAGCTATTTTAATTAATTTAAGCAATTTTAAGCCGAATTTCCTTTTAAAAAGATTTATATATGTTTTTAGATAAACTTTTGTAGTAAGAGGTGAAATTATTTCGAAGACAAACATGGCATTGATTTTATCAATTGCACTAATCCTTTTTTTCATGATAGGTGCGGTTAGTGCAGTTAATGAAACCGATGTAATGACACAAGATGTTGTCTCTGACGATGCGGTGTCCGAAGATGTTGTTCAGGAGGATGCCGCTGGAGAAGAGACTCCTGAAGAAACAACCAATTCTTCACTAATCACAACAACCATTAAAAGCAACGATACCAACATTGTCAAGGGCAAGGATTTCAGCGTACAGCTGACAGATTCCAATTCCACTCCTCTTGCCAACAAGACAGTAAAGATTAAAGTTAAGAAGGTAACATCTGAGGTTGTAACTGATGATAATGGTGTTGCAAAGCTTAAGATTGACCTGGATCCCGGAACATACACTGTCAAATACTCATTTTCCGATGAGGGATATGCAAAATGTTCAAATTCAACAGAAATTTTTGTAATTTCAACATCAACTTCAAAAATTAAGGGATCAGATTATACTGCTTATATTGGCGTTGCCAATAAATATAAGGTAACTTTAACAGTCGGTGGGGTTCCATTAGCCAACAGGACTGTCGTTTTTAACATCAACGGTAAAACAGTTTCCAAAAGAACAAACTCAAACGGAGTGGCAAGCGTCAAGATAGACGAGAAGGCAGGAACCTATAAGATATCATATTCATATGCCGGTGAGGACAACATAAAGAAATCCTCAGGCACTTCCAAGATAACCGTCAAAAAGGGAATGCCGACAAAAATCGTCAAGGAGAATTCCAAAGTCTATACCCATAAGAAGAAAGACTATTTCAAAATCAAATTAAAAGACTCTCGCGCCAATCCGTTGGCTTCCAAAAAGGTAACCTTCAAAATCAAGGGTAAAAAATATACAAGAAAAACAGACAGCAACGGAATTGCAAGCCTGAAAATCAAACTGAAATCCGGTTCATATAAGATAAAAGTGTATTTCAAAAAGACTTCAGTCTACAATAAGGCAACCAAAACATATAAAATCAGGGTAAAGCCGGTGCACGACAACAACAATGGAATGTGGCTTTTCGCTTCCGACATGAAAAAGGTCAACTTCAAGACCCTTCAGAAATACGGAACAAAACACATCCTGCTGAACTTCATATGTTTCCATTATTACGGCAAAAGCTATGTCCAGTCCTGGATTAATAAAGCCAATTCCCATGGAATCAAAGTTCATATATGGATGCAGGTATTCTACGGCGACCATGGTTGGCAATATCCTGCCAAAAACGGCAAGATCAATTATAAGCTAATCAATTCCAAAGTCAAGGAGGCCAAAAAATACGCTAAGGTAAAAGGCATTGCAGGAGTTCACTTTGATTATTTAAGATATCCCGGAACTGCTTATAAGCATGCCGGTTCTGTAAAGGCAGTCAACCTGTTCGTTAAAGAGGCATCTACTGCTATTCACAAGATAAATAAGAAACTAATCGTGTCAGCCGCAGTCATGCCGGAACCTTCCTCAATGAAGCATTATTATGCTCAGGACATTCCGACAATGGGAAAATACCTTGATGCGATAGTGCCGATGGTCTATAAGGGAAATTACCATGGAAACGCTAATTGGATCAAGTCAGTCACCAAAACATTTGCAAAGCAATCCAAGAAGGCACAGATATGGACTGGCCTTCAGGCATACAGGTCAGATTCCCATGTGACAAAACTGTCAGCCAAGGAGTTGACAAGTGATGCAAATGCGGCGATTGATGGTGGAGCAGATGGTGTAATACTATTCAGATTCGGTCTGTTTAACTACATTAACTTCAAGGGGATATAATATGAAGAGGATGCTTTTCTTATTCGTTGTGCTATTGGCATTGATGTCCGTTTCGGCGGTTTCTGCAGATGATAACATAACCGATGTGGTAGGTAGTGATGCCGATACCGGCGACGCATTGGAAGAGGTTTCAGCAGATGAGGGTGATGTCCTGATGCAGGATGGTGCTGATGTCTTACAGGAGAACGCTACAGCAGATGTTGAAAAGACAGCATCAAAGATAGAGTCTTCTAAAGTAAAAGGTTATGAATCATTCAAGACAACAGTGTCCTTAAAGCTAACCTCAAACAATAAGCCGCTGGCTTCTAAAAAGGTGACAATCTCCTTGAATGGTGAAAACTATACTCGGACAACAGACAAGAATGGTATGGCCACACTGTCTTTAAATCTTAAGACAGGCTCATACACTGCTAGGTTCAGCTATTCTGGCGATGAGTCTACCGAAAGTGCAACAGGAACATGCAAAGTGACCGTTAAAGACCCTGTCAAAACCAAACTCAAACTTGGTGATAAGTATATCATCTATCGCCAAGGCTCAAAATGCCTGTTCTATGTCAAGCTGCTCACCGATGACGGCAAGCCTGTCAAAGGGCAAGTGGTCAATTTCAAGGTGGCCGGCAAGAGATACAGCGCAGAAACGGATAAGGATGGAATTGCCAAAATCTATCTGAAGCTCAAGAAGGGCAAGCATAAGGTGAAATATTCATTCAAGAAGAACGCTCCATATTTGTCCTCAAGCGGTTATCATGTCATTAAAGTGAAAGCCAAGATGGGCAAAGGAAACGGATATTGGCTATGGGCTGCACACATGAAAAAAATAAGCCTTAAAAGCCTGGCCAGCAAAGGCACCAAGCAGATCTTTTTGCATGTTCAGGCGATTTCAAGCTACGGCAGGTCTGCTGTCGTTTCATTCATCAGCAGGGCGCATAGCTATGGAATGAAAGTTCATTTGTGGATGCAGGTATGCTGTGTTGGTGAAAATTGGGTAAGTCCGGTCAATGATGACGGGTCATTCAAATACGGATTTATCAACAAGAAAGTTCGTGAAGCCAAAAGCTATGCTAAAATTAAGGGAGTTGACGGAATCCACTTGGATTACATGAGATTTGGAGGAACAGCCCACAAGCATAAGAATGCCGTAAAGGTAATCAACTACATCGTTAAGAAGACAAGCGTCAAAGTCCATAAGGTAAATCCAAACTGCATACTTTCTGTGGCTTTAATGCCTGAACCTTCAATGATGAAGTATTATTACGGTCAGGATGTACCTACTTTGAGCAAATATACTGATGCGTTGCTGCCGATGGTTTACAAGGGCAATTACCATCAGACAAGAAGTTGGGTGACTTCAGTAACCAAATCATATGTCAGCGATTCAAACGGGGCACAAATCTGGACAGGTTTGCAATCTTATCATTCAGACAACAATGTCCGCAAATTATCCCAGAAATCCCTTGTCAAAGATTCAAAGGCCGCAATCAAAGGCGGGGCAAAAGGAGTAATTTTATTCCGTATTGGCATAAGCTGCAATTTTAATTTCAAAAAGGTTTAAAGGATTATTCTTTTAAACTACCATTTTCTTTTTGACAACGCTTTCAGTCTCTTTTTTTCAATTGCTTTTTTCTTTTCAGATTGATATTGCTTATTTTGGCGATTGGTTGTTGTTTCATTATTTCTCATAGCTGTTACTAAGTCAATTGAATTGCCGGAACAGGCCATGATCAGTCTTATTTCCTTATAATCCTTATTGGCGGGAGCATTATATACAACCGCATATTTGTTGTCCTCGACATGTTCATAGCTTATTGGCTCTTCCATCATTAGGCAATCAATAACATATTCTCTTGACAATCCATTTTCAGACAATCTGTTAATGAAATGTCTGTTTTCAAAGCACCAATTTATGCTGGTTGTCTCTCCCATTAAAAATTTGTCAAAAACGTTCATCATATTATTATAATGTAAAGTTTATTATATAGCTTTTTACAGAATTTATATTATGTCACGACAGGGTCAATGGGATTCATCTCTCGAATTTATTTTGGCTATGATTGGAGCCGCAGTAGGATTAGGAAATATCTGGCGTTTCAGCTATGTGCTTTATTCTAATGGAGGAGGTTCATTTTTCGTTCCTTACCTGATTGCCATTGGAATTATGGGAATTCCGTTTTTAATATTGGAATATGGTATCGGATTCTCATTTAAAGATTCCTTTTCGAATATTATGAAGAGAATTAATCCCAAGTTTGAGATTGTGGCATGGATTTTGGTTTTATTCGTATTTGTAGTTACAATTTATTATATGGTTATTTTGGGTTGGGATTTGGTATATCTCGGATCCAGCTTTAGCTTTAATTGGGGAACCGATGCCGCCGCTTACTTTGTAAACGAGGTAGGGGGAAGTTCCAATTTGGCCGATGCCAGCTTTTTACTTGTGCCGACAACTGTTGCGGTTTTATTCTTATGGATTGTTTTATGGTTTATTTCTCATAAAAACGTTGAGGACGGTATTGGTAAAGTCTCAAAAATCCTTATTCCCGCATTATTTGTTATAATGGGATTCATTATTATTTACGCTTTGACATTGCCTGGTGCAAGTGTCGGTATAAATACATTGCTGTCTCCGGATTGGTCAAAACTTCTGGACGTGAATATCTGGCTTGCCGCATTTGCGCAAATCATCTTTTCATTAAGTATGGGCCAGGCTATCGCTTTGATATATGCAAGCTACCTGCCTGAAAACTCAAAATTAATCGACAATGTATTGATAGTTGTTGCATCCAATTCATTATTTGAAGTCTGTACTGCATTTGGAGTATTTTCAATTTTAGGATATATGTCTGTAACCGGAGGTACACCAATGGTTGAATTGGTCACCGAAGGAACCGGTTTGGTATTCATTGTATTTCCAATGATTTTCAACATTATGGGTCCAATTGGAAGAATACTTGCTCCATTGTTGTTCTTGTCCATATTATTTGCGGGTGTTACTTCAGCACTTGGATTTTTCGAACCGATGTTAAGCACTACTTCAAGCAAACTTGGATGGTCAAGAAAGAAAACTTCAACAATTCTATGCATTATCGGATGCGCATTTTCCCTGCTTTTGACATCAGGTATCAGCAGCTATCTTGTTGGAATAATCGATTCATTTGTAAATGAGTTCGGTATCTTAATTTTAATCGGCATCCAATGTATAATATTTGCATGGTTTTATGGTGTGGAACATATCATACCGGTACTTAATGAAGCTTCCACCTTTAAAGTAGGCAAAATTTGGACATTGATAATTAAATACCTGCTTCCATCCGTTTTGGTGGTGATGTGGGTAGTTGGAATTTTCAATCTTTTCGCTTCTGCAAAAACCTTTGAATTGATAATCGATTTGATAATCATTACTCTGGTACTCGTATTCGCAGTAATTTTAACAAGGGTCAAACAAGCAGAAGAATAATTGATTTTCTTTAATTCCTTTTTAATAGTTTTTATATGCGTCATATCCTGCATATAGGTGATATAGTGTTTGAACAATGCTTCCAAAGGCATTATTCATGAAAAACCATATGATGATATGAAGCATTATGGCCGCGGCAAACAGTCCGAGCCCTTTTTGTTTGTCGTCGTTTAGATATTGTCCGAGTCCAGGTATAATAAATGAGAAAATTCCGTTTTTTATTGAGTTAGTGTCCATATTTGTCATCTCTTTTGTGTAGTTTATGATAAGTATTGCTTAAATTTATTTTGTCTTTGATAATTTTAATAGTTTTAGGATAATCCAACTGAAATATTTGGGTTGCATTTCAAAATTTTAATTAGAATTTGGGAAGGCATGGAAATATTTATTTTATATTAAAATCAATTATTTACTATGAAACTAAGATTTCTTTCACTAATATTTGTTGCGGCATTGCTTTTGGCAACAGTAAGCGCAAGCGAAAATATTAGCTATTCAAATGAATCAGAAAACATAACATTTGAGGGTGTGAATTTCACAATACCTGCAGGATTCGGCGAATCAAAGGACGTTGAAGACTTTGATGAGTTAGGATCATATGGAAAATCCTGCTTTTATGTTAATGAAGCCAATGGCGAAATTATCATCACAGTCATTTCCGATTGGATGGGAATGAACGTGGATGAATTCTACAAAGAGGGAGCGGTCGAGTCAACAGTTAATGGCCATACCGGGTGGAATTATACAGAAGATGATTTGCATTACTTCGGATATGTTCATGATGATAAGGGAATTCTGATTGGGGTTACCAACGAAACCAGACTATACGAAATCGTCTTGTAGATTAATCTATGAACCCTTAAACTATTTTTTTTAGCATTTCACTTCCAATCATGTAAACAATAAATATATTTTAAACTATTTATAAATTATTAATTACTTAATTGGAGGTTTTGAAATGAATCGTAAGATACTTGCAATATTTGCACTATTGATCGTAGCAATAAGTATAAGTACAGTTTCGGCATTCGGATTGGACGATTTAATTGGATCAAGTTCTGAAGCTGAAAATGTAACAATTGACGGAATTGATTTCAACATTCCTGCAGGATTTGTTGAAGACGAAGACATGGCTGTAAACGGTGAAGTCAACGAATCTCAAGGAATTGAATACACAACATGGGGAAAAACATACGCAAACGATGAAAATGATGTAATATCAATCGGTGTTGCAACATACGACGGCGTTGAAGTTGACGACAGCATACCTGCATATATTGGCGGAGACAAATTGTCTGTAAACGGTGTTGACGGATATGATTATAATGTTCCTCCGTTTGAAGGATTTACCTATGCAAAAGATGGAAAATTGGTAATCATATCAGTAACTGATGATGCATTACTAAAAGACATTGTAATTAAATGAATAGATTCTTACGGGTGATTTAAATGAATAGGAAACTTTTATTGATTTTGATATTGATAAGCCTTTTCAGCATAACTGCCGTTTCAGCATTCAGCTTTGATGATTTATTCGGCAGCGGGGAAAACCAGACTGTTGAAGTGGATGGCATTGAATTCAATGTCCCTGCAGGATATAGCGAAAATGCCACACAGGAAATCATCAACCAACAGCAATCCGTGGGTGGAGTAAACTATGTAACCAATGGAAAATTCTATTACAGTGGATTGACAACTGTCCTGCTTTATGTCGCCAGTTATGATGGATATAAAGTGGATGAAAGCATTGTCGAAGCAGTCGGAGGTAATGCAACAACAATCAATGGTGTTGATGGCTATCTGGATTATGGCGGAGGATATTACAGTTTCAATTATCCGAAAGATGACAAATTGGTTGTAATCACAACAAACGATAAAGATGTAATCGGGGATTTCATAATCCCTTAGGCGATGCTTTGGGTAATATTTAATACATCCTAAATAAAATTATTATATAGTGATTGTATGAACATAAACAGAAAACATATAATTATTCTTTTAATCTTAATAGGTGCGATATTCATTGTTTGCGCCGCTTCCGCTCAGGGGGTAAGTGCAGCAAAAACATCAAAAACAACTGTTAAGATTCATAATTTTAAGTCAGGAGTATTATGGGCTCCAAAAGCTATAAAACTTAATAATGGCGATGCTATAGCAGGGTATGTTGAATACTCCGGAAACATGCAGTTTAACAAAGGAACTGGAGTGGTAACCTGGTTTGTCGGCAATGGCATGAATGGGGACATCGAACCTCACCACACCAAGCTTGTTAAAGTCAAATTCTATTTCAAGAATGCTAAAGGCAAAGTCAAAACCAAAACAGTAAAGGGAAATAGCGCTCACATTTCCACCAGCTTAATTAATGGATACACTCCTTATAAAGCTACTGTCTGGTATAAAACTAAATAATGTTGAATATTATTATTCAACTTCTTTTTTTTTATTTGATCTGAAAAAATAAGAAAAGACTCAAAGGAGCTATTTGATTCTTTTATAACTCTCTTGAGTGTATTGTACTTTTACTTTATTAACTTTGATGTTTTTAGGATACCAAGTAGTATACTCGCTGTTTTTTGAAACCTTATACCATTTGGTCCATATCCATTTGCCGCTTTCTTTAAAATGCATTTTAATTGAAAACTTAATGGTTCCGGATGTGTCCTTCTTGGCCATTAAAGCCCCGAACACATAAACTCCACTTTCACTGCCTCTATATGTGTAAAGACTATATTTGCCTTTTTTAAAAGTTTTGCTGCCTTTTTTAAGAGGAACGGTCATAGTCTTTTTCTTATGGACTATCTTGTATTTTTTAACAAGTTTAGGTTTTTTAGAGATTACTTTAAAAGTACTGCTCTCTCCGCTATCAACTGATGCACTGGCAGTATAAGTTTTTGAATAATACTTTGTTTTAGTTAACTTTTTGCTAGTTTTTTTAGTAGTTGTTTTTGAAAGAGCGGTTTTGGGACACTTGACGGTCTTGGTTGCAACACCATTTGCATCGGTTACTGCGGTGTATGTTTCACCGTTGAGTTTAAATGTCACTTTCATTCCTTTAACTGGGCCGCTTGAGTTTTTTACAACCGCCTTTAAAGTAATGTACTTACCCTGAGTTCCACTAACGGCATATGTGGTAATTGTCGGTTTTCCAGGTGCAGGTGTTGGATTGTCGTGTGTCTCTTGTGGAGTTTCATTCTGAAGAACTTCTGCATCTTCTGAAAGAGTTAAATTTTCGGTTGGCGTTTGCTCAACACTTAACGTCTCGTTGTCGTCGTTGGTTAAATTTTCACTAGCTGAGACAGCGCCCACCAGTATGAATAGTAAAACGACGAATATTATTGTTTTTTTCATGGATTATTATATTTGTGAAAAGCATTATATAAGTTTCACTATTCAATTAAAAGATAATTCTTTTGATTTAGGGTCAAAATCCAAAGATAATGCCTTTAATTAAACGGATTCTTTTAAAAAAGGAAAACAGATGATGTGGCAGGCATTGAAAAATAGGCCAATAATGAGGATTGAATCCAATCAGGTTTCATAGACAAATTAACTATAATAAGTCATAATCATGTTTGTTTTCATATTGGATGGTAGAAAATATTTTGTTTTAAATTTCAAGTTCATCATTGGCCTGATGATTGAAAATACAATTATTTCAGTGGATATTAAAAAGATGTTGTTAATGAAAAATAGGGAGAAAAAGGACAACTTCCATGTTGATTTGATTGCCCATGAATTGGCAGTATTGAATTTTTTACAAGGTGGTATTTTTGAATGAAAAGTTATCTGTTTTTTGAACATTCATCATAAAATATCGAATTTAATGGAATTATTTTCACTATTTTTTAGAAATGTCAATTAATTCATTTTTCAAAAACTGAAAGTTATAAATACTTTTCATCGCATATATATACTTGTATATTTAATGAATTGGGTTTTAACATGAAGATTAAAGAGATTGTGCTGGTATGCATTTTACTGGCAATTTTAACAATGGGAGTTGTTAGCGCAGAGGAGGGCTCTGATTTTAATGAAACGCTAACAGCAGATATTGATGATGAAGTGTCGGTTGATGCTTCACTCGACGATGAAATGATTTCTGGGGAGAGTGGCGAGTTGGCTGCATCCTCAGACAGTGATGTAATCGGTGATGATTCTGACGAGATTATAAATGTAGATACCGAAACGGAATTTTCCACTAATGAAGATGATCTGGATGAAATATTTGCATCAGTTACAGTTCCTGAAGGCACTAACGGAAACGTAACATTCACAAAAGGCAACAATGTATTTTTCAATAGGGCTTTAAGCGACTTTGCAGATGACCAAATTGATGGTGATACATATAATATTGCCCTTAGGGAAGACGGCAAATTCCTCTTTGAAGATTTTGAAAATGATGACATGTTCTTTGTTACATTTTTAGATGAATATGGAGATAAGGTTGCAAGGAAAGTATACTTCATTAACCTGGGTGAGAACACCATTAGTTTTGAAAATGATGACAGTGCGGATCCGGACAATTATGAGGAAGTTGAGGGTGGCTTATCAATATTTATTATGGAAATGGATATCAATTCACCTTATTCCCTAATTAAAGTCAGCAAATGGCCGGAAGGAATTGACGATGATTTTGAAATCAGTCTTAAAAAGGATGATGACGATGCAATAGTGACTTCATGGAATTTGAATTCACTTGATAGAGACCGTGCAGGATATGCAATGTGGAATCTTGAAGATTTGGAAATTACCAGTGATGGCTGCTATTCAATAAGTTTTTTATTCACCATTGATGGCGCTCCTATGGAGATTGATGCGGGAGAGGTAGATATATGGCCTGCTGAAGAAATAGGTCCGGAAAATTTCGATTGCTGGATATCTACTCATGAGTCCAAAGATAATCATGATGCAGAGATATGTAATGTCTGGATTAACGGAGAACTTCACGGAGGCACTTTCATTTTAAGAATTGAGAAATTCGATGGAACCAGTGATGAATATACTATGGATGTTGGTGATGAAGATATTCGCTGGAAATTGGAGGATTTGGACATTATTGATGAAGTTGGAGTCTACACCATCAATTTGACATACGTAAATGAGGATAATGGAATATCCTTGGCCGAAAACCATATTTTCGAATTGACACAATTTAATTATAATACCTGTGACAATGTTTATGAAACCTATCCGTTCGACGTTATAAGGTTCCATGACGAAAATTTCATCGAAGTTTATGTCAACGGAGAAAAATGCGATCCTAGCGGTGAAAATCCATACAGATGGACATTGGCAGATTTGAACATTAAAGACGCCGGCGAATATGAAATTGCCATCAGCGCATATGATGAGGAGGAATTAGTTGAAAATTTCACCTACACATTAAATGTAAATGAACTGAATGATGAAGATATTTACTTCATCTATGATAATCTCGGTGTTGAAAGCTGGGGTTTGGACAATCCTGTTTTATATCTCATATTCCCTAACGACATGGCAGGAAAACAATTCAAAATGTTCATCCACGATATATTTTTCGAGTTGGAATTTGAAGAAGGAATGAACTGGACTTTGGAGGATTTGGAAATTGACCATAACGATGATTATGAAATCAGACTTTATGTTGAAAATGAAGAGGGCGAAGACGAAGAAAGGGCTTCTGCATGGTTCAACGTCAACGGCATAATCTCTCAAGACAGCTTCGGCTGGTGGATATCCTCCCATGAATCAATAGAAAATTCTGGAAGTGACATATGTAACGTCTGGCTTCGTGATGATATTGGCGAAGGCACTATAATTTTAAGAATCGAGAGATTTGATGGGGCCTTTGAGGAATATTCTGCAGATGTTGACGACGGCGACATACAATGGAAAATGAGTGATTTGGAAATCCTCAGCGAACTTGGAGCATACACCATTAATCTGACATATGTAATCGATGATAAGGAAATACCATTAGCTGAAAATTATGGTCTCACATTGACAAAATTAGGCAATTATGAGGTATGTGAAGATGTTCATGCCCTATATCCGTTTGAAGTTATAAGATTCGATGATGCGGGAGGAGCTTATACAGTTGAGGTTTATGTTAATGGAGTACAATACCTTCCTGGAAGCAGCAATCCGTTTAAATGGACATTGGAGGATTTGAACATTGCAGATGCCGATGAATATGAGATTACCATCAGCACATATGATGATGACGGATTCATTGAAAACTTCACCTACACATTGAATGTGGATGATGACGCTTCCAACTTCAGAGCTTTTGTAAATCCATTTGGTATTGAAAGGAGTGAAATGAACGGGCCTGTACTATATCTCTTATCTCCTCAAGAGCGCATTGGCGAACATCTGATTATCCGAATAAATGAAAATGAAATTCCTATTGAGGTCACTTCTACTTTGATGGGATGGACCTTGGATGATCTGGGAATTGACCAAAATGGCAATTATGAGGTCCAATTCCTCGATGAAGAGAATGATGAGTTGGACAATACAGAAATGGAAGTTAACTGTTTCATAAATATTTATGTAAAGACTGAAGCTTACAATGATTATTGGGACAATATAATTTCACTTTCTATTCCATATGGCGAATCAGGATTGGCCTATGTTATTGTGGATGGCGAAGTAAAATTTACCACTATTGTCAGAAATGAAGGCTGGAATGATGGTTATGTATATGGATGGAGGTTAATCCACTTAAACATGACTCAAGTGGGGGTCTATGATGTTGAAGTCATATTCTTCAACGGCAATTATAACGAAACACTTTATGATGAGACTATCGAAGTCAAAGAATTTGCAAATGATACCTATAGGGCAAAATTCGATTGGAGTAATTATTTCGAACTGTTCTGTCCGGAAGGTTTCGATGGAGAAACTATTAATGTATCAATATGGAATTATGAGGATGATGAAATCGTCGACGTTGTTACTTATGAAATCAACAGCACCCATCTCAATAAATGGAATAAATTCTACTTTGAAGATTATGATATTGAGGACATCGGCATAGAAATTGAAATAAGTAATTTTGGCAATGTCGAAGCTGAAAGTTATTCACATGAAGAGGATGATGATGAAGCGGACTACGTACAACATTGGATAGATGCCATGTATGGACAGCGCGGTCCCGGCAGCTATGTTGCAGAAATCACCATTCCATTTGGAAGGGATGTAAGCAACGCTACTGTCACTGCTAAAAGCAGAAACTTCACTTTCACCAGAAAACTAAGTGATTTCGGCGATTATGAATGGTTATATGGATGGTACACCTATTATATCACTTATGAGGATTTGGATTCCTTTGAAAGCATTGACGATAAGGATATAATCGATTTCACATTCGAATTTGAAAACGGAAAGGATACTTCCACTTGGGTTGTTCAAAAAGAGGATGACTGGGTTGCATTATATAAATATGTGCCTTCAAAAGATTATGAAAATGACTTATTTGATGTGTTTGCCGGTGATGAGGATGATGAAAATCAATATAGTCTTTCCAGACCGGATGAGGAATTTGCAGAAGCAAAGATTGCGGAAATCTATAATGTCACAGTAGCCGAAATCAACATAACTTCCAACGGCAGAGTCCTGAAATACATCAAACTAACAGATTTCGAAGACAAATATGAATTCCATTATGACGGAGGATATTATATGTATGCCCGTGCCATTAAGTTTGGCGAAGTCGATTGGTCCGGTGTCGAGGATGGAGATATGATTGAATTCACCCTGATTTATGACGGTAAGATAATGTCCGTCAAGCAAAGGACATATTGTGTCTCTGAAGACGATTCCGTATATTTCGGCATATACGACAAAGATGAATTGAGAGGCACTGTCCATTGGGGAGACATTGACACTCCGGAATATGGACAAAGCCAATCCGATGGCAGTTTCATCATTGTCGATGTTCCGTATTCATGCAATATCACTGAAGGAACAATCATGATTATCCGTGATGATACAGGAGAAGTCATATATCAGAAATCCTTATCCGAATTCGGCAACATTAGCGAGACTTATGTCATCAATGCAACCGATGTTGACAATGATCTCATTCCTCAAAATGTCAATTTGACTTTCGCCTTTGACTACAATGACACCCAATTGATATTCGGTCGTGGTATCAGAATCGGAGACAACATGTACCGCCATGCAATGCCGTACGAAGTGGAAGAGTATTTCAGTGTAATCTTCCCTGATGAGGACATACTGGTCAACGGCAGCGATAACGTCATAAGGATATTCACCACTGATCATGCAAACCATCAAAGCGTTCCTATCGGAATAGGCAGCGGTTACTTCAGCATATATGTCAACGGTGAAAAAGTTGAGGATTTAGGAAGATTGATACGTGTTGATGGCGAAACTGAACTTGATGTGCAGCGTCTGGTTGATAATTTCGGCAGATTATACATCTATCTGGATGATTTAAACATCACAAAAAACGGCGTATATGACATTAAAATCTTTTATGAGGTTGATAGCAATACGGCAACAACAGGAATCTATAAGACCGAATTGTACAACAACAACATCACTTTAACATCAAACGTTAAGGCAAACTATGAAAACGAGAGCGTAGAATGGCTTACAGGATATGGAGTCGATCCGGTCCTGTTATACCTTGACACCTATTATGGAGACATCAACTCAACAACCGGTACAATAACAGTTTTAAATTCAGACAATGCCACAATCCTTACCAAAAACATCAAGGACTTGACTTACGAAAACGGACGCTACTCCTTGAGATATTCAGACTTTACAAATAAGAACTTTGGAGATAAAATCACCGTCAAATACAGCGACGGAAATGAAAGAAACGGTGAAACCGATTTGGACGTACTGTGGAAAGATTTGGAACCTGAAGATTTCAATACAACAGTAATTGCTGATTTGGATGATTACTATGGCAATTTCATTAACATGAACATTCCTGATGTAATCAACACAGGCCAAATCATCGTGACTGTCAAATTCAAGAACAATCATTCCTCAAATATTTCAAACATGAACATCTCCACAAACTTCGACAGCAATGCAGTTTACACATTCAATGTGGCCGACATCAAGGCCAATTATGAAAACGGCAAATTCGGATTGTCACTGTCTGATTTGGAATTCTATGAAGTCGATGGCGCTTATGATGTTGATGTCAAATTCACAGGCGACGGAACAAGCATTTTGAATGTTGCAAACAAGACATTCGACGTTGCACTTTCAGAAGATGTGATAATAACCATCAATGAGACTTCAAGATTCGGATTGGAACTTCCGTTTGCCACAGTCCAGATATTCGAGCCTATGGGAGCCTACGCAGAATTGTACATTGATGGCGTGCTCTACTCACACAAAACATTTGAAAAAGGTTTGATTACATTCATGTCCTCTCCTAAATGGACTCCTGGAGTTCACACTGCTGAAATCAAGGTTGTAAACAGTCAGTTTGAAGTGATATTGAACCAATCATCAACAGCATTTGAAGTTCTAACTCAAAGCGAAGGCATTGAAGTCACAGTTCCTGAAATAATCAAGGAAAATGAATTGGCTTACATTACATTCAACGCTCCTGTAAACGGTACACTGCTGATTAGAGTTGACAACGGAAACATTGAATTGTTTGAAGTTCATGAAGGCAAAAACCTAATTCCTTTAGGTTCATTGGCATACGGCAACCATACCGTCTGGATGTTGTACAATGAGACTCTTGAAAATGGAAGCATCGCGTTTTACAATAACTATCTATACATTTTCGCCGGCGATGACGGACATTGGGTAGACTTGCCTGACCCGCTGGTATTGAACGACGACGATACAATCAGATTTGACCTTGGCAAAGATGCGACAGGTACCATTTCACTCTACATTGACGGAGTATTGTATAAAGTGATTGATTTGGTCAACGGTACAGGTGAAATCAAAATAGATGAGGAATTCTTCAATGCAACCGGCAAATATGGCCTTCACAATTACACCATAATCTATTCCGGTGACGGCACTCATCCTGAACTGATACGAAACGGCACATTCAATGTGGAATACCTATTCAGGGACAACATTCCAGATGAAGGTTTCCCTTTAAGCGACATTTACAGTATTGTAATCACATTACCGGAGGATGCAAAAAACAATGCGACTTTCACTATTGGTAATGATGTCTACAACTGTCCGGTTGTAAACGGTCAGGCCACATTGGAATTGGAAGGTTTGGACATGGGAGAATATGTTGTGGACATCAGCTATTTGGGTGATGACAGGTATCCTCAAACCACCTACAGCAAAGTTCTTAACGTCTCATATTACGGTGTTGTCGGATACATCAAGGACGGCAGAAGAATTGTCAGTCTAAGACTTCCGGGCAATGCAATAGGCAATCTAACAATCTATAATGACAACATGAATTCCAAATTATACACTAAGGCTTTGGTCAATGGCAGAGCTTCATTTGACTTAACTGATTTGCCTGTTGGAATTTATGATTTAAGAGCGGTCTATGAGGGTAATGACTATGATGTTAAAGCATATAACGATCACTTCAAGGTAATGCCTTATGTATACATAACTCAGGATGTGCTTATGGATGATAACGTGACCATATTCATGGATCTGGACAACTCCACAGGTTACATATTGATTGTTATGGATGGCCTTTCACCTGTCCTTCAGGAGATTGCAGACGGCAAGATAAACTACACCTTCTCAACCAAAGGATACTCATATGGAAACCATACGGTTACATTCCAATACTTCGGAAAAAGTTTTGATGGTGAAATCTTCTATGAAGAGGACAGCACAGGCAAACTCGTACCAATCAAATATGACTTGCGCATTTTGGGCTGTGAAGTAAATGTAAACAATGCATCAGATTCAGACAACTACCTGGAATTGCGTTTCTCACAAGATGCAAAAGGAACAGTTGAATTCTTCATCAACGGTGTAAAATATGCCGTTGTCGATATCGTTGACGGAATTGCAAGGTTAGACATCTCCAAATTCAAAAACGGAAAATATCTAATCAGTTGGGTATATTCAGGTGACTCCAAATATAAATCCACTAAAAACGATTTCTACTTGACAGTCAGCCACAAAACCGCAAAAATCGTTGCTCCAGACTTCAAGACACTTTACACAGCAAACAAGAAATATTCCGTCAAGGTCTATGACGCCAAAGGCAAACTTGCAAGCGGCGTGAGCGTCATATTCCTGATTAACAATAAGGCATACAAGACAGTCAAAACAGATAAGAAGGGTATAGCAAGCGTTGCAATAGCGCAAAAACCTGGCACTTATAAAATTACCGCTAAAGCTTTAGGCACAAGTGTGACCAAAAAACTGACAGTTAATCACTTATTAACTCTTAAAAAGGTTAAAGTGAAAGCTTCAGCCAAAAAACTTGTCATTAAAGTCACACTTAAGAAGGTGAACGGAAAATACTTGAAAGGCAAGAAAATAACCCTCAAGTTCAACGGCAAAAAATTCAAAGCCAAAACCAACAAGAAGGGTGTTGCGAAATTCACAGTCAAATCAAGTGTACTTAAAAAGCTCAAAGCAGGCAAAAAGGTAAAATATCAAGCAACATATAAAAAGGACACAGTAAAACAATCAGTAAAAGTTAAAAAATAAGGATTCATTTCCTTATTTTCTTACTTAATTAGGGTGCGGATTTATGAAATACAGGGGAATAATGTTAATAACGCTTTTATTATTAGCAATTTTAATGATAGGGGCTGTCAGTGCATCCGATGAAAACGTTACGGATACATTGACGGTTGAAGATGACTCCGATGAAATTGAAATGGATTCGGCTGATGAAGAATTGATGGCCAGTGATGACAGTGAAATAGTTGGTGATAGTCATGTATATGGAAATACTGCAGAGGATGTTGCTAACGAGATTAAAAATGCTCAGGAGGGAGATGTCATCTATTTAGATGGGAGATCATTTGAAGGTACATCTTATGCACTTCAAAACAGTAATATTAGAAATATCACCATTCATGGAGGAAGTAACGAGGATAGTCCTATAATGGCAACATTCACTTTTAATGGTTGGGCTTTCTGGATGGGAGGAGCAAATTTAGACCATGTCAGATTTGTTAATATCAAATCTTCAAGTTCTTTGTTCCAATGCTCAAGCCCGGGATCAATGACCAATTGTGAATTTATAAACTGTGAATCAGTTGGGCAGTTCATATCTTGGTCGGGTGATAAAAATACTCAAACTGCTTATCCGGTTTATAATTGTACTTTTATCAATTGTCATCAAACTTATAATAGTTTTGAGGACGGTCATGGTCAATTTGCTGTCGGTTTTGGCGTTCATATTGATGGATGTAATTTTATCAATACCTCATCCGCCCATCATGGAGGGGCCATATGTATTGCTGATGAGTCTCGTTGGGGTTATGACGAATTTCCTCCATTTGAATACCTGCCTTCAACTATAACTAACACAAATTTCATTGGCGTTACGTCCAGATGGTTTGCTGTTTATATTCATGGTCATTTTTCAGATTCTCCTTGCACAGGGTTATCTGGAAATGAAGTTGTAGAAAATTGTACATTTATTAACTGTAGCGCAACAGAAGGATTTGGGGCCTGTCTTGGAATCGGCCATGATGATATTGTTGTTCGGAATTGCAAATTCATAAACAATACTGCCGGACAGGGAGCGGCAATAATGATTGGCGGAATTTCACATGAAGACGGTAGTTTGGGGAATTTTGCATTCAATGAGATGGGAAATGGAGGAAATAATGTATCAATTATTAACTGTACTTTTGTAAACAACACCGTTTCCGTATATGACTGTCCTTGGATAGATTATTCTTTTATTGAACATCCTTTCACATCAAGCGGAAAGGGAGGAGCAATATATGTTGGAACAAATTCCACTAAAATAGCCGATTGTGTTTTTGATCAAAATACCGCTTATGAGGGAGGTGCAATCGCTTTTGCACCAGATTCTTCCGTAGAGATTTTTAATTCAAATTTTACCAACAATTCCGCTTCAAATGGTGGTGCAATACATTCTAATCAAAGTACTAATGTCGACATCTCCAATTCCAAATTCCTAAGCAATGTTGCGGTCTATCGCGGAGGAGCCATTTATTCCGAAGGACATCTTAGTGTAAGATGTTCTACCTTTGATGGAAATGACATTGAATACCGGATTGCAAATGACCATAACGGCGGAGCGGCCATCTATAACCATGGCGGAACCCTTGTTTTGGATGATGTTAATGTTACCAATAACCTTTTAAACATTGTTATTCGCGATGGGGATAATGGAGATTTAATCGATGCGGCAATATCCACCAATGGGGATACTTTAATTAACAATTCATACATTGCAAATAACACCGGAAGCTATGGTGGGGGTGTTTTAATATATGATGGTGCTACTTTAACAGCCACTAATTCCGTTTTTGAAGGAAACAATGCTACTTACGGCGGTGCAATTTATTGCGACGGTGCAATAGTCAATGTGGATAATTGTACATTCAATAACAATGCAGCTGTAGGATCAGGTTCATATGAGGCAGATACTCAAGGTGGTGCAATTGCGATAACATATTGGGGCTCTGCAACTATTGTCAACTCCAGATTCAACAAAAACAGTGCCGCAGTTGGAGGTGCTGTAAGCTTTGCGGGTGTTTCAGACAGTTCAATTTCCAACTGTAATTTTACCGAGAACTCAGGTTCTAAGGAGGGTGGAGCAATATACTCCTGGACTCAGGAAGGAAAAACAGTAACAGTTTCCGACTCTATATTTACAGATAATACTGCAAACTTTGCAAGTGCAATTTCCAATGACGGTAAAATAATATTATCTCATAATACAATCAGCGGAGGAAATACAGTACCAATTGGAAACTATTATGGTACTATAGAATCAGAAACTTTTGTTGTTATTTTAGACAACACAACAGTCGTTACCACTTCACCAACCAATAATATAACTGCATATGTCAGTGACGATGCAGGCAATAGGATTGTCGATAAGACTCTTGTTTTCATAGTAAACGGCGAGGAAGTCCTCACTGCTTACAACAGGAATACGGGAGTTCATACAGGAGAATATACTTTCATAAATCCCGGAACTTATGTGGTTGGTGCAAAATCATATGATGCAGAACATGTATCTGCAGGAGAACTGATGTTTGAAAGTCCGTTAAGCATGTTGCAGGATCTGATTAACAACAATACGAATGGAACAGTTGATTTGAAGTGCTCATATGCATACGTAGAATCATATGATTTGGGAAATAAAGATACAGGTATCATAATCGATAAGGATTTAACAATAAACGGCAATGGATTGTTTATTGGCGGAGGGGATATTTCCAGAATATTCACTGTAAATTCAGGCAAAACACTTACCTTGAACAATGTCAGCATAATCAACGGTAATGCCAATGAAGGTGCGGGGGTTTATGTAAATGAAGGTGCCACTTTACTCGTAAATTCCGTATTATTCGCCAATAATCTCGCCGCAAACGAGGGTGGAGCAATATACCTTTGCAATAATGCTGACGGTCAGGTGAACCACTGTACTTTTTCCAGTAATAGAGCAGCGAATAACGGTGGGGCAATATATTCCCTGAATTATCTCTTCCCTGTTTCAAATTCCCATTTCGCAATGAATTCCGCTGTCAAGGGAAGTGCAATTTACAACTGTACTGTTGAAGGCTGTACCTTTGAAGGAAATGCTCAGCCGGAAATCTATCCAATCAAGGTTCATCCGGAGATAGAAGTCACTTTCAATCAAACGCTATACCATTACGGCCAATCAGCAGAGATTATGATCTCCCTTCCAAGCAATGCCACAGGAGTGGTCAATGTTGCCATATCCACTAAAAAAGATGGAGTCCTTTCCAATTACACATTTTCCTTAAGTGAGGGCAGTGCATGTTTGTTTGTTCAAATTTTGCCTATTGATTTATATAATTTGACAATACAATATTCCGGCGATCCTAATTATTATGAAGGAGAATTGAATACTGCATTCAGCATACTGCCAATAATCAATATCACGGAAAAGGTTATTGCGACCAGTTACGGACAGATTACAATGGACTTTGGCAGTATCTCAGACGACTTTGTTGACATATTCATTGACGGCAAACGCTATGCAAGTCTAATAATTGATGAGGGCATATTGAACTACACCTTCTCAACAAACAAACTTCCAGTTGGAAACCATGCGATAACATTCAAATATGATGGAACCGCCGTTGACGAAAACCTTTTCAGTTACTGGGATTTGGCTTCAGGCAAATACAAACCAATCGAATTCACTATCGAAATATTGCCGATAAATGTAATTATCGAGCCGGAAACCAGTGAGGAATACGAATATTATGAAGCATGCGTATATGATGATGAAGGAAAGGTTGCAACTGATGCTGAAGGTACCATAGAATTCTTTGTAAACGGAGTTTCAGCGGCAGTTGTTAAAGTTGTAAACGGTATTGCGCTGCTCGACATATCAAAATATAAAAACGGGCAATATGAAATCAGCTGGAAATATTCAGGAGATAGCAAATACAACAAATCTTCAGGCCGGTCAGTCATGAAAATCAACCGTATACCTATCAAGATTGTTGCAGGTGATTTAAGCATTGTATATACTTCAGCCAAAGTGTATTCCGTGAAAGTTTATGGGGTTACAGGCAAAATCGCAAAAGGGGCTAAAGTAATCTTTTTAATCAACAACAAGGCTCACAAAACAGTCAAGACAAATGCCAATGGAGTTGCAAATATCGCCATTTCAAAAACTCCAGGATCATATAAGATTACCACAAAAGCTTTAGGTGCCACAGTAACTAAAAAACTCACTGTACAACATGCTTTGAGTCTCAAAACAGTAAAGGTTAAAACATCAGCCAAAAAACTGGTTATAAAAGTAACACTTAAAAAGATTGACGGCAAATACTTGAAAGGCAAAAAAATAACCCTCAAGTTCAACGGCAAGAAATTCACCGCCAAAACCAGCAAGAAGGGCGTTGCCAAATTCACAGTTAAATCAAGTGTGCTTAAAAAGCTCAAAGCAGGCAAAAAAGTGAAATACCAGGCAACCTATAAAAAGGACACAGTTAAAAAATCCGTTAAAGTTAAAAAATAAGGTTTTTCCTTATTTTTTCTTATTTTTTTGAAATTTATCATAATAGCTAGTTTTTTTCAAAATCAATTTAAAACATCTAAATGTAAAGTTATATTTACTTATTATATAATAATATTATAATATGAAACTTAAGCTAACAATTTTGAGTATAATTATTTTAACTATTATCTCATTGTCCTGTGTTAGCGCTGCTGACAATTCAACAGCCATAAGTGCTGATGAAAGTATCGTTTGCGACAATCCGATAAGCGTTAACACTGATGAAAATGCTGTTCCTGATGTATCGGCTGGCGTCAGTGATGAAATCAATGTAACATTTGATGAAATGATGTGGGAGCAGAATTTAACAGATATTAATGTGGAATTGCCTGAAGATGCTTCAGGCGATTTCTGTATCAAGATTGATGATGAGGTAATCTATAACCAGACAATCACCGAAAAGTCATTCAAGGTTCCGGTCAAGCTTCCTAAACGCTTTCCGGAATTTGTCATAACTATCTATCCTCCGGTGGATTGTAGGCAGTATACGGTCAGCGCCTTCTACAACGGCATTGATTTGAACCTTACAGCTCCATTGAAAATCATGAAGTATCCTCCGGATTACAGTCTCCTGCATTTTCCGGACGAAATAGTCCAAAACGATAATAACTATTTGATGTTGGCGTTTCCAAGATCTGCAAACGGCATCGTGGAGTTTTACATTGACGATAAACTGTTCAATAGGACTACTGTAAGGCCTACCTTCAGCTGGGACAACGCACCGTTTTCAAAGTTGTCCTTGGGCAACCATACCTTGAGGGTGCATTATCTGGGAGACAAATATTACAATGCCTTCAATAAGACATTCAATTTCACCGTAGTCAATGTTCGCATCGACATTCCAAAAGTTGTCAATATCGGTCATGATGACTGCATTTCAGTCAAAACATTGAAGAAATACACAGGAACCGTTAAGGTCTACATTGACAATAAACTGGTTAAGACTTCAAAGACACAAAACGGAGAATACATATTGTCATTGGAGGAGTATATCAAGTACACAAACCATGAAATCAAAGTGGTCTACAGCGGAAGCGATTTCTCAAGAACCAAAACACAGTCAGTCAACATGACATATGACTTTGACGTTTGGCCTATGTATCTCACATATGGCGAGGATAGCACCATTGAAGTCATATTGCCTGACACCCTAAACAGGAAGCTTTTGACAATCACTATAGATGGAGTGAAATATAAATTCACACAGCCTAAAAACAGCGGCAACAACATGGCTGCAGTCGATGTATCAAAGCTCGGTGCGGGAAATCATTCAATGGTCGTCTCATTCGCAGGTGACGATAAGTTCTATTCCCTAACCAGAACATATAACTTCACCGTCAACTATGAGTTCATGATTCCAACCGATATAGAATATAAGGATTCATCCAAAATCTATCTTAAGCTTCCAAGCAATGCAAACGGTGCTTTGGTGGTTTATGTCGACGGCAAGCTATTCAAGTCATCCAAATTGAATAACGGATATGCGGAAGTTAAGATAGGTAAATTGGCTCCTGGAAATCATAATATTACAGTCAAATACGATGGCAAAGACTATAATCTCAGCGATGAGCATTCAAGCGTCTATGTGGCTCCAAAGATTTCATTGACATACTTCTTCAGGGCAGGCGAGAACAAGTACATAAGCGTCGAAGTTCCGAAAGACTGCAAAGGGTATGTGATTTTCAACATCGACGGCAAAGACCATAAGGTCGCAATCAAGGATGGAATAGCAAAATTCTCACTTAAAAAACTTAAAGTCGGCGAACATGATATTTACGTCAGCTATTATGGAAACAACGGTGTTGAGGATTTGGACAACTGGAGAGTGGTTACAGTTTCCAAGCAATTGGTCAAACTGACACTCAAAAAGGTCAAGGTCAAAAAGTCAGCCAAAAAGCTTGTTATTAAGGCAACTCTAAAAATCAATAAAAAAGCGGTAAAAGGCAAAAAACTCACCTTCAAATTCAAAGGCAAAAAATACACAGCAAAAACCAACAAAAAAGGAATCGCAAAAATAACCATTAAGAAAAACGTGCTTAAAAAACTTAAAGTAGGCAAAAAAGTCAAATATCAAGTTAAATATGGCAAAAAAGTTGTTAAAAAAACAGCAAAAGTTAAAAAATAAGTTAACTTGGGAGGGAATGTTTTGAAGATTAATAAGTTGTTCTTATTAACTTTATTTGTGATTGCTTTATTTGCGCTAAGCGCGGTAAGCGCAAGTGATGATGTGAATGCCACAGACAATAGTCTTCAGGCAACTGAAGATGATGAATTGTCTGCGGGAGTAGATATTTATACAGACACTGACGATGGCGAGTTTGTCGTCGGAGAGGATGATACAATAACCGTTGAAATACCTGAGGGCACAACCGGTGAGTTGACCGTCAGCATCAATGGAACTCCCGCCAGGCTTTATTATGATGAGGACATGGATGAAGACGGCTACATATATTTAAATCATTCCAAAGCAACAAGCACATCACTGCCTAATTTGCCTTATGAAGACGACATTGATGAAGATGAAGGCATTGCGGAATATGAAATCTCATTGGATAAGCTGCCTGTAGGAAAAACCTACAAAGTTCTTGTCAAATTCGTAACTTCTTCTAAAACATACTCCAAATCATTCACAATTAAACTGCTTGGTGAAGGCGGCCAAGACCCGGATGATGATGTTGACATCGATGTTGAAGACAGCTACCTTTTCAACAAGTCAACCAACGTAATCAACATTACCGCACCCAAAAGCATAATCGGCAATCTGGACATCAAAATCAATGGAAAATCCTATGATTTAAATCTAGTTTCAGATACTATGGGATTCATCAATATTTCAAAACTGGAAATAGGGGAATATACAATTGTCGTAAATTGGGATGGTGATTCAACTGAGGATTATTTTGAGGTTGTGGCTATTCATTGGCCGGAAACTCTGGTTTACGGATCTTCAGGTTACGTCACTTTTAATTCACCGGATAGTGTAGCGGGTAATTTCACCGTCACAATCGATGGAAATATTGTAGGCAGGGTTAAAGTGGAAAAAGGCTATGCCCAAGTATTGATTGCGAATTTAAGCGCCGGAACTCATGAAATTAAAGCTGAATATCCTACCGAGGGAAATGAAACAGATGAAGTTGAAGGGGAAATGGAAGTGATGCCAAAAATCACTATTCCAAGTGAAATGACCGTCGGAGAGGACAAATACTTAATTATAGAGGTTGGAAATACAACTGGCGTCGCCCATATTCAAGCCGATTTTGAAAATTATGCAACAGTTAATGTAAAAGGCATCACTCGCATATCCTTAAAAAATCTTGAGGATGGGGTTGTAACAATCTCTTTAAACTATGTGAGTGGAGCGTTTGAATTTGATGAGGATTATGATATATTGGTCAATCCTGTCCCGATTAAAATAGTCTCCAATGATGTAAGCGTTTTCTACACTCAAGGAGGAGCTTTAAATGTCAAAGTCTATGGCACCAATGGAAAATTGGCTGATAAGGAGGACATCCAATTAAAACTTGGCAAGAAGACATACTGGATAAGCACCAACAAGAATGGCATAGCAACATTCAAAATACCAGGGGATTTGGCTCCAGGCAAATATCAAATCACTGTAAAATACGAAGACGGTGTGGTTAAAAGCGCTATTGTAGTCAAACACATATTGAAGCTTAAGAAAGCAAAGGTTAAGAAATCCGGCAAAAAATTGGTATTAAAAGCAACCTTAAAATACGGTAAAAAGCCTATCAAAGGCAAAGAAATCACCTTCAAATTCAAAGGCAAAAAATATGTTGCAAAAACCAACAAAAAAGGAGTTGCAAAGGTAAAAATTAAAAAATCAGTTCTTAAAAAACTTAAAGTCGGCAAAAAAGTAAAATGCCGAGCAACATACCTAAAAGACACTGTCAAAAAATCCGTAAAAGTTAAAAAATAGGAATTTGTTTCCTTATTTTTCTTATTTTTTTTAATATCAAAACTTATCTACTCATAAAGACAAAATATTTTCAATGAGCCATAGATACGTACGTCAAAATAGAAATTCATTTGCGGTAGTTAAGAATTCTAAAACTTATGGAAAATTCTCTTCTCTTGACGAAGCGCTATTTTTAAGGGATGAACTGATTGAAAATGAATGGGATTTAAGTTCAATCAAGGAAATCTATGAATTTGAAGGGGAATATCTGGTTGTTAAGGTAATCGACGGAAGATTGGATGTTCTTGGAAGGTATGAAGAGAAACCCGCTCATGAAACTATTGAAAAACTTGCTAAAAATAAATCCAGAAATCCGAACAACTCAAGATACGGCCTCAACATCACAAAAATATTTGACACATATGTCATAAAGAAGCGAATTGCAGGCGACGATTACATATTCGGATATTTCGACAACCTTCAGGATGCCGAATTCGTGAGGAATTTCCTTTTGGAGCACAACTGGAACGTCAACGACTTTTCGCAAATCGAATATGATGAGGATACGGATACATATAAGGTCATTGAAGTGATTGATGAGAGGGTATATGTTCTGGATACCTTTGAAAGCCAGGACCAAATCAGCATCAAGAAATCCCACGAGGAATTCCTCAACAGGATTACAAAGCACAAATTGGGTCTTGCCCAGCACTCAAATCTTGACGAGCTGACAGGCAGGATTCCTGAATTGGAAGAGAGATTCAACGCAAATGCCCGTGATGATGTATGGTCATTCAAAAACACTCAAGATCCGTTAAATGACATAATATTTAACCTGACTCCCTTTCAGAAAAGCGTCTATGATGCAATTGACAATTCAACATTCGATGACATCAAAAAATCTTTGATAAGATACCAGTCTAAAAATTTCGATGAAAAGATACAAAGAAATCTCGATGAACTTGAAGAGATGGATTTAATCCTTAGGAATCAAAATAATTATATTAAAAGAAGTCAATAAATAATGCTTGTATTTGTTTATCAAATACTAAGTTCTTTTTTGGTTTGAACTTAAAAAGAGGGGGTTATGCCTCCCTCTTTGTTATAATTCTTATTTTCTGTCACTTAACAGTTCTCCAGCCACTCCAATGCTTTCCTTTGGATAAGCCTGTACCAGAACTGTAATCGCTTCAATAGGCAAATCGTATGCCTCAGCTACAACTTCAGATACTTTTTTAACCATTTCTCTTTTCTTTTCTACACTTATTCCATCGTTTCCGCCGATTGTTATCACTGGCATTTTTCATCACCAATTTAATATATTATTTAATTCAGATAAATAAATTGTTAAAAGGTTTTGATAAAATGCTTGGTGAAGATGAACTTGTCAAATTGTTTCCAGATTTTGCCGATTTGGTTCAGCCTTCTGGAATAGATTTGGAATTGGATAAGATATACATACAAAAAAGTGCCGGTTCACTTATAGACAATGAAAAGAACCTGCCGGAAATCGAAGAGCTTGAAGGTGACGTTTACACCTTGAAACCGCATACAGCATACCTGGCCAGTATCAGAAGGAAGGTCAAAATCCCTAAAGGATATACAATGCTGTATCTGCCCAGGTCAACACTTCTAAGGTCCTTTGTATCTGTACAGACTGCCGTTGGAGACCCTGGCTTTTATGGAACACTGATGTTCATGATTTACAACCATGGAGATTTTGAATATAAAATCAAGTCAGGAGACAGAATAGCTCAGGCAGTTGTCTTCCCGGTTGAAGGCTCAGGTGAGTACAATGGGTCTTATCAAGAGGTGGAAGAGTGAATGTAGCCGGCAAGATTGTCGAAATCCTTGAGGATGAAGGTATTCTGGATGTTTTTGGAATTCCGGGCGAGCAGATAATGCCTCTTTACAAGGCGCTGTCAACCTCCGAAATAAACCATGTTCTGACAAGGCATGAACAGGCAGCGGCACATGCTGCAGATGCCTATTCAAGATCAAGCGGTAAAATAGGAGTCTGCATTTCAACTGCTTCTCCGGGTGCGCTGAATTTCACAATGGCGGTTGCAACAGCATATAAGGATAATGTGCCAATGCTAATATTGACAGGAGATAATGAATTAAAATGTCGCGGAACCGACCATTTCCAAACAACCCCTCAAAAGGAGATTCTTGAACATATCACACAAGCATCATATAACCCTTTAAACGGTACGGAAGCAATGTATATGCTTAGGGCTTCCATCTATGAGTTAAAGAACTTCCCAAAAGGACCAATCCATATCAATCTTGCAAAGGATATCCTGCTTCAGGAAGATTTCGAGGACTTTGGATTGTGCTATTTATGTGAGGACGATTTGTCCAACTTAACCAAAGCCCAGGAACTGATTGACAAGTCCGAAAAGCCATTGCTTATTTTAGGTGCGGGGGCAATCACACAGGCTGAAAACATTGAAAGGATTGCAAACGAATATCAGATTCCGGTTACCACTACATTTCATGGAAAAGGAATTGTCCCTGAAAATAATCCTCTAAATTTAGGTTTATGCGGAATCAGAGGCACAATGCAAGCAAAATACGCTTTTGAAAATTCTGATTGCGTAATCGGATTGGGAATCAAAGCAAGTGAGAGAACACTGCTGTCAATTCCTGAAAACTTCATCCATGTAAACATTAACAAAGAGGTTTTGGCTGGAGATTATCCGATTCATGGCAAGGTTGAAGATTTCTTAGCACAGATACAATTTAAGCAAACCCGATGGATTGATGAAATATTGGAGATTGATGCTTCATATAATCTGACAGGCCTTGATGATGATTTAAAACCACAGGCAGCTATTAAAAGGATTTTGGAAAAGTTCCCGAATAATATCATTGCATCAGATGCGGGTTCCCATACCACCTGGACTACACTTTTAAAGGAATCTCTAAAACCAAGACAGCTATTATTCTCCGGGGCAATGGCTCCAATGGGATATGGGCTGCCAGCGGCAATCGGCGCCAGCTTTGCGACAGGTGAAAGGGTTATTGTCATAAACGGCGACGGCGACTTTCAGATGAACCTTCAGGAATTGGCGACAATCAGGGAGAACGATTTGGACATCATCGTATTTATTTTAAACAATTCCGAGTTTGGAATTATCCGCCAGTGGGAAGAGGATTTCTATGATATGAATCCATATCAAATTAAATTGAACAATCCTGACTTTGCAAAACTGGCTTCAAGTTATGGAATTGACTCAATAAGAGTAGATAATTTGGATGATTTGGAATTGGTATTAGAAAAAGACTTAACCGGTCCGTTAGTTGTTGAAGTTGTTGTGGAAAGTGAAAATATTCCCCTTCCTCAATAATTTTCCATATACTCTTTTACAACCCGGTTGAGGTTAACAGATCTGTATAGCGGCGCGAAATAATATTCTCCATTTTCATCGTAGATTATTCCCAGAGGCTTTATTTCAGCGGATATGTAGTCGCGAAATGTAATTACCTTCTTTTTAAAAACGAATGTGAAACCGCATAATTCCTTAAATTCAAGGGTCACGTCCTGATTCACGTCAAATCTTTTCATGATATTTTCCAAAACATCATCGCTCATCTAAAACACCCCTTATCAATGTCCTGATTTCTTTTTTTGAGACCAGCTTTATTGTCGGAACCACAAGTTTCAATGGATATATGTCCACTTCGTTGACGCCCTTTGCGTCCAGAACGCTTCCGGCAAATGACGGTTCGGCACTTATTTTCAGTTTTTCATGCATTGAATTCACAACTGAGAGGATTCCCCAGATGATTCCGATGTATTTTCCGGTATCCGCATAGCTGTCCAATCCGAAAACAAGATGATTTTCAGCTATCTTGATTTTTACGGACTCCAGTGCGGTTTTCAAATAATCCAACAAATCGTTCATGCATGGTTTGGCTAGGTTGAATATTTTTTTGACATCCCTTTCCTTTTCCTCGTCATCCCTTTCTTCCTCTTCTTCATCGTCGTCCTGTGACGGGAAATTGCGGGAATATACCTTAATTTTTTTCAAAATGAGTATTTTTAAACATCCTTTGACTTCACTACCTTTCTTATAATACTCCAATTTGATTTTAATTCCAATCAAGAGTAAAATAATAATAAATAAGATGATTATTAGTATAATCATCCCTAGGATGTTTAACATGTAGTAAAGTCCTATTCTTCAGTTTCTTCTTCATCAATTTCGCTGAATTCAGGTTCTATGTATTCGGATTCATCGTAAACATCATTGTTTTTCTGTGAATCTAAGAAATCTTTTACAAGATCGGTTATGACTAGCCCAATATCAGATATTGCTTTGTTTGCTTCGTTACCTTTGCCTAGGTTAAGCACGCGAACTCCTTCAGCATCAGTTCCGCTTTTAGGAATCATTACCATTGATATAGGTTCAACTCCAGCTCCGGCTCCGGCTGCGTCACTTCCTTCATTACCGATTAGGTTTTCTCCAACTCCAAATCCTACTCCCATCTTTATTACAGGAATAAGAATTTTATCTTCGGTTTCAATTGGTGTACCAATTACATTGTCGACATTGATTAATTTATGCAATTCTTCTACAGTTATCTTAATATTTTCTGACATATTTTCACATCCTATTATGTAGTATTATTTTTTGTATTTATTGATTAAAATACTTTTCATAATTCAAAAGTAATACATTTTTTACTTATAAGACATATGCTTCAAGTGTAAGTTTTTAGTTATAACTACTTTCAAGGGGTGTATTTCAAGTGTAACTTTTCTGTTATAAGTTCTAACACACAAATTAGGGACATGCATTTCAAGTGTAACTTTTTTGTTATAAGTTCTAACACACAATCTGGTAACACCGCAATTTCAAGTGTAACTTTTCACTTATAACTTTTAATAACAAAATCATGTAAAAATTATATTCCTTATAACTTATACTATGTAAGAAATATATTACATCAGGGGAAATAAAAAAAAGAAAAAGAAGAATCATAAATATGATTCTGCAATAGATGCAACACCTGCGCCGGCATCGTCAATTACGCCTAAACCTTTTAAAGTCATACCGATTGCTGCAAATGTTTGAGTTAATTCCCTATATGAGATATTACCCATGTGACCAATTCTGAAAATGTTTCCTTTTAAGTGATCTTGACCGCCGGCCAATTCAACACCATATTTGTCACGGGTTGTGCCTCTAAACTCAGCATCAGTGATTCCTTCAGGCATTTTAACAGCGGTTACGGTTGCAGATGAAACAGCTTCATCAGCAAATAACTCTAAGCCTAATGCTTTTACAGCATCTACACTAGCTTGTGCTGCTTTGTGGTGACGTGCAATTCTGTTTTCAAGTCCTTCTTCCATAACCATTTTTAAAGCTTCATTCATTGCATAGGTAAGTGAAACAGATGGAGTATATGGGGTTTCAGGAGGTACTTTGTCTCCACTTTTTCTTATTGCTTTCATGTCCAAATAGTAAGTGCTGGCATTTACTTTGTCAACTGCTGCCCAAGCTTCGTCGCTTAAGGTGATTGCTGCCATGCCCGGTGGTGCTGCCAAACATTTTTGAGATCCGGTAAAACAAACGTCAATTCCGAACTTTTCGACGTTTACCTCATCTCCTGCAAGGGAGGATACGGTATCCACGATGAACAATGCATCGTAGTTTTTCATCACTTTACCGATTTCTTCAAGAGGTGCAGCCACACCTGTAGAAGTTTCGTTGTGGATTACGGTTACAGCTTTAATGTCTTCATCTTCATCAAGAGCTTCAGCAATATCTTTAGGGTCCACTGCGGTTCCCCATTCAACTGCCAATTCTTTGGTTTCAATTCCGTGGGTCTCTGAGATTTTCAAGAGACGTTCACCGAATTTTCCACCAACGACATTCAATATTTTTTCTCCAGGTGCAACAGTGTTTGCAACACCCGCTTCCATTGCTGCAGTTCCAGATCCAGTTATTAGATAAGATTTATTCGGGGTTTGGAAAACTTTACTCATTAATTCAGTAGTTTCAGTTAAAATTTCTCCATATATAGCACTTCTGTGGTTAACAACAGCTTTAGCCATCGCGTTAAGAACTCTAGGGTGTACTGTTGTAGGTCCAGGAAGCATTAATAAAATATCATTCATTAAATTTCCTCCAATAAATATGCTTTTTAAGCCAAATTATATTTTTTATTTTTATACTTATTAAATATTTTCAATATGTAAGTTTATTCAGTTTTGATATAAATTAGGCATGATTTTTAGTCGTATGTTCAAAATCATTGCATCATTTTTAAATAATTAATAGTAAGAATTATCTATCTGATTGCCAATATATAATATTGTAAAAATGATTTTTTTTTAGAAGTGTTCCAATGATTAAAAGGATTTGTTTATTTGTAATCGGATTGTTTATAATGTCATTTGGAGTGGCGTTTTCAATAGTATCAACTCTTGGAACAACTCCAATAAGCTCGATTGCTTATGCACTTGCTTTAATAACAAATTTAAGTGTTGGAACAACTACATTTCTATTTAATGCGGCTCTGATTTTAATACAATTCTTCATTTTGCGCTCAAGGTTTCACAAAAGAAGGCTGCTTCAGTTAATCAATTGTGTATTGTTCGGATATTTCATTGACATTGCGCTATATATAGTTTCATTTGTGCCATTTGACGGATCCATTTTAATGATGTGCCTATTTTTAGTAATCAGCATATTCCTAATAGCTTTCGGGATATTCATTTACATGCCCGCAAATATCGCACCCCTTCCGGGTGAAGGATGTGTAGAAGCAATAGCCATAGTAACAAACTGGAGATTTTCAACAATTAAAATAGCTTTTGATGCTACAGTTGTTACGACAGCTCTTATAATGTGCGGATTATGGTATACAGACATTTTTGGAGCAGTTTATATAGGGACAGTAATATCCGCATTTATGGTTGGTTTTACTCTAAGGCAAATTAACAATTTATATGTTCATATTACCGGCCATGAGGCAAAGTTAGTCAATGAATGAACTTTTAATTTTTATAAACAATAAATATTTAACAAATTAAAAGCTTATATATAACATAGTGAGGTTTAAATATGGAATTTGGACTTTGGGAAAAATATTATATGGAAATTCTTGAAGATTTTGGATTTTCACGTGAAAATGATGAGGAATCTGCCAAGTTATTGGATGAAATCTTATCAACAGAAGGATGCTTAACTTTAGATGATTTAAGCTCAATTGTTGGTTTTTCAGATAAATTCATAGTATTCGGCGCAGGTCCCTCTCTAAAGGACCATGTGACATTTCTAAAAGAAAATTATGATTTGAAGGAATATGTTTTAGTTGCAGCAGATGGAGCAACAACTGCCTTGATAGAGCAGAAAATCGCACCTGATATAGTCGCAACCGATTTGGATGGAAACCTTGACGATATTCTTTTAGCCGATGTCAGGGGAGCCAATGTCGTAATTCATGCTCACGGGGACAACATAGATAAGATTGCAACCTTAACCCCATTCTTCACAAGCGTTTTAGGAACTACACAAGCACAACCTGTCGGAAACCTTTACAATTTCGGAGGTTTCACAGACGGCGACAGGGCTTTGTTTTTGGCGGTCGCATTAGGAGCCAGTGAAATAACCCTTGCAGGAATGGACTTTGGGGATGTTGTAACCAAATATTCAAGACCAAACATCGAAACTGAACTTGCTCCGGCCGATGATTTTAAAAAGAAAAAGTTGGTTTATGCAGAGAAGCTCACACAATGGATAATTGACAATGAGAATGTCAAAATCATAAACCTATGTGATAAAAATCTTTTATAATGATTAAAAATATAATATGATAATATGGGAATAGAAGATATTTTGATGGCTGATGAAAGTCTTTTCCAAAACATAAATGCTTTTGATCCGGATTACTTTCCTCCAAGCTTTAATTTCAGGGATACACAAATGGAAGCAATGGCAATGTCAATAAGGCCTGCCATGAGAGGGGGACAACCATCAAATGCTACTGTTTTAGGCTCACCAGCAACAGGAAAAACAACAGCAATGAAAAAGGTATTCGAATTAGTTGAAAAAAACACAGAAAAAGTAGTATGTGTTTATATTAACTGTCAGTTGCACACTACACGTTTTGGAATCTTTTCACAAATCTATAAAAAACTGTTTGGACATATTCCTCCTGAAACTGGAGTTCCTTTTTCAAGAATTTATGATCAAATCATGAAAAATCTTCAAAAAAAGGAAAAAACGCTGGTTGTAGCACTTGACGATATTAATTATCTGTTCCAATCAAAAAATGCTAATAAGGTAGTTTATGACTTGCTAAGAGCATATGAAGAATATCCTGGAGTAAAATCTTCTATTTTTGCAATATTGTCTGATTTGGAATTCAAATATGCTTTTGATAAAAATGTAAATACTGTATTTATTCCTCAAGAAATAATTTTCCCATTATATACTTATTCTGAAATAGAAGCAATTTTAAAAGAACGTGCAAAAGCAGGATTTTTCCCTAATGTCTTACCGGATGATATACTTGAACAAATTGCAATGTACACATTGGAAAATGGAGATTTAAGAATAGGAATTAATCTTTTAAGGTCTTGCGGAAACATTGCAGAGGCTGATGCAAGTCGCCAAATCACTCAGGAACATTTTGATAAAGCAATCGATGTTTTAGTGCCGGTTAATGTATCTGAAACATTAAAGTCATTAAATGATTCCGAAAAGGAAATTTTAAAATTAATTTCTGAGTTTGAAGGGATGCATACTTCAGGCGAATTATCTGAAATATATAAAGAACGAACTGGCTCAAGCTATGCTTCATTTAACAGAGCCATAGATAAGTTAGAATTTGTAAGATTAATAGATACCAAATATACAGGAAAAGGGGCTGTGGGAAATTCTCGTGAGATCATTTTGCGTTTCAACCCCGATGACTATGATTTATAGTTTTCCTGTACGAGGAAATTAGTTTAAACATTAGAGTATTTGCATGGTAAGCTCATAGTCTAATGTGCAACTAAGGGTTTGGCATTCTAGTTCCAATTTAAACAACTGGAGCTTGAGCTGCTACAACTGAAATAACAGATAAGAGTAATGCTGTTATTGCTACAAGCACTACCATGCAAGATTGAATATCTAAATTACTGTACATTATTTCGTCTTTAAAAGAACTTTTTTTCCTTAAATCTACTTGAATTGTGGTGTCATTATTGCCTAACATTTTAATCACTAAATTAAAATTGTAAAAAGTACATATATAAGCAAAGAGTGAGAGCATTTGAAAAGTATTATTTGGGGTAATCATCATGAAAAGATATGAGTATTTTGAAGCGACAGCAGATGTTGGCCTTAAAGCATATGGAAAAAATTTAAACGATGCGTTTGAAAATGCAGGGGTGGCTATTTTTAATATAATATCAGATACTTCCAATATCGACGCTTTAAAAGAAATTGAATTTGAAATTACCTCAGAAGATGAAGTATCCCTATTGTATGATTATTTGGAAGAGTTATTGTTTTACCATGAAGTCGAATTCATGTTATTCAGTGAATTTCATGTAGAAATTGATGGTAATCTCCATTTGAAAGCTAAAATCAAAGGAGAAGAGATTGATTGGAATAAACATGAGAGAAAAACGGAAATTAAGGCGATAACTTTTCATAAAATGGATGTTAAAAAGACAGACTGTGTAGAACTTCAGGCAATTGTTGATTTATAAATTTTAAATACTATATAATAATATAATATATAATATGAAAAGAACTAAAATTGTTTCAAGAACTTTTGAAGTGATAATGGGTGTAATAGGCTCAATCATCGGAATATTTTCCGGGTCTTTCTTGATCTTTTTAGAAAGTGTTGGAATATCACACACCCCTTTTTTAGGCCTAATTGCAATTATTGCTTCCATTTTAGGTTTGGTTTCAACATATTATGTAAGGAAAAAACCTGAAATTGCAGGCGTGGGCTTTATCATTGCAACAATGTTTGTAATTGTTGGATCTGAATATATTAATGTAATAAGCGCCATTTTTTTACTCATTGCTGGAATTTCAGCATTATTTAGAAAATAATTTTTACCAAAACCTTATTTAAATACCGATACCATATATTAAAACATAATATTTTTGTGATACTATGAGCATTAAAGATGAAATTAAAAAAGTTAGAGATAACGTTTACGAAATTCCGGGAACTTATAATAAATCAATGAGAGCTTCTGGAAGATTTTATATAGCAGACGAATACCTTGACGAGTTAGAGGAAGGGGCTGTTGAACAGATAGTCAATGTATCTTGTCTTCCAGGTGTTCAAAGATACTCAATAGGGTTGCCTGATATTCACTTCGGATACGGATTTCCAATTGGTGGAGTGGCAGCTTTTAGCCTAAGAAACGGTATCGTTTCCCCGGGAGGAGTTGGATTTGACATTAACTGTGGAGTCAGATTGATTAAATCTAATTTGACCTTAGAGGATATTGAAGAACACTTGGACGAGTTAACAGAAAAACTGTTTGAAAATATCCCTTCAGGTGTAGGAAGCAAAGGAAAAATCAGACTAGAAAAAGACGAAATTAATGACGTGCTTGATTATGGGGCTGAATGGGCTGTTAATAATGGATATGGATGGCCTGAAGACTTGGAAGTCTTGGAAGAAAATGGAAGAATGGTCGATGCCGATTCAAGTATTGTGTCTGATAAAGCTAAAAAAAGAGGAATTCCACAATTAGGGTCCCTTGGTTCCGGTAATCACTTTTTAGAAGTCCAAATTGTTGATGAAATCTTTGATGAAAAGGTAGCTGAAGTATATGGCCTTGAAAAAGGAATGATAGTAATCATGATTCATTCAGGTTCAAGAGGCTGCGGACACCAAGTATGTTCAGATTATTTAAGAATAATGGATAAAGCTTATAAAAAATACAAAATCAACATATCAGATAGACAATTAGCTTGTGCTCCACTTGATTCAAAAGAAGCACAAGATTATATTCAAGCCATGGCTGCAGCGGCTAATTATGCATGGGCAAACAGACAAATGATGACTCACTGGATAAGAGAAACATTTGAAGAGGTCCTTGGAAAATCTGCTAAAGACATGGAAATGGATATTGTATATGATGTGGCTCATAATATTGCTAAATTAGAAACTCATAAGGTTTTCAATCGTGAAGAAGAAGTATTGGTTCACCGTAAAGGTGCAACAAGAGCATTTGGTCCTGGAAGAGAAGAAGTTCCAGAAAAATACAGAGAAGTGGGCCAACCGGTATTAATTCCGGGAACAATGGGAACCGCTTCATATGTCTTATGCGGTACTGAAACTGCAATGGAAGAAACATTCGGTTCTACAGCTCATGGTGCAGGCAGAATTCTGTCCCGTTCAAAAGCCAAAAAGGATTTCGATGCTGATGAAATCACAAAAGACATGGCTTCAAAAGGCATTAGAATCAAAGCTACCAGCAAACATGTAATCAAAGAAGAAGCACCTGGCGCTTATAAGGATGTAGATTCAGTTGTTAGGGTTTCTGACAGCACAGGAATTGCAAAGCTTGTTGCAAAAGTCAGACCATTATCAGTTTGTAAAGGATGATTAAATTGATAGGCATAATTGGGGGCAGCGGAGTATATGAAATTACTCAAAATGCCGATTCCTGCACTAGCAAATTAGTTAAGACTGATTATGGTGATGTTGAAGTGACTATTTTAGACATCTGTTCTAAAAAAGTAGCTTTTATCCCTAGGCATGCTTCAGGTCATTCTATTCCTCCACATAAGATTAATTACAGAGCCAATATTGACGCATTAAAAAATGTTGGCGTTACAAAAATAATTGCAACTAACTCAGTCGGTTCAATGAATGAGGAAATGCCTCCCGGATCATTCGTCATACCTAACGATTTTTTAGATTTTTCACAGGATAGGGCGAAAACTTTCTATGAAGATAAGGTAGTACATATAGATGTAACTGAACCATATTGCCCAAGTTTGCGCGATATTTTAGATAAATCCGGTGATGTGATATTGGGAGGGACCTACGTTTGCACTGAAGGACCAAGATTCGAAACTCCCGCTGAAATTAAAATGTTCAAAATGCTTGGAGGGGACTTAGTTGGAATGACTGGGGTTCCTGAAGTAACTTTGGCCCGTGAAAGGGAGATTTGTTACAATTCAATATGTATCGTGTCCAATTATGCATCCGGAATTTCGGATGATGAATTGACAATTGATGAAGTATTTGAAATGGTTTCACAAAAGGAAGCGGATTTGCTTGAACTAATATATAACTTTATTAAAAATGTTGATGATAGCACAGACTGCATGTGTAATCATGCATTAGATGGTGCAGAAGTATAATATATAATAATTATATAATAAGGGAGGATTTAAAATGCGTTTGGCTGTAGTGTCTTCAGATGGCGAAAATGTTGATTTGCACCTTGGTAGAGGAAAGTCAGTATTTATCTATGATTATGAAGATGAATTAAAATTTGTAGAGCAAAGAGATGTGGAAATAGCTGAAGATTCAAAACATCAAGGTGGAAAAGTAATTAAAGCATGTGAAGATTGTGATGTTTTAATTTCCGTTCAATATGGATTCAAATCAAAAATCAAAGCTGAAGATGCAAATATCAAGCTCGTCATGGATGAAGGTCCTGTTTGTGATGTCTTAAAAAGATATATTGATCATGTTGAATTCATGCAAAAATAATATCTTATATATTTTTTAATATATTGTAAAATTTTCACAATATTTATTTTAAGAGCTTATTTTTTAAATCTAAGCCCAATAAGTTGTTTTTCGTAAATATCTAATATATTGTTTGAAAATTTATTATTTTTATTTTTTTTAAAATTTTGAAGTATTTCTCATTTTTTAATAATATTTATATATCATGAATAAAATATGTAATTATAACCTTTATGGGCGGGTTTTAAAAATTAAAACTTTATTAAAAATATTTTCTTAAATTAACGTGAGAATAACTCACAATAGTCGAATTAACGATTGTAAAATTATAATTCTTTAAAATCATTTTTACAGTTTAGTTAAGACTAGTTTTAAATTTTAATGGCGTAAACGCTAAAATTATAGATTAAATTTATAGGATTGATATAATGGCAAAAGCAAAAGCAAGACGTAGAGTACGTGATACATGGAAAGAAAAGTCCTGGTATACTATTAAAACACCAGTGAACTTTGAAGATAAAGAAATTGGAGAAACTCCAGCAAAAGACCCGGAACTTCTCATTGGAAGAGGCGTAGAAGTTACTATGAGAGAATTAACAGGAGACTTCTCTAAACAATACATTAAACTCAGATTTGAAATTGATAATGTAGCAGGAAATGTGGCAAACACCAAATTCACAGGTCACAAAACCACTACAGATTACGTAAGAAGTATGATTAGAAGAGGAACTTCAAGAATCGATGCTTCTTCAATTGTAAAAACTAAAGATGACCGTAAATTAAAATTACAAGTTTTAGCTGTAACCACCAGAAGGGCTAAATCTTCCCAACAAAGATACATGAGAAAAACCATTGAAGATTTACTCATCGAAGCAGCAGCTGAAAGATCATTTGATGAATTAGTGCAAGTTTGTGTAAACGGTAAGTTAGCATCTGAAATTTACCACAAAGCTAAAAAAATCTACCCACTTAAAAGGGTGGAAATCATCAAAAGTAAAGTAATTAAATAATTACTTTTCACTTCTTTTTTTTAAACTTCTTTTATTTTTATCAATAATTTTTGTTCTTTTTTCAATTCTACGATAATAATTTCGTTTTTTGTTTGTTTTG
>NZ_JAFYHP010000029.1 GCF_017539065.1 Methanobrevibacter sp.
AGTATTTGTTTTTTGGTTATGCATAATAAAAACTTTTACTCCACCTATTTATTAAATTTAACTATTTTTAAGCAAAATTAAAAATTACAAACTAATTTTCATTAAAAAATTTCAAATCAACAAAGTTTTTGAAAGAGTCAATTTTTAACTATTTTTATATAATATTAACTTCTAAAATTATATTATAATAATTTAATAATTTTGTTGATATCATGGACAAAAAAGAGTTAATTAATAGTGGAAAAGTAAAAAGCGTATTTACCACAGATGATGACAATGTAGTAATCATTGAGTTTAGAGATGATATGACTGCTGGTGATGGTGCAAGAAAAGAAGTTATGAATGATAAAGGAGCTTACAATGCCGTAATTTCTGCTAAAATCTTTAAGGTTTTAGATGAAAACGGTGTTGAAACCCAGTTCATTGACTTGCCTGAACCAAATGTCATGATTGCAAAAAAGCTGGATATGATTCCAATTGAAGTTATTGTGAGAAATATTGCTACAGGCAGTTTAGTCCGCAAATATCCTATTGCTGATGGTACTAGATTAGAACCGCCAGTTGTTCAAATGGACTTTAAAGATGATGAATATCACGATCCAATGTTAAATGATTCTCTTATAAAAGCATTAGGAATCGCAACTCAAGAAGAAATTGATATCTTAACTGAAAAGGCTTTGAAAATCAATGAAGTCTTAACCAAATTCTTTGCTGATGCGGGAATTATCTTAGTTGATTATAAAGTTGAATTCGGTAAGGATAAAGATGGAAACATTCTTTTAGGTGATGAAATTTCCCCTGACAGTTGCAGATTGTGGGATAGTGAAACCTTGGACATGCTAGATAAGGAATTGTTTAGAAAAGGAAAAGATGATGAAGTAATGGATGCCTATATTGAAGTTTATAATAGAGTTATTCCGGATGATGAAAAGGTGATTTAAGTGTTATTCGATATTGAAGTGAAAATTTCTTTGAAAAGTGGTATGTTAAACCCTGAAGCAACAACAATTGAAAGGTCTCTTGATTTATTAGGCTATGAAGTTAATAACGTTAAAACCGTTGAAACCATTAAGTTCCAAATGGAAGGTGAAGACAGAGAAGTAATCAGAGAAAATGTCGTTGACATGTGTGAAAGATTACTTTGTAATCCTGTAATTCATGATTATAAAATTAATGTTATTCCACAAAACATGGCTTGCGGTAAATAAGGTGTAATAATGAAAATTGGAGTAATTAGATTTCCAGGAACTAATTGTGACCGTGATGTAGCACAAGCATGCGAACTGGCTGGTCTCAACCCAGAATATGTCTGGTGGAGTGAAGAAAAATTAACAGACTATGATGGAATTGTTATTCCTGGAGGATTTTCATATGGCGATTACTTAAGAGCTGGTGCAATGGCTTCAATCACACCAGTTATTGATGGTATTAAGCAATTGGTAAAAGAAGAAAAACCAGTTTTAGGAATTTGTAATGGAGCACAGATTTTAGGAGAAATCGGACTTGTTCCAGGAATATTCATTACAAATGAGAACCCTAAATTTAATTGTGAATGGGTTGATTTAAAGGTTGCAACCAACAGAACCCCCTTTACAAAAGCATTTGATAAAGGTCAGAGTATTGCGCTTCCAATAGCTCATGCAGAAGGAAGATTTTACACAGAAGACATTGATTTGTTAAAAGACCAAGACCAAATCGTATTGCAGTTCGAAGGTAAAAACCCTAATGGTTCTATGGAAGCTATCACTAGTGTTTGTGATGAATCTGGTCTTGTTTGTGCTATGATGCCTCACCCAGAAAGAGCATGTGAGGAAATATTCGGTTCGGATGATGGTTTAAACTTCTTTAAAGGATTTTTATAACGTGATAAAATGGTAGTTTATTTAATTGGTGCAGGACCTGGAGATGCTGATTTAATAACTCTTAAAGCTGTAAAAGCTCTAAATAAAGCTGATGTTGTTTTATATGATTATTTGGCTAATGAAGAAATATTGGCTCATGCTCCTGAAACTGCGGAAAGAATATATGTCGGTAAAAAAGCGGGCGAGCATTATAAAACTCAGGATGAAATTAATGAGTTAATCATTGAACAGGCTCAAAATCATGAAAATGTTGTAAGACTTAAAGGCGGAGACCCTTTTGTCTTTGGTCGTGGTGGAGAAGAGATATTGGCTTTGATGGAACATGATATCAAATTTGAAGTAATTCCAGGTGTAACTTCAGCTATTGGAGCACCAACTTCTCTTGGACTACCGGTAACTCACAGGGCAGTAGCCACATCAGTTACAATAGTGACTGGTCATGAAGACCCGACAAAGGCCGAAAGCCAAGTTCATTGGGATTATACTGCTGATACTTTAATAATATTGATGGGTATTGGAAATATCAAAGAAAATACTTCAGAAATAATGAAATATCGGTCACCTGACACACCGGTTTGTGTTGTTGAGAGCGGAACATTACCTGATGAAAATCTTGTATTCGGCACATTGGAGGATATTTCAGATAAAGAAATCAACACTCCAGCAATCATGATCATTGGGGATGTTGTAAAAATGTATAAGGATATTTATGATTATCAAAGGTGAATAGCATGTGCGGAATTGTAGGATGCATATTAAAGGAGGATGGGGATGTAGCACCCATTCTATTTGATTGCATATCCAAATTAGAATACAGAGGATATGATTCAATAGGTTTAGCAACTTTCAGTGATGATAAACTCTTCATTAAAAAAGATAAGGGTAAAATTGTTGAGGTGGATAAGAAATTAAACCTTACTGACATGCCTGGAAACTTTGGTATAGCTCATGTTAGATGGGCTACACATGGTGACCCATCAAAATTAAATTCACATCCTCATGTTGATGAGGATAATCATGTAGCTGTTGTCCATAATGGTATTATTGAAAATTATTTGGAAATTAAAGAAAAATTAATCCTTGAAGGTCATGTTTTTAAATCAGATACTGATACTGAAGTAATTCCACATTTAATTCAAAAATTTATGGATGAAAAATTTGATTTGGAGCATGCTGTCAGAAAAACAATTGATGTGATTGAAGGAGCTTATGCAATAGCTGCCATTAGTGTCAATGAACCTGATAAAATTGTTGCAACACGTAAAGACTCACCTTTAATTGTTGGAATTGGTGAAGACGGCTATTATCTTGCTTCAGATTCTCCAGCTATCCTAAAATATGCTCGCGATATAATTTATCCGGAAAGAGGAGAAATCGTTATTATAGACAGGGATGGTGTCGTTGTTCATGATGAATTTGATAATGTGGTCAATAAAGAGATTGACACTATTAATTGGACACCTGAGATGGCTGAAAAAGAAGGTTATGATCATTTCATGATTAAGGAAATCAATGAGCAGGCAATTGCTGTGAGGAATACTCTAACTCAAAAGGACAATATTCAAGAAATTATTGGTGATGTGGGCGATATTCAAAGAATATGTTTTGTAGCTTGCGGAACTTCTTACCATGCATCCTTAACCGGTAAATATTTAATTGAATCTCTTGCAGGCATTCCTACTGATGTTATTCTCGCTTCAGAATTTAAATATTCAGCGAATACTTTAAATGATAAAACATTAGTTATTTTCATATCTCAATCTGGTGAAACTGCCGATTCTCTTAAAGCATTGGATGTAGCTAATGAAACTTCAAAGACATTGGGTATTGTTAATGTTGCAGGTTCATCAATTACTCGAAGAGCAAAATATGTAATTCAAACTCAAGCAGGTCCTGAAATAGGGGTTGCAGCAACTAAAACTTATGTTGCTCAGTTAACTGCAATTTATTTGTTGGCGGCATTAATATCTAAAAATGTTGAACTTTTAAAAGAGCTTGAAAAGGTACCTGAATTCATTGATGAAACATTAGAAAGTGTTGACTTGATTAAGGATTTATCAAAAAGATATAATTATGCACGTGATTTCTTCTATTTGGGAAGAGGTTACTCATACCCTACTGCACTTGAAGGCGCTTTAAAACTTAAGGAAATTACTTACATTCATGGGGAAGGTTATGCAGCGGGCGAACTAAAACACGGTCCTTTAGCTTTAATTGATGAGGGAATTCCTGTTGTTGTTGTAATTCCTCCTGGAGACAATTATAAAAAAACAATGAGTAATTTAGAGGAAGTAAAATCTAGAGGAGCTAATGTTTTGGCTATCGGTTCAGTTAATGATGAATCTCTAAAAGCCAAGGCAGATGACATAATTGCAATTAATGGTGATGTAAAAGAAATCATTGCTCCATTGGTTTATATTGTGCCGTTGCAATTGATAGCTTATTACATTACTCTTGAGAAAGGGCATGACCCGGATAAGCCTAAAAATTTAGCAAAATGTGTTACTGTTGAATAATCTTTTTTATTAGCTTAAATTTCATTTTAGCTATTAAAATCTATTTTTTTTATATTTATTTAATATATTTCAGTTATTTAATTTTTTAAGCTATTGAATTTGTCAAAACTAATTATCCTGATATTTCAGCAGGTTAGGTGGATTTTAAATAATAGCTTTGTAAAATATGTCAATTTTAAATTACTCTTGTCTTTTGATATCAATTTCAATCAATTTAACCTTTTTATAGTGATTATTAACTTTTTTTGACTTATTTATTCAAAATTTAACTTATTTGTGCTTTTTTTAGAAATCAAAAGCTTTTTATACATTAAACTATTAACACTTTATTATAAACAAATGTTAAATGGGGTTAACGTATGTTTAATAAAAAAATTAGTTTAATTTTAATTACGCTAGTTTTTATGTTGTCCCTATCTGCAGCTGTCGCTGCTGATACAAACTCAACTGATGACATGATTACTAGTGATGTGGATGAGGAACCTCCATCGGGAGACATGGAAATTCTATCCACCAGTGAAAGTTCAGCTTATCAGGCTAATGAAGACAACGGCACATTAACTGCCGGTGAAAATCAATATTCATTGACTGGTAATGATGTAACTATGTATTATAAGGGCGGTTCAAGTTACAGTGTAATATTGCGCAATGGAACTGTTCCCGTAAACGGTGCAAAGATCACATTGAAGCTTAACGGAGCAAGTTATGAAAGAACTACCGACTCTTCAGGTAAAGCTTCCCTTGTTTTAGATTTGAAACCGAACACTTATACAATCTCAGCTATTTTTGGCAACATTACTACAACTAATAAGATTAAGGTATTGCCTGTAATTAAGGCGGGTGATGTTACTAAACCATATAAAGGTTCAAAAAAATATACTGCCACTTTTTTAAACTCAAAAGGCAGTCCATTAAAAAATACTGAGGTCAAATTTAAATTAAATGGAGTTACATATACGCAAAAAACGGATAATAATGGTGTGGCCAGTCTTGCTATTGATTTAAAAGCTGGAGATTATGTAGTATATGCAATTCATCCTAATGGATATCAGGTTTCTAATAAGATAACCGTCAAATCATCAATTAGTGCATATAATCTTAATAAGTATTATTTGGGTTCAAAAAAGTTCAAAGCCCAATTCTTCAAGTCAAACGGTAAAGTCCTCAAGAAAGAATACATCACATTTAAAATTAAAGGAATTACCTATCATAAAAAGACAAATTCCAAGGGTGTTGCTTCCTTAAAGATTTTATCTCAACCTGGAACTTATAAAATAAAAGTGATTAATCCAAAAACAGGCGAAAAGAAAACTAAAACTATTACAGTATTGGCACCATTATCCGCCAAGTCCATGAAGGTTTTCACTGATGTCAAATCCAAATTTAAAGTAACATTACATAAACCAAATGGAAAATTGGCAAAAAATAAAAAGATGTACATATATATCGATGGGGCTAGGAAAAAAGTTAAAACGGATTCCAACGGTGTTGCAACTCTCAAATTCAAGCTGCCAAAAGGAACCTATGTTTTCAGATCAGTGGACCCATTTACTAAATATTCCGTAAGCAAAAAGGTTTATGTGAAATTAGCTTCGATTAAAGCGTATAACATTGGGGCAATAGCCAATGAAGCTTCAGCATATCAGGTTACTTTATATAAACAGAACGGAAATGTGGCTAAAAAGACATATATGCAAATAACACTCAATGGCCAAGTTCACAAGGTCAAAACCAATTCCAAAGGTATTGCAACTGTCAAATTCAAATTGCCTGTCGGAAAGTATAATGTTGTTTGTAAAGATTTGGATACAGGTTATACAATAACCAAGAAGATTACCATTGTTAACGACCGTATGGGAATATCATATGATAAGTATGGTGTTTCTGAAGACGGATTGACAATTTTGGCTATAGGCAGGCCATCTGCATCAGGGGAATTATCAAAGTATGGTTATAGTTTCTATATGGTGGAATTTGAAAGAACTTGTCCTCATTGCCATGGTCATAATCTGTATTGGGGTATCTTTTGGGCTGGAGATGAAACCTCCAATTGGGGTGTTTTCCCGGCGACTGGTAACAAGGAAGGTGGAAGTGTTGAAGGTACTATCTTCTGTAAAGATTGTGACGCTGATTTCTCAATATTCGGTAAAGAACACATTAATTCAAATCCAATGTACCTAAAAGTCATATCCGGGCCTGAAAAATCTTCAAAAGATATAGCATATATACTTAAAAGCGGAAATTATGTGCGAATATAATTTCCCATCTTAACTTTTTTTAATCTTTTTTTCATTTTTAGAATTCTGTTTGTTGAATTGTTTTCTGAATTCTGCCTTTCTGCGTAATCGTTTTCAACTTCTACAATATAATTTGCTTCAGGGGAAGTTGTTGAAGGGATATTCATTTTTGCAAGATTGCGTTCCACACGTCTTTTTAGTTTTTCATCATCCATTTCCTGGCCTAGGAATATCGGTGTTTTGACAGCCGAGGAAATTTTTGTGTTGTGTCTTGCATTGTGTCTTTCTTCGGTTCTTGTATCCAGTATTAATTCACTGGAACTGTTTAAACCGGGATCCCTAAACGGAATTCCTACGTCTGATAGGGCTATCCTTATTTCATCGTTTTTCGGCAAAGCCCAATCAAGCATTTCCGGATTTGGACTGGCCAATGTTCCCCCTTGCATTCTTCCAAATATAGGTCCCAATCCGATGTAAAAGTCAGCTTCAATGAATCCTTCTCTGACAGGTGCTGATGAGGTGTATGTTGCAACTATCCCGTCATCCTTAATCACTCGTCTGAATTCTTTGAAGAATTCAACTGAAAACAATTCTGGAGCCATATTCTGGCTGAACGGGTCTAAGAATATTGCATCATAAGTATTGTCTTTAAGGTTTTGTACAGTTTGTCTGGCGTCTTCAATAAATACATTAATATTAATATTTTTAGGAATTTCCGCAGTTTCTAAACTTAAAGTCGCATAATCCTGTGCAATCAGCTCATCCTCAATGGCTTTTTTGGTAATGTCATGTTCTGGGATTGGTGAGGGTACTAAGAGTCCGCAGGCAAATGTTGCTTTTGATATTTCAACCATGTCTATTGTCAGATTGGCGGTTGAATTTTTCATGAAGTCAGCTATTGCCGCTGATGAGTTATAGCCCAGTCCGGCACATATGTCTAAAATGGCGATGTCTTTTGAATAATCAAATTTCATCGGTTTGATAAACTTCTCAAATGACTCACTTATTGCACCGGTAGATGTATGTAATGTTTCAACTTTGTTGTTTATTTCTTTTGAGTTAATAGAATAAGATCCATCATCGGTTAAAACAAAGTAATCGTTATAAGTGTCAAAAAAATTTAGTCTGTATTCATTATTTCGACTACTTTTTTCCTTAGCAAAAGTTTCATTTATCAAATCGAATATGTCATCATTAATTATTCTAGCACTATTTTCATAACTCATTTTATCTAGGTGATAGTTTAGTTTCTAAAACTTTAAATACTTGATTATTTTAATTAATAGTATTAGTTTAGAAATATAATTTGTTTATTAGATTTTTTTTAATGCAATCTTTCTTAATAATAATTAATTTACATGTTTTTATCATTTTTAAAGTCTTTGATGAGCAAAATTTATATAATTTCTAATTTAAATGTTATTTTAAAGAATTGTAGTAAGGTAAAATAAATGTTCGAGATTAAAGCAAAAGATGGAAAAGGACGTGTTGGTGTTTTAAAAACCAAACATGGAGACGTAAAAACTCCTGCATTAATGCCGGTTATTCATCCCAGAAAACAAGCTTTGGATGTAAGTAAATACGGTGCGGATATTGTAATAACCAATGCTTATTTGATTTATAAAGATCCTGACTTAAAACAAAAAGCTATTGATGAAGGATTACATAAGTTAATTAACTTCGATGGACCTATCATGACAGATTCAGGGTCATTTCAATTGTCTGTCTATGGAGATGTGGAAATAACAAATAAAGAGGTTATCGAGTTCCAAGAATTAATTAAAACAGATATCGGAACAAGTTTAGATATTCCGACTGCCCCATTTGTTGACAGGGAAAAGGCAGAAAGTGACATGAAAATCACTCTTGAAAGGGCCCGTGAAGCAATAGAATATAAAAAAGAACAGAATATGGAAATGTTATTAAATTCTGTAGTGCAGGGATCCACATTCCTTGATTTAAGACGGGAATGTGCAAAAGAATTATCCGCTTTAGATGCCGATTTGTATCCAATCGGAGCAGTTGTTCCATTAATGGAATCATATCATTATAAAGATCTTGTTGATGTTGTGATGAACTCAATGAAAGAACTGTCAGATACAGTTCCTCGTCATCTAATGGGCGCAGGACACCCTATGATATTTGCATTATGTGTTGCAATGGGTTGTGATTTATTTGACTCAGCAGCATATATCTTGTATGCAGAAGATGACAGGCTTTTATCAACAAGAGGAACATTTAAATTAGAAAACCTGCAGGAAATGCCATGTTCTTGTGAAGTGTGCACTAAATACACTCCCGATGATTTAAGGGCAATGCCTAAAGAGCAAAGACGTGATTTAATAGCTCAACATAATTTGCATGTTTCATTTGCGGAGTTAAGATTAATTAGGCAGGCAATTTATGATGGGAATTTGATGGAGCTTGTTGAAGAAAGATGCCGTGCTCACCCAGCACTCCTGGAAGCTCAAAGACAACTTGGGAATTATTCCAGCGATTTGGAAAAATATGAACCTAGAAGTAAGAAATCAGCATTTTTCTACACAGGTCCGGAATCATTATGCAGACCGGAAGTATTGAGGCATATGCAAAAATTACGTGAAATGCCTAAAAAACGTGATTTAGTGATTTTGCCTCCAACAAAAAAACCTTACTCTAAATTTATCTCAGGAAAACTTGGCGAATTCTATATATATGGTTCTGAACAGGAATTGGATTTAGAAAATACTGATTTTATGGTTTTAGACATACCGTTCGGATTAATACCATTGGAAATCGATGAAGTCTATCCATTAAGCCAAAATGACGCTCCTAAAACTCGCGATGTGGACAGCATTGAATTCATTGAAGATTTCATTAATGAATTTGTAGAGTATTATGAACAAGTTTTAATCCATTCGAAAATAATTAAAGACCTGGAAATTGGCCTTTATAATAGATGCAGTTCTGATGAGATAAGATATCAAAAAGATGATGTTAAAAAAGTTAAAGCAATTGCCGATTATCAATTTGGAGTTGGAGCCGGAGAAGCATTATTTACAGGAAATATCAACATCGAAAAAAGTAAAAAAACAGGTAAAATCAGACATATTTACGATGGCAAAGTTTTGATTGTAAATATGAGGGCCTCTGATTCTTATTTAATCTTATCAAAAGAAGGTGCAAAAAGACTTCACAATGCCATGCCTTATCCGCAAAATAGAGTTGTTGTAAATAAAGACTCAGAACCATTTGCATTGGATGGAAAAAGTGTATTTTGCAAATTTGTCGTAGATTGTGACGAAAACATCCGTGCAAAAGATGAAGTTTTAATTGTAAATGAAGAAGATAAATTATTGGCTTATGGAAAAGCATTGCTGGGCGCCTGTGAAATAGAGCAGTTTGAAACTGGACAAGCCATAAAAACCCGTAAGGGAATGAAAAAGTGATACTATGAGCGATAATGATAAAGTAAATACAGGTCATCATATTGAAAATAAGGAATTAATTAAAAACGCAAGAAAACCGGAAGGGGAGCTAGGTCATCAAATCCTTGATAGAATGAATAAATCTCACGAATCAATGGCACAATGGGGAGTAACCCATTTTGAAATCGAAAAGGATAACAAAATTCTAGATATTGGATGTGGCGGTGGAAGAAACATTGAAAGGTTTGCAGAACAGATTTCCGATGAGGGAAGAGTTGTTGGAATAGATTATTCTGATGTCAGTGTTGAAAAATCAATCGAATTAAACAAAGAAGCTATTGATAGAGGAATTGTTAATGTATTGCAGGGATCCGTTTCTGAAATGCCATTTTACGATGAAACTTTTGATATTGTAACTGGATTTGAAACAATTTATTTTTGGCCGGACTTTATCAATGATTTAAAGGAAGTTAATAGGGTTCTAAAAAAAGGAGGATTAGTCTTTTTCTGCAATGAAGCAGTTTATAGAGAAGGAGAAATGGAAAAATATGATGATTTAGTAGAACTATTGGATATGAAAATATATTCAGAAGATGTTTTAAAAGAATCATTGGAAAAAACCGGTTTCAAGGATTTTAAAGCCTATATCAATGAAGAAAATGATTGGATTTGTATTACTGCCGTAAAAATCTAATTTTCACTCATATTTATCATTATGGCGAAACCTTTATATATTATTAAAACATATGTTTAGTTGTTGTTAGTTTTTATGCGGTGTTAGTCCAGCCTGGTTAAGACTCTAGCCTGCCACGTTAGCGACCCGGGTTCAAATCCCGGACGCCGCATTTTTTTATATGCAGTCGTGGTATAGTCTGGTTATTACTTGGGCCTTCCAAGCCTACAACCCGGGTTCGAATCCCGGCGACTGCATCTTGTTTTAATATTTTTTTTTTAAAATTCTTTTTTTGTTTAAAAAATGAGCTATTTTAGTTACTTTTATATAATAATAAGAATATAATATAAATAATTAAATTAATTTTTAATTACGTTAAGATTATAATTTAAGGTGATTTAATGGTAGGAATAGTAGGATATGGGGCACATGTGCCATCATATAGAATAAAGGTAGAAGAGATTGCTAAGGTATGGGGGGATGACCCTGTAGCTTTATCAAGAGGATTAGTTGTTAATGAAAAATCCGTACCTTCTCCTGATGAGGATACTGCAACTATTGCAGTTACTGCTGCAAGATATGCACTTGCAAGAGCTCAGATTGATCCATCAAAAATTGGTGCCGTTTATGTTGGTTCCGAATCACATCCATATGCAGTAAAACCAACTGCTTCCATTGTAGCTGAAGCGGTTTGCGCAACTCCAAAGTTAACTGCAGCTGATTTGGAATTTGCTTGTAAAGCAGGAACAGCAGGCATACAAATGTCAATGGGTCTTGTAGAATCTGGAATGGTAGAATATGCATTGGCAATTGGTGCTGATACATCACAAGGAGCTCCTGGTGATGCTTTGGAATACACTGCATCTGCAGGTGGTGCGGCTTATATTATCGGTAAGGAAAATACAATAGCTGATATTAACCATACATGCAGTTTTACAACAGACACTCCTGATTTCTACAGAAGGGAAGGTCAAGACTACCCATCTCACGGTGGACGTTTCACAGGTGAACCTGCTTACTTTAAACATGTTTTGAGTGCAGCAAAAATGTTATTTGAAGAAACTGACTCAAAACCTGAAGATTACGATTATGCATGTTTCCACCAGCCTAACGGTAAATTTTACTTGAGGGCAGGTAAAAAATTAGGATTTAGTGATGATCAAATTAAACAAGGTTTATTGACTCCAAATATTGGAAACACATATTCCGGTGCTGTACCTTTAGCATTATCCAATATTTTGGATGTTGCAGAGCCTGGAGATAACATATTTGTTATTTCATACGGTTCAGGTGCTGGAAGTGACGGTTTCACAATAACCGTTAAAGATGAAATTGTTGAAAGAAGAGAATTAGCTCCAAAAACACAAAGCATCATTGACCAAAAGACTTATGTCGATTATGCTGTTTATGCTAAATATAAAGGTAAAATCAAAATGTAAGGGGGCTTAAAAATGAGAGATGTTGCGATTATCGGAGTTTCACAAACAAAATTTGGTGAATTATGGGATTCATCATTCAGAGATTTAATTGCTGAAGCGGGTGTAAAGGCTTTAGTGGATGCTGACATTGACGGTAATGATATTGAAGCAATGTTTGTTGGAAACATGTCCTCTGGACTATTTGTACAACAAGAACACATTGCAGCACTTATTTCTGACCATGTAGGTCTTAATCCTGTTCCAACCACAAGAGTTGAAGCTGCTTGTGCATCAGGTGGATTGGCATTAAGACAAGGTATCATGGCGGTTGCATCAGGTTTCCATGATGTTGTAATTTCTGCAGGTGTTGAAAAGATGACTGATGTAGTAGATGCTACTCCAGCTATTGCTACCGCATCAGATCAGGAATGGGAAGCTCAACAAGGTGCTACTTTCCCATCATTATATGCAATGATTGCAAAAAGACACATGCATGAATATGGCACTACACGTGAACAGTTAGCACAGTTTTCCGTAGTGAACCACAAAAATGCATCCAAAAATCCAAATGCACAATTCCCATTTGAAATTAGTGTAGATAAGGTAATCAACTCTACAATGGTTGCAGACCCATTAACATTATTGGACTGTTCTCCAGTAAGTGACGGGGCAGCGGCAGTTGTAATGGTGCCTGCTGAAGATGCTAAAAAGTACACTGACACTCCAATTTATGTAAAGGCTTCTGCACAAGCTTCTGGAACTTTAACTTTACACGATAGAAAAGATATCACTACCATTGAATCTACAAAAGTGGCTTCCAGAAAAGCTTATGAAATGGCAGGAGTTACATGCAAGGACATTGACGTTACTGAAGTGCACGACTGTTTCTCCATTAATGGATTATTGGCAGTTGAAGACTTAGGATTCGCTGAAAAGGGTAAAGGAGGAATAGCTATTGAAGAAGGTCAAACTGAAATCGATGGTGATTTCCCAATCAACTCATCAGGTGGTCTTAAAGCACGTGGACACCCATTAGGCGCTACCGGTATTGCTCAAGCTGCTGAAATCGTATGGCAACTTAGAGGAGAAGCTGGAGCACGTCAAGTAGAAGGTGCAGAAATCGGTATGACTCACAACATTGGAGGTACCGGCGGTACTGCAGCTGTACACATTTTTGGAAGAGACTTATAGGTCTCTTTTACTTTTTCTTTTTTTATGATAATCAATACTGGTTCAAGAACAGATATTCCTGCTTTTTACTCAAAGTGGCTCTTAAACAGAATTGAGGAAGGATTTGTTTGCTCTAAAAATCCGTATAATAACGATATTTATAAATATCCTTTAGATTCTAGAATCATTGATTGTTTATGTTTTTGCACTAAAAACCCAAAACCCTTATTGAACAATTTAGATAAACTCTCACAATTCAGACAATTCTGGTTTGTAACAATCACTCCCTATGGCAGGGATATTGAAGTCAATGTTCCTAATTATAAAAATGTGATTAAATCATTTAAACAACTATCTGACTCATTAGGGGTTAATAAGGTTTCTTGGAGATATGATCCTATTTTTATTACAGAAAAATATTCTCTAGATTTTCATATTGAAAAATTTGAGGAATTCGCCTCACGATTGTCAACATATACAAATGATTGCACTATCAGTTTCATTGATCTGTATCAAAAAGTTTTAAAAAATTTTCCTGAGGTAAAAGAAGTTACAACACAAGAAAAATTGGTCATTGGTGAAGAATTTGCAAAAATTGCTAGTAAATATGATATTAAAATGAAAACATGTGTTGAGGGAACATTGCTTGACCAGTTTGGGTTTGATTCATCAGGGTGCATGACTACAAAAGTTATAGAAAATGCCATCGGAAAAAATCTTAAGATTCCTAAAGGAAAATATGAAATCCGCGAATGTGATTGTATATTTGGAAGGGATATTGGAGCATATAACACTTGCATGCATGGCTGCAGGTATTGTTATGCAAATTATTCCACAAAGCTTGTTAAAATGAATCAGAAGTTGCATAATCTAGATTCACCTCTTTTAATTGGTAATGTTAAGGATAGTGATGTTGTAAAAGAAATTTCAGAACCAAGTTTCATTGATGGGCAAACTAAATTAATATAATTATTTTTTATTTTTGAATTTTAATTTCACCGTAAACTATATAGGGGATGTTTTTCTCACTACAATTTTACGAAGTGGCTTCAACAAGCTTTAAATTTTTGATTAAACTATATATATTCAGTTAAAAAATCTCCAATATAAAATGTGTTGGGAGGTAGATAAATATGATTTTTAACTTATTATATTTATTTGCTAATCATTGCAGTTTTTCTCACAACTGTTATGGTAATCCCTCATCACACCTAAAGGGGGTGATAAGTAATGGAGATTATTATCTTCATAATTGTATCATATAGTTTTAATATTCTTTCAATTATTAAAGTTATTAATGACTATAATGGCAATTTGAGATAATAATTCATATTTTCACCTTCGTTTTAGGCAATTAAATATAAATCAATTATCGATGATAGTCTTTTGAAAACATTCACGTTTTCTGGAGATTTTTTCCCTTAGATGTCCACTATTTAATTGCCATTTTATAAAATAATTAAGTTTATATATGATATTCCATAAATTATTTACACAAGAGAGTTAATTTTAAAGTTAACCTCTATTAGGTGTGATGTATTTAATGTCTGTGAGAATATTGTGGGATTTATCTCTACAATAAGACATTAAATAACATTTTTTTACAGTTCTTTTTTTCGATGATTGTGTTGTTTTTTTTAGATTATTAATTATTTATTGAAAAATGAGTTCTAACAATTATTGTTATGCAAATTATTCTACAAATCTGGTTAAAAGGAATTTCAAGCTTCATGATCCAGATTCTCCACTATTAATTGGAATGTTAAAGAGAGTGATGTTGTAAAGGAGATTTCTGAGCCTAGCTATATTGATACACAACAAAAATTACTTTAAATGCTCTTTTTGAAACATGCTCTATTGAATATGTATTATTTATTTCTCCTCGAGTCGTTTGATATCTAAAATCATTTGATCAAAGTCAGAAATGAAGTTCTTATCTTGTAAAACTCGGAATTTTTCATATTTTTCAAGCACATGTTCTCTAGCTTCTTCGGCTGAGATTTTACCCTTACCAACTAAAATTGGCAGTCTTCGAAGTTTAAGGTAATCATCCAGTAGTTCCTTCCAATCCTTCATTCCCATTGGGATTCTATCTTCAGCACGTGATTCAGCTAAATTTAAAAAACCTTCCACTAAACTGTTTAATCTAGATAATTCGTTCTGATTTAAATAATTTTTTGATATGACTACATCACTTTGGAGTATTTTTCCATTTGGTGCTTTTTTCCAAGTTGTCAATCCCATATGGGTTTTTTCAATATCGCTTCGTGTTTCTATGATTTCGGCAGCAGTATTGTTGCTTATTGCATATATCAGTTTGTTCTGTACTGTAGCAAAGAATTCTTTTGTGATATCTGCATTTTTGTCATAATCAAAGCTTGTTGCATAAATATCTGTGATTTTTTGATTGAATCTTCTCTCTGAAGCCCTTATTTCACGTATTGTTTCTAATAATTCATCGAAATAGTCCTCTGTAAATCTTCCACCTTTTTTCAGAAGTTCTTTATCTACGACAAATCCTTTCACCATATATTCCTTTAAAATTTTATTGGCCCAGCGACGAAACTGGGTTGCTTCTTTACTGTTGATTCTATATCCTATTGATATGATTGCATCAAGATTATACCATTTTTGTGGTCTTCCGCCTTTTTTAGAGTTTATCAACTCTGAGTTGATAAACTCATTTTGGTTTTCAAACAACTTTTTAGAGGATATGGATACTTCGTTTTCTTCTAACTCTTCATCTTCGATTATTTTAATGAAATGCTTTGATATATTTTGAGAACTGGTTCCAAAAATCTCTGCTACAACTTTTTGACTCGCCCATAGGGTTTCGTTTCCTATTAAAAATTCAGCTTCTATGTTGTTCTGTTCACTTTTGTATAATAACTTTTCAATAAGTTTGAATTCTGGCATATGTTTCCTCCTTGCTTTAATTTAAAAATTATATTATTGGTTTTATATATGTTAATTATAATTATATCCATTTTTGTAAGAGCATTTGGTAAGTAATATTTGTTTGATATATTCGAACATATTCAAAAAAAGTAATGGATAATTCGTATACTTTTTAGGTATTGTTTGTTCGTATTATACTAAACAAGTTTTAAATTTGAGGTAGATAATTTCTATACTTTTATGCAAATTACTCATTAAATCTAGTCAAAAGGAATCAGAAGCTGCATAATCCTGATTCACCGCTTCTGATTGGTAATGTTGATAATGAAAGCACTGTAAAAGAAATAGTTGAACCTAGCTATATTGATAATCAAACTAGATTATGGTAAAAAGTAAAATAAAAAAGAGTAAGCAGAATTATTCTGCTGTAACTTCAGTAACAAAAGTCATGTTTTCAATAGTTTCAGTTTCACCAGATTTAATGGTGTAAATTGGGGAACCGAGTAAGATTAAACCGTTACAAACTTCTCTGATTTTATTATCAGTTACTTCTTGCATGTGGGTTCCTTCATATAAGAATCCTTCGTCTGAGTTACCTTCTAATGCGAATGAAATTACTTCACCGGATTTTTTATTAGTTGCTTTTACATCTAAAATCATTTTTTGAATCTCCAAAAATTTGATAATATTAATATGTTTTTTAAAGTTTTTAAATAATACGGTTTTTCTATCCAAATAGTAATTTATCAATAATGTCCATATCAATGTGCTCTTCCACAATTTCAGCAAGTCTGTTTAATGAGTAGTCTTTTTGAGTTTCGTATGGATCCTCACCATATTTTGCTTCAAGACCTTTCTTAACTCTTATGTAGTTTAAGAACTCTCTTCTAAAGTTATAATTGTGGAATATTCCATGGAAGTATGTTGCAAAGATATTTCCTGATGACGCTCCATCAATTTTGCCGTCTTCGTTGTTTCCTTGGCCTTTTTTAATATTTAGTAATCTGGATGAAGCTAAAAGTTCAGTTGTTCCTTCATGGATTTCATAACCGGTCACTTCTTCACCAATGATGTCTTTAAACATTTCGCCGGCAATGCCTTCTAAATTGTCAGGTATTGCAGCAACAGATTGAGTAACAATTTTGCCTTCTCTTGAAAAACTAGATTCAATGTCTAAAAGGCCTAAACCTTCGATTGTACCATGTTTTGATTCACGTTTTTCATCATCATGAATGACATTGCCTAAGATTTGCAGACCTCCACAAATTCCAACTATTGGAATTTCAGATGATTTTTCAATGATTTGCTCTGCCAAACCGCTTTCGCGAAGCGCATACATGTCTTCTGTTGAGTTACGTGTTCCTGGAATGATTATTGCATCAACATCTCCAATTTCATCGTTGATTCCTATCATCTTAAGGGCGACATCCTCTTCATATTCAAAAGGATCTATATCGGTGAAGTTGGCTATTTTCGGAAGCCTGATGACTCCGATGCTTATGTCTTTGTCCTCTGCAAAGACATGTGTGGTCAAGGATGCGGAATCCTCTTCAGGCAACTTCAATGTTTCATCGTAAGGCAAGACTCCTAAAACAGGTTCGCCAGTTATCTCTTCAATTCTGTCAAGCCCAGGTTTTAGAATATCTAAATTGCCTCTGAATTTATTAATTACAGTGGCTTTTAGCCTTGATCGGTCATAATCATCTAAAAGGACGTAAGTTCCTGCGATTGCCGCAAACACTCCTCCCATTTCAATATCAGCTATTAGAATTACATTGGCATCTGCCATGTGGGCAATTTCCATATTTGCAATGTCCTGTTTCCTCATATTGATTTCGGCCGGAGAACCTGCGCCTTCAATAATTATAACCTCATATTCATTAGACAATATTTCAAAACTTTCACGAATTGCCTTTAATGCGGTGTCGTGGTATTTGTGCTGGTAATCATAAAAATTCATATCTCCAATTGATTTTCCTTGGATGATAACATTGGAAGTAAAATCTCCTTTTGGTTTAAGTAAAATTGGATTCATATGTATGCTTGGTTCAACCATTGCGGCTTCTGCCTGTAGCATTTGAGCTATTCCAATTTCTCCATTTTCTTTTGTGGTGTAGGAGTTTAAGGACATGTTTTGGGATTTAAAAGGAGCTACTTTATATCCTCTATTTTTATAAATTCTACATAATGCGGCTACGAGCATACTTTTTCCGGCATTGGATGATGTTCCCTGAACCATGATACATTTTGTCATGATAAGATATATTGAACTAATGTTATAAATAATTTAAAAATGAGTTTAATTTAATCGTATTTGAGGTATGATTTAGGTTACATCTGGGGTTTATAATATTGTAAAAAATATTAATTGACTGATGTTAAATCATACCAGCAAACTTCGATTAACAAGAATAAATCATTGAAAATTTATTTTGTAATATACTATATTAAATCAGTAATATATATTATTATCTATCTCATGTTTATGGCAATCTATTTAATCAATCATTGAATTTAACTATATTTTTATGGATAATTAGTTTTGTATTATAGTTTAAATTTTATTGATATAAATTATGATTATTGTCGCGATTTGATAATTTGTTTTTAAGGTAAATCGAGGCAGGATTTATTTTACTAACTTTTATTTACTAAAATGGAAAACTTTTTATATTTTGTAATAATAAATAATATTTATATAGTATATGAAACTTAATTTTTTAATGATGAATTTTAACGAAGTGAGGTTTGTTTATGAAATTTGAAGAAAAAGAATCCATTGAAGATTCTACTGAAGTAATCGTTGAACCAGAAATAAAGGATTCTGGTGATGGTGAAGAAACCAAACCTATGTTAGATTACAATAATATTAAAAGTTCAAAAGATATTGAAGTCCCACCTTTGTTAATTGATCAAGTTATTGGACATGAAGAGTCCATAGAAACAATTAAAAAAGCAGCAAAGCAAAGAAGGAATGTTTTGTTAATTGGTGATCCTGGTGTTGGAAAATCAATGCTTGCAAAAGGTATGGCACAAATCTTACCACACGAAACACTACAAGATATTTTAGTATATCCTAATATGGAAGACAACAACCACCCATTAGTAAGATCAGTCCCTGCGGGGGAAGGTAAAAAAATAGTAAGAGCAACAAAAGGTTCTGCAAAAGGCCAAGAAGAAAGGAAAACTATAATTACCATGTTTGCAATTGGAGGAATACTAGTAATAGGATTCATGTATGGAAGATTACTGGAATCAATTATTGCAGCAGCATTAATCTTACTTATATCAATACAAATTAAACCAAAATCCAATAATATGTCTCCAAAATTATTAGTGAATAATGAAGAGTCCCGCTTTGCGCCATTCATGGATGCAACCGGAGCTCATGCTGGAGCATTATTAGGAGATGTGCGCCACGACCCATACCAATCTGGAGGATTAGGCACTCCTGCACATGAACGTGTGGAAGCAGGTATGATTCACAAAGCTAACAGGGGAGTTTTATACATTGACGAAATTGGTACAATGAGTATGAAAACCCAACAGGAATTATTATCTGCAATGCAAGAAAAGCAATATGCAATCACAGGCCAAAGTGAAAATTCAAGTGGTGCGATGGTAAGATCCCAGGCAGTACCATGTGACTTTGTACTTGTTGCATCAGGAAACCTCCAAGTACTCGAAGGAATGCACATTGCAATGAGATCAAGAATTAGAGGATATGGTTACGAAGTATTCATGAAAGATTATATGGATGATACTACTGAAAACAGAGAAAAATTAGTTCAATTCGTAGCACAGGAAGTCAAAAATGATGGAAGAATTCCTCACTTTGCTCCAGATGCATTGGATGAAATCATCATGGAAGCAAAAAGGAGATCAGGTAAGCAAAATGCATTGACCTTAAGATTAAGAGACCTGGGAGGACTTGTACGTTCTGCAGGTGATGTGGCTATTGAAAAAGGAGATGACATCGTAACTGCAGCCCATGTTGTTGAAGCTAAGAAATTTGCAAGAACTCTCGAACAACAAATCGCGGATAGGTCAATCTTACAAAGAAAAGACTACAGTATGGTGTCCTCTGAAGGTGGAAGAGTTGGTCTTATAAATGGACTTGCAGTAATCGGAGATAGAAGCGGTATTGTATCACCAATTGCGGCAGAAGCTGCACCAACCCAATCCAAAAACGGTGGCCAAATTATCGCTACAGGTAAATTGGGTGAAATTGCTCAAGAATCAGTTCAAAACGTAAGTGCATTAATTAAGAAATACACTAACAAAGACATTTCCAATTATGACATTCACATTCAATTCATTCAAACTTATGATGGAGTGGAAGGTGATTCAGCTAGTGTAAGTATTGCAACTGCGGTAATATCTGCAATTGAAGAGATTCCTATTGACCAGACTGTTGCATTGACCGGTTCACTAAATGTACGTGGGGATGTAATGCCTATCGGTGGAGCTACTGCTAAAATCGAAGCAGCCGCAGAAGCTGGAATGAAAAAAGTATTGATTCCAAAATCTAACTTAAAAGATGTAATGATTGAGAAGAAATACGAAGATATGATTGAAATCATTCCGACTGAAACTTTAAGTGATGTTTTAGAAAACATTTTAATCAGTGGATCCAGTAAAGATAAATTGATTGAAAAGATGAGAAACATCGGTTCTAAAGTTGTTGAGAAAGTTCCACAAACTACTTTAAACAATCCAACTACTAACTAAGTTGGATTATTCTATTATTTTTTCTTTTACTATTTTTTCTATTGTTTTGCAGAATTCACCGTCTATTTTTTCGAATTCCACAAATGAGGCGTCAACGCTGCAACTGCAAGTATCTGTCTGTCCGATTTTATAATCAGTTGAGTTTTTAGGAATCAAAATCCCAAATAATTTTTCTTCCTCATCAGCAAAGGTGTCGAATTCTTCTGGGGTTAGATGCAGATTATAATCTTCGCTGGAAAACAGGTCGCATTCATTAATGATAGGCATGAAAGTCATCACTCCCAATGGCAGGAAAATGTTTTCGCTTTTATGTATTTTCATAAGTCTTTCAACATATGAATCATCATCTTCAATGTCGTATCCTTCAATTTCCAGGATGTTGTTGCTTCCCATGAGGTCATTATCATCAATGATAAATGCAAGCAGGTTAGGGTCTACATAATTATTGCATGAAGCCCTAATATTTTTGATAGTTTTACTAATATTCATCACAAAACACCTCGTATCTTTCACATAATGAAAGCACTTCATCAATCTTATTGATTTGTTCTATCCAATCTATAGGGATTGAATCAAAACCGTAATAAATTCCAGCTAACCCACCACAGATTGCAGCATTTGTATCTGTATCCTCACCGATATTAACTGCTTTGAGGACAGCATCTTTGTAATTATCAGTAGTTAATAGACAATGGATTACACATTCAAAAGTATAGATAACGTATCCTTTACCGTTAATGTCATCCAAATCATTATTGAAGATTTTTTCAAAATGTTTTAATTCAGGGGAATCTTTATAATATTCTTTAATTTTATCACAAGCTGACTGAATATGTTGTTCAATTGTCAAATCATTTTCAAGCATGGATTTGGCGATTTCAACATATAAAACACAAGCTATTTTTGATCTTTTATGGCCATGAGTTAATGCAGATATGTTTTCAATTGTTTCAAAATCAATATCTTTTATGTATGCAAGCGGCAAAATCCTCATTAGAGATCCGTTTCCGTTGTCACGCTCGCCGGTTCCTCCACATTGTACGGGGGTAATTTTTTCAAACTCGTATCTGCGTATTGCAGAGGATGTTGTTATGCCGCTGTCAAATGTATAGTTGTCTTGCATATATTTTCCATCTTCAAGCCATTCTACAAATTTTTTCATCATATCTTCATAATCAATTCCTTGTTTTTGTACAATACTGTGCATTGTAGCTAGTGTCATTGCGGAATCATCAGACCAGGTTCCTTTAGGTTTATTATAAGTTCCATATTCTCTCATTTCAGTAACAGGGTCTTTTTCAAGTTCATATCTTGAGTTAAACTCAACAGGAACCCCTAATGCATCCCCAACTATAAAACCAATTATTCCATCTTTAACTTTCATACTTAATGTTATGTTTTTCATAGTTAATAAATTGTGTGTAAATTTTATATGATTTTAACACATAGTATATTCATGATTTTCAAAACAACTAATTTGACACTAAGGCCTTGGCAGGAATCTGATGCAGAATGCCTGTATCACTTTGCCAAAAATCCAAATATCGGTCCAATTGCAGGCTGGCCTCCTCATCAAAGTGTTGAAGACAGTCTAAATATTATCAAAACGGTTTTTTCTAAAAGGGAAACTTATGCTATAGTTTATGAAGACATTCCTATTGGGTGTGTGGGACTGTTATTCCATCCTGACACTAATCACTGGTGGGGTGAAGGCTCCGCAGAATTGGGCTATTGGATTGCTGAAGAGTATTGGGGAAACAATTACGCCTGTGAGGCATCACAGGTTTTAATTGACAGGGCATTCAATGAACTGAATGTGGATCAAATCTATGCAAGTTATAGATGTGAAAATACTCAGTCAAAAAGGGTTTTGGAAAAGTTGGGTTTCAAATATTATTCAGAGTTGACCAATGAAAATTATTTGGGCGAATTCTTCCGTGAAATCGCCATGATATTGGAAAAATAATTTATATTAAAAGATATTAATTTTTAAATAATGACTAGATTATGTAAAAACTGCGGATTTGTTAACCAGGACGAATATGATTACTGTGCTAAATGCGGCACTCCCTTGGTCGATGGGCTTAAACGTAAAAACGTCATCGTCTTCAAACCTGAAGACGTTAAAATCAATAAAAAGGCATTGGCCATATCTTATATCGTCACTATTTTTTTCTCATGGATAGGAGTTTTTGTAGGTTTGCTTTCAAAAAATACTCGTGCGGGAGTATTTGCATTCTTCGGATTTTTCATGCCATTTTATCTAGTCCAGTCAAGGCATCCAACTATCAGAAAACATGGTATTATCCAATTGATTATATCTATTGCCGGTGTGGCGCTCTCATTTTATATTATGGTACATTAAAAAAAGAATTAGACTGGGATAAATCTAATATTTCCCAGCAATATTTGTATTGGAATCATCGGGACATTTATCCCATCTTCAAGCATAGCAACGCCCACTGCATCCCCTCTTGCCATTGATCCTTGGACATTGGCGTTTCCAGTATATCCGAAATATCCGTCATTTGCACGGATGTCGCTAATAATGCTTCCACCAAATATTGTTTGAGCAGCCGCATTGTTTACGCTGATGATTAAAAATGGGCTCTCGTTATAAGTGTATTCCATAATATGCTTTATAGCACCATATGGGTCATCTGGACTGTCTGAATGAACGTTGTGCATAGTCTGGCCATATTCATTATGAGAACTTCCAGGGTACACCCAACTGAATCCCTTTATGCTGAATTCAGCAGCCATATCGATACCACCATACTCATCCGTATCTTCTGCAATAATTAATACTGGGCTATTGATTGTAGCCAATAAAAACATAAAAATTACCGCAATCACTGCTATAATAACTATATGAATATTTTCCATGATTATTTTATAACTACTTTTATATTATAAATACTTAACTTTTTTAATGAATTAAGACATATATAATTCCATAAATATTTTGGTGATAATGTGATTATTGGCGGTTCAGCTTCTCAAGATTTGGCAGCTCATGTTGCCCGTGAACTTGATGAAAAACTATGTTATGTTGAAACAAAGAAATTTCCAGATGGAGAAAGATATTTAAGAATTGATGGGGAACTTGAAGACGAAGTAACTGTTATTCAGTCAACAGGATATCCTCAAGATGAAAATTTAATGGAATTATTATTTATAATAGCCAATCTTAAGGATTTGGGCGTTAAGAAAGTAAGGGCAGTAGTTCCATATATGGGTTATGCAAGACAAGAAAAACGTTTCAATCCAGGAGAAACAATTTCTGCTAAAATTATCTGCGAATTGATTGAAGCAGCAGGTGCTGATGAATTCATCACATTCAACATTCATGAGGAATGCGTTTTGAACTTTTTCAACATTCCTGCAAGAAATATCTCTGCAATGCCGGCAATTGCCGAATATTTGGATAAGAAATTCTTTAGAAAAACCGATGAAAAACCTTTGATTATTGCTCCTGATAAGGGGGCTTATGGATTTGCACAGGAAATGTCTGAAATCATTGGTTGCGACTGCACATATTTAACTAAAGTGCGTTTAGGACCTGATAAGGTGGAAACTAAAATTGTTGATGTGAGATGCGACAGTGAAAGTGAAAATACAGTAAATGTCGACTCCGTAAAGGGCATGCACGCAATCATTATTGACGATATTATTGCAACCGGAGGAACTATTGTCAATGCCATCAACATTCTAAAACAATATGGAGCCTCAGCGGTTGATGTATGTTGTGTTCATCCAATATTAACAAATAATGGGGCTACAAGAATCTATGCCGCAGGCGCAGGCAAGATCATTGGAACCAACAGTTTATCTTCAGACACTTCACGTGTATCTCTTGCTAAAAGTATAGCAGATGCATTGAGGGAATAATATGGATAAGGAAACTATCAAAAAGGAATTGGTTGATAAATCAAATGAGATTTTAGCTAAATATTCAGAACCTGATGTTGTTGAAGACATATCAGTCATGAACATGTCTTCAAAAACAGTTTTTTTAGGTTCCCTTAAGATATTCAACACTGAAATAGTTCCAAATGTCATTAAGGATTTAAATAAGCAATTAAAAGGTTATGGGGAGCTGATTGTAAGAGACCAGAGGGTCACTCCATGCTGTTCTCCAAGCTATATACATATTAGTTTCAACATTACAATAACCAACTGATATCATGAAGGAATTCAAACTGAAGTCACCTTATAAACCATTAGGTGATCAACCAAAAGCCATTAATTCTTTAGTTCAGGGCATAAATAATGGTGTTAAGGAACAGACTCTTTTAGGCGTAACAGGTTCAGGTAAGACTTTTACAATGGCCAATGTCATTGAAAAGGTTCAAAAGCCAACCCTTGTTATTTCACACAATAAAACCTTGGCAGCCCAGTTATATGAGGAGTTCAAGGAATTTTTCCCGGATAATGCTGTCGAGTACTTTGTAAGCTATTATGATTACTATCAGCCTGAGGCCTATGTGCCGAGAACAGACACCTTCATCGATAAGGAAGCGTCAATCAATGACGACATTGACATAATGAGGCATTCGGCAACCCAATCATTGTTGTCAAGAGATGATGTTATTGTTGTAAGCAGTGTAAGCTGCATCTATGGTATCGGTTCACCGGAGGACTACGGGGAATTTGCTTTTGGAATTGCAGTTGGAGATATTTATGACAGGTCTGAAATTCTTTCCCGTTTGGTTTTCATGCAATACGAACGAAATGACATTGAATTTGACAGGGGTCAGTTCAGAGTTCGTGGCGATGTAATAGAAATCAATCCGGTTCATGGAACTCCTCCAATAAGAATTGAACTGTTCGGTGATGAAATTGATGCAATCAGTTTGATCGACAATGTCACAGGAAAAAAGAAGGAATCCCTTCAAAGGTACATGATTTTCCCTGCAAAGCACTTTGTCGTCGGCCAGGACAAGATGGACATTGCTATTTCTAAAATAAAGAATGAATTGGATGAAAGGCTTGCGGAGTTCAATGCTATGGGAAGGGTCTTGGAAGCTCAAAGGTTGGAGCAAAGGACCCGTTTTGATATCGAAATGCTTCAGGAAATGGGCTATTGTCCGGGGGTAGAAAACTATTCCATGCATTTATCCGGACGTGAATGGGGTGAAAAGCCTTATTCCCTATTGAAATATTTCCCGGATGATTTTTTAACAATCATTGATGAATCCCACGTTACCGTTCCTCAAATCAGGGGAATGTATAATGGGGACCGTGCACGTAAGGAAACTTTAGTCGAACACGGTTTCAGGCTTCCGTCCGCTAAGGAAAACCGTCCTTTGAGATTTGATGAGTTTGAGGCTTCTGTCAATCAGGTCATCTATGTATCGGCAACACCTGCACAGTATGAGCTTTCAAAATCAAGAAATGTTGTTGAACAGATTATAAGGCCAACCGGTTTGGTTGATCCTGAAGTTTTGATTCGTCCAGTAACGGGCCAGGTTGAAGACTTGCTTAAGGAAGTCAGATTAACTGCAGAAAAGGATGAAAGGGTATTGGTAACCACTTTAACAAAAAGGATGGCTGAGGATTTGACCGATTATTATGCAAGAATCGGGGTTAAGGTGAGGTACATGCACTCTGAAATCGATACCTTGGAAAGGATTGACATTGTCAATGACTTAAGACGTGGAAAATTTGACGTATTGGTTGGTGTAAACCTCTTAAGGGAGGGTTTGGATTTGCCTGAAGTGTCTTTAGTAGCTATTTTAGATGCCGATAAGGAAGGATTCTTAAGAAACGAAACATCATTGATACAAACAATCGGCCGTGCGGCAAGAAACGTCAACGGCCGCGTAATAATGTATGTGGATGACATGACTGATTCAGTTAGAAAGGCATACGACACTACACTCAAAAGGCGCAAACTGCAAATGAAATACAATGAGGTTCATGGCATTGTTCCTAAATCAACTCAAAGGACTCTTAAAGAAAAGCTTGCCGAAGAAGATGAAAAATACAAGGGCATCGGCAGGGATGTTGATAAGATTCCTAAAGATGAGCTTCGTTTGTTAATTAAGGATTTGGAAAGAGACATGAAGGATGCGGCTGCAAGACTTGACTTTGAACGTGCTGCAGATTTAAGAAACAAGCTTTATGCCTTAAAAGGTTTTGAAAAGTAATTTTTTTACTTATCAAATGCTCTCTCTAAAATATTTTATATAGTGATAAATCTAATAATATTAAGGAGTATTATTTATGACTAATGATTCTAAAAAACAAATTGTCATCAAGGGTGCACGTGAGCACAATCTGCAGGATATTGATGTCAGTGTCCCTCGTGATGAATTCATTGTAATTACCGGTATAAGCGGGTCTGGAAAGTCTTCATTGGCTTTTGATACAATATATGCTGAAGGACAGCGTAGATATGTAGAGTCCCTGTCAGCTTATGCAAGGCAATTCCTAGGGCAGATGAAAAAGCCTGAAATGGAGTCCATTGAAGGATTGTCTCCAGCTATTTCCATAGACCAAAAGACAACAAGGGAAAACCCAAGATCCACTGTAGGTACAATTACCGAAATTTATGATTATTTAAGATTATTATATGCAAGAATCGGAATTCCGCATTGTCCGAATTGTGGAAAGGAAATCTCACAACAGACAATTGGTCAAATTGGCGATTCAATAATCGAAGAGGGTGAGGGAGTTAAAATCCAAATTTTGTCTCCAATAGTTCGAGATAAGAAAGGCCAGTTTAAGGATGTCCTTGACGATTTGAGAAACAAGGGTTTTGTAAGGGTTCGTGTTGATGGGGAAATCCGTGATTTGGATGAGGATATTGAACTTGCAAAGACTTATAGGCACGATATTGATGTTGTGGTTGACAGGTTAAAAATCAGGAAAGACGTTGATTTTAAAAGAAGATTGGTTGATTCTTTGGAAACTGCAGCAGAATTTACCGATGGCCTAATTACTGTTTTGTTTGACAATGGCGAGGAATATGAGAAGAAATACTCAGAACACTTTGCCTGTGTTGACTGTGGAATAAACTTTGAGGAATTGACTCCAAGGATGTTTTCATTCAATGCTCCTCAGGGGGCATGTCCTGAATGTAACGGAATAGGTTCCAAGATGGAAATCGACCCGGATTTGGTCGTTCCGGATAAGACATTGACATTGAGTGAAGGCGCTATTGTGCCGTGGGCAAGTTCAGCCAAAAGGGAAAATTACTATTTCCAGATGCTTGATGCCGTATCAAAGCATTTCAATTTTAGTATGGACACTCCATTTGAGAATCTCAGTAAGGAACATCAGGATATAATTCTTTTCGGCTGCAATGAGAAAATACCATTCACTTTTAAAAGAAGAAACAAGTCTTATATGGTAAACCGTAAATTTGAAGGTGTAGTTCCAAGGATGCAAAGGCTATACTTTGAAACCAAATCAAGCTATTCCAGAAAATATCTTTCAAGATTCATGTCTGATAGGAAATGTTCCGTTTGTGACGGCAAACGTTTAAGGCCTGAAATCTTGGCGGTTACTGTAGGAGGAAAATCCATCATTGACGTGTGTGATTTGGCAATTAAGGATTCATACCAGTTCTTCCAGGATTTGAAATTGACTGAAAGAGAAAATTTCATTGCAAGGGAAGTTTTAAAGGAAATCAAGGAGCGTTTAAGCTTTTTAGTCGAAGTCGGACTTGATTATTTGTCAATGTCAAGATCATCAGGTACATTGTCAGGTGGGGAAGCGCAAAGAATCAGATTGGCAACTCAAATAGGTTCCGGTTTGGTTGGCGTATTGTACATTTTGGATGAGCCAAGTATAGGGCTCCACCAAAGGGATAACATCAAGCTCATTGAAGCTCTTAAAAGACTTAAAGACCTGGGAAACACATTAGTTGTCGTTGAACACGATGAGGAAACAATCTTGTCGGCCGACCATGTTGTCGATATAGGTCCAGGCGCAGGTGAGCACGGCGGTAAAATCGTTGCACAGGGAACACCATTGGACATAATGAACAATCCTGATTCAATTACTGGCCAGTACATTTCAAGAGTTAAGAAAATCGATATTCCAAAAGAAAGAAGGCCGGGAAATGGAAAGTTCATAACAATTAGGGGCGCAGCTCAAAACAACTTAAAAGAAATTGATGTTGAAATCCCATTAGGCAAATTTACCTGTGTAACCGGTGTGAGCGGTTCAGGTAAAAGTAGTCTTATTAATGAAATCTTATACAAAGGTGCTAAAGGCAAATTATCCAGGAAATTCACTTTTGCAGGCAAATATGATGAAATTGAAGGACTGGAAAACATAGATAAGGTTATTGCAATTGACCAAAAGCCGATTGGAAGAACTCCAAGATCAAACCCTGCAACCTATACTGGAGTATTCACTGATATTCGTGATTTGTTTGCAAACACTCCTGAATCAAAAGCAAGGGGATATAAGCCTGGAAGATTCTCATTCAACGTTAAAGGCGGAAGATGTGAGGCATGTTCCGGTGACGGTATCGTACAAATTGAAATGCACTTTCTGGCCGATGTTTATGTGCCATGTGAAGTCTGCGGAGGTAAAAGGTACAATGAGGAGACTCTGGATATAAGATACAAAGGCAAGAATATCTATGAAGTCCTTGAAATGACTGTTGAAGAGGCACTGGAATTCTTTGAAAACATTCCAAAAATCACTAAAAAGCTTCAAACATTATATGATGTTGGATTGGGTTACATGAAAATAGGCCAGCCTGCAACAACATTATCTGGTGGTGAGGCTCAAAGGATTAAACTTGCTAAGGAGCTATCAAGAACCAGCACTGGTAAAACATTATATATTCTTGATGAGCCAACAACAGGTCTTCATTTTGCTGATATCAAAAGACTGTTGGAGGTTTTGGCTAGATTAACCGATGCGGGCAATTCTGTAGTTGTAATTGAACATAACCTTGATGTTATTAAAACAGCAGACCACATCATTGACCTCGGTCCTGAAGGAGGAGATGGTGGTGGAGAGGTAATAGCGACAGGAACTCCTGAAGAGGTTGCAGAGGCCGGAACCTATACCGGTCAGTTCTTAGAGAGAATGCTTGATGAAAACATTACTCCTTATGCTAAAGAATTGGTGGAAGACATTGGCAAATGATGCCAAATACTTTGGTGATAATATGAAAAGAATCATTGCGGTCATTCGAGAAGAAAAATTTGAAGATGTAAAATTGGCCCTTTTAACAGCCGGATGTGAAGGAATGAACGTCTCTACTGTAAAAGGAAGAGGAAGGCAGATGGGCGTTAGGGAATCATACCGCGGCTCTAGCTATTGCATCGATTTGATTCCAAAAACCAGAGTCGAAGTAATCGTCAATGAGGAAGATTTGGATAGAATCATTGATGTAATCGTTGAAAGTGCCCGAACAGGCGAAGTTGGTGATGGAAAGATATTCGTTTCCGATGTTGAAGAGGTTATAAGGATTAGAACCGGTGAGAGAGGTTCTGATGCTGTTTAGTCAACTTCTTAATTTTTTATAGTGGATTATTTACATCCACTTTCAATTTTTATAATATTCAGCTCTTTTTTAATTATTTAAACATATATTAACAAATATCTCCTTTTTAAAAATTATTTAAACATGTTTAAATAATATGGTGAATAATTTATTATTATCTAAGAGTAGCTTTAGTATGAATTCATGCTACAATGCTCTTATTACCTAGGTGATAAAAATGAGAGAGTTATACGAAAAGATGATAAACGAGTCAATGGCAGCTCAAAAAGCTGACGTTGCAGTTATATCAGAAAATAGGTACAACGACTTTAAAATTACTGATGCCAAACCTTACGCTGATGCGGTAGCTGGCATGAAAGCTATTGACGGCCAAGCAGAATCAGTAATTAACTTACACAAAGAATCTGTTAAAAACCACTTTGAGATTTTATCTTCCATTACAGACACTTTGAAATGTGAAGATGATCCATTCATTGAACATTTTCAAACTCCTCCAGTTTTAGAAATTTTATGCGAAGAAGACGGTGAATTTGCAGACAGTATGGATAAATTCATCCAAGCTATTGCTGATTCTGAAGCTCTTATTTCTAAAGAATCTATTAGAAGATATGGTGGATTTTATGGACCTACCTGTGTTGTTGACTTTGCAATGATGCCGGGAAGTACAAGTAATGTTGTAAATCAGATTTTACAAAAAACCGACATTCCTGTAGCTCACAAACAAGCAATCTTATCTGCAAAATCATGGGGTATGAACACTTCATATGGTGTTGGAGATGCATTTGCAAATGCTATTGAAGCCGGCGCAACTGCTGCTGAAGCGACTGAAAAGGAAATTGCTGCATTGCAAATGATTTACAAAACTCCTATTGAAGGACAAGGCACATTAATGGATGATGCAGATCACTCATCATTTGATGTAAGAGATTACATGAACAAATATAAAAAAGCAATGACCTCTGCTGTAAAAGCGGCAATGGATGACGGAGTACATTACGGTAACATTGTAACCGTGCCTGCATACTGTGTTGGAGATATTGGACACCATATTGGTCAATCCACATACAACATGTGTAAAGATGATGTGACTTTAGCTATTGTTCAGGCAACTGCTGAAGTAATTGGAAATACATTAGAAAATAACTTAGACAATTATCAATCAGCATTTGATGTGCTTAAATTATCCACAGGTTCATCTGCATGTGCAACTGAATGCATTTTAGAATTAGATGGATTTAACGCACCAATGGTTGTAGATTTATTCTCAAAAAGATTCCACAACTTTGTACAACAATATCCAACTAGAGGTGCAGCCGCCGAGTTACACAACTGTGACTTCATGGACATGATTTACAGAGGATACAATGCAATCAGTAAAGCAAGAAAAACCAGAGCAGGTCTTAAAGAAGCTATTGTTCCTAAAATCGCTGGCTTTGATGTGGACTTAACCCCAATTTTAGAAAATGAAATTGTAATGAACCCACAAAGATACACATATCCTGCATGTGCAATTACAGTAAGATTCTCATCACTCATGAGATTAGCAGACTACCCATGTCTTTTAACCTCAGAACCAATTACAGCAACAATGATGACCAACATTATCGCACTTAATAAAGAAGCACCAGGATCTCCTGTAAGAGGATGTAAAAACTGTGCTGCTGCTTCACTTGTGGATGGTAAACATGAATATTGTCAATGGAGAGAAGCTGTATAGGTGAGTTAATATGACTTGTAACATTAGAAAAAAATTCTTTGCAGAACTATTAGGAACATTCTTCCTGGTATTTTTCGGTACAGGTGCAGCTGTTGTAACATTATTGATTTCAGATGCGGCTGGTGTAGCTGGAATCGGTCCTTTAGGAGGGCTCGGGGACTGGATTGCCATAGCTTTGGCATTTGGTCTAACTGTGATGATATGTATTTATGTATTCGGTAAGATATCCGGTGCACACTTGAATCCTGCTGTAACCATTGGACTGCTTGTAACCAAAAACATTGATTTAATTGACAGTGTATATTACATAGTTGCACAAGTAATCGGTGCATGTTTAGGAAGTCTTTGTTTATTCTTATGCCTAGGTGCTCCAGCGGTAACTATTGGAGGACTAGGTGCAACAGCACCCGGACTTGGTGTTAGCTACTTACAGGCAATGTTTGCAGAGTTCCTCGGAACCTTCTTCTTGATGATGGTTGTAATGGGTGTTGCAGTCGATAAGAAAGCAGAACCAGGTTTTGCCGGAATATCAATTGGTATGACTGTAGCAGCAGTAATCGTCGTTTTAGGTGCATTTACTGGAGCTTCAATTAACCCTGCACGTACATTCGGACCATACTTAATGGATATGATTTTAGGCGGAGCTAACCTTTGGGCATACTTCCCAATATACTTAGTTGGACCTATCCTTGGTGCAATCTGCGCAGCAATTGCTTATGCATACCTTGCAAAAGACAGCGGAGTTTGCGAACTCCCACAACCATTCAAAGAATAATTCTTTTGAATTATTCTCACTTTTTCTTTTTTTCAATAAGTTATTTAACATAGATTAATCTAATTATTCTTTATAGGTGATACATTGAGTTTTGATGTTAAGGAAGCTATTTTAATATTTGTCCGTGGGGTCCTGATGGGATCCGCTGATATTGTTCCTGGAGTTTCAGGAGGAACAATAGCATTAATAACAGGAATTTATGCTCATTTGGTAGAAGCAATAAGTAATATTAGATTTGGATTCATAAAACCATTATTAAAAGCAGATTTTAAGGGATTTTGGAATCAGATGCTTGAGGAAATTGATTTCAAATTCTTCATTCCATTGGTTTTAGGTATTGGAGTGGCATTTTTAACACTGGCTAAGGTAGTTACTTATTGCATGGACAATCACACTGCTTTGACATATTCATTTTTCCTGGGATTAATTATAGCTTCAGCAGTTATCTTATTTAGAAAACTCAATGAAATCAACTTGAAAAACATATTGTTTGCGTTATTGGGTGCTGTTTTAACATATATATTCGTAAGTTTAAATCCAATAGCTGCAAATCATTCATTAATAGTCATTTTCATTTCCGGAATGATTGCAATCTGTGCCATGATATTGCCCGGTATTTCAGGTTCCTTTTTGCTGTTGCTTTTGGGGCAGTACAAATACATGTTGAATGCACTTCACCAACTTCATTTCGTTGAAATCATTGTTTTTGTGGTTGGTGCATTAATAGGCATTCTTGGATTTTCAAAAATACTGAATTACTTGCTTAAAAATCATGAAGAAGTAACAATGGCATTTCTTATCGGTGTAATGCTTGGATCTTTAAAGGTTCCTGCTGTAGAAATAGTAAATTCAGTTAGCATTAACTTATCTGGATTATTACCATGCCTGATTGTTGCAATAATTGCATTTGCATTGATTATTATTCTAGAAACTAGATTTGATTATATTGAATAATCAATATTTTAAAATTTATTAACAATTAAAAACATAATATTAACAATGCTAGTTTTAAAGAAAGTAAAAAAACAGTGGAGATTATATCCAATCGGTTCGCCAAAGAATGCTCTGAATCATAAAAGGGAGCCTGAGTTTGTAGGCAATATTAAATTCTCAAATGAAGGAGATTCATTATCTATTTCTAGATTTGTAGCAGATTATAATTTTAAGGATAACTCCACTTTAAATGAAAAGCTAGTTCCTCCAGGAGAGGTTATTAAATTATTGCGTTCACAGGCGGTGTTTTTAGCAACACCTGATGAAAATGTGGAGAATTTTTTAAAATCCCTCAATATTAAAGTTAGGAAAACTCAAGTCTGTGATTATTGTGCATATGAGGGGAACATTACAATTGTCAATTCATCCTATTCTTACAAATATCACAATCAGTTAATCTGTAAGGATTGTGCTCATGATACTATTAAGCAGGAATTGAAACTACAGGGATTTGATAAAAAAATTTTCAGAAATCTTAAAAAGACCTTGGAAAAAACTGAAAGTTTAGAAAAAACATTATCTGTTTTAGACCCTCATTTTGACCCATTGAAAAATAAACAGCTGACATTATTCGATAGGACAAAAAAGTCAAAGCATATCATACCTCCGGTTGACATGAAAAGGTTAAAGATTCCTAAGGAATTCAAGGAGGTTTTGCTTGACTCCGGAAACACTAATCTGTTGCCGGTCCAGTATCTGGCCATTAAGGAAGGTCTTCTGAAAGGGGAAGACTTGTTGGTTGTCAGCGCAACAGGTTCCGGTAAAACTTTGGTTGGTGAGCTTGCAGGAATCACGCAGGCATTGAAAGGCAAAAAATTTGTTTTCTTAACTCCTTTGGTTGCCCTTGCAAATCAGAAATATCGTGATTTTAAAAAGAAATACTCTAAATTAGGTTTAAAGGTTGCAATTAAAGTTGGCCGAAATCGTGTAAAGGCAAAAGGAGAGTTAAATTTACCGGATAGTGATGTATCAAAAGCGGATATTGTAGTTGCAACCTATGAAGGAATTGATTACCTGCTGAGGAATGGTAATTCAGATAACCTATCCAATTTGGGCGTTGTATTAATAGATGAGATTCATATGATTGATGATGAGGACCGTGGAACACGTCTGAATGGACTGATTAAAAGAGTTAAACACCTATATCCTAAGACTCAAATCATCGGCCTATCCGCAACAGTCAAGAATCCTGAGTTCTTGGCAGAGGAATTCAACATGAAGCTGGTCGAATATTCTGAGCGGCCGGTTCCTTTGGAAAGACATTTAGTCTATGTAAGAAATGAGTCTCAAAAACGCCATATCATGCAAAAACTTGTTAAGAGGGAATTCAATGCCAAATCTAAGAAAGGTTTCAGAGGCCAAACTATTATTTTTACAAATTCAAGACGTAAAACTCATCAGATTGCCAATTATCTAAATAATAAACATGTCAATGCTCAAGCTTACCATGCAGGTTTATCTTATTATAAAAAAGAAAAAATAGAAAAGGATTTTGATAAGGGTAAAATTTCATGTGTTGTGACAACTGCCGCTCTTGCAGCGGGTGTTGATTTTCCCGCTTCACAAGTAATATTCGATTCATTAGTGATGGGCAATAAGTGGATAAATCCAAACGAATTTGCCCAGATGCTCGGTCGTGCAGGAAGACCTTCATATCATGATAGAGGTATTGTTTACCTTCTGCCTGAAGTCGGCAATGATTTTGCAGGCGAATCAGAAGAAGCTATGGCATTGGACCTTTTAGAAAGCCACAGCGATGACGTATACATTGAATATGATGAGGAATCCTCATACGAACAGATTCTTGCGGACATATCTTCAACATCAATCAAGTCATTCGACGAGTTGAACAAATTTTATAAGGATATTGATGTTCCAATAAGCATTAAGATAGCCATCGATGAAATGGAGGATTTGGGTCTTATAAACAGAACTGCTAACAATAAACTGGAAGTCACAAGATATGGAAGGGCCACATCAGTGTCATTCTTATCAATTGAAGAGGCGGAATTTATTAAAAATACGTTAAATGACCATAACTATTTAAAACGTTATGTTGGCCTATCTCCAATGTATAAGAAAAAGGATAACTTTGATAAACTTAAAGTTCTGATTTTGGCCATGGCACTGGATTTGGAGATGTTTGAAAACGCATATCTTTCAAGCGTTGTCCACAATCAGATATCAAATGCCCTGAAGATTAAATTTTCAACAAGACTCTTTGCAGAATCGACATTGGACATAATTTCTTCGGGCGAAGCAATCGATAAGTTAGATAAGAAATACCAGGATGCATTAATTGCTCTTCAGACTGACTTCATGCAATGCCGATGCCAGGACAGGCCGTTCTGCAGTTGCATGCAGAGGGGGATTTCAGAAGTGATAATCCATGAAAGGCTTAAGGGCAAGGATCCGCAGGACATATCCAATAAACTGTTTAGAAAATATCAGATTCAGGTCTATCCGGGAGACATATTCTCATGGCTGGACAATTTAGTTAAAAATCTAGATGCGATTAAGAGAATTTCAAGTTCATTTAATAAAAATAATATAGTTAAAAAAACAAACTTTTTAATTAAGAAAATTGAAAATGGGTGAATAAATGTTTGCTGAAGAAAAAATATTAATCGGTTGTAATGAAAATGCAAATGTGTTTTTATTGCCAAAACTAGCTAACCGTCACGGTTTAATCGCCGGAGCAACAGGAACTGGTAAAACTGTTACTTTAAAAGTATTGGCCGAATCTTTTTCCGATTTGGGAGTTCCTGTATTTTTGGCCGATATGAAAGGAGACGTTTCAGGACTTGCAAAAATAGGTTCTGGAAATGATTTCATAACTAGAAATAGGGAAAGATATGGCCTTGATGAGAAAGGATTCAAATTCAGGGAATATCCTGTCGAATTCTGGGATCTGTTCGGTCAAAAAGGACTTCCCATCAGAGTAACATTATCTGAAATGGGTCCGGTATTGCTTTCCAAAATCTTGAATTTATCTGAAGCACAAACAGGTGTTTTGAACATTGTATTTAGAGTGGCTGATGAGAATTCCCTTCCAATCATTGATTTGAAAGATTTAAAGTCCATGATTAATTATGTTGTGGAAAATAAGGGCCAATTTGAAAGTCAATATGGGGCAATAGCTGAAAAATCTGCAAATACAATATTGAGAAGTTTAATCACTCTCGAAGATCAGGGCGGAAACGATTTCTTCGGTGAACCTGCACTCGAACTTGATGATTTTATACAAGTTGATGATAATGGAAATGGGGTAATAAATATTTTGGATGCTCAAAAATTATCCCTATCACCTGAAATCTATTCAACATTCCTGCTTTGGATGTTATCAACTTTATTTGAGACATTACCTGAAGTGGGAGATATGGATAAGCCTAAATTCGTATTTTTCTTTGATGAAGCACATTTATTATTCGATGACATGTCTCCGGAATTCGGTAAAAAAATCGAACAAATCGTAAGGTTAATCAGATCAAAAGGGGTAGGTGTTTACTTTATCTCACAATCTCCGGCAGATATTCCTGATGATATTTTAGCGCAATTGGGTAACAGGGTTCAGCATGCACTTCACGCATACACTCCAAAAGATCAAAAAGCGGTAAAGGTTGCTGCTGAAACATTCAGGGCAAATCCTAATTTCGATACAGCAGAGGTCATATCCAATTTGGGAATCGGTCAGGCATTAGTATCAGTTTTGGATGAAAAAGGTGCTCCGACAGTAGTTGAGCAAGTTGATATTGTTCCTCCACAAAGCCATATCGGAGCTATTGAGGATGACTTAAGGGCTCAATTAATCAATATCTCAACATTGAAATCCAAATACGGCGAAGCCCTTGATGCCGAATCCGCTTATGAAATGTTGTTAACTAAAATTGATTCAAATCCTAACATTGAAAGTGAAGTGGCTCCTGAAGTTCTTGAAGAAGTTAAGGCACAAACCCAACAGGAAGCTCCTGAGCAACCTCAGCAAGAGGCTCCTCAACAACCTGGAGCTGCTGATGTTATAGGAGGCATTTTAGGAACTGTTCTTGCGGGTCAGCAACAGACAAAACGCAGAAAAACCAGAAAAACCACAACTGAAAAGGTTGTTGAAAAGGCGGCCACTCAAGCGGCCACTACTGTAACCCGTGAAGTAACCAAAGGTATTATGAGAGGACTGTTCGGACAGATGAAATAAGGTGATTTTATGGCACATCCTCACAATGAAGCAATAGCAAAAATGCCTGCTTCCAATTTGATAGGAATCATCGAAGAGTCTAAGATGACTTACGTACGTGAAAATCTCTCAATCTTTTTACATGAAAGTCATATAAAACTATTAAAACAAGTGAAAAAGCATGAAAAACCTCATCACAAAAAGATTAGGATAAAACAGTTTGAAAAAGCCAAAAAGGACGATTTGTTTAATTTGCATTTGGGAATGTATTTGAAAAGATATCAAAAACTGGAAAAACAGGGATTGATTGAGATTAATCTTCAGCCTGAAAACGGTTTGGAGTATGATTGCAAATTGACAGCTAAAGGCATCGAAACTTTAGATGAGATTGACAATCTTGAAAGCGAATGGGAAGAAATTGTCGGCATAACTGAACAGGATATGGAAGTTTTAAAGAATTTGGCGCTTAACTCTTTTGAGATTTCTTATAATCACAAGAAAAATAAAGGTTTTATATTCTAGTTTTTCCTGGCTATTGATTTTCTTTCAATAGCTTATTTTTAATTTTTTTTATCGTGTTTTTTTGACTAAATTATATTAGATTTTTTTATTCAAGTATACTTGATTTATTCTAATTAAAACATTAATTATTAAATATGAGTAATATTATATATTACATCATAAAGTAAAATTTACTTTTTATTATATTTACTTTATAAAAAAATCGAGTGGTCAAATTGAAATTGGATAATAAAATTTTTATTTGTGCACTCCTAGCATTAATATTACTTTTGTTTATTGGTGCTACAAGTGCAAGTGATACGCTTGAAGATAATTTAGCCACTAATGCTACGGGAGATGAAGTAATTAGCGTTAGTGAAGCTGAAGATGCTTTAAGTGAAGGAAACACTATCATTGTTGATGGTGGGGGCGATGGAAAGATATCTGCTGCTGTTAGTTCTGCTAATGGTGGAGATACAATATATATTAAGAATGGAGAATATACAGAAAGTAATACAATAACATTTACAAAATCTTTAACTATCACTGGAGAAAGTCAGGATGGTGTAAGGATTACTGGAGCGGCCAAATCATTATTTAGTGCAGTAGAACCTGCAATGGACTTGTCATTTAATAACTTAACAATTTTAAATGCGGGTGGCAGTTCAAATGCTGCATTAAAATTAACATATAGTGGGCATTCTTTAAATGTTGTTAATTGTACTTTTGATAATTGTGGCAGTAAATATGGAACTATGCAGTTAGGACATCCTGGAACCGCTTTAATAGATAACTGTAAAATTTTGAATTCAAAAGAAACAACAAGTGCAGGTTCCGGTGCTATTTATGTAAGTGGTGCGGGTACTTTCACAATCAGAAATACTATAATTGACAATGTTCAGTATACTGTTGCTTCATCATATATGAATGGAGCTATTTATGTTTACAATGCTGGGGCAGTACTTAATATTGAAAACACTGTTATTTCAAACGTTACTGCACCAACAAGAGGAATTATAAATACTGTAGGAACTGTAAACATTAAAGGTTCTAAATTTATGGATAGCACATTAAGTCAATTTAGTACCTCAATAACTAATCATTTAATTTATATCGGAGATAAAGGCAGTGTAAATCTTGAACAAACTGAAATTTCAGGAAATACTTGTGTCGATGAATTATTCAATAATTATAAGGATACTTCTAAATTAAAAGTAAACCATTGTAATATTCATGACAATTCCGCAAGCGGAACCGTAAATTCACTTGGAACTATTGATTTAGAAGCAAACTACTGGGGATCTAATGACTTGCCTAGTGGTGTTTCTGCATCTACTTGGATTGTAAACAATAATGGCGTTTATGAATACAATAACGGAGATGCTTTGGATGTTGTCATTCCGGGTCTTAGTGATGGCGGTGATGAACCTGTAGCTGATGGTACAATCTATGTATCAACTGCTGGTGATGATGCAAATACTGGTTTAACTAAAGATACTGCAGTTAAAACCATTGCAAAAGCAATTGAGATTGCGGAAAATGGTAAAATTGTCATTTTAGCAGGTACTTATACTCTCGATGCAACATTAACTGTTGCCAAAGACATGGCTATCACAGGTCAAGGTGAAGTAATAATCGATGGTAACTCAGCAAGAATTTTAGAAAACACTGCAAACCTTAACCTGACCAACATTGCATTTACCAACGGTAAAGCAGCATTCGCATCAGCTATTTTAGATGATGGAAATATGATAATAACTAATTGTGTTTTCTATTCAAATAGTGCAACAGGTAATAGTGGAAATGCTATTAATAACAGAAAAGGTTCAATGGTTATTGATAATTCCAAATTCTATGAAAATAAAGCTTCAAGAGGGGTTATTGGTTCACAATCTGGTACTAATTTACTTGTTAATAATTCCGAGTTCTACAATAATGATATGACTTCAATATCCACTACTTACGGTATGATTTACTCAAATAGTGCAGATACTATTGTTGAAAATACCGTATTCAGAAATAATAAAGCCAAAAGTGGTGGAGCAATTTATACAACAAGAGCTACATCCAGTACTACTGGAACTTTAGAAGTTACAAATTGTACTTTTGACAACAATACTGCTTATCAAGGCCCAGGTGGAGCAATATTTGCTGGAAGGACTCCAACAACAATCAAAGACTCTACATTTACAAACAACCAAGCTACTAATGGGGAGTATGTTAAAGGTCAAGGTGGAGCAATCTATCAGACTTTAGATGACCCTAAATCCGCAATGACTATTGACAATTGTATATTCATCAATAACACTGCAGGTGACCTTGGTGCTGCAATATTTATCAACACTAATCAAGGAACTTTCGATATCGCAAATTCTGTCATCATTAACAAAGAAGGAGATGATAATTATGCGATTGACAAAAAAGATGGAGCAACTACTGTTATTACCGCTGATAACAATTATTGGGGAAATAACACTAAAGTCAACTTTAATTTAGATGAAGATTCAGAAATTGCATTGGATGTTTCCGTCATCGTTGATGATGAATCCACCGGTGCAGTAACAATCACTGCAAAATTCTCAAAAGACCTTCCTGACGGCATCGAATTGACTTTCTCCACTGATTCAGGTTCATTGGATAAAACCGTTTCAAATGATAATGCTGGAGTTACTGTAAAAGGAACTGTTGGTGAGACAGATAAGGACGTTCTTGTTTCAATTAACGGAATTCCTCAATTCAGAGTGGCTCTTGGAGAAATTTTAGATGTAATCTATGTATCTCCACAAGGTAAAGATACAAATGACGGATCATTAGAAACTCCTGTTGCAACAATTGCACGTGCTCTTGAATTAGCTAAAAAAGGCCAAATTGTTGTATTGGAAGGAACATACAAAGTTAATGATTTGGGAACTATTTCAAGTGATTTAAACATTACAGGTAACGGAACTGTTATCATTGACGCTCAAAATAACAACAGGGTTTTATATGTGGGCACCGATGCTAATGTAATTCTTAAAAACTTAATTTTCATAAACGGTTACACTTCAGATGTAAGCGGTGCTTTACTTGGAAATGCTAATGAATTAACTCTCATCAACTGTACTTTAGCAAACTCCTCAGCAGGCATAAATAATGGTGGAGCAATCTACAATGTAGGTAAATTAACAATCATCAACTCCACTATTGCAAACAACACTGCCCGTGAAGGTGGAGCAATATTTACAAATGATGCATTAGCTAAAGGAGCAAGCATTGTCATCGACAATTCCGTATTTGAAAACAACATTGCAACCGGTAATGATAACTTAGGTGGTGGAGCGATATTCACTCAACAAATCGCTGAGTTTAGAATTACAAACACCACATTCAGAGATAATGAAGCACAAACCAAATCAAGCGGTGGAGCAATATTCATTTCACATTCCACAGCAACAATCACAATAACCGACTCCAAGTTTATCTCAAACTTCGCTAAGGGTCAAAGCAATGTTGGCGGTGGAGCCATCTACATGGCAGGTGCTTCAAACTATGAAAGAAAAGGCACTTTAGACATTACAAATACCTTATTTGATTCCAACATTGCAGGTTACGATGGTGGAGCTATTTACGTAAGAGCAACAACCTTAAAAATTGCAAATTCTGTTTTAATTAACAATGCAGATCAAAATGGATACGCAATTTTCGGATATGGAACCGAACAAGTAAACCCTTCAATCACCGCAAATGATAACTGGTGGGGAAGCAATGATAATCCTAAAGACAACATAGGAGGATACAGGTTCACTCCTAGTGTTGCAAGATGGGCTATCATGACAATCGCTAACGCTTCAGAAATCAAAGCCGGCGAAAACGTATTGTTAACCGTAAGCATTAACAATTACACAACAGGCAGCGCAAACGGCACATTGGCTAACCCAATTAAAGTTGCTCTTCCTGTAACTATCAAAACAACTTCCGGCGATATTGAAGGAGTATTGGAAAACGGCGAATTCACCACCAATTATGCAGTTCCTGAAGGATTGAAATACATTAGTGCAACCTTGAATGATGAAACAGTTGTGTTATATGTTGTTCCAACTGTAACTATTGTTGAAATCAATGACATTACTGCAAAACAAGGTGAAAGAGTAACCTTCGAAATAACTGTGGTTACAAACGATGGAACTATCGTTAACAGCGGCCATATTGAACTTTACATCGGCGATAATCTAATGGCTAACATTGCAGTCATCAATGGAACAGCCAGTGACAAATTCATGATTGTCAATGCTGAAGGAATATACAATTTAACCGCTAAATTCGTGGATGATTCATTATTATTCACTGAAAGTAATGATACAGCAGTTTTAAATGTCTCTGGAATTTATAATATTGTAACTAAAGACAATTTCTTCGAATTCTTTGGAGATAATGGAGTAATATCAAGCGATTTACCATTCAATGAATTAATATTCCAAGGTGAATTCAAAGATTTAGGCATTAATGTAATTACATTAAACAAACCTATATCAATTGTTGGTGATGAAGCGGTATTAAATAATATTGCGATTTCTGCTTTAGGAAATGACATAAAATTAACCAATATTACCTTAAACGCTAATGTTGATTTCATGAATAATGCCGGTGCAGCTATTTTCGTCATGGGTTCAAATTCTGCTTTGGATAATGTTGTAGTAAACTACACAGTTCCTGATGATACTGAAGGATTTGGCATTTATGCTTATGAAGCAGATGGATTCACATTAACCAATTCCAAAATCATTTTCGATGGAAATAATTTAAATGGTGATGTTAAAAATCATGCTTTACGTATCTGGGAATGTGATGATGTTGTAGTTAAAGGAAACCTGATTAATGCGACATTGCCTTCCGTAAACTGTGATTGGAGTGCATGGGGAAGTATGGATACCGATTTGGTATTGGCTGTAGGTATTCAAAATGGTGAAAATATCCTTTTCACTGAAAACCAAGTATTCTCCAACGTAAAAGCGGCAGCTAGCGGATACCCAACTTTAGACACCATCATTGTTTATGGATCTACAGATATCGTAATTTCCCACAATAATATTACTGAAAACGACTTTACTGGTCAAGGTATTCCAGGTTACTCATATTGTGTGGATTTATACAGCTTCAACGGTGCAACCGTTGAATACAACAATATCTATGTAAAAACATCAACTGGTATTGAAGGAGCTGGAACAGCTTACTGTGTCCAGGCTACAGGACCATACACAGGTTTCGTAGTGGACCACAACAACATTACTGCAATCGGCGCAGGCCCTGCATTAGGTATCTACTCACAAAACTATAACGGTCAAACAGACATTATAGTTACAAACAACTACATCAATGTTACAGGTTTGGCAACTGGCAGTTATTATGCTTTAGTTTCAGGTATGGAACTTCAAGATACTGTTGCAAAAGTATACAACAACACTATATATTCATATAATGTTGGTACAGGTACTAGCGGCCTATTTGGTATAAGCTATGCTCAAAGTACTAGTGGAAATCATTACTTTGATATCCAAAACAATACAGTCATTACTGAAGGTGCATATGCAGTATACCTTAAGAGTGCTAAAGATTCCACCATTAAAAACAATATTTTATATGCTGATGACTTAGTAGGTGATGAAGCGGCAATGATTGGCGGTGGTAGCGGCAATGTAATTGAAAACAATTATCCTATTGTATGCAACAACATCACTGTTGTAGCTACAGACGTATTTGAAGGCCAAGCAACTACAGTTACTGTAACCGTTCCTGACGCTACTGGCAGCGTAACAATCAGAGTAAATAATAAAGAATACACTGTTGATTTAATTGATGGTGTTGCAGTTAAAGAAATTGAAGATTATGGCGATGACTTTAATGTAGAAGTTACTTATAATGGTGATTTAAAATACTTGCCTAACACTAACTCAACCACCTTCAAAAAACTTGATAACATAGTAACTCCTGATGAGTTCTATGCTTACTTTGAAGCTGACGGTTCATTAAAATCAACAATGCCATATGCAGAATTAATATTCAACGGAACATTCGAAGATTTCCCATACATAGTGATTAAAAAATCAGTTACCCTTAAAGGTGGAGATTCAGTATTCTACAACTTCGGAATTGTTGTTAAAGCTTCTGATGTAACTGTAGATAATTTCACTATTTCAATCACTGTTGATGAAGACGATGCTATTGTGATTAGTGCTGTAAACGTTGATGATGTAACTATTACCAACAATAATCTTTACTTGGAAAGTCACATTACCGACGATACATTTGATGCTAATGCTATTAATTTAGATAGAGTATCCGGTGCTACTGTCCTAAACAACACTATCTACACTAGCTTACCTGCTTTATATGCAAGCAATTATGACATGGAAAACTTCATGATGGGATTGAATACTGTAAATCCTGTCAGAATCAGAAACTGTGAAGATGTCAAATTTAAAGATAATGATGTTGAATCATATGTCAATGATGTAAGCGCAAGTTACCCAACAATCCAATGTTTATTCGTTGTCGGATCCAAAAACGTTTTAATCGATTCCAACAACTTCACAATGGATGATGAGGTTTCACCTTTAGGAACACCTGTCTATCTATACGCAATCAACTTTGGATATGATGAGAAGACAACTATTTCAAATAATAACTTCTATATCTCCACTTTAAGTGGACAAGATTCCGCTGGAACAGCATATGCAATACAAGGTGTCGAATCTGAATTGGATATTATTGGAAATAACATTACTACTATCTCAAACGGTCCTAACTTAGGTATTTACGTAGCCAGTATGATGGGAGGTTCATCAGAGCTTTACATTGAAGGAAACATTATTAATGTAACCGGTTATGCTGTATCTAGTGCACAATGGGCATTGGTATCAGGTATTGAAATGACCAACGGTAATGCAAAAATCTACAATAACACCATTTACACAAATAACAAAGCGGGTTATGTAGAAATCGCACCTGTACACGGTATCAGTTATGGCCAATACATGTACGGTTCCCGTTCCATCGATGCTCAAGACAATACCATTTATACAGAAGGTAAATACACAGTATCATTCTTAGACCCAAGCGGAATGTCAATTACTAATAACTACCTAATTGCGCATGACCTCAAAGGTGATGACTCAGTATTAGGTGCGGAAATCGTAAAAGACAACCTTCCAGCTAAAGCTAATTTAACTGTAACTGTTGAAGATATCACTGTTGGTGAAGTGGCTGTAATTAAAATTACCCTTGATGAAAGAGCAATTAACAATGTCACTGTTCTTGTAAACGGTAAATATTATGATGTTGAAATTAATGAAGGCAAAGGACAAATTGAAATTTCAGACTTAAGTGTTGGAGAATATGCCGTAGTCGCAACTTTCGCCGGCGATTATTATGTAATAGAAGATGAAAATTCAACTACATTCAATGTTGATAAGATTGCATCCGAATTGACTATTACTATTGGAGATATTGTCGTTGGTGAAGATGTAAATGTAACCATTTCAGTTCCGGGCGTTGCTGGTGAAGTGACTGTCTATGTTGATGGTGCTAAAATGGTTTTACCATTAACTGACGGTAATGCTACTTACACAATTCCAAGCATTTCTGCAGGAGACCATTCAGTAACTGCAGTTTACCTTGGTGATAAGACACACAGTATAGCAACAAACACTACAAAATTCACAGTTGAAAAATTAGCTACTACAATTGAAGTGCCTTCAATTGAAATTAATGCTGGCGAAACTGCTGAATTTGATATTGTATTGTCTGCTAATGCAACTGGTAATGTTTTAGTGAAAATTGGTGATAAAACTGCTTATGCTGCTATTAAAGATGGCATAGCACACGTATCCATTTCAGGATTACCAATCGGAGTATACAATATTTCTGCAATTTACACTGGTGATGATTTCTATGGTGAAGCTGAGAGCAATTCCTCAACCGTAACAGTTAATGCCCTTGATTGCGGATTGTCTGCTAATGCAACCAATATTGTTGTTGGAGAAGATGCTGCAATTAACATTGAAATCAATAAGGAAATTACTGAAGGTGTTAAAGTTGTATTAGGTGAAAACGAATATCCTGCTGTCTTAACTGATGGTAAAGCTATTGTTTACATTCCTAATTTGGCTAACGGCACTTACACAGCTACCGTAATCTTTGCAGGAAATGAAAAATTCGCAGCTAAAGAAGTGGAAGTCACATTCACTGTAGGCAAAAAGGAAATTCCTGGAGACATCAATATTACTATGGACATTCCTGAAGGAACTACCTCTCCTGAATTTACTGTTAACTTGCCTGCTGATGCTACCGGTAACTTTACTGTGACTGTTGACGGCAAAGACTACACTGCTCCTGTAGTGAATGGTAGTGCTACTGTTAAAGTCCCTGATTTAACTGTTGGAAACCACACAATCTCATCATCATACTCTGGTGACGATAATTATGGCGGATTCACTTCAGACAATCAAACCATAGACATTCCAAAAGCAACCATTCCTGGCGGCGACAGTGTATTAGACCCAACTACTCCTGAAGGATCAGATTCACCTTCATACACAATTAGCTTACCTGCTGATGCTACCGGTAACTTAACAGTGACTGTTGATGGTGTAAACTACACTGCTCCTTTAGTAAATGGTACTGCTACTGTAACCGTTCCTAAATTGGCTCCGGGCGACCACAACATTACCGTTACATACACCGGTGATGGTAAATACTCAAGTATTTCCAAAAACACCAAATACAATGTAAAAGAAAAAGCAGATGATGTGAAACTTGTAAAACCTAAAGACATTACAATGCTCTACACTGCTAAAACTCCTTACAAAGTACGTGTAATGGTTAATGGTAAAGCTGTTGGCGCAGGACAAGTTGTAACCATAAAATTCAACGGCCAAACATACAATGTCAAAACCGACAAGAATGGATACGCAACTTTAAAATTGCCTGATGTAAAACCTCAAAAAGCAGTATACACAATAACTGCTGAGTACAAAGGCGTAAAAGTTACCAACAAAGTCAAAGTAAACAGTGTAATCAAAGCTAAAAAGGCTAAGGTTAAAAAATCCAAAAAAGTCAACAAAATCAAAGTTACCTTGAAAAAAGTAAACGGTAAAGCCCTCAAAGGCAAAAAACTCAAACTTAAAATCAACGGTAAAAAAGTAAAAGCTAAAACCAACAAAAAAGGAAAAGCAGTTTTCAAACTTAAAAAGAAAGTTGTTAAAAAACTTGAAGTTGGTAAAAAATACAAATACACTGTAACTTTCGGCAAAGACACAGTAACCAAAAAACTCAAAGTTAAAAAATAGAGATTAAGTTCTCTATTTTTCTTTTTCTTTTTTTTAAAAATCATTTAAAATTTGATTTATAGGACTCTTTTTTGATAAATTTATATATTTTATCTAACATAGATATTAATGATTCAAATTATATTTAGTTTTTATCAAAAGGGTTGATATTATTGAAAATGGAAAATTTTTATTTATTATTTGTATTCTTATTAATACTAATATTGGGAGTTAGTAGTGTAGCTGCAAATAATGTGGGGGAATCCCCGGAAATTTTAAATAACGATTCTTCAATGCAGTTAAATGATAATTTAGCTAACGTAGAAGATTCACAGGATCTTCTTGAAGATTTAAATGATGAAATAATAGTAGAGGATTGGGATGAATTAAATTATTATTGTTCTTTAAATGATAAGAACTATAATCTAAAATTAAAAGAGAATACTAATTATTATCCTACAAATCCATCCTCTGATGATTATCAGATTATTATTAAAAATAATGTAACAATTACTGGTAGTTCTGGAGCATATATTGGTGATGCGTCACCTAATGCTAGAAATATCAATTATGCTCCAATTAAAGTTTTAGATAAATCAGGTATTGGTATAACATTACAAAATATTACATTTAAATGGATTTCTACAAGTTACCAAACTGATGGAGTTTTTCTCATATTGGGAGGTGATGTAAATAATACAATTAGAAATTGTACTTTTACTAATATTACTACTGATATGGGGCATTCATCAATACTTCATATCAAGTATGGTGATTTGGATGTTATCAATTGTACTTTTACAAATTGTACCACTGATTTTGGTTGTATAAGTGTGTATTGTCCAGCTGATAATCCGAGTGATATATGTACTGGTGCACGTATGGTTGTTAGAGATTCATACTTCAGCGATAATTATGCTAAAACAGAACCTGGTTGTATTAATAACTGTGGTGTGCTAAGTGTATACAATTCTACATTTTATAGAAATAGTGCTTTTTGGTGGGCAGGTGCAATACATACTCATGGTGGTGGTAATACTTCATTATATAATTCCAACTTTATAGATAATGTAGCTGGTTGGAATGGTGGTGCATTATATACATATAGTTATTTACAGATATATGGCTGTACATTCATAGGTAATAATTGTACTACTAACAATGGTGGTGGTGCAATAGGTGCTTGTAAATATTTACATAGTCCATACATCTACATTGAAGATTCACTATTCCAGGATAATGCCAATAATTGCTGGGGACTCGATGAGTTGTCAACTACCGGTACCGGTCGTGGTGGAGCAATTTCTCTAATGGATGACGGAAGCATAGATGTCATAAACTCAACATTCATTCATAATTCTGCTTCAATGGGAAGTGCATTAGCAATAATTGCTCAAGGAAGTTATGGAAGTCCGGACGTTACTATAATAGGAAATACTTTTATCAATAACACCCGTATGGGTGATGTGCTATACATTTACTTATCTAAAACATCAAAATGTGAAATTAGAAACAATACTTTTGAAAACAGCACAATTGAACTTTCAAAGCTCAGAATCGAATCTGATGATCCTTTTGATAATGAAATAACAATTAATATCGACACCGCTTTAAAAAATCCTAGTGCTTATGATGGTGATATTTTAGATAAACTTGAATATGATGTATATGTTGATGGAGAATTTTATCAGAGGGTAATGGGTAAAAAATTTAATTATACTTTCAATGATGATGGAAAACATGATATTTTCATAGCTTCATCTATCTCTAGCGATGTAAGTAACACAATTTCTGTAAGTAATAAGAAAGAATACATCTTCCTGTCAAAATCTGGAAATGATAATAATGATGGAAAGTCCAGAACAAGCCCTGTAAAAACATTGACAAAAGCAATTCAACTAGCAAAAGACACAGGAAATATTCACATATTGGATGGTGCATATGACGAGTCCAATTTTAATATTGATTATGATTTGGTAATGAAAGCGGAAGATGGTGTGACATTAACCGGTTCTGGAAATAATTTATTTAATATAACTTCTAGTTCAGTGACATTTAAAAATATAGTATTTTCAGATATTACGCAAACCTCTCAAAACTCCAGGATAATTTCAACTAACGGCAAATTGATATTGGAAAATTGTAAATTCATTGGTGGCGATTATAGGTATTATGGTATTGATGCCAGTGAAATTAGCTTAACCAACATAATTTTTGATGGCATGCAATAT
>NZ_JAFYHP010000030.1 GCF_017539065.1 Methanobrevibacter sp.
AATTAGAAGAATTCCCCTTCGTCGCTCATTCCAATTGGAAATGAAACCCTCTGCCTCCATTCAGGAGTGTTGACCTCATCAATCGGATCAAATTTCAAAGTCTCTTTGAATTCCTTCCTTATCTTTACAACGATTTTCCTTTCAAGGGAGCTTGTGGTTTCAAAGACCTCCTCGAAGCCGTCAGGAAGCTGTGCCAGGACAATCTGGGTCTTTCCATTGAAGGTATAAACATCCAGTACCTTGAATCTGGAGTTTCTTGCTGCTGTGTGAAGCCCCCATCCGGTTCCATGCTCGAATTGGGATAAATCGGCCATGTACTGTGATATTATAAGATACCTATGGCTTGTAAGCATTCCTCCGATTTTCGGGGTCGCATCCACGAAGGCCTTTTCAGTAAGGATCTGTCCGGCTTCGTATTTTCCCGCCAGGGCATCGTCGAGGTCGACGTCACGGACATACCTTGAGCCACCCTGAAGAATCTGCCTTATGATTTGATATTCAGGTGACTGAGGATCCTCCTCCGGATGGTCGTTGTGGTTGACGTATGGATACGCATCCTTTAAATATTCAGTGTATTCCCAGTCAATCAGATGCTCATTTTTATAGAGCCTTCTGATTTCATCCCTCAGCTCCATAAGGGCAAAGCCGAAAAGATTGCTCTGGCCTCCCCATTCGTCATCTGAAATGTAGACCAGTGACTTGTCGCCGGTTGAGAGCAACCACTTCTTAAGGTCTTCATCGTTCATGATCTTGTAATAGCAGGCGTTCAGGCATACTGTGTATTTGAATTCCTCCCATCTCGCCCTTTCGCTTTCGGGAACCTCATAGTCCCTTAGAATCCTAATAGGTATTTCAAGGTTGTGGTCTCCGGTACATGAGCCGTATCTTGAATAGAGAACCATGTGCTCGATTGACCTGAACCACTGGCCGTTCTGGCGGAATTCCTTTTCGTCGCCCATGGTTATGAAATCATTGACGACTATCCTGTCCTCGCCGATTTGTGAGTATTTTGGCCTGCCGTAGTCCCTCCACAAAAATCCTGAAAGGACTTCCCTGTCGGATGCGAATTTTTTATCTTCGAAAAGCCAGTTCTGTGGCTGCGGGAAGAGTTTGTAGAATTCCTCTGTGCGTGGTGGTTCATTCATCCTGTAGTCCTCTCCGTAGCCCATTCTCCATCCTATGGTTATTGCGGATAGTTCAGGGTATACGAGCCATCTTGGGGCTGCATATTTTCCTTTGTCACAGTATTTCTTTACCATTTTATCACTCCTTTTGGTTGATGGTTGCAGACTGACATTATCATCTACAATATTATATTGTTAACAACTTGTATATAAACTTTGTTAATAGTTTGTGTGTAAAATAGGTAAAAAAACAGTAAATCAAAACATCATCGTTTCATGATTCTAAGAGGATGACTCTTTAATTCATCCAATAGTTTGAAAATGTCCTCAACAATTCTTTTTGATTCAGCAACTGGAAAATCCTGTGATTTTTCACTATAATCCGCTCGATTCCTTTGTGATCTTAACTTCTTCAGTTTTTTACCTAACTGCTGCTCTTCAATGAAAGGAGAATTTTTTAATTCCGTGATTAAAGTAGCATGAGGATTATTTCTGGAGAGGATTCTTCTAAAAGATTCCTCATAATATTCCTTTGATGGTCCAAAACAGGAATAATAGAAACGGCTTATTGAAGACCTTTGATATTCTTCCTTATTTGAGAAACTCATTAAATGAACCCCAACATCTGCATTTTTCTTCCAATCGAAAACATTCATTTGAACCACAAATCCAGACAGACCAATCCCTTAATGATTGTTGAAAAACCTGCAATGTAGAAAAGTTCCCTTTCAAGTTCATCCAGCTTTTTCCAATCTTCTTCAAAGGATGACTTAAAGCTGTTGATGTAAATGGTTATATCATCCAGCTCATGGAATTCCGGGTCTTCACAGAATGTCAGGCATTTCTTATACTTTGGAAAATAATTATTGATTAAAGGAGTTATGGCATTAATATATTCAAGCAATCCCTTATTTTTCTTCAAAAAGTTCTTAACAAGCTCGCCATTATGAATCTCATAGGATTTGGATAACTTTTCGATTTCATTGTTGTCAAATGTGGCATTTGAATAAGATGCCTGTTGAGGTATCTGCATTTTTTGAGTTAAAGAGAAATTTTTTTGCATAATTTTAAACCTTAATATCAATACTTAAATCTATAATATCCTATGTTCATCCATGTATATAAATATATCTCTTTATTTTGAGGTTATTTTTACAAATAAAAATCAATATTAAGTTTAAATAAAAAACGAAGTCAATGCAATATTTACCTGACTTAAGTTACCCCTAAAAAAAGAATCATAGCAGATGCCAAGCGTTCTACTTAATTGCAATTTTTTCTTTTTTTGCTTACTTTATTGAAAACGGTTTCCTTGAAAACAACAGTTGCTTTTTGAAAAAATATGATTAAAATCCCTATAAATAAATAAAAAAAAGATAAAAGTAAAAATTTCAATGCTTTCGTAAATCCAGTTTCCAATTCTTATAGGCCAAATCCTTATCCGTTTCTTCCCATTTAAGATTCTCATCCAAAACCCTCTTTTTGAGTGTCTGAAGACTTCTTGACTTTAAATCAGTGCCCCTGTAGCACCAGAAATCACCGTTCCTATAGACATTCAAAAATCCGGACCTGTTTGCCTCATCAAATCTAAGGGATTCCTCTGCCAAGTCCTTATCCAAAACATGCCACTTGAGACCGTAGAGGCTTACAAGAACCTCCAGATCCTTCAGGTTGTCGGCCTTGAGCTTCCTGTCGTAATATTGGTATTGCCATGAATTGTCATCCATAAGATAGACGTTCATGAATCCTGAGAATTTCATGATTAAAGATAGGTTTTTTAAATTAATATGGGTTTCTAAAAAAAGGTTATGTAGATGCATCAGCATCCACTCTAAAAAAAATCTTCAGTAATATCCGATGTAGTTTCCTGCATCGTCGTATCCAGGCTCGTCCATGTCGATGTATCCGTTGCTTCCCACATGGTAGTTAACAAAACCGTATTTGTTGTACATGTAGTTGTCCACTTCGGACTGGCTGTACATCGGGGTTCCGTCTGACTTGTACGCATATGGGGCAGGTCCTGACTGAGCGCTGCTGGCCTCTTCCTGCTGCGCTTCCTTAATCTTTATACTCTCGGTAGCGTTGCATCCATTGTAGTCGTCATTTCCTCCATAAGTGACGGTTACATCATATTTTCCCTTGCTTTTGTCCAGTTTCAGTTTTCCGTTACCGTTTGAATTGGTGACTACTGAATGGTAGTCGCTTGCCTGATTCTTATCTGTTATGGTTACGTTGACGGTCTGGCCAACAATCGCATTTCCGTTGACATCTGTCAGCTTGATTTTAAGGTAATCCCCTTCGCTCAGGGTTGACTTGCTTTTAAAATCAAGATTTGTATCTTTCTTGTTGAGATTCGGCATCACCGCAGCTATCCCCACCAGGAGAATGGCGATGATTGCAATCAATGCTATGATTATGATTTTGTTCTGATCCATAGTACCACCTAAATATAGTTAATATTGTGTTAATCATATGTATATAACAATTTCTGCACAACTTATACTGGAAATTCAATATGGAAAAAACGCGCCAAATTCAATAATTTATTAATAGATTTAAATGAATAAATATAATATGACTAAAAAAACAGTTCAATGAACTAAAGGATGTGTTTTATGATTAACGTTATAAGCTTATTGAATCAAATCGACGACGTGATGTATTTTCCCATCCTGATTATCGTCATGGCGATAGCGGGATTGTACTTTACATTAAGAACAAGAGGAGTGCAGATCAGGTTATTTGGCGAGTCCTTGAGACTTCTGATGGAACCGAGCGATGATGAAAACTCCGTATCATCCCTGCAGGCAATGCTGGTGTCCACCGCCTCAAGGGTAGGGACAGGAAACATCATAGGGGTTTCCACAGCAATCTGCCTTGGAGGTCCGGGAGCCTGTTTCTGGATGTGGCTCATGTGCCTTATCGGCGCGTCTTCAGCATTCATTGAAAGTACTCTTGCCCAGATTTTCAAGCAGAAGGACCATGAAGGCCACTCATACGGAGGTCCGGCATATTATATTGAACAGGGCTTGGACAAACCGAAACTGGCACTGCTTTTCTGCATATTCCTGATTGCAACCTATGCCGTCGGATTTAATCTGCTGTGTTCATACAACCTCCAGTCCACATTCATGGACTATCCGTTCTACAACTCCACCACACCATACATCATCGGTGCTGTGCTGGCCATCCTGACCGGATACTGCCTGCTTGGAGGAGGAAAAAGAATCGTCAAAATCACCGGCACTGTTGTCCCGTTCATGGGATTTGCTTATGTCGGCGTCGCATTGATCATAATCCTGATAAACTACCAGAACATACCGTCAATGTTTGCCCTAATCTTTCAAAACGCTTTTGATTTCCAGTCCATCTTTGGAGGCGTAGCCGGTTCATGTATGGTATACGGAATCAAAAGGGGACTGTTTTCAAACGAGGCAGGAGTCGGTTCGGCGCCGAACGCCTCAGCTTCCGCAAACGTGTCACATCCTGCAAAACAGGGGCTTGTCCAGACATTATCAGTTTACATCGACACACTGCTTTTGTGTACAGCCACAGCATTGATGTGTCTTTGCACCGGAGTTGCACGTGATGCAAGCGTTTCTGGTGCCCCATATGTGCAGAATGCAATTTCAACCGTTTTCGGCACTGCCGGCCCGGTATTCATCACAATTGCAATGGTTCTATTCGCATTCACAACACTGATAGGAAACCTGTATTATGTGGACAACGCATTAATCTTCATGAACAAAAAGAAAAAGCCTTCACAGAAATTCATGAGGATATTCCATCTCCTGTGTGCTGTGGTCGTTTTCATAGGAGCCATAATTCCAATGGATGCCGCCTGGGCAATGGCGGATATCTGTATGGGAGGCATGACCCTGATCAACCTGCCTGTTTGTGCGCTTCTGGGAACCATAGCCATATCCTGTCTGAGGGATTACGAAACCCAAAGGAAGCTGGGAAAAAATCCTGTTTTTAAAGCGAACTCCATCGGTTTTGATGAAGGAGAACTGGATTTCTGGAAATGAATTTTCCAGAATATTCATTTTTTTATTCAGTTGGAGCTTCGCCAGGTAATTCCAAACTAAAGGTCAATTAATACTGAAAAAAGATGCCAAATAATGTTTGAAGAAAATATCAAATATCAGTATTGTCTTTAAAATAAAAGAAGTGTAGGTGAAGTTTCACCTACTTGATTGTAAAATTAAATTGGATTTTTACATATCATCTAAAACTACCAAATTAGAAAGCTGCATTAGGGTCACCATTAACGCTCACAATAATAGAGTCATCATTGTTGAGCACCATAATTAAATATCAGATTAGATATAAAGTATATTATTAAACATTGTGGTGTTTTCTCATGAATAGAAAAACAATTGAGTATATAATTATTATTATTGCTGTCGTCTTATTGATTTATGCTTCTTATTTTTTTATTAATTATCAATATCACGCAAATGAGATTGAATTCGATTCAATTACCATGCTAGCACCGGAATCATCCAATTATGAAATAGTTGGTGATGCAATTGAATTCAGAAATCCCGATAGTTTCTATAATATGGACGTCACAAAAACAAACTCCGATGATGCAAAGGTAAAAAGCTTATTGAATGCGCTTTCAAATTTCAATACGGGAGACATAACCTACTATAATGAAAGTTGCTACCTTGTAGTTGTAGAATATGATAATGGAAACTATAATGATCATGCAATAATCATTCCTGTTGATTCATTTGACAAGGACACTTTAACATTTTCCAAAAACACACCGGTCTGGCTGTTTGACAGCAATGATTTTAAATTTGTAGTTGATTCAGCACTCAATAGTGAGGTGGTTTTATGAGTCATGATGTTTTTATTAGTTATTCTACAAAAAACAAAAACACCGCTGATGCAATTTGTCATGTTTTAGAGCAGAACAGCCTCAAATGCTGGATTGCGCCTAGAAACATCACCTCCGGTAAAAATTATAGTAATGAAATAATTAACGGCATAACATCAGCGAAAATTGTGGTTTTGGTATTTTCAAAATATTCACAGGCATCCGATTTTGTTAAAAACGAAATCGACATTGCATTTTCCAATGAAAAACCGATCATTTCATTTAAAATTGATGAAACAATGCCTGAGGATGAAATGGAATACTTCTTAAAAAACAAGCATTGGCTGGAGGCATATCCCGAACCTGAAAACCACTTTGAGAAATTAATTGGGGATGCACTGAAATTATGCGATGAGGAGTATGACAAACCTATCTGGTTTAGTTTGAAGGATTTTGCTCCAACTGACATGTCAAAACTAAAAAAGGATTATACTTCACTTATATTATTGTTTACTCCACTATATTGGGCTTCTTTTATTTATATGGGCATTGTAGGCAACAATAATCTGTGGAAACTTGCAGGATTGCTGTATCTCATTCCATCAATCATATGCGCCATATTCTATTTTGAGATATGGGGAGTGTTGTTCATATTCTATCCTGTTTTCAAAGTATTCTTATATGTATTCATTGCATTTTGGATTCTGGCCATAATCCACGGATTTGTAATAAGAAACGAATTTTTAACAAGGAAATCAGTTTTAAGGGTAATGTCTGCAGATGATAAAATGTTCGAATCTCTTTTAGAGGAATATTCACAAATTTAAGGTAATAATATGCATGATGTATACATTTGTTACGATGAGGAAGATAAGATAAAGGCAGATTCAATTTGCCACTTATTTGAACAGCACAAAATAAAATGTTGGATTAAGTCAAGGGACTACTATTCAGGGGATTCCGTTGATAAAATATCTCATGCTATTCGAAATTCCAAATGTATGGTTATACTTTATTCAAAAAACTCCAAAGTGTCCAATCCTGTTGTAACGGAAGTGGATATTGCATTTTCAAGCGGAATTCCAATTCTTGCATTCAATATTGACGGCACCAACAAAAAGGGAGACCTTGAATTTTTCCTGAAAAACAAGAAATTCATAAACGCTTTTCCTAACACCCGAGATCAATTAGCATTACTTGTCAAAGATACCTCAGAAATTATAGATAATCCTTGTGAGGATGTTGAAATCCCATCAAATATCTATAAATTATTCGAACGCAAGAGCAAGCTATTGAAATATGCAAAAATTGCCATACCAATCATAGTTATTTTAGCTTTGGTGGTTTATTTTGTCATTATTCCGATGGGCCAGCATACAACGGATGATGGCATTTTTTCAATGAACATTACAACTGTTGATGTGAAAGACGCGGATGGAAAGTATTTCTACACCGTTCATGGAGAATCAAACAACTTACCTCAGAATTCAACACTATACTTTATGAAAACACAGTATTTTGACAGCGAAAACAATATGGTGTATGAAATCAATACATCGGCAGATGAGTTTAGATTTGGAGTAATCGCCTCATTTGACGTTCCGCAAAAAAATATCACTCATGTCTCATTTAAACTGGTTGATATAAATGATAACCTGATATGTGAAGATGAATATCGGCTATGATGGCGAAATCCATAAAAAAAGAGATTATAGATGAAAAATATTCATCTATTTAATTTTTATTTTTGTTTTTACAGATTTAGTATTGTAGTATTTGTTTCCTGCAAATATAACTGTAGCTTTGTGTTTACCTTTTTTGGTTAATTTTTTGATTTTGAAAGTGGCTTTACCTTTGGAATTGGTTGTAGCCTTGAAGGTTTTACCTTTGACTTTTAATGTAACTTTAACATTTTTAATTGCATCTCCATAGTCATCTATTAAAACAATGCTGTATTTTTTGGTTTTCTTTTTAGCTTTAAAAGTTGCTTTTTTAGCAATTAAATATGGTGTTGCTTTTTTAACAACAATTTTTGAAGTTGCTGTTGACTTACCAAAGTTAGAATCTCCATTAAAGGTAATTTTCACATTATGTGTGCCCGGAGCTAAACCTTCTGTAGGTATTTCAGCTTGACCCTTTTCATAGGTATAATATTTTGTTGTTTTGCCGTCAATATTAACGAAAATAATATATCCTATAAAAGGATTATTGAATTGGTCCCTTAAGGTAATGACCAAATAATCCTGATCATTATAAACAGTATTTACTTTTGCAGGGGATGTTAATTTTGTAGAGAATTTAACAAGTGTGGATGCATAAGCATCATTGTCTCCAATATTTGCTTTATTGCCTTCAAAATAACAATAATAACTTGAACCGTTATACAATGCTCCGCCCTTTTCTGCGGCAGTATTGCTGATAAAATCAGAATAATATGCAACAGTCATATAGACTGCTCCACCATTCTTTGCAGAGTTGCCCTCAAAGATACAGTCTGAAGCAGTGTTTAGATAATGAATTTCATCACCATATATTGCTCCACCCTTTTCTGTTGCATCATTATCAATGAAAATGCAATCATAGACATCACAACGGTATATTGCCCCTCCATTCTTAGCAGCGTTATTTATGAAAGTACAATTCCCCACAAGGCCATTAATTACACCATATATTGCTCCGCCGTTTTCTGTTGCAGAATTATTTATGAAAGTACAATTTATGGCAAGAGCATCCTGACGAGCGCATATTGCACCGCCGATTTGTGCAGTGTTGTTTATGAAAGTGCAATTTTCCGCGTTACCTCCACATATCGCACCTCCCTCCTCGTTTGCTGAGTTATTTATGAAAGTACAGTTCACGGCATCGCCACGATACATCGCACCACCATAATTGTTTGCTTTGTTGTTTATGAAAGTACAGTTTAGGGCATCACTCTCATATATCGCACCGCCGGGACCTTGTGATGCTATATTGTTTATAAAAGTACAATTTACGGCATAACCCCTAAATATCGCACCGCCGGGATTTTGTGATGCTGTATTGTTAATGAAAGTACAATTTATAACATTTCCATTTTTTATAGCACTATTGTTCGCATTGATAAATACAATATCATGGAAAAACACACTAATTTCTTCATTATAAATATCTTTTTCACTAACTGAAAAAATCCTTGCAGAATGCGCACCGTCTAAAGTAAACCCATTACCATAAATAGTCATTTGGCGATTAATGACAATGCCTTCTTTAAATTCATCATCAGTGCCGGGGGTGAAAGTGTAATTTCCATCTAAATAAACGTCAATATCATCATTACCATTTATTGCAGTATTCAATTGTCTGAATGTTTTAGGATTAGCATTTAGTAGATCATTATCTTGATTTTCCACACTAACAACATCATTCGCAGAATCATCAATATTAACAACTTCCTCAGTTGCAACAACATTATCAATATTATCTGTAACATTTTCAGATGCATTAACTGAGGATATTGATAATATGCTAATAAGAACTATCAATAATAGAATTATCTTTTTGTTTGGCAAATTTTTCCTCCAAATTAATTATATGATAATTTATTTGTTATCTTTTCTTTTTCTTTTTTGTTGATACTTTTTTTGCTACTACTTTTTTTGCTGGGGCCCTATAACTTTTGTACTTGTATGTAGGCGAATAAGATGCAATATTTAATCGAATTTTCTTCCCACTTAGAGATGAAGTCGGACCCACACCCATTTCAAATTTAAAGTCTTCCATATTGTTTGTTAAGTCAATATCCCTACTCTCTGTAGTTGCAGTAGCATTGACATCAATAGTAAATTTACCTCTGGTATCATGTTTGTTTAATACTCCAAAAACCTGTATTGATTTGGCGGTGTTAGGAGCTATATCTCCAACAGTCCAGACATTAGTTTTCGGATCAAAAGTGCCACAATCTTTAGAATATCCAACAATTCTTAAGTTACTTGGAATGTAGTTAAAAAGATTAACATTTTTAGAAGTTCCACTGAAACTTGTAACTGTCACTGTCCAAGATACATCAACTGTATCTTCATGATCATTTGGTAAAATTGTTACCTCCAAATCAACAATATCTTGATTACTATTGCCCTCTTCAAGTATAGGGGTTGTGTTTTCATCGGCACAAAGAGTTATCAGACCATTATCTGCAGATGTTTGATTTATGTTTTCATCAGCACAAACAGTTATCATTGAAATCAATACTAAAAAAAGTAAAACTATTAAGAAACTTACTTTAGATTTCATGATAAAATTTTTAAAAATCGTTTTATAAATACTTTTATATATGCATTTGCTAAAAACTTAAGAATTTCTTCAAATTTTTATGATATTCATATGAAAAACCCATCCGCATTCATCATATTTTCACTAGTTGTCTTTTGATAAATATATCCGCACATCTACAGTCAAATAAAGGTCTCAAATGCTTTTCATCATAACCTCAGAAGGGATAAATAAAATTAGTAGATGCCAGTGCAACATCTACTTAACTTTGATTTTAACTTTTTTGGTTACTTTGTTGTAGTAGCTGTTTCCTTTGTAGGTTATTGTTGCTTTAAATGTTCCTTTCTTTTTCAGTTTGGTTATTTTGAAAGTTGCTTTACCTTTAGTGTTGGTTTTTGCTGTGTAAGTTTTTTTGTTTACTTTAATTGTAACTTTAGTATTTTTCATAATTTTTAAGTTATTTTTTAAATTTATTGTGTATTTTTTGACTTTTTTGGATTTTTTGAAGGTTTTCTTTTTAGCAGTTATTTTTGGAGTTGCTTTATATACTACAACTCTTACTGATTTACTTGATGTAGCATAACTGTCATCCCCGATGAATTTAATTGTTGCAGTGTATGTTTTTGGAACTAAATCTGATATATCAACACTTACCTGTCCTTTAGAATTTGTATAGAGTGTTTTGGATATTGAACCCACATTAATTGTAACTTTTTGGGATGATAACACCTTCCCGTCCGCATCTTTCAATGTGACTGTAAGTTTTTTGGAAACTCCAAAAGTTGAAGTAACTTTGGATGCTGTTAGAGTTGTTGAAATTTTAGTTACAGTATCATTAACAATTTTGCAGTTGGTAAAATTACAGTTTACGTATGAACCCCCATAAATCGCAGCTTCTTCAGATGTTGCTTTACAATTTGTAAAATTTGAATTTATCGCTGTACAATTATCCCCATCATAATTATAAATAGCTCCACCATACATAGCAGAACAATCATCGAATTTACAGAAGTTTATAGTAAAATTAGTGCCTCCATAATTATAGATAGCTCCACCATACCTAGCAGAACAAGTATTGAAATTACATGAATTTACAGTATAAACATCACCATCATAATTATAGATAGCTCCACCACTAGATCTACCAGAACAGTCAGAGAAATTACATGAATTTACAGTAAAATTAGTGGCACGAATATTAGAGATATCACTACCAATGAAAGTACATGAATTTATAGTAAAATTAGTGCCCTCAAAATTATAGACAGCTCCACCACTAATACTAGCAGAACAGTCATTGAATTTACAGAAATTTGCAGTAAAATTAATACCTGAATTACGGATAGCTCCACCATACCCACTAACACTACATTTATTGAATCGACAGAAATTTACAGTAAAATCAGAACCTGTATTATAAATAGCTCCACCACTGCCGCTAACAGAACATTCTGTGAAATTACATGAATCTATAGTAAAATTAGCACCAGTAGCATAGATGACTCCACCACCGTAATAATCAGAATAACTAGCAGAACAGATTGTGAATGTAGAAGATTTTATAGTACAGTTAATGCCATTATCATAGATAGCTCCACCACTACTAGCAGAACACTTAGTAACAATACATAAATCTGCAGTAAAATCAGAACCCAAATTATAGATAGCACCACCATCTCCCCTAACAGAACAATTATTAAAATTACAGGATTTTACATTAAAATCAGAACCATTATTATAAATAGCTCCACCATCACTACTAGCAGAACAGTCAGAGAAATAACATGAAACTACATTAAAATCAGGAACATTATTATAAATAACTCCACCACTACTAGCAGAACAATTATTGAAATTACATGAATTTATAGTAAAATTAGCACCAGTAATATAGATAGCTCCACCATCTCTACTAGCAGAACAGTCAGAGAAATAACATGAAACTACATTAAAATCAGAACCCTCATTATAAATAACTCCACCATCCCTACTAGAAGAACAGTCAGAGAAATTACATGAAACTACATTAAAATCAGAACCCTTATTAAAAATAACTCCACCATCATAAGCACTAGTAGAGCAGTTAGTGAAAGTGCATGAGTTTAAATTACAATTATTAGCATTATTACCGATAGCTCCACCATCTGCCATAGCAGAACAATTATTGAAATTACAGGATTTTACATTAAAATCAGAACCCTCATTATAAATAGCTCCACCACCAAGACTAGAAGAACAGTCAGAGAAATTACATGAAACTACTTTAAAATCAGAACCCTTATTATAAATAGCTCCGCCCTCAAAGCCACCAGAACAATTATTGAAATTACATGAATCTACAGTACAATTAGCGCCATTATTATTTATAGTAGGTGAAAAGGATGTGGCTGAACAGTTATTAAAAGTACATGAGGTTATATTACAATTATTTGCATTATTTTGGATAACCCTAGAACAGTTAGTAAAAATACATAACTTTACAGTACAAGTAACACCCAAATTATGGATTGCCCCACCACTAGCCCAAGCAGAACAGTTAGTAAAATTACATGAGTTTATATTAAAATTATTTGCCTTATTTCTGATAGTTCCGCCCCATCCACCTTTACAGTTATTAAGAGCACATGAAACTACATTAAAATCAGAACCCTCATTATAAATAGCTCCACCATCACTACTAGCAGAACAATTATTAAAATTACAGGATTTTACATTAAAATCAGAACCATTATTATAAATAGCTCCACCATGACCAATAGTAGCAGAACAGTTAGTAAAAATACATGAATTTACATTAAAATCAGAACCCTTATTATAAATAGCTCCACCAGCATATCTAGCAGAACAATTATCGAAATTACATGAAACTACATTAAAATCAGAACCCGTATTATAAATAGCTCCACCATCATATCTCACGGAAGGACTTGAATAACCGTTTGTGAATGTTATATTTTTAAGAACAACATTATTACCAGTTATATAGAATATTTTTGATTGTGAATTTGCATCTATTGTATGGCCTTTTCCATCAATTGTTAATGATTTAGAAATGGTTATTCCGTTACCATTGAATCCGTTATTATAAGCATAGTTATTTTCTAATGTTATTGTCGCATCTGCAGCAGCATTATTAATTTTTGTTTGTAATGCAGTAAATGTTCCGGCATCTGTTTCAAGTATTACATCTTCGGATGATGATATCGCTTCATCAGTTGTATCCTCATTTAATTCAATTTCTTCTGAAGAGGTATCCTGCAATACTTCGATATTACTATCTGTTATATTGTCATTTGCACTGACAGCACTTATTGATACTACCGCCAGTAGTAAAAAAGTCAGTAACATTATCTTTTTCATGTTCATTTTTCCCCGCCTCATTTTCATTGTTAATTAATTATTTATTAACATAAGTATATATATTGGATTTATTTGACCATATGTCAAGTATACCTCTAATCTTGCAGCCAACATAAAGTGAGCCTGCAGGCTCCCTGCATGAATTAAATCAAAAAAAACATCAAATTAAAATGAAAAATTTGATATTTATATCAATTTTTACTAAAAAAATATTTCTCTATTAAATCATGTTTAAAACATTAATAAACAACTATAATAATATAATTCGATTAAAAATAATATAAAAATTAATTATACTATTCATTTTTAGTAATATAAACTTCAGTTAAATATTATTTTTTTGGGAAAACCATGTTCTAATTGGAGCTTCGCCAGGTGTTACCGCACTTTGCACATCTTATAAAATTAGTAGGCGCCTCATCGGCTGATCTTGTCTGCACTGTCCACCAGTAACCTTTTGTCCCACCGCACTTATAGCATGTTATTGTGGTTGTCGGAAGAGCCGCAAGGTTGTTTCTTTTTACGATGACTTCCATCGGAGGTTTTGTCTCGCCTTCCATGTGGTATTGCTCCTCAATATCCTCTTCAGACAATGATTTTACATAGCCACATCTACATTCAATCTTTCCTTTCTTAGGAAGTAACATTGCACCGCAATCAGGACAGAATTCCATATCACTAAACACCATTAAAAATTCGTAAGTATTAATATAATCAAACAGGTTTATAAAATAATCGGTTGAAAAAAAATTAGAAAAAAAAGATTGGATATGGAAGGGTCAACCTTCCACCATTATCAGCTTGCCCGTAGCAGGGTCCTTGTAAACCTTACCCATCTCGGTATAGCCTTGGCCGGATGAATTTGAAGTATCCGGAGTCTCGTTCAACTGTTGGCCCTGATCCACTTCAGTCATCTTCTGCTGCATCTGCTCATGCACATTCTGGCTAGGGTCAATCATGGCCTGCATGTTCCAGCTTATGATAACGAAAACCAAAAAACCAACGGCAATGACAAGCATCGCATCCACAAGGTTGGATGTTCCCGCCATCGGGTCTTCCTCTACACGTTTGGATCTGCGTCTTCCGCCTTTTCTTACCATAAGCACCACTAACTGTTCATTTTGTCAAGTACCGCATCAATCAAAGCGTCCAAATCTGACAGGTATCTGTCATACCATCCTGAGCGGACTTTACCGATCACATAACATAATGCACCTGAACCGATACCTACAATGGTTGTGTTGAATGCAACGGTAAGGGAAGATGCCAGCGTATTGATGTCGCCCGCACCCAGTGCTGCAAGACCCGGACCCATAGGAATCAGTGTACCCATCAATCCTAATGTAGGCCCGATACGGGTAATGATGTCGGTTTTCTGTAAGTTATCCATTGTTTTTTCCTCTTCGAATTCATATAACTTACGTGCAAGCGCTTCCCTTGAGGAATTTCCCAATTCCTGTGAGGAAGCTATTTCTGTCAGTACCTTTTTCTGTGATTTCGGAATCTTTGCGCTGCCGATGACGCTTTTCAATGCTTCGACTGATTCGGCTCTGTTAATGTCATAAATCAAATCTCTGATTGTTCCGACAGGAACCTTTCGCCTTGATGTATACTCTGCAATGACTCCGCCCAGTGTAATGATTGAAATAATCACGATGATCAGCAGAATCACCAGTACAGGAACTGTCAAGCTCTGTGAAATCACATCAAGGGACCCTGTTAAGAACTCTCCGCCGGGAATATTTAAAACCATATCTTTTCACCTTATCTTAAAATACTTCTGCCTCTTTTATTCAAAACGATGCCTCCAACAAGCAAAATAGCAAACGCTAAAATCACCATGAGGACATCCTGAGGAGAACCCATAGTAATAGGACTTTGAGTTTTAGACAATACCCCCGCAATGTTCGGTATGATAATGGCTGAAAGCAAGAAATATGCACCAAGCAAAAGCATGAAATTGCCTAAAACAATCGGATAAGGCCTGTTGATTACCTTAACGATAGTGTTTGATGCAAAATAAGTTACAATCATAACGCCTACAAGCGCAGCGGCGGCATACCAGCTCAAGTCAAGTGAACTGACTCCAATGGTCGGCGCAACAATAAGGACGCTTGCAATAATCGAACCGAAACAGCATGGACAGGGAGCAATAATCGCCAGGGAAGTTGCAGTTGACGTATTCTTATCATGTATTTTCCATTCCCTTATTGTGAACAGGCCCGCAATGATCATGATTGAGGCCATGATAATGTAGAATATTGTATTATAACTGTAGATTGCCTGAACCAATTGTTCTGAATACAGTGAAGCAATAGCAGAAATAAGAACAACGCCTCCTCCATAAGCTATGCAAATTGCTGCAAATAATTTTTTTGACAAATTGGCCAATCCTGACGCAAGTCCGATTTTGATACCGAATACCATAACGGATGCGAAGATTCCAACTTGCCACAATACACTCATCATATCCATAGTAAAAATTCTCCATAATCAAATTAAAATTAATTTATTACAATTACATATTAGTCATATTAAATATATAAAATTTTATCAATGCCCGTTGTGCAACACAGACATTATCATATCTAATGTTTATATGCACTATCTAAAAAGATTTTTGATTTAAATCTAAAAACTTAAAATCAATGAAAAAGTAATATATGTAACATATAAAATTAATGAGGCAAAAAATGTTTTGGAACGAAGAAATTGAAACAATGCCAAGGCAAGACCTTGAAGAACTGCAGTTGAAGAAACTTCAAAAAACCGTCAAACGAGCTTTTGACAAGATTCCTTACTACAACAAAAAGTATAGCGAAGCTGAAGTTTTCCCGGAAGATATAGAAACTTTAAAAGATATTGAAAAACTCCCGTTCATCACAAAAGATGACCTAAGAGAAAGCTATCCCTTCGGACTGTTTGCTGTCGACATCGATGAAATTAAGGAACTGCACTCATCATCCGGAACCACAGGAAAACCGGTAGTGTCCGGATATACCAAAAAAGACATCGACACATGGGCGGAATGCATTGCACGCGGTTTGAAAATGATGGGCTTGGATGAAACAGACATAATCCAAAATACCCACGGATACGGAATGTTTACAGGAGGATTCGGAGTCCACTACGGATCCCATAAAATCGGAGCAACAATCATCCCGATTTCAACCGGCCAGACCAGAAGGCAAATCGAAATCATGAGCGACTTTGGAGCGACATGCGTAATATTCACCCCGTCCTACGGAATCCACTTGGGGGAAGTCGCCCTCGAAGACGGAATCGACCCGAAGGAATTCGGCATCAAGGCAATCGGATTCGGAGCCGAAGGATGGACTGAAGAAATAAGGCGCAGGGTGGAAGAAATCTTTGGAACCAAAGCATACAACATTTACGGCCTGACAGAACTCATGGGACCCGGTGTGGGAATAGAATGCAGTGCGCAAAAAGGTCTTCACATTGCAGAAGACATATTCTACCCGGAAATCATAGACCCGAATACTGAAAGGGTATTGGGCGAAAACACCCCCGGAGAACTGGTATTGACAAACCTTGAAAGGGAAGGAATGCCTGTGATAAGATTCAGAACAAAGGATCTCACCAAGCTCACATATGAAAAATGTGAATGCGGAAGAACACATGCCAGAATGAGCAGAATTACCGGCAGATCCGATGACATGATTAAAGTCAAAGGCGTGGCCATATTCCCGTCACAAATCGAAAAGGCATTGCTTAGAATCGGTGATGTAGAGCCTCATTACATGATTATAGTCACAAGGCCGGGCACATTGGATGAAATCGAAGTCAAGGTCGAAGCATCACAGGACATTTTCTTTGACGGCATAAAGGAAATGATGGCAATCCAAAACAAAATCGAAAAATCAATTGAAAACGAAACAGGCATAAGAGTTAAAGTAACTCTTGTTGAACCTAAAACCCTTCCAAGATTTGAAGGAAAAGCAAAAAGGGTTATAGACGAAAGAGACTTGCATTAGGTGAAATCATGAAAATCAAACAATTATCAATATTTTTACAAAACAGAATGGGAAGCCTGTCCAAACCATTGGAAGTGCTGACAGTTGCCAACGTAAACATCAAGGCAATGTGCATGGCGGACACATCCGAATTCGGGATTCTGAGACTTGTGGTTGATGATCCGATTAAGGGAAAAGAAGCGCTTGAGGAAAATAATTTCCTTGTCAAGATTACCGAAATTATCGCTGTCGAAATGAACGACTCACCGGGCGGTCTGACCACTGTTTTAAGAGTTATTAAAGAAAACCTGATTGATCTGGAATATCTCTATGCATTCAGCCATGAAAAAGAAGGAAAAGCAATACTGCTGCTGCATGCAGACGATATCGACAGGCTGATAGATATCCTAACAGGAAACAATATAACTATGGTTCCTGCCAGCGAAGTTTACAATTTATAATAAAAAAAGTCTAAAAAAGAAAAAAAATTCTTTTTTAGATATTTCCAATTTTTTAAAGGCATTATTCGGCTAAAGTCCAGTAACACCTTTTCGGAGAAACAATTGTTTCATCCTTTTTCAATTCTTTCATGATTTTGTCAACTTCTTTCTTATCCACACCGGATATTTCACTGACTTTTTTTGCATTTAAAGGTTCATCCGAATTTTTGAATGCTTCGATTACTTTTTCCTTATCATCCATTATTATCACCTGATATTATTTTTGTCGTAATATTATATGAAAATTACCCTTCCGTCAAATACGATTAAAAGTTAATACCTTTTCAGTTAATATGCTAAAAATCATTTACCGAAAAGCCGAAATCATTTGAAAATATTTAAATATATTTTACACTAAACATTTAAACATAAAACATCATGATTCTACATGATAGTTTTAAAAGATTAGGTGATTAAAATGGGAAAACTAGACGGAAAAGTAGCAATCGTAACCGGATCAACCTCCGGTATGGGCCGTTCTACAGCTAAATTATTTGCTGAAGAAGGTGCAAAAGTTGTTGTAACCGGAAGAAACGAAGAAAGAGCAAACGCCGTAGTTGATGACATTAAAGCAGCTGGTGGAGAAGCATTCGCAGTCATCGCAGATATGGCTGATGTTGACGACATTAAAAAAATCTTTGATGCAACCATTGAAGAATATGGAACTGTCGACATCTTATTCAACAATGCAGGACTTTTAAGCATAACCCCTCTTTTAGAAATTACCAAAGAGGAATGGGACAAAGTATTTGCAGTTGACGTATACGCTCCATTATACTTAACCCAATTGGTAGCTCCTGTAATGAAAGAAAAAGGAAAAGGTGTTGTAATTAACACCTGTTCAGTTGCATCCTACGCTGCACACTTTGGATTTGTAGGTTACATCTCATCAAAACACGCTATTGCAGGTCTTACCAAATCCATGGCATTCGAACTTGGTCCTGAAATAAGATGTAACGGTATTGCTCCTGGTGCTATCCACACCGCTATGGTAGACAGTATTGGTGGAGTAGAAGCATTACAAATGATGGTTGACGGAGCACCTATGAAAAGAGTAGGTCAAGGAGAAGATATTGCTGCATTAGCATTATTCCTTGCTTCTGACGAATCTGAATTCGTAGACGGTCAAATCATCAGATGTGACGGCGGATTTGAGTGTTAAGTTTTTTAAAGTAGTTGGATTTAATCCACTACTCCTATTTTAATTTTTCAATATTGAGCGTTTTTTAGTCTAATTATATTTTGCCTGAAAATTTTTTGGAAGTTAGACTCATCCCTAACTTTTCCTTTTTAACGCCACAAAAAAAGCTTATTTTAAAAAAAAAGTATTGGAAATGTTATTTTTCAATAACATATCCGTGATTTTGCGCTTTGGTGACAAAGACTGTTCCCTTGTCTCCAATCATATCCTTGATTTTTTCAACGATGAATTCGTTTGACTCATCGAATACTGTGTACAATACCGGACCGAATGAACTGATTCCGGCACCGTAAGCCCCTGCATCTTCCATTGCTTTCATGGTCGGCAGGTAACTTGCGTCAAGGGAGTGTTCCAGCTTGTTGAAACCTACTTTTTGAAGCTCGCTTACAGCCCATCCAAAGTTTTTAATGTCCTTTTCAAGCATGAACGGAAGAAGGTTCATTAAAATCAGGTGGGACACCTGTTCCACTTCCTCTTTTGGAATAGGACAATATGTCTGGAATACATCAACTTCGTCATCACCCTCCATGTGCTTTTCGATTTCAGGAATGACAATCAGGATTTTCCATTCTTCCGGAAACTCATATCTTGCAATCAATGTAGCAGGCTTTGCCTTTGATGCACCGGACGGTAAAAATAAAGGTTTTTCCTCCTTACTGTGTCCGCCGTCTACGATGAAACCACCCAAATCGTGAGTGTATGTTCCGATTCCGGAGGTTCCGCCTCTTCCGACAATGCTGCTTAAGATTCTGCTTTCCACTTCAATGCCCATTGTTTCTGTAATCAAATGAGCAGTGGAAACTGCAATTTGAGTTCCGCTTCCAAAACCGGAATGCGGAGGATAAGTCTGATGAACTGTAAATTTAAATCCTGAATCAATGTCAAAGTGCTCAATGGTCTTTTGAGCAGCGGCAGGAATTTTTTCCTTACATTCCAAAATAGCTTCCTCGTCAGTTACGGTATCTGCAAATACAAGTTCAATTCCACTTTCTATTTGCTCAGATTCCAATACAAATTGTGGGTCAGCCAATGCTAGACCGATTCCACCATCAACTCTTCTATATGACCCGTTCAAGTCAATGAGGGACATATGTATTCTTGAAGGTGCTCTAATTATCATTTTTTCACTTCCGTTAAAATAATTTCTTATTAATATATGTTTATAAATAGTAATAAAGTTTTCTTTATATGCCTGCAAAAAGTTAGTTGAATTCAAAGCGAAGATAAAAAAAAGAGATTTAAATTCAAAATGAGTATTAAAATACTCGTTTTAGTCTTTTTTTTATTGATTTTTAATTTTAAAGAGAGAGTATCAGGACAAAAATTATTTTCAGGAATTTTGCTAAAAGAGGAGTAAACATTTCAATTATTGATATTTTAAGTTATCTGCATAGGCCATGTATCTAAATGGTAAGTGTTTATGTTAAAAAAACATTGAGAAATTTTTTCTTAAAATTAATAATTATTCTAATTACGTGCTAAAAGCAATTTTTACTTGAGTATTAGCTAAATAAAAACTATTTATATAATTAAATTAAATGTTATAACTAATCAAACTCTTGATCCAATTGGGGGTGATATTATTGCGAACAAAATAATATTGCCTGCGAGGGAATTTAGAACAATTGTTTTAATGAACTCTCCTCTTGGCAAATTTATCTATCAAAATGGAGGAATCCTTATGGGTATCCGAAAGAAATTTTGGATTACAATGCTCATATACGCCATCATAACGTGGTGTTCGGCATTTGTCATCATATGGATTATCTATAATTAGTCCTATGCCATAATTGATTTCTCCTTTAAACTGTAGGAATCATCAAATATTAGAATCATTGTTTATCGATAGCTCTTAAGAGTTATGTTTGGGTTTGTTAGATTTAATTGACACTTCCTATAGTTTATAAATTAAAAAACAATAAACTTTATATATAATTTAACTCATAATATTCTATTAGAGTTTAAAATCCACACTTCTGGTACTTAAATTCTAAAATTTTGATAGATGAAATTATTCGGTGTCTACTTGTTCGAACATGTATTAAACATGTTGTAGACATTGAATTTTTAACTTTTACTAATTTTAACTCATTAATTGAATTTCCTAATTTTATCTTTTATAGATGCCATTGTTTTTCTTAAAACCATTACCTTAATTAATTTCTATCTAAATGAATATTGCCACAGTAAACTTAAATATTTTTAAAAAGAATATATTACCATGACTTTCATGAACAATGATGCAAATATAAAACAGTTCCAACTGATAGAATTCATGAACAAAAATTGCAGTGATGAGCATGTGATGGCAAAAATCATAATCGTTCTTCGCCGAGACAAGATAGAAGCTCCCTATTATATGATTACCAAAATCAGAATGACTTCCTGTATTGACAGGCCGGAAAATGGAGTTATCCATGCAATGGACATAATCAACCATACCAGGAGACATAATCTGACTGAAGATACATATAATGACATCAAATCACTGATTACTGGCAGCGATTATGAATCCAACCTTGTAGAAATCACTGAAGACGACAGCCAGCTGAAGATGGTTTTAATGTCTAGAAATAATGATGAAAACAGAACTCTTTTTGAAAACCACAAGGAACTTTTCGACAGAATAGATAATCTGATCGATTAGAAAATTCCCGCAATCAGAACTCCAAATCATCAACAGCATCAATCAACTTGGATGCCAACCTGCAGGTATAATCGAACAATTCGTAAGAATAGCATTCATAGACCAGTGTCGGTATTCCTGCCTTTGCTGTCGGTTCTGTAATGAACGGCGGACTTGACCTGAATTCCGGTGCGTAATAGACAACTTCATCGACGGAATCGATGATTGCATTCATGAATCTTGAGGATTTCTCATCAAAGCCAGGTGCAAAAACAAAATTTGTAATCTGATAATCCCCAGGACCATTGGATCCCCTGTTTGAATGAATGTCCAAAAACAGATCATATCCCTTGCTGATTATGTCATCCCTGATGAACTCCTGAGCGAGAAGCTGTCCCTCCAATCGCCCCTCGGTTTGTGAAGCCTTATCATTTACATTGATGTTATACAGGCAATAGCAGTATTTCAAATCGTCTTTTGCAGTCAGTTCATCGAAAAGTGCTCTGTGGGATTTGCTTTCAAGGGGATGCATTCCTATTACATAAGCGATTCTGACTGGTGAAGAGCTGTCTCCAAACGGACCGTGCAAATGCACGCTTCCCAAATCATTTTCGCCAATTAATATGGAGTCATAATCCTTTGAGTCAACTTGAGCAATGTCAGTAGGGCCTTCAGGGTACAAATAATCACCAAAAAAAATAAGTAGGGACTAGAAATTAATCTAGTCTTCGGAAGGTGCGCGTGCACCTAACTCTTTGTTCAATTCGTAAATTAATCTGTTATCGCCTTCGGCGAGTTTTATTTTAGCGACCAATTCCATTGCGTTTTCTTCCTCTTCAACTTGCTCTTCGACAAACCATTGAAGGAAGTTGTTGGTTGCGTGGTCTTTTTCTTCGATAGCCAAGTCAACCAAATCGTTGATGAGGCCGGTCACCATTTTTTCATGTTCCAAAACATGTTCGAATGCAGCTACTGGAGAATCCCATTCTGTTTGAGGTCCTTCGATTGCAGCCAAGGTTACGGAAGCTCCTCTTCTTATGATGTAGTCATAGAATTTCATTCCGTGCTCCAGTTCTTCTGCTGCCTGTACTCTCATCCAGTTAGCAAATCCTGCTAAATCTTCATCTTCAAAGTAAGCTGCCATGGATAAATACAAATATCCTGAGTAAACTTCAGCGTTTAATTGTCCATTTAATGCTTTTTCCATATTTTCTGATACCATCAAATATCACCAATATAACATTTAACTTTAATTGAATATAAAACCTACTAAAATTATATAATCCTAAAAATAAATTCTATACCATGATAGAAAAATCACTTTATGAAAACTACAGAATCGGTTTCGATGAAAAAATTGCCCCCGACAGTGATGATTATCTATTTGTCTTTAATGAAAACAGGGAATTGTATTTAAACGAGAACAAGGCCCTGCCTACATCACTGGACAGCTTCAATATTAACTTTTGCTGGTATATTGGAGAGTATATGGGCAAAAAGGCATTTGTAGTTAACGTTGAAAGTGATGAATCATTCCACACTCTGCATGAAGTCTATGAACTTGACCATGACCTGTACCATATTGCAGGAAAAGCCGTTTTGGTAAACGATTGGTATATATCACACAGGTTTTGCGGAAGATGCGGAACACCAACCCGATTAGATGAAAAGGACATGATGTTAAAATGCCCTGAGTGCGGGCAAAACCATTATCCTCGCATCGCTCCTGCAATTATTGTGGCCATCAGAAAGGGCGACGAATTGCTTATGGCACAGCACAGCTATCATGACACCATCAGATATGCATTAATAGCAGGTTTTGTGGAACCCGGCGAGTCAATTGAAGAAGCCGTTCACAGGGAAGTCCTTGAAGAGGTAGGGGTTAAAATCAAAAACCTGAAATACATGAAAAGCCAGTCCTGGCCGTTTCCGAATTCCCTGATGCTGGGCTTTACGGCCGAGTATGACTCAGGCGACATTAAGGTTGACGGCGATGAAATCGTCAGGGCTAAATGGTTTAAAAAAGATGAGATAATAAGGTATGCATCCGACATCAGCATTTCAGACTGGCTGGTCCAAAATTTCATCGACACAACACCTTAAAAATTTCTGATGTTATTCAAAGCGATGATTCCGGCTTTAAGCTTCAATAATCCCTCTTTCAGCAATTCTTCAGGACAGGCGATATTCATTCTCAGGAAATTATCTCCACACTGGCCAAAATCAACTCCTGCAGACAGGAACAGTCCCTGATTCTGCCTTAAGAATTCGGACAAGACCTTTGAGGAAACATTTAAACGTGAACAGTCAAGCCATAAAAGATATGTCGCATCACATTCAACAAGACTGATTATCGGCAATTCGTTAGCTATGAATTCCCTAACTATTTGTTTATTTTCATATATTGCTTCTTTTAACTCTTCCAACCAGTCTTCAGATTCTTTGTATGCAGCAATGACTGCAGCCGTTGCAAAAACATTGCATGAATCCGAATTGTCAACATGCATCTGATTTTTGATTTTTTCAAGCAGTTCCCTATTTCTTGTGTGAACAACGGAACTCTGAAATCCTGCAATGTTGAATGATTTTGAGGGAGATAGACAGGTTATGACATTATCTGAAGAATCGCACGGATTATATTTGACTCCCGGATCGGTCAAATCGCAGTGGATTTCATCGGAAATCAGAATCACGTCATGCTTTTTGCACAGCTCCTCGATTTTATCCAGCTCCTCACGTGACCAGATTTTGCCGATCGGATTGTGGGGATTGCACAGAATCATCATTTTGGCTTTTGACAGTTTTTCATCCAAATCATCGAAGTCAATCCTGTACACCTCATTTTCATAAATCAGTTCATTTTCAAGGACTTTGCGGTTATTGTCTTCAATGACATAGAAGAATACGTGATATACCGGCGTTTGAATTAAGATTTCATCATCCTCATCAGTCAGGCATCTAATCATTGAGGATATTGACGGCATTACTCCAATTGCATAAGCCATATCCTCACGGGACATCTTAAAATCATATCTCCTGTCCCACCAGCTGATGTATGATTCGAAAAGCTCATCGGGAACTACAGTATATCCGTAGACAGGATGAGCTGCCCTTTTTAAGATGGCTTCCTGGATTTTCGGAGCTACCCTGAAGTCCATGTCCGCCACCCACATCGGCAAGTCATCATCGAACAAATCCCATTTCAGCGAGTTTGTGCCGTGCCTGTCAATTACGCTTTTAAAATCCATAATAATAAATAACATTTTCAATATATATAAGTTAAATGGAGGTGACCTTATGGAAATAAACAAAATGGCAGGATATCTTTCAATAATTCTCGGTTTGGTATTCATCATATTCCCAATGTTTTCAGCGGGACTTGTTTCAGTGATTGTTGGTTTAAGTTTGCTCTTCTTCGGTATTTCAGCAATATTTATGGGCTGGAACATGCGTAATGAAGTGGACAACGCTTTCCCAAATATCATATTGGCAATTGGAATAATTGCAGTTATTTTTGGATTCCTATTCATATTCTACATTGATGCATTATCATTCTTAATCGGATTCCAATTCTATATTGTGGGTTTCATAATGATTGTATTTGGTATTGGAGGGCTTTTCTCAAATATGACCCGTGTATCCACATTCAGTTCCGTTTTGGTATTGTTAATGGGAATCTTAGCAATCGCTTTAGCCATATTTGCAATTAACCAACCGGTATATATCGCAATATTAATTGGTATTGTCCTGATTATTGAAGGTGCAGCATTGCTAATTTCAAATTAAATCAAAACAACCTACCATCATCATTTAAAATTTTTTTAATTAAAAATAGAAAAAGCGAAGTGGAAATATTATTTTCACACTTCAAAACTATAACTCTGAGTCTTCGAATTTCCTAAACCCTATTTTGTTTTCGCCGCAATACTCTTCAATGCGGGATATGATTTCAGAGATATCATCGTCTGAATATTCATTCTTGAAATAGTATGCAATAGGCTGAGCATTGGTATATACTGTAATTATCACATACTCGTTGCCGTAGACACACACGTCCAAAGTATTGTAGATTTGAATGTCTTTTATGATGTCGCTTTTGGCTTTTTCAACCGGGGTTTCGTTTCCGATTGTCTTGATTTCGGTATTTCCATACATATTCTGCAACTTAGCCAGCTTGTCATAATCGGTTGAGACTTCACCTTCAGGTTCCATTTCAACCAGCTTTTCCTTGAAGAGCTTTGCATTGTGCAGCTTCTCCTGGATTTCAGCCAATTCCTTTTCAAGCTGTTTTTCATCTTCAATCAATGAATTTATGAATGCTTCGCTTCCATTGTTGAATTCCTCATACATTTCAAGCACATCTCTTGGTGAGAGTATTGAATGGTTTTTGAAGAACTCCTTGGTGTGAGGCTTTACGCGTATGCTTAGCGGTTTCAGTTTTTCCTTTTTGGGTTTATGATGGTGGAATTCATCCTCTTCAAAGTTATCATCATATTTTTTGTGCAATGCCAACATTCTTTCGTGAAACAGTCTTCCGAACTCTTCACGGGACATGTCTTCGGGGAAATTTATTTCAAAATCTCCAGGAGTATATGATCCTCCGAATCTTTCATTTCCCCATTCAAATTTTTTAGTTCTTTTTTGGTTTGTCATTGTATCACTTCCATTTTGTATTACAAAATGTATTTTTGTATACAATTAAATATTGATAGGAAGTAGTATATAAATGTATTCATTTTTTAAAAATGTATACGCGAAAAATTTTAAAAAAAATAATGGCAGTTACTTGCTTAATTCGGCACCAATCTCGAAAACCTTATCCAAATCCAAAGATAGTTGCTCTTCCTTTAATTTAACCTCTTCTTCGGACTTGGTTGAATAATCATTTTTGGAAATATTGGAAAAAGACTCAATTACCACTTTTCCATTCAACATTTTAAGCAGATCCTCAGACTGCTTCAGATGAGGCCTGATTGATTTTTCAAAATAATCCTTCGGATAATTGATGGTATAAAAAAGACCTACATTGACCTTGCCCTTGAACTTGTTTCCTGTTTTGTAGGAAACCATTGAATATATCATCCTTTCAAGCAAAGCCATGTAATGGCTGGACGGATGGGAGAAAAATATAGGAGCCGCAACCAGAAGGGCATCGGCATTAAAAATATCTTCAATCAATGGTGAAAGCTCATCTCTCCAGTAGCATTTGCAGACTTCATCATCCCTTTTGCATATCAGACAGACTCTGCAACCGGATAACTCAAGTTTATACAAATCTATGTATTCGACTTCAGCGCCAACAGATTCCGCTCCCTTTAAAGCGGATTTTGCAAATTGTGCATTGATGCCTTTCCTTTTAGGATCAGCATTAATAACAATTGCCTTCATTTGGATAACTCCGCACCGATTTCAAATGCCTTCTCCAAATCATTCGGAAACTGCATTATCCACTGCCTTTCCTTTGCCTCCTGAGAAAATCCATTCATGTTATATTTGGAATAATCGCTTACCTGCATGGTATCGCAGACAGGATAGGAGACTATTTCCCCATTCAGGAATGAAAATAAGAATTCGGTGGACGCCAAGCTATCCTTCATTGACTTCTCATAAAACTCAAGCGGAGCATTCATAGTGTAGAATATTCCGACATTGACCTTACCTGCATAATAGCTTGACCCGTCATCATAAGACATTACACAAAAGATTAATCTTTCGATTAATGCCCTGAATTCGCTTGTAGGCTGTCCAAAGTAAATCGGTGAGCCGATCAAAAGGCAGTCTGCATCCAAAATTTTTTCAATCACCGGTTGGAGGTCATCCTTCCAGTAGCACTTGCCTTTGGTTTTGTCCTTAAGCTTGCAGACAAGGCAGCTTCTGCAGCCTGTAAATATTAAATCATATAAATTGATATATTCCGTTTCAGCACCGACAGATTCGGCACCTTTCTGAGCGGATTGCAAGATCTCTGCAGTGTTCCATTTTTTTCTGGGACTTGCATTAACTACTATTGTTTTCATGAAATTAATTTACTCCAAAAATTATTTTTGAGCTTCAATGAAGGTTTTTCCATTCATGTAAGGGACTAACACTTCAGGAACTTTAACACTGCCGTCAGCCTGCTGATAGTTTTCAAGAATACAGCACATGGTCCTTTCGGTTGCAATGGCTGTACTGTTTAAGGTGTGCAATATTTGAGCATCACCTGAACCTGCCCTTCCGACACGTGTCTTGGTCTTGCGTGCCTGATAATCCTTACAATTGGTACATGAAACCAGTTCACGGTAGGTTTCAGAGCCAGGGAACCATGCTTCCAAGTCATATTTGATGGCTGCATTGTCATTTAAAGCTGATGATACGATAGCTATGATCTGATATGGAAGACCCAGTTTCTGATAGATTCCTTCGGTGACTTCCATTAACTTTTCATGCTGATTTTTAGAATCGTCAGGTGTTGAGAAAATGAACAGTTCGATTTTTTCAAATTGGTGAACCCTGAATATTCCTAATGTATCCTTTCCGTGTGATCCTGCTTCTTTTCTAAAACAGGTTGAAAGTGCACAGTATCTTAAAGGCAAATCATCGGGATTTATAATTTCATCCCTGTGAAGAGCGGCCAAAGTCTGCTCTGCAGTTGCAATCAGATACATGTCCTCGTTTTCGATTTTGTATAGGGTTTCTTCGAATTCACCCAATTCGGAAGTCTCTGCTGCAACTTCACCTTTAACGAAGAATGGTGTCTGCATTGGAATGTAGCCTTCGGCTTCCAGTTCTGATAGGGCAAATTGAATCAAAGCCAGATTCAAGTGCAGTATGTCTCTTTTCAGGTAGTAGAATCTTGCCCCGGCTATTTCGGCGGCGGTTTCAAGGTCCGCTCCGTCGATTTTATTAATCAAATCCACATGGTTTAAAGCTTCAAAATCAAATTCCGGTTTTTCGCCATAAGTTCTGACTACTACATTATCATCTTCAGTGTCTGAAATTGGAACGTCCTCATCAATGACGTTTCCTACTTTGTATCTGTAATCGTCTCTGAGTTTGAGGTAATCGGCATTTTTTGCAGTGAGCTGTTTGATTTCAGCTGCCACTTCTTTGGATCTTGCGATTACTTCTTCTAAATTACCTTCCTCTTTTGCTTTTTTGAATGATTTGGATAATTTATTTTTTTCAGATCTTAATGAATTTAGTTTTCTTTCACCTTCTCTCCATAAGGTGTCGTATTCAATTACTTTTTCTACGTTTTCTGTGTCTCTAAATCTCTTCTTTTCAGAGTCTATGATTATTTCCGGATTGTCTCTGAATAACTTTATATCTAACAATATTTTGTCCCCTAAAATATTTTATTCAATAATAATTTAGTTTCTTTTGTTTTTTAAAGTTAATGTTAAATTAAAAAAAAGTAGTTTTTAGGGTTCACACCAAACCCCTATTATTTATAACAAGTTTTCTTCAAAACTTGCCTTTAAGTCGTTTTTAAGTTTATCTGAGTAGTTTTCACTCTCAACAGTTACCATAGCAATCTCATATAAAACCTTGTTTAATGATTTGCCTTTTTCAGTTAATTTATATCTTATATTCTTCTTATCGCATTTGTCGACAATTCTCTGGATTAATCCGTTTTTCTCCATCTCTTTGAGACAGTTGCTCAAAACCTTATTTGAAAGGTTTGGTTTGTCTTCTTTGAATTCATGAAATCTGGATTTTCCATAGAATAAATCGCGGATTATCTGAATTACCCATTTTTTATTAATTAATTCTACAACTAATTCTATAGGGCATGATTTTACATGTTTTGTGATGTTCATGATGGTTACCTCCAAAAAATTAGTCTTTATATTGACTTGTTTTTGAAGTATATAAACCTTTCGGTATGAGGTAACTAATCGGTTACAAAAAGCATTTATATGGAGTGATTACAAGTCTGTAATGAAAGCTGAATTTCCGGCTTTCAAGATTAAAAAGATAGTAAAAGAGAAATTGGAATGAAAATGCGATGAATCCACAAATATGCAAATTTTTGACAAAAATCAGTATTATCAAATCAATTTGTCAGCCTATAAAAAAATAATTAATTACCCAATAATCATTGGATTTCCAAAAAAAAGGATTTTTTGAGATAGCGTTGAGCTATCACCCATCCTCCAATCAAAAATTGTTCCCATTTTCCTAAAACGGGTTAAAATCAAAAAATCAAAAACTATCTTTTTAAATTAATTTTTCTTCCCATTCCTTGAGTTTGAAACCCACCAGAACAATATCGCCATCAACCAAAATCGGCCTTTTGACAAGCATTCCATCAGTGGCAAGGAGATCAAGCTGTTCATCTTCAGACATGTCAGGCAACTTGTCTTTTAATTTCAATTCACGATATTTCATGCCGCTTGTATTGAAAAACCTTTTAAGGGGCAAATCAGAAATCCGCCACCATTCGCGCAATTCCTCTGCGGTCGGATTGTCCTCGATAATATGTCTTGACTCATATTCAATATTGTGTTCGTCCAGCCAGTTTTTTGCTTTCCTGCAGGTTGAACATTTCGGATAATTAACGAATAACATAATAAATAATTGATTTTCAAGTTAAAAATACTTTAGTATCTGGGAGGCATCCTCAATGATTTCCAAAGGATATTCATTTTCATAATCCTCCTGAAATCCGTATCCCCATTTAACGATAAGACAATCTATTTCAGCGTTTTTGGCCGTTTCAATATCAGTTGAGGAATCCCCAATGTATATCTGCTCATCCTTTGTAACCTTGAATTTCCTGCCCATCCTTTTTACGGCACATGGACTTGGCTTTGACGGATAAGCCGGATTGTGGCCTTCAATTGCTGCAAAATCAATGTCCGGCCAATGCTTATCAATGAAATGCCTGATTGAATCAGTTCCCCTGTTGGAATGAATGGCCAATGATATGTTTCTGCTTTGAAGTTCGAGAAGAACATCCTTAACGCCGTCGAAAGGCAGAGTGTTTTCCTTGGGGGAGGCGCCATATATTTCCCAATAAGTCTCTTTTACCATCTCGATGTTTTCGGCAGTGTTTTTATCTTTCAGGACCAATGAAACTATCTCATCAATGTTTCCTCCCAGCCTTTTAACATATTCATCATGGGTAAGGGTGGGAAAGCCATGCCTTGACAATGCCTCATTCAGACAGATTCTGACATCATCTATCGAATCGAACAACGTTCCGTCAAAATCAAAAATTGCGAATCTCTTCATAATTAGTAATCTGTAGATTTTAGCATATATTCATATAGTAAAAAACTCTATGTATAAAATATGATTACCATACTAACCACATCATTATCAATCATGCCGCAGTTCGACAATCCCCTATTTGACATACCAATCATTCTGATTTTCATTTTAATGATTGCCAGCTGCTGTCTGGGCGATGACACCAAACCTAAAACCAAAAACACATACAGACCACAGAAAAGCAATAGGAATTATGGCTTCAGTAACGACTATCCCGACTACAGCGATTACGATTCAAGCTGGGACGATGCATGGTTTGAAAAGACCGGCCAGGACCCGTGGTTTGACGATCCCAATGACAAGAAATGATCAAGTTCCGGAATCATGAGTGATTAACCTGTATAATGAAACCAATCCGACCAGTGCAGTAATAGATTCGATGACTGCTGATGAAAAATCGAGAATCGCCAGAAAGTAAACGATGTAGATTGCACTGTTGACAATGAAACTTGTCTTGATTGTCTTTATCGATTTCAGATAGTAATTGCACAATGTTATTTGAACGATTGCAATGATCGGCAAAAGCCCGACAAAGCCCAAAGTGTTTACCAGCAATCCCAAAACTATTGAAATGATTATGAAAAATATTGTCCAGTTTCTGGTTAACCTGTTCTTATACACCATCAGGTTTCTGGAAGCCGCAATTGCCATTGTTGTCACGCCTGTCCAGGAAAAGAAAAAAACAGATGAAATCATCAGGATGAAAGCATTAAGGAACTGATAGAAATATGCTTTCTTCTCATCATTAACCCACATGCTCATTATGATGAAAATCCCTGCGATTAATGAAATGATGTTTCCTATGACAATGTTTAACGGCAAATTCATAATATCCTATTTATTGAAATTTCTACTTATAATTAATCTAATCTGAGCTCAACATAGTTGAGCCTGACCATGGTGACGATTGAAATTATTCCAAGAATTATAATTCCAACAGCCAGACAAATACATCCCCAAGGCCATGAAAGAGAATTGAAAATACCCAGATACCACAAGACGAACAGCGGAAGGCAAATGAATGAGAATATAATTACAAAAAGATTTAATGCAGGATGGCCTTCTTTTTTAAAAATCAATGTGAACAATATTAAAAAAAGCATTATCAATACAATAGAGACTATCGCATTCCAGCCTACATTGGTGAAGAACTTGAAAATGAAAATAATCAAAAGCAGTGCTATGGACGTTATCAGGCGTAAGTGAGAATCAGCCATCATAATCACCTATTTTTTCCAATTTCAGCAATTCCATTTTTTTATCTATTCCTGCGGCATAGCCAGTCAGTTTCCCATTTGCTCCCAGTACCCTGTGGCAGGGAATAATAACGGATATCGGATTATGTCCAACCGCGCCGCCTACCGCCTGAGCCGACATTGCGGGAGATATCATTGAAGCAATTTCCCCGTATGTTAACGTTTTGCCATATGGAATATTGCATAATATCTTCCATACTTTTTGTCTGAACTCAGATCCCCGAGGTTTTAGTTGAAAATCAATTTCAGGATCCAATCCATTGAAATAATCATCAAACCATCGAGTAACCTTTTTAAAAATAGCTAAATCATCTTTAACGATGTAATCATCAATTGTTGAGCTGAAATGTTTCTGGCCGTAGAACCATGCGCCGCAAATTGCTTCGCCGTCGCTTGCTATAAGCATTTTTCCTAACGGTGACATGTAATCGGTCGAGTAGTACATGCTAATCCAGGTATGATTTGAAGAATTCCTCGAATTCCTCATCTTCCATAGGCTCCGGAGTGGATATGTTTTCATTCGCCATAATGCTTGAAGCAAGGTCCCGGTATTCTTGTGCTTCATCACTTTCAGGGTATTTTTCTACAACGGTTTTTGCATCTAATTCAGCATCCTGTATTAAATTGCTTCTATGAATGGTTCCAATAACATGTGTTCCTATCTTTTCTGCAAAGTCGTTGACAATTTCCTCTTCCCTTTCAACATTTCTGCAGTTGCAGACTATACCGCTCAGGTTGCCCTTGAGCTTCTTGACACCTTTTACGATATTATTCGCGGCATACAATGCCATATACTCTCCGGAAGTAACGATTAAAACCTCATCAGCATATTTTTCACGCAAAGGCACTGAAAAACCTCCGCAGACAACGTCACCCAAAACGTCATACACGACAACATCCAAATCATCATTGAAAATGTCCAGCTGTTCAAGCCTTTTCATAGCAACAATCACCCCCCGTCCGGCACATCCGACACCCGGTTCCGGACCTCCGCTTTCAACGCATTGAATGCCATTGAATCCTGTGAAAACCAGATCTTCCTTTTGAGGTTTTCTGTTATCCTTCAATGTATGGACAACGGTCGGAATCCTTTTCCCATATAAAGTACGAGTAGTATCCGCTTTAGGGTCACATCCAATAACAAGGCAGTTTAAATCCTCGCTGGCCCATACAGCAGACAGATTAGCTACTGTAGTACTTTTTCCAATTCCACCTTTTCCATAAATGGCTATTTTTTTAATCATTATCCTTCCTCTCGACTAATTTATAGACAAAATCATTTTCACGTACTTTAATTGGTATTGCTATTGCAACATTTGAACCCTTTTCAACATTTTCAACAGGTTTTCCTTCAATCTGCATCGATTCTATCGTATGGGTAACTGATCCTGTAGTCTGGCCCTGTATTATGATCTTATCGCCTATTTTCAAATCATCCCATATCCTGATTTCGGCGGCCTTAACCTTATTGTAGTAGTTTACAACCTGCCCAATATCTCTTTTAATATATTTTGACTGATTATCCTCACTTTTCTCAAATGGAGTGTTGAAGTAAAAGTTAGTGTCAAATCCACGATTGAATACGCTTGTAAGCTCATCCATCCATTGGGGCCTGACTTCATAATCATCGGGATTTTCAATATAACTGTCAATAGCTTCACGATAAATTCCGGTTACCATAGCACCATAATCGGCGCTTCTGGCCCTTCCTTCGATTTTGAATGATGCAACACCGCTCTCCATCAACTCCGGAATGTATTCTATCATGCACATGTCCTTCGGCGAAAAGAAATTGGTCCTGTAGCTTCCGTCATCACTTCCTGTGATGATGAAACTCTCATCTTCAACATCTGAAAAGTTAATGACATTATCCTCGCCTTCCTCATAGGTCAGTGTCCAGTTCTTGCGGCATGGCTGCAGGCAATCCCCGCAATTGGCGCTTCTACCATATAAACCATAGCTTAAAAAGCATCTTCCTGAAATCGCCATGCATATTGCCCCATGGATGAAAATTTCTGTTTCTATTGGGGATTTTTTAGCAATTTCTGTAATTTCGACTAAAGACAATTCCCGAGACAAAATAGCCCGCTTGGCTCCTAATTTCTTAAGGGTTTTGAGCGTAAAAGAATTAGTGACATTTTCCTGAACGCTAATGTGAGCCTCAAGACCATGTGAAACGGTATCTTCAATTAATCCGATGTCTGACAAAATAAGTCCGTCAATTTCCGATGATGAGATGGCCTCCAAGTTAGCTTTTAGTTCGCAGGCTAGCTTTTCATTTAAAATAATGTTAGTGCCCAAATAGGTTTTAGCCCCATACTCCTTAGCGATGCCTGCCACTTCACTTAAATCATCCAAAGAAAAATTCTTGGCATTGGCCCTCATATTATAATCTTCAAGGCCAAAGTAAACCGCATCAGCACCATTTTCTAAAACTGCACGAAGTGAAATAAAATTTCCCGCAGGAGCTAACAATTCAACCATAAATATCTAAGGCTTATAATAAGTTTCAGCTTCAAGACCCTCTGGAATTTCAGTAGGGTAATCTTCGTTTAGACAACCTAAACACAGATTTTCCTCAGGCATTCCAATAGCTTTGACTAAAGCTGGCAATGTGATGTATCCTAATGAATCGACACCTAACTGCTCTCTGATTTCTTCGGTTGAGTAGTTAGCGGCAATCAGTTCCTGTTTGGTTGCCATTGCAACACCATAGTAACATGGTGAAATAACCGGAGCACAACCTACTAAAAAGTGAATTTCAGCCGGTTCTGCTTCTTTTACTAAATCAAGCAATTGTTTTGAAGTGGTTCCGCGAACAATACTGTCATCTATCAAAATAATCTTTTTGCCTTTGATGGCTTCCTTAATCGGATTTAGCTTAAGCCTTACTGCAAGTTCCCTTTCTTCCTGAGTCGGCATGATGAATGTCCTTCCGACATACCTGTTTTTAATCAGACCTTCACCATAAGGAATTCCGGAAGCTCTTGAGTATCCGATTGCAGCCGGAATTGAAGAGTCGGGAACTGGAATTACAACATCCGCATCAATAGGATACAATTCGCGCAACTGTTTGCCGATGTTCATTCTGGTTTCATAAACGTTGATTCCGTCAATTGTACTGTCCGGTCTTGCAAAGTAAACATATTCAAACATGCAATGTGAAAGCTTGCATTTTCCTGCACTTTCCAACATGTGGGAGTTAATTTCATTGTTTTTAAAGTAGACAACTTCTCCGGGTACAATATCCCTGACATATTTGGCATTTATCACATCAAAAGCAACGGTTTCAGAAGCTAAAATAAATTCATCATCTTTTTTTGCAACTGCAAGAGGTTTGATTCCCATAGGGTCCCTTACACCATATAATTCACCATCGACCAATATTGTCAATGCATATGACCCTACAAGCTTTCTGCATACAGCCTCAATGGCTGCGATAACATTCTTATTGTTGTCATAATGCTCTTTTTTAAGCATATAACAGATTACTTCAGAATCGGAATCTGATCTGAAATAGAATCCTTCATCGATTAATTCCTGCTTTAACTCAGCGGAGTTAACGATGTCCCCATTGTGAGCCATTGCAATAAATCCGTCACCAAAATCAATCACGAAAGGTTGTGAGTTTTCTATTTTTGACTGGCCAGTGGTTGAATATCTTACATGGCCGATTGCATTGTGTCCTGATAAGTTTTGAATAACCTCATCCTTAAAGACATCAGTGATTAAGCCCATTCCACAATGAAAACTTAAACCTGTTTCTGAATTAAAAGTAGCAATTCCTGCTGATTCCTGACCTCTGTGCTGTAAAGCATACAAACTATAATAAACTAATGATGCGACATCCTTGGATTCATCTTCACACTGAAATCCAACAATACCACATTTGTCTTCCATTTCACCTTGCATTTGATAACTCCCGAAATAGTATATTATTAGATTTGTTTAACTAGTATAAAATAATTAATGTTTTACTCCCAAAAATTCTCAAAGGTGTTGGGAATGTCATAATCATCTCTTACTTCAGGAGGTCTGGTTTCACTCTCAGGATTCAATTCCCTTCTTAAATTATCTTCATTATCATCTACAAATATCAATGCGGTTCTGACAATGTTTAACCATTCTACAGCCTTATCCCTGGTTTCTGCTGCAATATAACCTTGTCCAACGATGATATTGTCGGGTTTGAATTTATTTGTGGCTATCACAATCCTTTCCTCATCGACCAGATCCTGGTAGAAAGTGTCCTGCCACAAATCATAGAGATTGAAAATCTCCAGAATGTCTTTTGAATATACGTCCTCATAACGCTGCTTGAATGCAGAAAAATCGGTTCTGACTTCATCAAGGTCTTCGCGCAATTCCTTGTTTTCGCGGGCCAGAACTTCCTGTTCCTTGTTGACCTGATTATAGTCGTCCAGAAGATTGTTATAGTTATGAGTCACTTTCATCAGTTTGTTTTCCAAAGTGTGGATGTTGATTAGATTTAAAGAATAAGATAATGTTGACTTGATGATGGAATTCAGGATTTCCTTTTCGGCCAGCTTAAAATCAATGGATCCGTCTTCAATGATGACGCTGTTATAATCGAATAATCCGATATGGTTAAAATCAGTCTTCAGCTCATTGAAAAGAATATTATATGTTTCATCATGCCCATATCCTCCAATTAATAAGATATCGGCACCGCTTGCCACCTTCTTGACGATGTCCAGCTCCACGGTCGGTATGATTGAAGAGACAATAATGTTATAGTCATTTTCAAGCTGAATATTGTTTACGGCTTTTGATACAAGCTGCGCAATATCCAATCCGCCTACGATAATACGTACATCGATTTTTGATTCATGAGTTTCTGATTCCATGAAAATTACCTAAATTTTATTGATTTTCTGATGCCAGTTCCATGCAGACTCGACAATCTGTTCCAAATCATATTGCGGAGTCCACCCTAGTTCGTTTTGAATTTTTGAGGAATCCGCAACCAATATTGCAGGGTCCCCTTCACGGCGTTCATCGACCTTGACTTCAAAATCACACTTGGTGACTTTCTTGCACATTTCAATAACTTCACGAACGGAAAATCCAAGGCCGTTTCCCAAGTTAAAGACATTTGACTTGTTTTCCCTGCACAGATATTCATATGCCTTAATATGTGCGTCCGCAAGGTCATTGACATGGATATAATCGCGAATACAGGTTCCATCGGGAGTGTCATAATCGTCCCCATAAATGTATATGCAGTCGCGTTTTCCGCTTGCCGCATCCAATATCAAAGGTATCAGATGTGTTTCAGGGTCGTGGAATTCTCCTATCTCGCCGTCAAAGTCACATCCTGCCGCATTGAAATACCTTAATGCGACATAGTTGAAGTCGCCTTTTTTGGCTTCCCTTTCGAGCGCCTTTTCAACGAGCCATTTGGAATGTCCATAAGGATTGATCGGCTTTAGGTTTGAATCCTCGGTAATCGGGATTTCCTCCGGATTTCCATAAACGGCCGCGGTTGATGAAAATATAAATTTGTCCACATCATATTCGCGCATTACTTTAAGGAGATTTAAAGTATTTTTATAATTGTTTTTCAAATATTTTTGAGGCATTTCGACAGATTCCGCTACTGAAATAAATCCTGCAAAGTGAATGACTCCGTCAATATCATATTTCTCGAAAACCTCGCTTACGTCACTACTTCCGAAATCGTAGTTTTCCAAGTTTCCCCATTTTACAAAATTTTCATAGCCTTTTGAGAGATTGTCTAAAACGACGGTGTCATAGCCTGCATTATGTAAGGCTTTATTGGTGTGGGAACCAATATAACCTGCTCCTCCAGTAACCAGAATCAATTTAAACACCTAGATAAATTTGCCTAATTTTAGTAAAGCCTTTGGAGAAACTTTAATTAATTTTTGAACAATTTCAGTAGTGGAAATCTTTTCAAAGCTTTCTCCTTGGAATGCATGTCCAATGCTGTCCAATTCGTCATCTGATAATGTGAGCAAGTATTCCTGTACTTTCTTATACCTTTTGATTTCATGGTCTAATGCTTCGTGTGCCATTTCATCATAAAGTTTCAGGAATTTTTTAGAGCAGTCTTCTTTGATAGCTTGAGCAGCCACTTGGCCTGCGCACATTCCACCGGTCATACCGGAGATGATTCCTCCACCGGTCAATGGGTTTACTTGACCTGCAGCGTCACCCACTACCATAATATTGTCGTCATAAAGTTTTTTGGTCATTCCGCCGACAGGGTCTCCGCCTACATTCATCTCTACAGCTTGCGCATTCTTCAAGTACGGACAAGTAGCGACAAAATCATCCAAGTATTCTTTAGCTGTCTTATCAGCTTTGTGAGGCAATATTGCCAAACCGACATTTGCAATGTCATCCCCTTTAGGGAAAATCCATACGTATCCTCCAGGAGCACATGATCCTAAGTAAAATTCAATGACGCCCGGCTTTTCGAATTCAACATTACACATCTCGTACTGTACACCGGATTCCATTTCTTTAGGTTTTGCAGCCGGTTTCAAACCTGCCCATCTTGCAACGTGGCCTTCAGGACCGTCAGCTGCAATTAAGATTTTACATTTGTAATCAATCTTTTCGCCCATGCATTCGGTTTCAACAATGTAGCCGTTTTCGATTTTTTCAATGCCAGTTACTAAAGTTTTGATTCTGATTTCTGCACCTGCTCTTGCTGCATCCATTGCCATATGCTTGTCGAAGACTTTCCTTTCGAGGATGTAACCTGCTTCAGGCAATTTTACTTCATCTTTTGTCAGCCATACGTCAGTTCCGTCTGGAGTCTGGATTCTGACACCTTCGACTTCTTGGGTTACCCAGCGAGGGGAAGGTTCAATGCCTAATTTTTCCAGTCCTTGAATTGAAACTCCTTCAGCACATCTTTTTGGTGATCCGATTTCGGATTTTTTATCCATTAGAATTACTTTTGCTCCACCTAATGCAGCGTGTTTTGCTGCGCTTGAACCTGCAGGTCCTGAACCTACTACAATTACATCAGTTTCAATCATACTATTCAGCCTCCCTTTCTAAAGCGTCAATAGGGCATGCATCAATACATATTGAGCATTCTTTACATCCTTCTTCATTGAATACCAAACGGTATTCCCTTACTTGAATTAAATTTCTTGGACAAACTCCGGCACATTCTCCGCAGAATGAGCACCAATCTTTTACAATCATAAAAATATCTCCTTTAATATAAACATTTATGTTAAAAATACTTTCTTTTTTATATTATTTAAAACTTTAGTAAAAAAATAACTATCTAAATGAGTAAAAAAGAAAAAAATAAGTTTTAAAGTATTATTTGACTAATAATACTGGGACATTTGAAGTTCTTAAAAGCCTTTCTGAAACTGAACCTATCTGAGTATCGGAAACATTGTTTTCATCAAATGATACGAATCTGTTGTTGTTTGCTCCATGAGCGTGAATAACAACCAGATCTCCATGAGTCTGGTCTACAATGAACTTCATATCCCTTAAAGGGTCAGCTGTGAGCAGATGTTCGGTTACCTCAACTCCGACCTTTGAAGCTTTTTCGCTGATTTTTGCTAGAATCTCATTACCCGAATCCTCTTCGGAATCATAGCTGTTGAATGAAAATTCCTCTAAAACATGCACAGCCGCTATTTTGGAGTTGAACTTCTGAGCGATTTCAATAGCTACATCCGCAGCCTTGTATCCGTATTCGGATCCGTCAACAGGAACAGTTATTATATCAAACATCAATTAATCTCCTTTAAGGTAATCCGCATGACAGAAATCAATGAAATTGTCAACGATTTCATCAATATTTTCACTATCGTCAATGATTTTTCCGTCATCCATGAATATTGCCCTATTGGACAGCTCCTTAATGAAGTCTGTGTTGTGTGAAATCATTACAATGGTGATTCCGTAATCCTTTGAGATTGTTTTTAAGGCATTTGTAACATCCCTAAGAGTGACAGGATCCAAATCACCGAAAGGTTCATCTAAAAGTAAGAATTTAGGTCTTGAAACCAAGATTAATGAAAGCATTACACGCACTTTTTGACCGCCGGATAACTCATATGATTTTCTGTGCAGAATATCCATGTCCAAATCAAGACTTTCAAAAATATCAGCCACCGCTTCTTTTGTAGCGGTTTCAGGAAATCTCGGGAATAAATCATTGAGTATTTCTCCATCAAGGCCGACTTGTCTTAAACGTTCTTTAGCCTCAGTTTCAGGCAGATCAGTTAATAAATAAAATGAATCCAACAATTCTTCGCTTAAACCTAATTTTTCAGCTCTTGCTTTCGCTTCATTTACAATATCCTGATTCTTATAACCTAATCTTGTGGACAGCTGGCTTAACACAGTTGCATAATGAGTCAAAGCGAATTCCTGATGCATAAAACCTAATTTTGAGCGTATCTTCATACGGTCCATTCCCGGAATGTCGATGTCAGCCCACTTATCTTCCACCTTATACAACACTTCCCCCTTATCAGGGTCATCCAATCCTCCAAGCATCCTTAAAAGTACGGTTTTGCCGGCACCACTAGGGCCAATGATGCTTAGGATATTCCTGTCCTGAACTTTGAAGTTGATATCTTCAATTTGAAGGACTTCACCACCGGTCAATAGGTAGAATCTTTTATAAACATCCTTAACGTCAATCAGGTCTTCATCAGTTGCGACATTTTCGATGTCCACAATATCATCCATGCCTTCCATGAACTTGTCGCAGATTTCATGAGGGTCTCCCTCATCAACAATTTCGCCGTCTTCAAGCAGAATTACCCTGTCCGCCAGGTATTTCTGAATATCAGGAAGGTGAGATACAATGATAATAGTAATGTTTAATTCCTTGTTGATTTTTTTAACTGCATCCAATATTTCTTGTTTTGTTTTAGGGCATGCCATTGTTGCAGGTTCATCAAGAAGTAAAGCTGTAGGCTGTTTTGCAAGCTGTCTTGCCATGATAAGTCTTTGCTTTTCACCGCCACTTAAAACAGACGCATAGTGGTCCTTTTTATGGGTTAAGGAAACAAGCTCCAACAATTCATCGGCCTCATCACCAAATTCGCTGTCAGCCACTTCAAAATTGGTGTCCCCCTCATCGAAGTATCTTCTAGCATACAATTTACGCAGCACATTTTCACGCACGGTATCCGGCCATACGCCAAAAGACCTTTGAAGGTGAATTGCTGTTTCTTTTTTAAGTTCATTATAATAAAATTGAGAAGATTCGGAAGTGACTTTTACTTTACCCACTTCAATGCTTCCTTCATCAATATGTTCAACACCTCTTAGTGCTCTTAAGAGTGTTGTTTTACCGGAACCACTTTTCCCCATGATTCCAAGTATTTCTCCTTCTTTAACTTCAAAACTAACATTTTTGAGTGCAGTGACTTTAGTTCCGTCAGCTAATTCATAATCTTTACTTACATTTTCAACTTTTATCATTATAAATGCCCCTTACTATTTATAAAAGTATATTCTTGAAACTATTTATATGTTAATAATTTAATATTAAAACAAGTGATAAACATGGCTAGCGACGATAAAATTCAAGAATACATGGATAGTTTAGAACAAGAAAAAATCATGATTGAAACACATTTTGCCAATATGGAAAGGATTTTAAGAGACAATCCCAAATTGGACCAGCAAAAGGCATTTGGATTACTGAATAACTTCAACACACTAAGTATCCAATATGACCAACTATGCAATGACCTTATTAAATTTATCAAAATATTCAAAGACAAGGATTCCCAGGAAATCAGGCTTTACAAGACTGATGAACTGGTTGAACTTCTGGAACAAAAAATCGGCCAGCTTCAATAATTGTAATTTATTACGATTTTTCCAAGAGGCTCAGCGGTTGTATTTTCAACTACAACCCCACCATTTTTTAACAACTGAACTTTCAGTTCCCCTTCACCGTAATCTTGCTTCTGCACATCAACAGAAATTCTTTCCCATGCAGCACAATCCAACCTATAATATTTCGAACCGTAATTAGCTTCTTTTACAAGGTAATTCGGATCGCCCATTTCAGCATACCAGCTACCTTCGTATTTGATTACTACAACGTAAGGATAAGAAGAAGTTTGATGATGGCTTCCGTCATCACCTACAATATTTAATGATTCCTGGGGTGTTGGCTGAGTATTATTATACACAAAAGAAAATAAAAGAAACGCTATAATAATAATCCCAATCACGATTACAATTTTTTTAGCTATTCCCATATTCCAACTACTTTCCCGCTTGGAATAATGAACTTTTTTCCCATCTGCGTCATAAAGTAAGAAGGAACAATTATCACAATATGCGGCAGAAGATGAATTCTCATAACCGCACCGCGGACATTTTACCATACCAATATAACCTTTAAATTTTTCCGTTATGAAAAGGTTTAAAAATACTTATATTTAAAGTTAATGGAAAATTAGTCTTTTTTACTAAAAAATAATTAGAAGTTAGTGATAATAATTATAGACATTTTCAGCCGTTTTTTGATTCATGCCCTTAGTTTTGGCTAACTGGTCCACTGATGCTTTCTTAATGTTATCTATACTTCCAAATTCTTTTAGAAGAGCAACCTTCCTTTTTTTGCCAACGCCAACGATATCGTCAAGCGAAGAGGCCGAAATATTTTTACTACGAAGTTGTCTATGATAAGTTATCGCAAAACGATGCGATTCATCACGCACCTGTTGAAGCAAGTATAATGCCTTGTTATTTTTAGGAATAATGATTGGACGTTTAGAATTTGGAGTGAATACCTCTTCAAACTCTTTTGCAAGGCCAATGATTGGAATATGTGTGAGATTTAATTTCTCTAAAACACCGCAAGCCATACCCAGCTGTCCCTTGCCCCCATCAATGACTATCAGGTCCGGTTCAGGGTCACGATCGACCATTTTCAATCTTCGAGTCAATAATTCCTCCATCATTGCAAAATCGTTTGGTCCGGGAGTTTCCATTTTAAAATGTTTATACATTTTTTTGTTGGGTTTTCCGTCTTTAAAGGATACTTTTGAACCTACTGCAAACTTTCCTGAAATATTACTGATATCGTATCCCTCAATCACACGTGGCAATTTTTCAAGTTTAAGGTATTTTTTAAGTTCTATCAATGCTGATTCCATCTTTTTCTTTTGATGTTGAATAATTTCAGCATTCTTCTTCGCCATCTTTACAAGCCTTAATTTAATTCCCTTTTGAGGAACTTTAATCTTAACCTTATTTCCTCTCAAATCACTTAACCAATCTTCAAGCAGTTCCTTATCATCAATATCCTCATCCAAAAGAATCTGTTTTGGAATGTGGCGATTATAACCATAATACTGCTGAATAAAGGCAAACATGATTTCCGATGATGAATCATACTGGGATGCACTCATTAAAAAGTCATCGCGCCCAACGATTTTGCCATTTCTAATAGGCATGATAATGACTACCACCTCATTTTCGCCAGGAGCAATAGCTATTACGTCCTGGTCCAGATCATCATCCACCAAATCGACAAACTGCTTTTCCATAATCTCTTCTATCGATGCGATTTGATCTCTGATGACCGCCGCCTTTTCAAATTCCTCATTACTTGCAGCCTCCATCATTTCAAGCTTAAGATTCTTAACGATTGTTGAATATTTGCCCTGGAAAAACAGGTCTATTTTATTAATGATTTCGGAATATTCCTCTCTGGATATTTTTCCATCACATGGAGCGTTGCATAAATCAATTTGAGCATTTAAGCAAGGCCCGTTCATATTGCGGCAGGTTCTAATCTTAAATAATGATTTTAAAAATTTAACAGTTTGCTTAACGGAGCCCACATCAGTGAAAGGCCCATAATAAATGCCGTTTTTTGTAACGTTTCTTGTAATGACCAGTCTTGGGAACTCCTCATTTGTGATTTTGACATATGGATAACGTTTATCGTCTTTAAGCTGAACATTGTATCTTGGACGATGCTTTTTGATTAAGGTAGCCTCTAAAATTAAAGCTTCCTTTTCAGAATTGGTTACAATATATTCCAGACTATCAAAATGACTCATTAATATTTGAGTTTTTGGCCTGTCAAGTTTTTCTCTAAAATAAGATTTAACCCGTTTGATAAGATTCTTTGCTTTGCCTATGTATATAATGGTGTCTGTTGAGTCACGCATTATATAAACACCAGGCTTGTTCGGCAAATTATCAGGCGATTTGACTTTAGTCGACATAAAACACACTAATTAAGTTCAACATGGTTGTTATCAATTTTGACCTTGTTGTTGGCGATCATTAAATCTAAAACACTATTGATTCTCGCTGCAGTCTTTTTGGATGTTGACCTGAATCCAAAAGTACGTGAAGTCTCTTTTGGGATTTGGTCTGTGGTAATATCCGGATAATAAGTTAATACAAGCTCAATGCTTTTGGCTATTTCCTCATCAGAAATCAGTTCAATATTTGGTTTGTTTCTTCTTCTGATTACTACATTATTGTTTGCCGCATCATATAAAAAGTCGCCGATTCTAATAATGCTTCCTGAGCTTTCAGCAGTTTCAATAGCGTTATTGACTGTTTTCTTCAAATTTGCTCCCGCACGATTGATATGGCAACTGTCCCTAATTCTTTTTGTAACTTCGCTTACATGAATCGGACCTTCAATATCAACAATTTCTTTGACGGAATCCGCTACAGTATCAATCGGTTTTTTATACAAATCATCTGCTGAATACAAACCGATGTCTGATGATTCGACATAATCGATTATATTATCTTCAAGTTTCCTTTTGCCGGGCAATCTGTGATTGTCGAAAGCCTTTAACTGATTGTCTTGTCTGCGCCTTTCTTTTTCAATTTCCTTATAATCTTCATTTGCTGAAAATATGATATCTTCAAGCGCTTGATCTTTCAGTTCCTCTCTTCTAGATTGTTCGTGAACGGTGACAATAACATTTTCATCACTTTCAATCTCTTTTCTAAGAGCTTCCATTTTCATTTCTTCTTCTATTCTCAGCTCTTCTTTTTCAGCGAAAGTTAATCCTTCCTGTTCCCTTTTGAGGATTTTATCAGAATCATCGTCACTTGGCATATTCAAGTAATCGGCAGGATTGTATTCTTCTGTTCTATCCACTACTGAAACATAGTCTATTTGAGTTGGATTTTCAATTTCCTTTAAGGATTTATTGATGTATCTCATATCCTTCTTGATTCCCCTAAGGGATTCTTTAACGGATCTAGGTTTTTCATCCTCATAATAGAAATTGTTCTTTCTCAGCATGCTTGTGACATCATTGGAACCCTGATAATATGTAACTCCATCATCTTCAGGCTCGGCTTTAGCTTGCTCCTCAACAACATCTGAAGTTTCATTATCTTCAGCTTCAGGAGCTTCATTTTCAACATCCCGACCGGATTCTTCTATAATCTCATCTTCTCCCAAATCAGAGCCTTTCTCATCCACATCAATCTCAATATCTTCAAATGCCTCATCAATATAATTGTTTTTAGCTTCATCCACAATATTTAAGACATCATCATCGTTATCCCAATCAGGCAGATTATCATTGAATATATTCAATTCCTCATCATCCCAATCTTTGAAATCATCATTAACAATTTCGGCTTCAACAACGAAATCATCTTTAGGAGAAGGTTTATGTAACGGCAATTCCTCATCTTCCATAAATTCACCTTTAACTGTTTTGACTTCCTTAGGCTGTAGTTTACTTTCCCCACTTACAAAATCAGAAATGATGGATTTTGCATAATTGCCTCGTTTATGTTTGTGATTTGCTGCTTTTTCATCAGCAATTTCAGAAGTTTCATATTTTCCATTATCAGTGCTTGCTTTTTCATCAGCATGACCATCATCTCTAGGATTATCCTCATCTAAGGCATCAGATTCAGATTCCTCATCATTGCTGTGGTCAACATAAATATAATCCTCATCAGAACCCAAATCAACTTTTTCATCTTTTAAACTTTCTTGCGGTTCAGATTCCTCATCATTACTGTGGTCAACATAAATATAATCGTCATCTGAACCCAAATCGACTTTTTCATCCTCAAAGTTCCTAGATTTGAATTCCTCATCGTGAATTGTATTTTCTGATTCTTTTCTAGATTCTGTTTTTTTATCTGAGCCCCTTTTAACAGTTGATTTTAAATCTTTTTCAGGGGCCAAATCAACATTGTCCTCAACAATCGGTTCATCTTGAACCTCTTTTTCAATAGTTTTATCAAATTTCACTTTTGGAACTTCCTCTGTTGCAGGTTCCTCAGCTATTTCATCATTGCCGTGGTCAACATAAATATAATCGTCATCAGAACCCAAATCGATTTCCTCATCAGCTATAGGTTCTTCTTTAGTTTCCTTTAAATCATTTCCCAAATCGGGATTTTCACTCAAATCCTTTTGGAACTTAAGGGATTCGAATAATGAGTCTTTTTTATTATCCTCACTGGAATCATGCATAGGGTTAATGAATGATTTTATTCTGTCTTTAACTGATTGTGATTGTTCATCTTCCTGAGTATCATCTGCATAATCCTTTTCATCTTCCCACACTTCAGCATTGTCTTCCGGAGATACGCCTTCATCTGATTCCCAAATTTCAGCATCCTCATCAATTTTTGAAGATTCAGTATCCTGATAATCCTCATTTTCAGGAGTTTCAGCAGCGACGAATTCAGATTCATCAATCTTAAACTCTTCTTTTTCAGGAGTTTCAACTGTGACGAATTCGGATTCATCAATCTTAAACTCTTCTTTTTCAGGGGTTTCAACTGTGACGAATTCGGATTTCTCTTTGATTTCAGTTTTGTTATCTTCATTGACTGATTCATAAGGCGCTTCCATATTTTCATCTGAATCGTCGAATAAGTCTGAAGGGTCTAATTTGCTCACGTCAATCGGTTCTTCCAATATGTCTCCATCATCTACCTTTTCAACTTCAACAAAATCACTAGGGCCGATATCATCCATATCAATTTCATTAGCTTCTGATTCCTCTTTTGCTTTTCTTTCTGCTTCTTCCCTTTCACGAGCTATGCGTAACTCTTCAGCTTTTTTCTCAGCTTCCAATTTTCTTTTTTCAGCTAATCTTTTTTCTTCTTCAGATTTGCGTTTTTCTTCTTCACGGGATTCCCTAATTGATTTTTCAACATAATCCAATAATTTTTTACGTCCCAAATCTCTATTTCTATACCAATCAGTGGACCATAAGTGATATAATTTCCAGCCCAATCCTGTCAGGACTTGCTCACGAAGCCTGTCCCTGTCACGGGCTACCTTACTTGAGGCATACATTTTTCCATCAGTAGTGATTCCTAAAATGTATTTTCCAGGATTTTCATCATCAACAATAGCTAAATCCACTCTAAATCCTGCACAGCCAATGTGCTTATGAACTATATAACCATTTTCCTCCAAAAAGCTTGCAATTGCATCTTCAAATGGTTCATGTGAGGATTCTTCAACACTATGGGTTCCCAATGTTAAGTTTTCGGCATATTCCAGGAATTCTTTTAATGACTTTACACCATATGGTGGATTGGCGGTTAAATTCATGTCATAAGCCTTAAAGTTTGAAAATACTACACATTTTTCCCTTGCACGAGTAATCAATACGTTTAATCTCCTCTCACCACCATCCTGATTTAGAGGACCGAAGTTAAGTGACATTTTTCTGTCCTGGTCATAACCGTATCCCACACTAATCAGAATAACATCCCTTTCATCTCCCTGTATTGTCTCAAGGTTTTTAACGAAGAAACGTTCTTCCTTATTATCTGAGAATAATGGTTCGTATTCCGGATGCTCCTTACGTTTTACTTCCAATGCCTCGAGTATGGCATTCTTTTGTGCAACGGAAAATGTTCCGACACCTAAGCTTTTTGAATCACCGTATTTTTCAAAGTGATTGAAAATCTCTTCCACAACATCCTGTGCTTCAAGAGGATTTGCAGAGGAAGCTCCCCTTAAATATTCGGTGTTCGGATTGTAGTGGAATTTTAAACCTAATTCAGGGTCTGAATGTGAAGGTGAAGGATAAACCAACAAGTCATCATCATAGAATTCCCTGTTGGATACTGTAATTAATGATTCATGGCGTGAACGGTAGTGCCATTTAAGCATTTTAACCGGGAATGACAATTTACACAAATGCAATATGCTTTCCATATCAAGAGAGGTTGCTTCTTCCTCATCACTTTCTGCATCAGACATCTGATCGAAAAATGATGTTGGAGGCAATTGCTGGGTGTCTCCCATAACCACTGCAGTTTTTCCTCTCATAAATGCGCCTAGCGCATCTTCAGGTTTAACCTGACTTGCTTCGTCAAAAATAACTACATCAAATTGCAATTCCTCATTTGTCGGATCCAAGTATTGGGCAATGGACAATGGGGACATCATAAAACAAGGTTTGATTTGCTTTATCATTCCGCCTGCTTTTTCCAAGAGTTTTCTGACAGGCATGTGCCCGCTTTTTCTTGTAAACTCTCCTGCCAGTATTTTTGCCTGAGGATTTTCTGTTCCTCCGAAAATTTTTGGGATATTGCTGTTTAGCTTGTGGTAAATCCTTTTACGATTCAGGGTTAGAATCTTTTTGTCCAAATCCTTAAATTCGCGAATGCGGTTTTCGTGTAACTCACCAACGAATGTTGCCAATTCCTGATTTTCTATAAATAAAATATTTAATAATGAATCTGCAAAGTTTCCATCTACCAATGCTTCAATATCATATTTTTTAATGTTTCTTTTCTCAATTGAATCTACAAACATTTTTGCATTAGAAGTCTTGAGTGCATTTTTGGTATTCAAGTATTGGGACCATAAATGAAGGCTTGATAGCTGTCCTCTCCAATTATACAACTGTTCTTTCCATGCTTCAAATGGCACATCGCCGGTTTCCCTTTTAAATATTAACTTGCTTCTTGGATTCAACTTATCTTTCAGTCTAGACAAGACCCTTACAAACTCTTCGCCTGAGTCTATGTATTCGGCCAGGTCCCTTTCGGGATTAATGTCAAACAGGTCCTTACTCATCAGTTCAATGGTATTTTGGGAAAATGTTCCTTGCCTGACTAAAGAGGTGAATTCATTCATCCAACGAGCAATAGCTTTTAAATCATTAGGATTAGCGTTTAAATGCCAGTATCCTCCATAATATTTTTGACCTAAAGCATTATTTGCTTCGAGAGTTTTTCTAATTTTAATCACTGCTTTTGCTTGCTGCAAATCTTGAATAATTTCATCAATACTGTCGGGGACAGGTACGGCATAATATCTTTCAACAAGTTCAATGTGCTGTTTGTTGTTGAAGAATCTGAACTTTTTAGTTGACAATGCGCGTAACTGGTAAATCAGTCTGTCAATGTCTGCCTGGAAAATGCTCTGATTGAATTTGGTTAATGATGAGGAATATTTTTGATACTTTTCCAGTTCCTGTATTAATCTGAAAGCATCATCATTGTTGTTATTCCATGCCCCGGATTTAATTATGCTTCCATCAATCAATTCGGCATTTTGAGATTTGATGATTTCAAAAGCGGACAATGAATTCTGGAACTCGTTTAAAGTATCCGGCTGTTTAATTCCATAAATGTCATAGACTCTTCCACGCTCCACCAGGAAATTGTCCAATGCATGCAGAGTGTCATTGATAAGCATTTCAATTTCTCTCAAATCGGCGGGAAGCAAACTTTTTGGTGCGCATTTGCTCCATGGATTTTCCTTAGAAATTGTTTGATATAACTCGGCCAGGTTTTCCAAAGCTATTTTCATGTCATCCAAATCTTTTAAGGATACATTTTCAGGATTTTCAAACCTGACTAACGGCATTATTGTGCCTTTTCTTGCAAAATGATCATCAGCAGCCTCTTTCATTCCATACAATTGGAATGGGGATAAATTAACTGCAAATGCAGGCATGTGAATAATCTGAGAATAATCATCCAATTGGCGGCGCAGGGTTTCCAATTTGCGGATGGTCTGGTCAATGTTTAAAGGTTCATGAGCCCTCACATTGGTGGCCTTCTGCAAATCCTTCAGGAATTTTTTACGTCTGGTTTTGTGTGAATGCAATTCCAGAACAAATTTGCCCAAACCTACTGCAGTCAAACGGTCTTTTACAACATCCAATGCGGCCATTTTTTCTGAAACAAATAAAACTGATTTGCCTTCAGCCAATAATTCGGCTATCAGGTTTACGATTGTCTGTGATTTGCCTGTTCCAGGAGGCCCTTCCACAACAAGGTTGCGGCCTGCCTTTACATCCTGAATGGCCGCAATCTGTGATGAATCCGCATCCAAAACCTGATACATGCTTCTGTATTCCAGCCTTGAATCAATGTCCTCTTCACGGAATGCCTCTTGATCGTTTTTAGCCGGATTGAAAATGGCTTGAATCAATTCGTTTTTAGTCAAATCAACATTTTCGGCCCATGCTTCCGGGTTCAAATCATTGTACATTACAAATTTTGTAAAACTGAAGAATCCCAAAGCGACATTGTTGTTGACTTCCCATCCCTCCATGCGGGATACTGAACGTCTGACATTGGCAAGATAATGGTCGATGACTTCACCATATTTTTTAAATTCAAAATCGGGAAGCTCAATTCCCGCTTCAAGAAGTTTTGCCTTAAGTGAGATGTTGGTCTGAATATCTTCTCCGGTCCATTCAAGATTAAATGATTCGCCTACTTTTTTCCTCTCCATGGAAACCGGAATAAGAACTAGAGGCGCCTTGTTCTTTTGCCTTGGTTTAGATTTGTCTTTCCACTCTAAAAAGCCAATAGCCAAATATAAAATGTTATAACCCTGTTCCTGAAGCATTGTTTTTGCTTGGTTATTGATGTAATATAATCTTTTTTGGAGTTCCTTAGGGGTTAAATCAGTGGCCAGTTTCTTATCCCCTTCACTGAATTTGGAAAAATCAAAGGGAATGTGGTCCCAAACGGATGATTTGTCTTCCTTCTTATCCTTCTTATTGGCTACAAAATACATCTTGTTTTCTTGCAGGACCAATGTTTGATAAAGATTTGTAGGGGATTGATTTACGATAGTAATGGTTTTGGCTCTTGATTTAAAGTTAAGAAGTTGATTTCTTAAAGTTAAGTCTAATAACTCCTTACGTAAATTCCTAAATTCCTTTTCGATTATATTCTCTGATTTGTTTAACATGATGACCCTTTATTAGTGTAAAAAAATTTAAAAATGCATATATAATTATAATTATATTAATTAATAAAGTTTTCTAAATTAAGTAAATTCAGATAAAATCTTTTAAAAATAAAAAATAATACATTTTAAAAAATTATATATAAAATTTAAAAAATCTAATTATTTATAAAACTTATAAGGACCAAAATTTTCTATTTTTTGACTGGCGATTTTTGATGCGAAATTTCCTGCAATTTGTGAGGATTTAAACATTAATTTCTGTGAAACATATGCCGCCATATATGTATCCCCGCAGCCGGTGGTATCCACAAGATTGTCACATTCCACCGCATCAATTCTGATTTCACCATCGGAAACTATTCTGGATCCGTTACTTCCATCAGTTATGACAATCTCATCCACATCATAGTCCAGACCAATGAGGTTTTCTTCAGCCTCATCCAAAAATATTGCATTTACACCTGATAAAATGGTGGTCAGCTCGTTGAAGTTGTCTAATTTTATAGTATAATTATCGTTTACTTGCCTGTCCTGGACTCTCAGAAAACCTTGCACTGAAATGAAAATCGGAACATTGAAGCTTTTCAAATACTCTATTGTTTCACAAGGAAAATCATACCTGTTGAGCGGATTCAAAACAAATGCATCAATGTCTTCAGGCAGGACGCTTTCCAAGTCACTTTTCAATATGGGAATGTCTGCAAAGTTGCTCAACTGGTTTCTGACGTTCAAATCATCCTTTGACGGATAGCTGTTTACAAAAAAATGAGTGTTGTCTTTCAGAATCACCCTTACCTTATCGGCTGAAGGAAACTCCCGAGACAGACTTTCATCGCCGCAGTTAATAATGGCCAAATAGTCGCTGTAGAATTCCTCAAAAACGAAAGACTGAAAGTAAGTCGCACCACCTATCTTATGTGAGCTTTCATCTCCGATTACAACCTTGTCATGTGTTACCGGACCAATAACTACCAATGTCATATAACCACGGGTTTATCCTTTAAGTTATTTATAATTAATCGAATTCGATTGTGATGTCAACAATGTGGTATCTGGAGGCAATTGCATAAATCTCCCCTTTGATTTCCTCCTGCATTTCCCAATTGTTAATCGAAACCTTTACAGTAAGAACAGAATCGATTCCGTCAAGTGACCACACGTGAAAATCATCGATTGCATTTACTCCATCAATTGCATTGATTGAACTTCTGAATTCATCAACATCAAAATTATCAGGTGTTTTTTGAAGCAAAACCTGAATTGACTTTATCAGATTTCGTCCAAGATTAAATATCAGCCACAATGCAATCCCAATTGAAACGAATGGATCCAAATATGGTGCGCCATCCCAAAACATCATAATCAGGCTTAAAACCAGAATCGCTATCCATTCAAACACATCACCAAGCTGATGTAGCAGAATCGCCTTCTCATTGAATGTCTCTCCATGATGAAGCCTGTAGACAGAAAGTGACTTGAACACTATTCCAATGAGTGCAACAACAAGCATTCCCCCGGCATCGACCTCTTCAGGTGCAAACAGCCTGGGAATTGCCTCATTCAATATTATGAATGCCATTATGATTACAAAAATGGATATTATTACGGCTCCAAGAATTGAAAACCTCTGATAGCCATAGGAATATTTGTCTGATGAATCCTTTTGGGCGATATGCTCCAAAAACCAAGCTAGAGCAATGGAAATGGTATCTGCCAAATCATGAATGCAATCGCTTAGAATTGCCATACTGTTGGTTGCAAGACCTCCTATTATGACAATGATGTTGAACGTCAAGTTCATGAAAAAGACAAAAGCCAGATTCTCTCCCGCTTTCTTGTGATGATGATGCGTATCCAATCTCATGACCTAATATTTAAAAAAAATAATATAAAAAGGTTATTTAATCTCTAAAGAAAAAAACTTAAAGTTAAGTTTATATAACTAAACACCTAAAATTATAGTAGTGATTTAAAATGGCAATAGTTGGAACTACAATATTTTCACATATTCTTCCGGTAATTTTCGGATTTTTCTCATTTATATTAATTATTTCCGGATCCCTGGAAGAGGATAAAGCTAAATTAGCTTTAGGCGTTACATTATTCATTATAGCATGCGTATTCCCATATGTGATTTTAAGTGTCCTAGTCTAGAAGTTTAACTTCGCCTGAATGAAGACTAGTTCCGATCAACACTTTTTTTATGCCTAATGATTCTAATTCACCTAAAGAATCCCTATTTAACCCACCTGCAATTATTAATTTATCTTTAAGCTCGCTGAATTCTTCAAGTAATTTTTTGTTATATCCCTTTTCCGTACCGACACCAGTAATGTCCAAAAGGATGATTTCATTTGGATTCAATCTTAATAAGATCTCTTTCAAATCGGATAAGCTTAAGTCCAAGTGATTTGCAAGCAGTTCATTATTTTTAGTGTCAATGCTTACAACAATTCTCTCTTTTGGATATTTTTCAAATATTTTTTCCATCTCTTCAATACTTTCAAGAGTTTCAGTGGGAATTATTACCTTATAAGCATAATTTAAGAAAAATTCAAAAGATTCGCAATTTTTAACACCTCCATCAAACATGACAGGGATGATTGTATTGACCATTTTAATATCATTGATGTTATGTCCCTTAGATTCGATTAAATCCAGATCCGCAATGTACATTTCATCCGCACCGTTCAGTCTTAAACCCTGAGCAATATCGACTGGATTGGCTGATGGGGCAAAAACGGTATTCAATGGTTGGTAAGTGTCTCTCATTCCTGATTTGCCGCTTACGGCCTGGTGTTGTTTTAAATCTATGACTGGAATTTTCTTAATCATAATATAAAATTAGGAAAAACTAGTATTAAAAACTTAAGGAGGTGAGAGAAACTGAAATGTTTTTCAGCAACTCTCGAGTATATAAAAAATAATGATCAATTTAAGGTTATAACAATATGCTATGAACCCCTTATTTATTAAATTAATTTGCATAGTATATAAATGTTACTATAATTTAGAAAAATTAAAGTAAACTTGAATAAATAATTTATAATATTTCTCAAAAATAATAAACAATACGTCAATTTAATGTCAAAAATATTTACATGAATGTCAAAATATCTAAAAATCATAAAACACTAAATTTTGAAAGCCTGAAAATATGTAAAATATTATAAAATTTGCTTGATAAAGTTAATTTGAAAAAAGTAAGAGTGAATGAAGTTTGAAGTAATTGAAAGAGGGAATTTGAAAGATAGTATTACGTGTTTGTCCTTAATTTGCTAAGCTATTGAGATTACTCCAAACTCTATATAAAAATTATACTTTATAGTATAAATACTTTTTTGTAAAAAAGTAATACTTATTATAATAAAAAAGATAAAAAAAGTAATAATAGAGTTTTGAAAAAAAATAATTAAACTCTGAAATTCTCGTCAATATAGGAATCAAATTTTATATAGGCTTCATCAATAGCTTGGGCAATTTGTTCTTGAGTAATTTCAGATAGCTCATCAAAACTAACTCCAACATCAACATCAACATCTAATTGATTGTTTTCGTAGTTTAAAAGAATGTCCAAATCCAAATCCTCAATTTCCTTAGCTGGCAAAGCTTTTGAAACTTCGCTTTCTAAGATTTCGCCGAAATCATCGGAAATGGTTGCAAGATCATCTTGGGTTAATACTTTCAGTTTTGACATAAAAATCTAAAAAAAGAAAAATGAAGGTTTAAGCCTATTGGCCCATACCTTGCATAGCTGCCTGGATAGTAGCTTGCATTTCTTCGAGTTTTTTCATAACCCTTTCTTCTTGACGAGCCATGGTCTGTTTTCTTAACTCGAGAGTTTCTAATTTATCTTCCATATCAGCTAAAGCATCATTGTAGTCCACTTTAATAAGTAAAGTACCTGCTTGTTTAAATACTTCAGTATTTTCATCGGTTTTCTTGAGTTCTTCTAACGCTTTTTCAGTTTCTTGAATTTGTACTTCAACATTTTGAACTTGCATGCTTACAGCTTGAGCTTGTTGTTGTAATTGTTGAAACTGATTTAATTGTTCTTGAATGTTTTCAGGAATCTCCATATTATCACCTTTAATTATTATATAAGTTTAATTTGTTAAATTATTTATTTCTAATGCTAATTTAATCCACTTTATTGCAGAATTGACAGAAGCTCTAAATGATGTAGAATCTTCCGCATCAATATCAATAATGATATTAGGCCCATCTAACCTGATAGTCATGGATGACCTAAAATCAGGAGCAGTTTCAAATTCTAAAATTATTGCATCATAGACAATTTTAGCCTGACCACTACTTTCAAATTCAACAGTTATATTGCTTTTAACTCGTTCCAGAGGACTTTCATCAATCATTTGAGACCTCTAAAACCTTTTTAACATTAATCTGGAAATTCAACTTATCTCCAAATTTATTAATGAAATGGATTCTAGCCACTGAATCTTCACTTTCAGAAACTAGAATATAGTTTTCCTCAGCTTCATATACTAAATCCAAGTCTAAAATATCACTTAACACGTCAAGTTGCTTTACTTCAGACACTATTTTCAATTGTGAAGGGGCAATATTGGTTTTCTCATTATCAAGAGTTACTCCTATAAGTATTGTGAGCAATAATTCCCCTTTATTTGAAAAGAAAGAAATTCTACTAGGATTTCCTTTGATTTCATTAACAATAGCTAAATTATATTCATCAACTTCTAATGCCTTCAGCAGCAACTCGCGCATATTCATTTTGCCCCTATTGACTGAGGTTGAACCTGTTACGCGAGCCAAATTTTTACAGAACTTTCTAGTTTTTTGAGAAGGTTTTCTAGAAGTTGAGATTAACATTTAAATCAAAAATAGTAAAAAATTTAGTAAAAGCAAAGGTATTATCTTGCTTTTATAATTCTAGTGGTTTCTGGAACATTTTTAAATAAAATCCTATATCTGCATTTAGGACATTTATTTTCCATGTAGCTTTTATGGTCTACTTCTGCTCCACAACGTGGACACCTGTACAAGGCTATTCCTCCACTTTAATGTCTCTGATACTGCGTGCTGCAGATTTTGCCATAGGAGTTTGAGGTATGTATGCTCCTCCAGTGAAAACTGCACCGCATTTTCTGCATTTCCAAATTCCAGCAGCTTGTCTTTTTACGTAAGGTCTATCACATTTAGGGCAAACATGATTTTTTTTCATGTTTTCTTCAATGATTTTAACAGATCTTTTTGCTTTTCTTCCGTATCTTGCACCGAACCTTCCTGTAATACCCACTTTTTTAGTTCTTGCCATTTATATTCTCTCCGTAATAATTAAAATTTAAAATAAATTGATTATCTAAAATAATCATAAAATAATCTAATATGATAATATTAGACTAACTAATATTTAAAGGTTTGCTTAAAAATAGTATTTTAAGCAAAAAATGACTTTTTGATGAGAAAAATTTTTGCCTATAAATCATTTTTGTCAATTTCAAACTTCTCATCAAAAAAATTTAAAATGATATCCAACTAATCAAGTGTTGGATAATTAGGACTTTCATTAGTGATTAACAAGTCATGAGGGTGAGATTCTTTAATTCCACTACTTGTAATTCTAACAAAGTTTGCTTTTTCTTGCATTGTTTTAATATCTTTAGCACCACAATAACCCATAGAGGATTTTAAACCACCGACCAGCTGGAATAGGATTTCAGCAATTGTTCCTTTATATGGTACTGCACCTTCAATTCCTTCTGGAACATATTTTGTGTGGTTCATTTTACTTTTTTGGCCTTGGAAGTATCTGTCTGCTCCTCCATCATATTCGCTGGTCATTGCACCCATTGATCCCATTCCACGGTATTTTTTGTATTGTTTACCATGCATGATAACAATTTCACCAGGCGCTTCCAGGGATGCCGCAAGCAAGTTACCGAGCATTACTGCATCAGCTCCTGCACCAATAGCCTTTGCAACATCTCCTGAATATCTAATACCCCCATCAGCAATAACAGGGATGTCATAATCGGCTGCTGCATCAGCAACATCAGAAATTGCAGTCAATTGCGGTACACCGACACCAGCTACAATACGGGTGGTACACATTGAACCCGGACCGATACCTACTTTAAGTGCATCTACACCCATTGAAATTAAGTCTTCAGCCGCTTCAGCAGTTGCAATGTTACCAACACATAATTCAGCATCGATATTATCCTTAATAGTTTCAGTGAATTTGACTACATTCATGTTATGGGCATGAGCGCAGTCGATTGAAATGATGTCCGCACCGGCTTGGTCAAGTGCCATTGCCCTTTCTAAATCGAATGGTCCGCATGCAGCGGCGACTAAGAAATTGCCGTCTTTATCTCTTGCCGCATTAGGATATTGTGACTGATTTAAAATATCTTTAATTGTAATGATTCCTACTAATTTGCCATCACGAACAACAGGAAGTCTTTCAACTTTATTATCATAAGCAACATTCAATGCTTCTTCAGAAGAAACTCCCTCTTCAACAGTGACCACATCAGAAGTCATTATTTCTTTAATTTTTGTTGTTGGTTCAGATTTTAAAACTGGCCTTATGTCTCTTTTAGATATAATTCCAATAATTTCATCACCATCAACAACTGGCAAACCGCTGATAAGCTCATCACGCATTATTGCTTCAGCTTCAGCAACAGTAGAATCCTGAGTAATAGTTACAACATCACGAATGGTTAAGTCTTCAGCATTTTTAACCTTTTTAACTTCTTCAACTTGTCTTTCAAGTGTGATGTTTCTGTGAATTACACCTATTCCTCCCTCTTGTGCCATAGCTATTGCAAGTTCTGCTTCTGTAACAGTATCCATAGCAGCACTTAAAACCGGAATATTTAATTTAATTCCTTTTCCTAATTCAATTTTAGTATCAATGTCTTTTGGTTCAACATAACTTGCATTAGGGGTTAAAAGGAAATCATCGAAAGTGTAAGACATTCTTGCTTCTTGTACTTTTTTTGAAAATGACATGAATAACACCTAAATTAAAATGAATCTAATAATTCTTTAAGTTCAGCTACTGCAGTGTGGTGTATTTTACCAGTATTTCTGTCTCCACCAATACATGCAGCTCCTCTAATACCAACGACATCACAGCCGATATCGTGTAATGGTTTTAATTGGTCTTTTTTTACAGAACCTGCAAGTGCAGTCAATAAGCCGTAACTGTGAGCTTCTTCCACAAATTCTTTTAACTGATCAATATCCAAATAATCAAATAATGTATGACCGTCTTTAACAGCAGTGTCAAGCATTGCAAGGTCGCATCCTGCATCCTTTGCAACCTTTGGTATTTCCATCGGGTCGACTGCACCTACACGGTGAGCATCAGCATAACCTGCCGCTACAATAATTGTATCTTCACTAACATCTTTTACAGTTTTTACAACGTTTTCCATGACTTCAACCGCTTCATCATGGTCTTTTGTTCCATATAATCCAACTTTAATATAATCCGCCCCGGAAACGTGAGCGCCCATTGCTGCAAGTGAAACTGTACCAGGTTTGTAAGGCACATCCCCTAAAGTAGCGCTGACAAGCTTGTCTTCAGGAGTTAATTCCCTGATTTCTTTTATAACCCATGGGAAATTAGCTCCAAGGGAACCTTCCTTAGGGTTTTTCACATCAACAATATCTGCTCCACCTTCAATAGATTCGAGAGCTTCTTCACGATTTATAGGACTTATCAATAGAAGCATAAATTTCCTCCAATAAAATATAATTTTATAATATAATAATATTACTTCTTTATTATTTATAATATTATTGTTTTTAAAGAAAATGACTCTTTCAAAAACTTTGTTGATTTGAAATTTTTTAATGAAAATTAGTTTGTAATTTTTAATTTTGCTTAAAAATAGTTAAATTTAATAAATAGGTGGAGTAAAAGTTTTTATTATGCATAACCAAAAAACAAATACTC
>NZ_JAFYHP010000031.1 GCF_017539065.1 Methanobrevibacter sp.
GTATTTGTTTTTTGGTTATGCATAATAAAAACTTTTACTCCACCTATTTATTAAATTTAACTATTTTTAAGCAAAATTAAAAATTACAAACTAATTTTCATTAAAAAATTTCAAATCAACAAAGTTTTTGAAAGAGTCAAAAATATATTAAAAATAAAATATTTAAGTAAATTATTTAAAAAATTAAAATTTTGGCATTACATTAATACCTATCATAATACCTATCATAATCTCTATCATAATCCCTATCGTAATGCCTTACCCTTCTTGTGTAATGATATTGCTTAACAGGTTTTTGCTTTATTTTTTTAGAATCTTTATATGTTATATAGATTCCAATAATCCAAGTCAATATGGACAGATAATGGAAAACACCCAGAACAATCATGCCCAAAATGTTACATAACACTCCCAATGTAAAAATTAAAATCCCTTTACCTTTATTGCCAAGATAAATAAGGCCAATTCCAGTAAATAAGAATGATAACAATACTGCAACGGTTGGACTTTTTTCACTCAATTTTAACCCTCCAAGATTATAATGACTATCTATAATATATTAACTTTTATTATTTAAATTAATCGTTTAATATTATGAAAGATAAATATTAGATTATGAAAAAGAAAATAATTATACTCATTATCATAGTAATGTTGGCCGCCATTCTTGCATATGGATTCTATTACATTAACGATTATTATCATGCTGATAATGCTGCCCTAAAATATATTAACGGAACTGATGATGTTTCAGTTATTAAAACAAGCAATGGATTGCTCCTTGACGGGCCTGGAAATGATACTGCATTAATATTTTACCCGGGAGCAAAAGTGGAGTATACCTCCTATTTGCCATTATTAACACAGGTATCAGCTAACGGCACCGATTGCTTTCTGGTAGAAATGCCATTTAACCTTGCATTGCTTGGTGAAAACTCAGCAGATGATATAATTAACCGATACGAGTATAATAATTATGTTATATCAGGCCATTCTCTTGGAGGAGTTATGGCAGCACAATATGTTAATGAAACAAACAATACTGCCGCTTTGATATTATTGGGAGCATATTCAACAAAACAAATTGATAAACCTGTTTTATCAATATACGGTTCACAAGACAAAGTATTGAATATGGAAGCCTACCGTGAAAACCTTCCACTGATAAGTAGAAATCTATCAGAAGTCATCGTCGAAGGCGGAAATCATGCGCAAATCGGAGATTACGGTACTCAGCAAGGTGACGGCATAGCCAAAATCACTCCTCAAAAACAGCAAAATGAGATCGCCGAAGAAATAATCAATTTTATAAACAAATTAGACTAGGAAAAAAACATGGAAATAACAGCTAATGAAATGAAAGAGTCAATTGAAAAAATCTACAAAAGACTAGATGAAGTCTCACCGGTTGATTTTGACTGTGGAAAATTATGCGGCGAAGTGTGCTGTGTTTATGATGCTGAAGACTACAGAAATGAAGAATTAGCACTATATCTGCTTCCCGGTGAAGAATTAATGTATGAGGATAGTCCTGATTTTGAACTATATTATATGGATTCCTCTGAAATCAAGTATCCCCATTCATGGAAAGGGCAAATTTATTTAGTTAAATGCACAAACCCTCCAAAATGCGACAGATCAATTAGACCGATTCAATGCAGAACATTTCCATTAATACCCCACTTAGACAAAAAGGGAAATTTTCATCTGATATTTGACGAAAGCGAATTTCCATATGAATGCCCCATCGTACATGACCATATCAGATTGAATGATGATTTTGTAAAGACAACATATGAAATATGGACGATGCTTATGGCAAATCCTCTGGTATATGATTTAATCGATATGGATTCCCGAATGAGAGACAATAGAAAAACTGATTATGAAATAATTATTTAACAATAGTTTTATATTTAAGATATTAACAAAGTATTACCATGTACCGAAAAATCATGATTTTTCTTATATTATTATTTTTTTTAACTAGTGCAGTGAGCGCTATTGACTCATCAAACTGGACAACAGCCAATGTTGGGTATGAGGAATTTAAGATACCTCCAAAATATGAAAATCCCTACAAAAGCGACTTTCATATGTATGAATTTGATGAGGACATTGACGTTTTCACAATAAGATACGTCAATCCTGCAATTATGGACTTGTACGGATACTTTATAGAACGTAATACCGCAAAAAAAGTTAATGTTTCAGGTCATGATGCAGTTCATTTTACTTCATATGACAGATATGATAAAACAAACAACTCTAAATTATGGTTTTCGGCAGGAGAAGAATTCTATTATATTACTTGGAGAGGAAATAACATTACTCCAACAATAAAAGAAGTAGTAAAAAGCGCATCCGATTCCAATTACACTCATGAAGAGTTCTATGATATTTTAAATGAAGAATATCAAAATTATAGAATAATTAATGCAATTGAATCCCAAAGATTTGACTACCCAAGCAGTGAAGGGTATCATACATTTTATTCATATGGAAGCAATGGAGCTAATTTTGGTGTTATCAGATAATTCATAATTGCCAATTGATTTCTTCCATATTATTTTTTGCCAAATACTCGTTAGCCAATTTGAAATGATTGCATCCTAAAAAGCCCCGTCTTGCCGAGAAAGGTGAAGGGTGGGACGTTATTAAAACAAGATGATTAGGATTTGTAATCAATTCCTTTTTCTTTTCGGCCTGTTTTCCCCAAAGCAGAAAGACAATAGGCTGATTTCGATTATTCAAAATTTTAATTACATCATCCGTAAATGTCTGCCATCCGCATTTGCTGTGAGAATTGGCATTTCCATCCTCAACCGTTAAAACCGTATTCAATAAAAAGACTCCCTGCTTTGCCCAGGATTCCAAACAGCCTGATTCGGGAATGGGAAAACCATACTCAGCATTAATTTCTTTGAAAATATTTTTAAGGGATCTTGGAATCGGCCTGCCTTCAGGAGTTGAAAAGGCAAGTCCATGGGCTTGACCAGCTTCATGATATGGGTCTTGGCCCAATATAACAACTTTAACATTATCAATTGGAGTTAATTTAAAGGCATTGAATATTTCCTCATAAGGAGGATAGATAGTTTTTGTCAGGTATTCCCCATCAATGAAATCCATAACTTTCTGAAAGTATTCTATTTCAAACTCTTCTTTCAAAGCCAAATCCCAATTATTTCCAATCATGAATATTAATCCTTATTATTTTTCTTGAACTATCTTGCCGCTCATATGCTCTATTGTAATTTCAAAAACTTCTGTTTTATCTAAAAGCCTGTTAATCTCTTCAACCGTTTTTTCATGAGTAGGGAAGAATTTATCCCCAAGGCAAGTTAATTTATCGGTTTTTTCTTGATTGTCAGTTAATGTTCTAATCCGTCCGAAGACAATCACGCTTTTAAATGTATACCACCAACTGTCCTCAGCCTTCACACCCTTGTCCATTACGCAATAGGATACTTTTGAGTGCTTTTTGACTGCATCAAGCTTATGGCCTTTGTGAGCTCCGTGAAAATAAATTTTGCCATCCACATACACATGACTCATTGGAAGAGCATAGGGATAATCATAATCTCCCAATAGGGCTAAAACACCTCTAGGCTCATTGATTAAAATGTCTATGCATTCCTCTTCTGTGAGTTCCTGTTTTGATCTTCTCATTTTTCTAAACATGACAATCCTGAAAAATTAAATTCCTGACATTATTACAAATATGAAAAATATTATGGCAATGCATAAACAGCATATAGGACCGTTTGAAGAGTTTTTTGTTTCTTTTGGACTATCCGGATTTTTCAGTTCAATAGGATTGTGAGCATATTTATCCATATTGTCATATACATCCCAAAGTTTAATTGCAACCCAGAATGACCTGACTATACTTACAAATAACAATATCATTGCAAATAATAGAATATAGTCTACTTGATTAAACCCTATAGGAGTAAATCCATATTTAGAATGATAAATAATATAAAAAAACCATGGAATTTCGTATATAACTCCTTCAATAATCCAATTTCGATTATAGTGCTTTGAACCAATGTAAATAAATCCAAAACCGTTTATAAACATTATGAATGAGAGTAATACCCACCATGATTTCAATATTTTATTAGATGTGCTCATTTTATTCAATTAAATTACTGCTATTTGTAGTTTCAATCTTTTCAACAACTTTTTGACCGTCTTGAGCCATTTCACTAAACATCTCAATTGTTTCTTTCATTTGAGGTAAAGCCTGAACTTTATAGGTGCTTACATCCTGAATTGCTTGAAGAGCTTCAGCGAATGATGCTTTTAAAACATCAGGAGAAATCATGGCTTCAGCACTGTGTTTTTGAATTTCGCTTCCTTGTTCTTTAAGCATGTGTGAAGTAGATTCAATGATGTTTTCAGTTGTTTTGTTTAAGATGGTAATTTTGTCCATTACGATTTTCTGGTCATATAATGCGCTTGCAACCATGACTCCTGTTCTTAAGGCTGAAACGGTTACGTTTTTGGCACGGTTAACCCCTCTGATTAGCTCTTTATTGTTACGTCTGATAACATTTAAAGAAACAATGCCCTGTTGGTTTACAACAATCATCTGTTGCATATCCATTATTCTTTGCCTTAATGGGAATAAAATCTCTTCACGAACAAAATCTATTTTGTTTTGATCAACACCTTCGATTTCGGCTGATTGAATTTGTGCTTCGATTGATGCATCCATCTGTTTACCGAGTTCAATATCAGCCAAAAGCTTGTTTGTAACTTCTCTTAGATAGTTTTCTTCATTCAAAAGAGTGGTGTTATCATTTTGCAGGACTTTGCTGCTTTTTTCAAGGGATTCCACAATATCTGAAATTGCTACTTCAGCCTTTTCATATTTTGAAAAGTATTTTCTAATTGGATTCATGAAATTGCCGATTACGCCTTTTTTTGTAAAATCTACTTTACTTGGGTCAAGGTCTTTCATTTGTTTGTTTAACTCAAGCAATTGTTCCCCAATATTATCAGCTTCTTTCCCGCCTTTAGTCAAATCAACGAATCTTGTGGATAACATTTCATTATGAGCTGCTGATTTTGACATATCATTTAAACCGAAATCATCTAACGGTTTTAAAATGCTTTCCCTTTCTTGAGGGTTATTCATGTCTGCATCAAATATTGCTACGGCATTATCATCTGCCTGATTTTTTAAATCTGAGTTTTCCAGTTTAACTTTCTCTTCATTTAAAGACTTTTCAACATCTTCTTTTATGCCATCTACATCTAATGAGAATTCTGCCATAATATCACCTTAGTTTAAATAGTCAATTTTGCTCTGGTCAATTTTTTCTGTATAATTATCTATAACTTTTCCATTTTTTATTATTTCAACGGTTACATAATCCGGATCAGGTAACTTATATGTTGTATAATAACCAAAACCAATTGAAAATTCAGTATCATAATACACATTTTCTAAAGTTTCAGTTTCATAGCCAATTTTAGTACCATTAGAATCATAATATGTTGATTTAATATTATATCCTTTTAAATCATTAGGAATACTATTGAATATAGCTCGTGTATATAAAGTATAACTCTTTTTACCACTGTCGCTATCCCAACCGTTAACATCCGTAATTGTTAAATCCACATGTTCTGCATTATCCGCTGCATCAGTTGAGGAATTATTTCCACCAGAACCCAAAGTCAGTATAAATATCCCTCCAACAACTAATATTAGCGCAATCAATATTATAAATATATTTCCATTTGAAAATATATTGGAACTTCCTTTGTCAGTTTTTTCCATGCTATATCCACAATCCATGCAGAATTTAGCATTGTCAGGCAATTCCTTTCCACATTTTGGGCAATTTTTAGTCATTGTATCACCTAATAATCTTTAATTGAATCAGTTAAATTTTCCATATCCTCCAACAGGACCTTTACCTCTTCGCTTGATTTGTCAGTTGAATTAATGTTGATTACCAGTTCTGTTGTCAAATCCTCGATTTGACTTATGATCCTTTTCATTGTATCAATTTTATTTTCCAGTTCGCTTCTGATTCTTGGTGTATCCTCAACGGCCAGGTTTATAATATTCAATGCCTCTTCTGCCTGAGTATTGAAGAGTTTTTCCGATTTGTCAATTGTATTTATGAACTTATCGTATGTAATTTGAGGAGGTTCGAAGCGTTTTTTAATCAGATCGCGAACAACTTCCTGTTTAACGTTGAACAACACCTTCAGATTATTGATTTCCTTTTCATATTCATTAAGGGATTCCATTCCTGTAGTTTCTTCTGTTTTGACTGGGGTTTCTGTTTTTTGTTTGGTCTTATCTTCAGCTTTTCTTAATGGTTTTTTAGTTTCCTTATATGTATCTAACCTGAAAATACGGTATAAATAAATCAATGGGATAACTGATAAAATCAATGCAACAAACATCCACAATTGCATTCTTGAATAGAAAACAGGTATGCTTAGGGACACTAAAACAGTATAATACAATCCGAGTTTCCATGGGAGTGATTCATTAATTAATAATACGTCTTGGGCATTTCCAAAGCCTCTTTTAAGCCTGATTTTTGACGCCAACTTTGATAGGGGAGCATATTGCAATACTTCATCATCCGATAGAACATATTCTTCAGGTTCGACAACTAATCTGACATCGGATAATGTTTCACTGCATCTTACAAGATTTCCCTTACTATCATAGGCTTTAGAACCCTTGAATGTTAATGGAGTGGTTAATCTTTTAATTTCTTTGGATTTTAGTGTTTCTAAAAACATCAATCTGTACTTCCATAATTATGTAAGAATATATTTAGTTACAAATGTTTTTAAATATTTGTATTAAACTTGTTAATATTATTCAAATTCCTTTTCCAAAAGGATAGTGACCGGACCGTTATTAAGCAATTTGACTTTCATAAATGCGCCAAACACGCCGGTTTCAACATTGACAAATTCACTGCATTTATCTGCGAAATAATCGAATAACTCAGTTGCCTTATCTGGCGCCAATGCCTTGTGGAATGAAGGCCTGTTCTTTTTGGTATAGGCATATAATGTAAATTGAGGAACCAGCAACAATTTGCCGTTAATGTCCATAACTGATTTATTCATTCTGCCGTTTTCATCTTCAAATATTCTTAGCTTAGCTAGTTTACGGGCCAGATAATCGGCTTCTTTGGTTGAGTCATTTTCTCCAAAACCAACCAGAACCATCAAGCCCTCTTCAATTTCTCCAGTTATTTCATTATCAACTTCCACACTGGCTGAAGTTACTCTTTGAACAACAAGTTTCATTAAATCGCCTTTTACAATCCTTAATCTATAAAATGGGAATACAATCCCTCAATTTAAGCAATATCTTTTACACCTACAAATCCAGATGGGCTAGAACATCATTAGTTACATCCCTAACAGTTTTTGCCGCTTTGAAAAACTCTTCTTTTTCAATATCATTCATATGAATTGGTACAATCATAGCGACTCCCCTTTTAGTAATGACGGCCGGAACACCAAGGGATACGTCCTCAACATCTTCAATTTCCCCATCCAGATAACTGCTAACAGTTAAAATTCTATGAGAGTCAGTGAGCATGGTTGATATTAAGTTTGAAATAGCAAATGCAGGACCATATTCTGTTGCTCCTTTTTTAGATATAATTGTATTTCCTGCGGTCTTTAACCTTTCTACAAGCCCTTTAATGTCCAATTCAACATATGTGATGAAATATTTAAGTGGAATACCTCCGATTGTAGTGGAACTTAAAAGAGGCACCATATGGTCGCCATGTTCGCCGATTACCCTGGTATGAACTTCAGAACTGTTAATGTCAATCTGTCTTGCAAAATAGTTTTTCAATCTTAATGAATCCAAGTGGTTTCCAACACCAATGACTTTACTCTTTTTAAGTCCGGATGTTTTTAAAGCGACAGTTGTCATCACATCAACGGGATTAGTGGCAACTAATATGATAGAATCCGGGGAATATTCTGCAATTTTTTTAGAATAATATGCTACAATTTCCGCATTTGTGCTGGCAAGATCCAATCTTTTCATTCCCTTTTGTCTTGGAACCCCTGCTGCAATCAGCACAATGGCTGAGCCTGCGATATCTTCAAATTCAGCTGATGGAGTTAATCTACAATCAATATCACGTGCAGCCAAAGCATCATACATGTCATAAGTTTCTCCTTTAGCTTTATTAAGACTCTCAGGTCTTGAAAACATGACAATTTGATCAACTGAATCTTCACGTGCAAGAGTAAATGCAACATTTTTACCAATAATTCCAGTTGAACCAATAATAGTTACTTTTACCATAAACCTATATTGTTTTTTGGTATAAAAATAGGTTTCTAATATTTTATTTAATTAATTAAAATCAATTTAGATATATTTTTAAAATATAATTAAATAATATATTATAGAGTGGATATTATGCAAGATAAAGATTTAAAACTTGAAACAAAATGTTACGATGCTAATGAATATGGCTATCTATATGGATTAAATAAGAAAATTCCAGATGAAGAATTTGAAAAGGTTAAGCCATATTTTAGAAAATTTAAAAGAATGGATTTTGTAGAAGGAAATGTTCAGGTCACCGGAAGGCCTGAAGGCTGGAGATGCCTTGAAGAAGACGTTTCGAAAGTTGAAGAAATACTTGGAATAACAAACACTTTAGAAAAAAGGCAGAATAAAATAAAAGAAGCATTTAAAGACCCAATTAAAAAATCAAATTTGATAGACCAGTCATATGAATGGTTAAAAATGCTATTTGAAAAATCGGGTACACGCCCAGAACAGGACTTATCAAGACTTGCAGTTCACTCAACAAAGATTTATGATCCTCAGGATAGCTTTAAAAACGGTGCCGAAGATGGTGAAGGTGAACTATTCATCTACACACCCCATGGAATGTGGTATATAATTAATAACAGTGGAGAATACTCAGACAAATCCCTCAATAATGTTAAAACACCTCAAGGCGGAGCAGTGGGCCATAGATTAATGTATGATGACCTAATCGATAGATTAATCAGAATCTATACTGAAGAGAATTTATACACAGGTGAAAAATTATATTAATTGTCCTATCACAATATTAATATAGGTGGTTTAATATATGCAAAAGGTTATTAATGCACACTGTCATATTTATCCGGAAAAAATAGCATCAAAAGCTGTAAAGGGAATAAGAGATTTTTATGATTTAGATATGTCACTAAATGGAAAATTAGATGATTTAATTAGGGACGGCAGTCAGGTTGGAGTTACACATTATCTGGTACACTCCGTTGCAACAACACCAAAACAGGTCCCATCAATCAATGAATTCATTGCCGAATCTGTAAATACCCATCCGGATTTATTCACTGGTTTTGGAACATTACATCCTGACAGTGAAGATATCCAAGGTGATTTTGATTATTTAATTGAATTAGGCTTAAAAGGCGTTAAGCTGCATCCTGATTTCCAACAATTTGCTATGGATGAAGAACGTGCATTCGAAATAGGTAAAGTAGTGAGTGAAGGAAAAGTTCCTATGCTTGTTCACTGTGGTGACTTCAGATATAACTATTCCAATCCAAAACAAATTAAAGCATTTTTAGAGAAATTTCCAGATATTACGTTTATTGGCGCTCACTTTGCCGGATGGAGTATGTGGGAAGAAGCTACCGAAAAATTATCCGGTTACGAGAATCTTTATGTAGACTTAAGCTCAAGTCTATATGCGCTTAGCCCTGAAACCGCTCTGGAATTAATTCATGCATATGGCAGTGATAGGGTTTTATGGGGATCTGATTACCCAATGTGGGAGTCAGTAAGTGAAATGGAATATTTTAACAAAATTGACTTAACAGATAAGGAACGCTCCCAAATTCTTTATGATAATGCTGCTAAACTACTTCAAATTGAATAAGGTTTAGCATTTAACTTTTTTTTTAACTGAAATCTAAACAAAATTATATCTTTAAAGATTACTTGAAATTATCTAATTTTTCTTTAAAATTAGTATTGTTCAATTTTAATTGTTAAAATTGACCTAAACTAAATTTAAACACTAAAACAAACATTTATATACTATTAAAGCATTAATAATTAAATTAACTATTTAGTTTAATCAATTATTTGGGAGCCACAAAAATGACTATCTCAAACCCAATACAGATTATATTAAACAACAACAAAACCAACCATCCAATGGTTGACATTGATATAATCAAAAGCCCAATGAAATATGAAATATTAGATTTGTTAAGACATGATGAAATGAATTTTGAAGACATTGTTAAGAATACCTCAAAATCTAAAGCCAGTGTGTCCATGCACCTTAGGGACTTAAGAAAAGAGGGTATTGTAAATTATAAGGCTGATCCTGAGGACAATAGAAAGAAAATCTTTTTCTTAAATTCGGAATATTTAGGATCGCTTGATTCAAGCAGAATTAAATTAGCAAAAAAAGACCAGACAAAATTACTGATTGACGAATTTATAAAGAATGATGAAATTGACTATTTTATCCTATTAACCCATACATTCAAATCATTATTATTTGAATTTGGAATGGATATCTCACCGGTACTGCAAAAAGTTGGAAACTACATTGGAAAATACCTATACGAAAAGCTGAAGGATGATGACTTGGACACTTTCCTAAACAATATTTCAAAATATTGGATTAAAAATAACCTGGGAAAGCTTTCATATAACATCAATAACAATATCGAAATAACCTGCATTGACTGTTTTGAATCAATGCACAGCGAAAAAATAGGACTGCCTTCCTGTTATTTGGAAAAGGGAATGTTGGAAACACTATTCAGCGAATACTTTAAGTTTGATATAAAAATTTTAGAGACCAAATGTTACTCGATGGGTGACGAAAAGTGCGTATATGAAATAGAACCTTAAACGTTTAGTTAAATATGAACAATCAAGAGAAAAATCTTCTTTTTATAGTAAGCCGTTTGATATAACATTATGGGATTACTCCCATATTGCTGGAGGTATTATTAAAAAGGTGACATTACATTAGATTATGGGGTTTTAAGGTTCTACAGATAATACAATTGAAAACAACAATACCTCAGCGTATCAATAATTTCAAAAGAAAGTACCTCCAATGTGATACAAACGATTCGATTGTTAAGATATAATAGTAAAAACCACCAATGGTATAATCCACACTTAATCAGATAAACCCAATACCATTTGCAACAATGAAACTCTAAACCCCATTAATCTTTAAATATTCCGATTTTAGAAATTATCTGAGAAAAAATTAAAGATTATTTTGAAAAAGCATCGATTGCAGGAGCAGTCAATAACTCTTTTGAAATCATTTCATTGACCTCATCCCAACTAAACCATCCATATTCATCATGCTCTTCGCTGATGACTACTTCATCACTTTTACAAGTTACTTTCATGACTAATTGGATTGATTTTACTTCCTCATTGGTTTTGCAGGCAGTATAGTCATGTCTAACTACCTTATACAATGATGTTACATCAACTTCAAGGCCTGTTTCTTCAAGATATTCTCTTTTTAGGGCCTCGTCGAAAAATTCGCATTTCTTTATCTTGCCGCCGGGAATTTCCCATTTGCCGGCATCATGAGCTGAACGGGATCTGATTTTTAAAAGCAGCACCTTATCGTTGAATTCACAAATCCCTTTAGCTGCCAGTCCCCACATTGTCATATTAAAACTCCAAAAAAAGATTAATAAAGGGAAAAAGTTCCCTTATTTTTTCATTGCTTTTTCAACGGCTACTGCAACAGCCACTGAGGCTCCAACCATAGGGTTATTTCCCATACCTATCAATCCCATCATTTCAACATGAGCCGGTACGGATGAAGAACCTGCAAATTGAGCATCAGAGTGCATTCTTCCAAGGGTATCAGTCATACCATAAGAAGCAGGGCCCGCAGCCATATTGTCAGGGTGTAATGTTCTGCCAGTTCCTCCGCCTGAAGCAACTGAGAAGTATTTTTTACCCTGTAGGATGCATTCTTTTTTATATGTTCCAGCTACAGGATGTTGGAAACGTGTAGGGTTTGTTGAATTACCGGTAATGGATACATCAACTCCTTCTAAATGCATGATTGCTACTCCTTCACGTACATCATCAGCACCGTAGCATCTTACTTTAGCCCTTTCACCATCGGAATATGCCTTCTCTTTTACGACTTTCACTTCTCCAGTGAAGTAATCGAATTCAGTTTCAACATGGGTGAATCCATTAATTCTGGAGATGATTAATGCCGCATCTTTTCCAAGACCGTTTAAAATTACTCTTAATGGTTTTTCACGAACTTCATTTGCTGAGTTGGCGATACCTATTGCACCTTCAGCCGCTGCAAAACTTTCATGTCCTGCAAGGAAAGCAAAACACTCACTTTCATCACTTAATAACATTGACGCTAAATTACCGTGGCCTAAACCTACTTGTCTGTCATCAGCTACACTTCCAGGAATGCAGAATGATTGTAATCCTTCACCAATAGCTTTTGCAGCATCGGATGCTTTAGTGCAGCCTTGCTTTATTGCTATTGCGGCTCCAAGAGTGTATGCCCAACATGCATTTTCAAAACAAATTGGTTGAACGCCCTTTACAATTTCATATGGGTCAAAACCTTTATCAAGACAAATCTGTTTTGCTTCTTCAAGGTCTTTTATTCCATATTTTTCAAGCACTGGAGTGATTTGGTCGATTCTTCTTTCATAACTTTCAAATAAACTCATAATTATTCACTCCTTGGATCTATTTTTTTGACTGCATCATCAAATCTTCCATATTGGCCTGTTGCCTTTTCAATAGCCTCCAATGGATCAACACCGTCCTTGATTGCATCTAGCATTACGCCTAAGTTAATGTATTTATAACCGATTATCTCATTATCTTCATCAAGGCCTATTTCAGTAATGTAACCTTCGGTCAATTCTAAATATCTTGGCCCTTTTGCTTTTGTTGAATAAATTGTTCCAACTTGGCTTCTGTGACCTTTTCCTAAATCTTCAAGTCCGGCTCCAATTTGAAGTCCCCCTTCTGAAAATGCAGATTGAGTTCTTCCATAAACAATTTGTAAGAATAATTCGCGCATTGCAGTATTTATAGCATCACATACTAAATCTGTATTTAATGCTTCAAGGATTGTTTTTCCAACAAGTATTTCACCAGCCATGGCCGCTGAATGTGTCATGCCTGAACAACCTAATGTTTCTACTAATGCCTCTTCAATAATACCCTCTTTTACGTTTAATGTTAATTTACAGCATCCTTGTTGAGGAGCACACCAACCGATTCCATGAGTAAAACCTGAGATGTCGCCTACTTGTTTGGCTTTTACCCATTTACCTTCTTCAGGTATTGGAGCAGGGTCATGATTTGCGCCTTTTCGAACTGGACACATATTTTCAATTTCTGTTGAATATATCATCTTTTTTCTCCAAAATTTTTTTTACTAATCTTATTTATTCGTTTCTTAATTAATGTATTTTTGCATATTAATGTAGATAATGCCGATTTAAATTATTATTTTTTAATTGAAATGCAATTAAAATTAAAAATATGTAAATTTAATTAAAATTAAAAAAAGAACTATCAAAATAATTAACGCTGAAATTAATTATTTATGGGTGAAAATCCTAGAGACATTTCATCAATTTACTGTGATGCAGTCATTAGGACAAATTGCCATGCAAACCTTACAGCTCTTACAGACTTGGGCGTCCCTTACAGTCGATACATCATCCACAATAATTAAAACATTGTTAGGACAAGCAATTGCGCATTTCTCACAACCGCCACAATCGTCTGCATTAATATCAATGTGACAATCTTCAGCAGCTTCTGTTTTCTGTTTGCTTTTATCTCTTTTAAAAAGTGACCTTAAACCCATATTAATCTATATAAAAATCATGCTTTATTATTCTTTGGATTAAAAGAAAAAAATAGTTAAATTAGATTTAGAATTTTAAACCTAATTCATAAGCTTCTTTTAGTTTGTCTTCTTGCTCTTCAGCCACAATACCAGCTGGACCTGCACTTCCCGCATCAACATGGCCAATTACTTCATATCCCATGAATGTGAATGGTGAGAATTTGGTCATTTCAATATAGTTTGCATAGGTTTCTTCAGGTTGGTTTTCAGTGAAAATCAATGCAGCTTTTCCGGATAAGCTTTTATCAGGGTTTTGACCGATTGAATAGAATCTGTCGATGATAAGTTTACCTTGAGCAGACATTTGACCATAATAGATAGGAGTTGCAAATATTACACCATCAGCAGCTACTAATTCATCCAATATTTTATTTCCATCGTCGGCTCTAACACATTCCGGATGTTCAGCACAGTACAAACATGCTTTACAAGGTGCGATATCACATTGTTCTAAGTAAAATTTTTCTACTTCGCCACCATTTTCTTCAATTCCTTTTATCATTTCGTCCATTAATACATCACAATTTCCACCTACACGTGGACTTGCTTGAAGTGCTATAATTTTCATTTTTAACAATCTCCTAAAATTGTAATTAAAAATATATAGTTTAAATATTAAATAATTTATTATTAAACTGCTTAGATGAATGAGATATCTTTAAGATAGTCATTCAATCAAAAATCAGTGAAAATTGCGGATGATGAAATGGCTGAAATTAACAATAATGCAGAAGACAACACTTTTAGTGAATCAGATATTTTGGATAAGATACTTGCTGAAAACACTCAGGAGTATTTTCTAAAAGCAAAAAAAGAACTTAATCTTAAAGAAGATTCATTAACTGAATGCAAAATAGCTTTATTAAAATCCCAACTAAATGAGAAAGAAGAGGAATATGTCCGAGCATTATCCGAAAACGCAAGGCTTAAAAAAGAATGTGAAGCTGAAAGATCATTCAATGAAAAGGTTAAGAATTCGAAATCTTGGAAACTGATGAACGTATATAGGAGAATCAGAGGTTAGAATATGGTAAAGATATCTGTAATAGTTCCTGTTTACAACGCTGAGGAGTATCTGGAACAATGTTTGAATCATATTATAGGCCAAAGTTTTCAGGATTTGGAGATAATCTGCATCAACGACGGATCCGGTGACGGCTCACTGGAAATTTTAAATGAGTTTTCTGAAAATGACAACCGCATAAAAATCATTAATCAGCAAAATCATGGTCTTGGAGCCGTAAGAAACAAAGGAATAACAGTGGCCCAGGGAGATTATATATATTTTATTGATTCTGACGATTATTTGGAATTAAATGCATTTGAAGAGTTATATGAGATATCACGAAAACATTCAGTTGATTTTACAATGTTTAAACTAAACAACTTCAATGAAATTACTAAAGAACCAATATATATCGACTATTACACCATGCCATACTTAAAAGAACGTGCTGGAGATGATGTGTTTAATTATCATGATGTAGAAGATATAGCCTTAAGGCTTTGTGTAAGTGCTCCCGGATGCTTTTTTAAAAGAGATTTCATTAAGGATTTGAGATTCCCGGAAGGGTTGTTGTTTGAAGACAATGTTTTTTTCACAAAAGCCCTGTTTGAAGCCAGAAGAATATATTTCTATGATAAATTTTTATACAATAGGCGGGTGCGTGAAGATTCGCTGTCGAACACCGTTTCAATCAACTCATTAGATACAATAGAGATTGCAAACATAATGCTTGATTTAATCAATGAATATGGATATGACAGGCATAAAAGGCAATTATACTATAGAATTTTCAACAATATCTATTCTTTGTTTGAAAAGGCGCCTCACGAATTTAAGCCAGACTTATTTTCTGAAATCAAAAAAAGATATCTGAAATATTCTAAAAAATGGGAAAGTGACGAATATTTTAAAAATGATATGAAAAAACGCCATAGACATATTTACAATAGCGCAATTCAGTCCGATTGCAGTGAAGAGTTTGAATTAAGAGTCAGACTATATGATGAAAAAAGAAAAATAAAGAAATTAAAAAAAGAAAATAAAGAAATTAAAAAGGCTATTAAAAAATTGAAAAAAGAGAATGATTTAATAAAATCCTCTAAAGGATTTGAACTCATTAACAAATAGTGTAAACATGAAATTATCAAAATCAAAAATAAATTCTTACCTGAAATGCCCATTAGAATTTAAATTCCAGTATATTGATGAAATTGAGGCAGAACCTAATAAGTACATGATTTTAGGAAGCGACGTTCACTCAGTAGCCGAAACATTTGCAGATAAATTTGGAGATGAACTTGACAAAGTGGATATCCAAAATGAACTAATTAAGATTGCTAATGATTTGGATATCGGATATGACATTTCCAATCATGTGGATAATCTAAGCATATTTTTTAAGGAAGTTTTTGTTAATAATGACTATAAATTATTCTCACAAGAGGAATACCTGCTTGATGAGAAAAACCGCTTTTCAGGAATATGCGATATTATTTTAGAAGATGAAAATGGGGATCTGGTGGTTATTGACTACAAAACAAGCAATTCCAACTCTTTTCATAAATATAGAAGGGAATTATGTTACTATAAACTTCTGGTCGAAAATGTCTATGATAGGGATGTCAGCACTGTCGGAATATTCTTTACTAAAAACGGGCGTTTAAGATTGCTTGATGTATATGATGAAGACAATAAACGTAAATTCCTGCATTCCCGTGAAATTGATGAAGCCATTGACAAATTTTACTTTGTTAGAAATGAGGTCAATAAAGGAAATTTTTATGCCAAACCTCAATATTTGTGCAGATTCTGTACTTATAAGGATATCTGTGATGAGAATTCCTACTTTTAGATGGCTTCCATTGTTGAAAAAAAGAATTTTTAATAATGAGAGTTTGAGAAAATAATTAATTTTTAGGCATACCTAATTTTTAGAAAATTATAAAAAAATAATGAAGTTATGAGGTTGTATCCTCAACTTCATCAAAATCTACTTTTTCACCTAACAATTTAAGACCAATGTACAATACAACGATACCTACTGGAAGAGAGAAGTAGAAAGGAACGCCTAAACCAGCAGGGATGTAACCGATAACTATAGTCACTACAGCTACAAAGATTGCATAGTAAATTTGTGTCTGAACGTGGTCAATATGGTTACAGCTTGTTCCCATAGAGGAAAGAATTGTGGTATCTGAAATTGGAGAACAGTGATCTCCAAAGATAGCTCCGGTCAATACACCACTTGTACAGACAATTGTAAAGGACATGTCTCCTGTACTGATTGCCCAAGCAAGAGGAATCGCCAAAGGCATCAAGATACTCATTGTACCATAGGAAGTACCTGTTGCAAATGAAATTAATGCTCCTAAAATGAAGATTAATGTTGGTACAATAAACGCTGGTATTGTACTGCTTAAAACACCTACTAGATAGTCAGCAGTACCGATTTCACCAATGACCCCACCTAATGACCAAGCAAGAAGCAAAATTACACCGGTAATAACAATGGTTTTCATACCGCCAATCCATTCTGAGATTGCATCTTCTATTGTTAAAATGTGTTCACATACAGCCATTACGATAGCCACAATGGAAGCAAGAAGTGCAGCTTGGAAAAGCGCTACAGATGCATCAGATTGAGATAATGCTGTGTAAATACCATTAAATGACAATGGAGAGGATTGCATAATAGCAATAAGGGCTTGATCTTCTCCACCTAAAATTGTGGTGTACCCGCTCCAGTAAAATGCAATAAGAGCACCGATAATCAAGGTACCGATTGGTATGATTGCATTCCATACGGATAATTTAACGCCTTCAACAGGTTTGATTTCATCGAAACCAGGAGCTTGAGGAACAATAATTTCTTCATCTTCTTTTCTAGCACGAGCAGCTTGCTCTGCTTTTTTCATTGGACCAAATTCATATAAGGTTAAAGCAGAAATCACAATGAAAATTAAAATAAATATGTTATAGAACCTGTATGGAATAGTTTGTAAAAATATTCCGAAACCAGTTACGTTAGTTACTCCTACAGATTGGAAACCGGCTGCAATTAAACTGATTTCTAATCCAATCCAAGTGGAAATAATTGCAATACCAGCTACAGGAGCTGCAGTTGCGTCAACTACAAATGCTAATTTTTCTCTAGATACTTTAAGTTTATCCATTACAGGTCTCATAATAGGACCTACAATCAAGGAGTTAGCATAATCATCAAAGAATACACATAATCCTAAAATCCAAGTGAATAATTGAGCTTTTCTAGGAGTGTCTGCTCTTTTTGCAAATGCATCAGCAAGAGCTTTTGCCCCACCCATTTTTGTTACTAACTGGATAATACCTCCAATAAGTAAACATTGAAGGATAATTCCCGCATTCCAAGGGTCAGCCATACATGAGATAACTTGTGAACCTAAGTTCAAGAATGCGTTAATTGCGGTAGAAACAATGTTTAAATCGTTTACACTTAACATGAATTCTCCAACAAATACCCCAATGAACAAAGATAAAACTGTCTCTTTTGTAATAAATGCTAAAGCAATAGCGATAAGAGGTGGTAATAATGTTAATATACCAAATCTAACAGAGTTATCTGCATCCGCAGGTGTGGATGAAATCCATAAAGATAAAACGAATAAAGCAATGATGGAAACAGCTGCAATTAATCCTATTTTCATTTTATCATTCATTTTATTATCACACCATTTTTCCTATATTTATTAAAATAATTAATTATTCTATAAATAAAAAAGCCAATTTTACATTAACTTTAATATTACACTTAAATATTGTTTTTAATACTATAAAAATATTATTTTAAATTTTAATAAAATATCAAAAATTTAAAGGGATTATATCATATTAAAATGTGGATTTGAATTATTTGTAAATAAAAAATGAATAACAAATATATTAAATAAAACCCAAAATTAATTACATGAAAATTTTAGTGATTGGCGCAGGCGGTGTAGGAATAGGACTTGCAACATCAGTTGCATCTCAGGGCGCGGATGTTTCAATTTATGCACGTGGTGAAACCGCAAAGGCCATAAAAGAAAACGGAATCAAAAGAACAGGACTATTTACACATTATGAGATAGAAAACGTACCGGTTTATGAATCCTACGAAGAAATTCCAAAAAGCACATTCGATTATATATTCATAACCTCCAAAACAACCGCCAATGAGGATATATCAGATAACTTAAATGAGCATAGGGACATCCTTAAAAACAACACCAAAATCATTATCTTTCAAAACGGATTTGGTAATGACGAGCCATATCTTAGATACTTCACCGAAAAGCAGGTATTCTCTTCAAGAGTAATCACAGGATTTACAAGGCCTGAAAGGCACATCAGTGAAGTTACAGTATACACCGAACCGATTCTTTTGGGATCCCTTCAAAAAGAAGATCCAAAAGATTTACAGGAAATTGCCGATTTGATTACCTCATCAGGAATCAACTGTGAAACTACACATGAAGTCGATAAATACCTGTGGGCGAAAATGCTTTACAACTGTACACTAAATCCATTGGGCGCAATACTGGACGTTACTTACGGCCAGCTTACAGAAAACCCATACACCCTGGAAATAATGGACAATGTCATCGATGAAATATTTGAAGTCATAAAGGCATCACCATATGAGACTCTTTGGCAAACTTCCGATGATTACAAAGACATTTTCTACTCCAAATTAGTTCCTGATACATATAATCATTATTCATCAACTCACCAAGACATTCAAAGGAAAATACCGACGGAAATTGATTCACTGAATGGAAAAGTCATCCAACTTGGTAAACAATTTAATATCGATGTAAGTACCAATAAGCTTATTTATAATCTCATTAAAGCTATTGAAAGTACCTTTTGAAACTAAAACTTTATATAGGTGTAAAAGAAAAATAGTATTGTTCATATTGTTATGTACTATTTTTTTATAATATGAACAATGGTGATGGTTGAAATGAGCATTCGTTTGTATTCCTTTAGTGGTGTTTAGGAAGAGAATGTTCATTTGTTTTTAAAAACTTATTTTTGTGATTATTATGAGTGAACTTAAAGAATTAATAGAAAAATTTATTGAACTTGATGATGATTTAGAAGAAAAAATCGAAGCTTATCTTGAAACTGCAGACGAAATCGATGAAAAATTCGATCAAGAAAACGAAGAGCAGATTGATGAAATGGGAGAACTTTATCATGAAATCGAACATAAGGTTTTCAATGAAGAGTTCATTATTGTTTTTAATCAATCCGCAGAAGAAAAAGAGGTTGTCGCCTTAATCATCAGTGATGAGGATGAAGAATCCGAAGAGTTCGTAATACCTGTTTTCACAGATGAAGATGAAGCTGAAATTGCCATTGCTGAATTCAAAGAACAATTCGGCGAAATTGAATTTGAATGTGAGAAAAAAATAGGCAGTGAAATCGTAGCAGACCACTCAGAAGATGAAGATTTCGTTGGCCTTGCAGTCAATGCACCTCAATGGGACTTTGTAATTGCAAGTGAAGATGTACACGATTGCAGTGAATAGATATGAAACCCGAAGATTACCAGGACTATCAAAAAAATAATATCAAAGCTTCCAAAAGCCAACTGAAAGAGTATATTCAGATATATGCAGATATGGTAAAAAAGCTTAAGAGCGAGGATGCCATAGAACTTGAAGCCGTGAAGACAAACATTAGGGATGCCTATCCGACTGAAATCTACTTTACATTGGTTGATGAAATTGACAGGCCAGTTAAATTAACATTGACAGAAACAAGCAAGGAATATATCATTCCAGTTTTTACGGACATGAGGGAATATGCAATAGGAAGCGCCAAGATATCCAAACTGTTCTTGGACAAGCTTGATTTGAAGGTAATCACTCCGGAAGATATTGCTGAGTTAGCTGAAAATGATGAATATTTTGAAGGCTTTGTAGTCAATCCACACTCACAGAACTTCAATTTTGATAGAAACGGTGATTTTTGATGTATATCTGCCCAACAATCGGCGAAGATCATGAAAAGGACTTCCTTGTAACAGGGTCCTTGGATGATTTTAAAATTATTGTTTTTTCCAGTTTAGATGAATACAATAAAGGTTTTGAATATTTAGAACTAGTTGATTATGAACCTACGGAAGTTTCCGATGAGCTGTTTCATGAATTGGCTTTAAATGATGATGCTTTCAGTGGTCTGATTTTGGATATTCATTCCGAAAACAAAATAATATCAAAAGAAGAATTACTCTAATTCTTCTTCATTCTCTTCTTCTACATTATCATTATTTTGCTGATAATATTTGTATCTGTAAGACATTTTAAAACCAGAAATGACTTCCCTTTTAGGCCTTCTTTTGCGTTTGATTCTAGGTCCGTTCATCTCCTTGAATTTCTCCTGGTGAGGTTTAGCAAGGTTCCTATTTTCCCTTTTAAACTGAGAAACCCTATGTCTGGAATGTGGAGACCTGTACATTCTTTTTCTAAGAAGCCGTCTGCTGGATGTTACACGTCTTATCAATCAAATCACTTTCTTCTGTTTAAGTTTTTAGTAGCAGATTTATCTAAAGTAGCTTGAATTTCATCAATTCTTTCAACTACCACTTTAATTGCTTGTTCACCTTGACGAGTAGGGTTGATACCTTGTTCCACAAGTAAAGCATCCCTGATATCTCTTAATCTGTCAATTGAATCAATTTTCATTATAGTACTATAAAACATTAGATTTCCTCCTAATCACTTATAATTTTTAGTTCAAGTAATAAAAATATTTTATGTTAACAACATAATAATTAATATGTTTGAAAAACAGCAGGTCATCTATCTGGCTGGAGGATGCTTTTGGGGTGTTGAAGCATTCATTTCACGCCTTAAAGGTGTAAACAATACTGAAGTAGGTTATGCCAACGGGATGGATTTGGCGCCGACATATGAAAAAGTATGCACCGGAAAAACAGGACATGCAGAAACCGTCAAAGCCACATATAACCCTAAAATCATCTCATTGGAAGAGATTCTTGAGAATTTTTTCAAAATTATTGATCCCTACACCAGAAACCGCCAGGGAGCAGATATCGGAACACAGTATCGTACAGGAATATACTGGCAGGAGAAATCTCAAAAAGCTATTGTCCTTAACTTTTTGAAGGAAAAGCAAAAGGCATCACAAAAAAGAATTGTAGTCGAGGCACGTGCAATAGGCAATTTCTTCCCTGCTGAAAGCTATCATCAGAAGTATCTTGAAAGGAATCCGAACGGCTATTGTCATGTTGATTTAAATGCAATAAACGATGAAGAATTCGGCCACTTGTCAAAAGAAGAGTATGAAATAACACAGCTTTCTATGACAGAACAACCATTCAGTGGAAAATACTATGACTTTTTTGAAGATGGTGTGTATGTGGATGTTGTAAATGGCGAAGTTTTGTTTTCTTCAGAGGACAAGTTCGACTCGGGATGCGGCTGGCCGGCATTTTCAAAGCCAATTTCAGAAGACGTTATAGTTAAGCATAGGGATTTCTCACATGGAACAACACGCATTGAAGTGAGAAGCGCCAAATCAAACTCACATTTGGGCCATCTGTTTCATGACGGGCCAGGAGGTTCTCCGCGCTATTGCATTAACTCTGCTGCATTGAGATTTGTTCCAAAAGATGAGAAATAAGATTTTTTTTGAATGATTATATATTAAAAAAGATATAATATGATACAATGAAATTAGAAGAAATAAAAAACCCTGATTTAAAAAATTATATAAATCTAGTTTACATGCAAGGTGAAAACAAAAACCAAGAAGCAATCGATAAATTAGAGCAGGAAATTAAAGAATACATTAATGAATATCCCCTCATTATTTCCATTGAAGATAATGAAGCCGTAAAAATTCCATATGGCAATGATGGCGAATATGTGGTCCCCGTATTTACTGATGAGAGAGAATACACTTTAGGGATGCAATATTTCTCATTGAATGTTATGGATGAAAACAAGGATTATATCATTGAAAAACTGGATTACTTAAAAAAATTAAAAGAAGATCCTAATTTCTTAGGATATCTTGTAAATATTAGTAGCGCAAGCTATATCATCAACACTAGCTTACTCTAAAAACTCTTTTTTTATATCTTCAACTATTTCCCTAAATCTTTTTGACACTTCATCGGAAGGATCTAGAACGGAAATTGTTGCCTCTTTATTTGGTGCGTTAGAAACGCTTTCCTCGATTGGCAAATCGCCTAAATAGGTAATTTCCATCTCTTCAGCGAATTTCTTACCGTTACCTTCGCCAAAAATGTGCAATTTTTCATTACAATGCGGACAGGTGTAATAGGCCATGTTTTCAATAAGGCCGATTTTTTCAATATTCATCAATTCCACCATCTTGACACATTTGAGCACATCTTCCTGTGAAACGACATTCGGTGTGGTAACCATCAATACCAAATCGGCATCAGGAATGGTTTGAAGAACAGTTAACGGTTCATCACCTGTTCCAGGCGGATTGTCAATAACCAAAAAGTCTAGCGGACCCCAATTTGAATCAGCAATCAATTGTTTGATAGCGCCTGTTTTTTGCGGGCCTCTCCAAATAATCGGCCTGTCCAAACTGTCGATTAGGAATGCCATGGACATTACTTTCAAACCGCTAGGAGTTACAACAGGGAACAATGACTGTTTGTATTCCTCTTTCTTGTCTTCAATCAATTGCTGCTGCTCTTCTTGAGTTAAGTCCTTTTTAGCAAATTCATCTTCAATTATTGCTTTGAAGGCTTCGAATTGGTATTGATTGAATCCCTCTTCAAGCATGTCAATACCAAGCATTTTAGGTATGTTAGGACCGTGAATATCCGCATCTAAAATACCTGTTTTGTATCCCATTGCCTGCAAGGTTTCAGCGATGTTTGCAGCTACAGTGGATTTTCCCACTCCACCTTTTCCACTCATTACAATAATCTTATATTTAATTTGACCTAAGTTCTTAGCTAACCTAATCTCTTGCTGTATCATTTGCATTTGTTGTTCAGGAGTCATTTGACCCCCATGACCGTGATGGCCATGACCGTGACCTTGTTCTGCCATTATACTCTCCCCCTATTTATGTAAATTTTTTGCTGACTTCTTCAACTGCTAGGATTAACGGATCTGTAACCATTGATACAGGTGGTGCATAAGCAAATTCCATATTGCTCAAATCAAAGCAGGTTAAACCTTCAGTAATCGCTAATGTCATTGTATCGATTCTTTCAGCTACCCTTTCCTCTGCAATGATTTGACAACCTATAATGGTTCCGTTTCCATCACATATTACCTTGATATCCATCGGTTTTGCATTCGGATAGTAACGTGCTCTTGTAAGAGCCTGAACTTTTTGAACAACCGGTCTGATACGATTTTGCTGTGCAAAACTGGTGGTATATCCGACTGCACCGAATTCGAGTTTGCCCACTTTTGAAACCATTGAGTTCAAAACCGGATTGAATTTGGATTTTTTACCACAGATTGTACGGGCCAATGTTTTTGATTCACGAACTGCAGTGGTACCTAACTGTGAAATGGTATTTGAACCTAAAATCAAATCTTTGGACTCAACACAGTCTCCAACTGCATAAACATCTTCAACTGAAGTTTCCATTCTATCGTTAACAAGTATAGCCCATCTTCCAATTTCACAACCTGCCATTTTTGCTAGTTCCAGTTCAGCTCTCACACCAGTTGCCATTATCACCATATCAGCATCATAAACCTCTTCCTCACCGAAGCATGCCTTTTCCACTTTGCCGTCACCGATCAATTTAGTAATCGGTTTTCCAAGAACTACCTGAATACCTTCACTTTCCAAGTATTCCACTAATATGTCTGACATGTCCTTATCGAGGGACCTTGGAACAATTTGAGGCAACATTTCACTTAAAATAACATTTAAACCCTGTTTTTTAAGAGCATATGCGATTTCAATACCAATTAAACCGGCGCCTGTTACAATTGCACTTTTGGCATCTTTCATTGCTTCCTGTACTTTTTTACCATCCTCGATATTGCGGATTCTGTATACTCCATCCAATTCCACTCCCTGCATTGGAGGGATAAACGGATTTCCACCGGTTGCAAGCACGACCTTATCATAATCAAGGACAATTTCCTTACCGTCTTTTTCATAGGTAACAGTCTTTTTATCTGAATCAACGGCTGTCACTTCAACCTCTGTGATAACTTCAATATCTTTTTGTTTATAATCTTCAGGAGTTCTCATTACAATATCATCAAATGATTCGATTGTACCTGACAGTACATAAGGAATTGCACACGGAGAGTATGCAACCTTGTCATCTCTTGTGAGAACAGTAATTTCTATTTCTTTATCGAGTTTTCGAATATTGGAAGCTGTGGATATTCCTCCAGCTCCTCCACCAACTATAACTACTTTCATTATAACAAAACCATATATAATTTATACAATATTATATATATTAAAAAATAATATAAAAAGTTTAAGGTCATAAATAGTAGATAATAACAGGTTTATCTACATTTAAAATCAATTTCATTAATAATTTTTTGCAGATATTTCTTTTTCAACACGAATTCGCGTTTATTTGCCAATCTGTCGCTATTAGGTTGAGCCACCTTCTCATTAAGTCTGGAAGCTCCTAAGTATTTAGTATCTCCTTCAGTTAATTTATGGGCTTCACCATTGTCTATTGCCTTTTTAATAATATAGTAATCATTAAAAAGAATATCAAAATCATTAGTTAAGTAATATATTTCTAAATCTGTGATAATCTCCTCATAATACCAGATTATCAAGATTGCTTCGTGCTTAAACAAATCTGAAAAGGAAATCAGATTAAAATAATCAATATCGGCAAGCTTATATTTGGATGACGGATACGGTCTGCCGCAAAGTTTGGTGTTATACTCCAATGGAGCTAAAAAAAAATTATTTGATTCATTTAAACTAATTTCATTGATATTTTTACCAATCAATTGTTCAAATGAATCCATATTAATCAAATCTATTTGTCTAAAGCTGGAATTCCTGTAATTCTTAAACCACCATAGTGGGATTTGTATTTGATGTTTAATCCTATTAATAATGGGGTGATTTTTTCAATGATTCTTGCTTTTTCTAAAATACCACAGTCAATGGTTTTGACTCCAGGGATTTGATCGATGATTTCAGCTGCAGTTTCTTTTGCTTCTTTGTCGTCTCCTGCGATTAGACAGTCACAGTCAATATCTTCTGGAATGTTTGCAAGGTGAGAGTTTGAAATATTACAAAATGCACAGATTACCTTAGCACCTGTTCCTTCAAGAATGGAAGCTGTTCTTTCAGCAGCAGATCCTTCCATCAAGTCAATGAAACGGAATGGTTTTCCGCCAATTGCAGTTTCAAGAGGTACTGTTGCATCCATAACAATCTTGTCAGTACAGAATTCTTTGATTCCTTCAACTGTAGGTTTTTGAGCAGCTAATGGAACTGTGATGATTAATACGTCACCTTCTTTTGCAGCATCTTCGTTTGCCATACCAACTAATGATAAGTCATAGTCCGCTAAATCTTCTTTAGCTTTTGCAACAACATCCAATGCTTTTTCTTCTTTTCTAGAACCTACAATCACATCTAAACCAGCGATAGCCAATCTTTCTGCAATTCCAAGTCCTTGTGGCCCTGTTCCTCCAATTACACTAATTTTCATTTTAATCACCTATTTCTTATCATAAAGAAGACCGCCAACAAATATCAGGTATTCGGGGAGTCTACCATCATGAGCATAAAGTATTTTATATCCAAAGATATCCTCTACTGTCTTATCAACATACGCACCTAATGATTCAAGGGAATAGCGCATTTTAACCGGCATTTTACAAGGTATTCCTACTTCCCTTGTACATCTCATGCACAGGTTACATTTTCCCAAAAACAAGCCTAAGGAATTTTCATCCTCCAGCATATAAATTTCATTCATTAATCTTCCTTTTAAACGTTCAAAACGTTTTAGGACATATTCAAGTTCCCTATCAGAAAAAGTATGTTCAAGTTCATCAGGTCCAAAATCTATTTTAAAAGCAATAATTTTAAGTTTGTTATAAGAGTCCCAAATGTCATTCACATCAAAATCAAAAGGAGGATAGTTCCAATTGTATCCTAACATTTCCTGTTCTTCAATGCAGAGTTTTGAAACTTCGTCAAAGTTTACATAGGACTCACAATATTCCTTAACATCAACATCCGCCGTGAGTTTTTTAATCTCTGACATAATTAATAATATAAAAATTTTACATAATAAAAGTTTCTATAGCATTACCCATCTAAAACCAGATTTAAACTAATCTTTTTTGAATTATAATTCATTGATTTATGAGCATCATCTAAAGACTTCTTTAAAGTGTTTATTATGGCATTTAATAATTCTTCATTGAAATCAATACATTCTTCGCCTCTAAATTCAGTAACTTTAGAAATCTTTTCATGTTCTAAAAAGTCGATGAATTCTTTCCAATCATAGTCAATTTCATCAATCAATATTTTAACATCAAGTAATTTATCGTTAAGCTCTGACGCTTTCTTAATAGATTTTAACTCAATATCCTCTAAATCATTTAATTCCTTTTGACTATATTCATAAATATAAGTTTTTTCTGTCATTTTAACCCTTGATAAAGTAATCTTCATGTTTCTTTAAATAATAATTAATGTAGATGAAGCTTATAACCGCACCTAAAGCCATTCCGGTAACTGTACCCAGATATATTCCAATGTCTGCAAGGCCAAATACAAATGCAAATAACGCCGCAAAGATTATCTCCAAGAGAAATGCTCTTAAAAATGTTAAGGCAAGAGAAATTGTTCCCTTTCCCATGGCTTGGAAAAGATTTCCTGCTAAAATACCGAATGGCATGAATAACAAAAAGAAACATAATATACGTATACAATCAACTACACCTGAAGACAATACAGAAGCACTTGCTGAGTATGAGAAAATAAATGATAGGGGTTCAGCAAATAAATATAAGAATGTACAGATAATTGTGGATGATATCAAGCCTAATTTCAAGCCATAATTAAGTGCTGTTTTTAGATTGGTTAAATTGCGTGCTCCATAAGCCGCTCCTCCAACAGTCAAAGCCGCCATACCTATACCGAATAATGGAGCCATACCCATAGCCACCAATCTCCAAGTTGCAGTATATATTGCTACTGCTATAGTGCCTGAAAGCAATGTTAGCCAATAATTCATCAAAATGGATACGAAAGAAAGAATGAATTGCTCTAGACTTGCAGGAATACCGACAACAAGAATATCTTTATAGATTCCCAAATCCCTTTTATATTGCCTGAAATTAACTTTTATAAAGCTATCTCTCAAATAGAACATCCAATACATCATCAAAAGCATTGGAAGTGCGCCGGCAAGAACTGTAGCGATTGCTGCTCCCATTACTCCTAAATCCAACACATAAATAAAAATAGGATCAAGAATCATATTAATGACTGCAGTAAACAATAAAGGATATGATGCACGTTTTATTTCCCCTTCAGACCTAAATATAGCAGCCATCATTGCAGGAATGAATATTGAAAAAACCCCACCGATGACAATGGTTCCGTAAGCCATTGTTTCGGCTATTACCTCGCCTGCGCCCATTAATAAGAGCAGGGGTTTTAAAATCAATAACATTGAAATTGTTGCAATTACTGATATTACAATACTCAATATCATAGAGTGAATGGCACTGTTTTCCGCATTAGGGTAGTCTTCGGCCCCAATGTATCTTGCAATCAGACTGTTTCCGCCTGCACCCAAACCGTTTGCAAATCCCACCATGGCCAAAAACAGAGGGGTTACAAAACCAACTGCCGCAAGAGGGTTTGGACCTAATCCTGAAACCCAAATACCATCAATAATATTATTCAACATCATGAATAAGTTAGAAATGATGATAGGCACAGCTAACTTATTGATTGCTTTTTTAGGATGGTTAACGATTAAGTCAATTTCTTCAGTCTTCTCCATAGGTTCACCTTACAATATACTGGCCAGGATTAATGAAATCATCTAAAAACACTAAATCGATTTCATCAACTTCAATGAATTCATATGTATCTATTAAGTTCTTTTTAAGGTTTTTTCCAACTTTAATCAATCCTATGTGTTCTGTTGTGAATATATGGGCAATTAAATCAATTGCATTTACAAATTCACGCTCCTGAGTGTAAACTAAGAAATCATCTTGAATATAACAGTTTTCACGACCATATTTGCTTACAAAATTCTCGCAAGCCTGTGTTATGAACACCTTAGGGCCAATGTTAACTTTAACACTATTCAATTTTGATGATGCCATTTCTAATAAAATTACACAAGTATTTACTTCATCACTCCAATAATCAGCCTTAAAAACATTGAACTCCTCGCTCTTTAACTTTCTTGCAAGTGCCATGCATGTTTTTCTGAGTTGTGGATGAAGCGTATCCAAAGGCATATCTGGAATATCGAACCTGATTGCTATTAAATCGCTGTTCCTTTTTTCAAATTCATCTAAAATATCCTGTTTATTTAGATTACGAATGATTGGATAAAAATAATCTTTTTTATTGTCTGAAAATATGTAATTGCGTGCTGATTGTATGAATTCCGCCATCTTATCTAATCTTAAAGCAGCGGCCACATTGCGATTCTTATCAGTTGGGTCAATGACTATTAATGGGTCCTTGAAAATGCTAGGTTTTCCATGTCCTTCCAAATTCAAAACCTCACCATATTTCCAATTGATTGCAGCCTTTAATGTATTTTCAAAATTACCATAGTTAATTATCAGCAATTCGCATAGATAACCTGCAAATCCCCCTACCTTAAATTCGGAACCATATGTTCCTGTCATCGCCATAAATCTCTTTAAAAGCAGCACCTCATCTTCCTGGCCTTTAGTCAAATTTTCCTTAACGTATCGTGTATGCAATATTGTCCTGTCAACTGCTGATTTCAATTGAGATCCGTCTTCAATCGCATAACAAGGAACAATATCTACTTCACAGCCTTCTATATCTGTTGTAACATAAGGATGAGAGGCAAAATGATGTTGTGCTACACTATTAAAATGTTCGCAACATTTATGCGCTAAATCAAGACCTTTTTCCTTTAAGTATTTTTTATCTGTGTTTAATGGAAAAGCAATGAAAATATCAATGTCGGATTTTCCTTTGAGTGCAGTGTTCTTTGCAACGGAACCTACTAAAGTCACATTTGCTTTAATGTCTTCACTATCACAAGTCTTTTGAAGAAAATCCATAATATCTGATGAAACATCATCCACATGTTTCTTTTCTTCATCTGTAGGTTTAATATCTTTTAGAATAACTTCATAATCCATATAATCACAATTCAAATATACTTATATCCTGATATATCGGTCCTCTTGGGGTTAAGGTTGATTTTTTTAGTGAGATTTGTGAAACTTCCATCTCACCAATTTCAACATTGCTGAATTCCTCAATTGTTGATTTGACTTTGTTTTTATTTTTTGCTGATTTCATGCGTCCAATGGTCAAATGTGTTGAGAATTTTTTGTCTTTATCAAAGCCTATTGCAGCAAATTCCTTATCCAACCGGTCATGCAAATCCTTTAGGATTGTATCGTCTTCAATGCCTACCCAAATGACTTTTATATGATTGTTATTTGGAAACGCACCGCAACCGGTAATGTTAATTTTAAAAGGTTTGAACTCGCTTACTACATTGGCTATAGCATTTTCTAGTAATTTTAAACCGTTTGTATCAATGTCACCAAAGAACTTTAAGGTTAAATGAAGGTTTGCCAATTTCACATATTTAATTTTAGTATCGATCTGTTTGAATTCCTTAATGACTTTATTTATTTTTGGTTTTAAATCGTCATCCAAATCTATTGCTAGAAATGCTCTTATTTCAGACATAATAACACCTATTGCTCAATAATGGTCTCATCGATTGCTATTCCGAAGTGGCGTGCGTTAGTTTCAATATAAACTTTTACCTTATCTCCGACTTTAGCGTCAGCTACTGACAAAGGATTGTTATTCTCATCAACAATGCGGATTGTTTCTGCATTTTGAAGTAAAGTACGAATAATCTGACCTTCATATTCTGCTTCAATTAAGATTAAAGGCCTTCTTTCTATTTTACTTCTTCCGACATATGCGGTTCTGGTTTCGCCTTCAGTATTAACGATTAATACTTCATCACCAGCAACCAATTCTGACAGGTATCTTGTTTTATTTCCAGGCACCATCACATATGCCTGAACAGGACCTGCATTTACTCTAAACGGACGAGATGCAACATATTCACTTTCCAAAGATTCAGAATGTACCAAAAACATTGATTTTGAATAGGATCCTATAAGCATTCCTTCGCCAGGTTTCATCATGTCTGTTGTGTCAACACATACCCTATCGCCTGAACCCAATGGTTTTACATTTGTTATGGTTGCAATTTTAAGTTCATATTTTACTTGTGATGCTTCAACAACTTCATGGGCAATCCTTTTAATTTGATTAAAATCATTTGCTTCAAATATTATTCCGTCAGTTCCATGCTCCAATGTTTCAAGAGCAACACGAGCGCCATCCAAATCACGTACGGCAGCTATTATCTCAACATCTTCCTTCTGCAAATCTGCAATAATGTTTTCAAGTGGAATGATTGTCCAGTCAGTTCCGACAAGGATTATATAATCTACTATTGAACCTAATTTCACTGCTAACTGTTCATGTGCTTTATCGGTGATTACTATATATGCACATACTTGTTTTCCTTCGCTTTTTGCTTTTTTAGCGGCTGCAATATCAACTGAATCGGTAAAGTCTTCTTTCAACTCTACAAATCCGTCTCCTTCACCATTAATTCCCACTAGATATATGTCAGCATCATCGGAATTTGCAATGATTTTTACATTTCCCAATTTTCTAATCTGTTCCATATCTTCCAAGTCAAGGACATGGTCAATTCCTGATTCCAATGCTGTGGTAATCATTTCCTTTTTATCTTCCCACAACTCATCAGGTGTGCTTATCCAAGCGAACTTGTTTTGCATTGTGTCACCTTAGTCTAAGAATTTTAAAGCTTCATCTACTTCTGCATCGTGATGGACGATTTCGGAAATTGCACGGGTGATTTTTCCAGGGTTTTCAGCTTGGAACAAATTACGTCCGAACGCAACACCTGCTCCTCCAACTTCAAGGGAATCTTTAACCATCTGTAACAATTCCTCATCTGTGTCTATTTTTGGACCGCCTGCAATAACTACCGGTACAATGGCCCCTTCAACAACCTCTTTAAATGAATCTGGGTCTCCTGTGTAGTTGGTTTTAACGATATCCACACCAAGTTCTGAACCTACACGTGCAGCATGCTTTACAAATTCCACATCATGTTCGTTTTCAACCTTTTGACCTCTAGGGTACATCATTGCAAGAAGCGGCATTCCCCAGTAATCACAGGTTTCAGCGACTTTACCTAATTCCTGCAACATTTGACTTTCTGTATCTGAACCAAGGTTTACGTGAATGGATACTGCGTCTGCACCTAATTGGATTGCCTTTTCGACACTTGTTACGGTTACTTTGTCATTTGGGTCCGGTGCAAGGGAAGTACTTGCTGATAAATGTACGATTAAACCTATATCGTTTCCGTAACCTCTGTGTCCTTGTTTTACTATACCTTTGTGCATTAAAATTGCATCTGCTCCACCTTGGGAGATTTCTTCAACTGTTTCATCCATATCGATAATTCCTGGAATTGGACCGCTTGATACACCATGATCCATTGGTGCGATTACAGTTCTTTTAGTATTTCTGTTAATAATTCTTTCTAAACGGATTTTCTTACCTATCATTATTTAACCTCAAATAATTATGAATTATATTTTTCTTTTTCAATGTATATAAATATTCCATGCACAAAAATATACAGTTGTCTAAAATTGATTATTTATATTTATTCGAATAATGTACTTTTAATAATCATAATTAAACATTAACATGATTTTATAAGTTAAATTTATTAAATATACTTAAAAAGAATAATTTTTTTATATTAAATTATTGAAAATATTTTAAAAATATATCATAAAAGAACTTTTACAATATTAAAACAAGAACATTAAATAAGGATTAATCTTTTTTTAATGAATCCGTCCACAAATCAAATTCCTTAATTTGCGGAGGGATGCCTGAATCATGATATGATTCCAAATAACCATATTGGGAAACATAATCTTCCCCACTTCCTTTTGCAGTATTTAAGAATTCAAGTAGTCCTCGGTTTCTGATTATTGTATGTTTTGGTTTGAATGTTGATGACCATATATAAAATACCTTGAAAACAGTGTCAGGGTGATAACCGCCACCCAGATCAATTGCCAATATGTCGCAGGATTGAGTCATTTTAAAGACTTCCGCCAAAACTTCATGCAATCTGACATCTGCATTGATGAAGTTTACATGAGACAATCTATTCATTGAATCAGAAGCTTCCGGCGAATTGTCAATGGCTATGATTGTGCAGCTTTCAGGAAGCAATTTTGTTGTTCCTCCTGTATGGCATCCCAATTCGATTATGGTATCGTCCGATTTAACCAAATCAAGGATATCCTGACGGTATTTTTTTACGTCATAACTTAATTTAATCATAAACTATCCCAACATTGTTAAGTTTATCTATATGCAAGCCTTCAATGTCTAAAGTTTTGAAGACATCTTCATTATATGAAAATGCAAATGCAGTATTTCCAAGCATTGCCATGGAACTACCTAAAATATCGTCCATGGAATTAAAATAATCAACTAAAGATTTGACTTCACCTGACATCAATTTTGTCTCTTGAGAAAACCTATTGGAAAAATCAAGAAAATTCCTCAGGCTCGGCTTTTCCTCAAAATATTCCAGATATTTCAAACCGGCATCTGAAATGACCTGCTTGTGATGGGGATTGCGAATAATGCTTGCAGTATCAATCTCACCAAACGTTTTCCAAGCAATGCTTACATCATACTCAAATGATTTGATTTCACCGACGCCCGGAGCACCAGGTTGGGTTCTTAAAACCAGTCCGTGACCTGTTTGTGCAATAACATCACCCAAGCCACCACCCAAATTAATTTCGACCATATGTGCAATTTGGCCACATAAATCCTGCGTATAGCCCAAATCCAAAAATTCGTTTATAGCCAATGCAAGGCTTAATGCTGAGGCAGCGGAAGTTCCAAAACCAGCCCCGATAGGCAGTTGGATATCCTGGATTATCTTAAAATCAGGTTTTATCTCTAAAATCCTTAAAACTTCCCTGATAACAGTGTCATTTCCCTGATTGATGTCTATTATAAACTCATCGGATTCATCAATGGTTGTCTTAACACCTTGGGAAAGCAGAAAACCAGCACCACAAGATCCGTTTTTCAATTTTATTTCATGGTTTTCAATAGTGAAAAAACCTGTAATGTGACCAGGTACAAAAACTGATTTTGACATGAATAACTATATGTCATTTATTCAATAAAAATTTTTGACTAATATTAACTAAAAAAAGAAGAAGAAAATAGAGAGTTAATCTCTATTTTTTAATTTTAATTTTTTTGGTAACTTTATCTTTTTTGAAAGTAACTTTGTATTTGTATTTTTTACCAACTTTAAGCTTTTTAAGGACTTTCTTTTTAATAGTGAATTTTGCTTTTCCTTTTTTGTTTGTTTTAGCTTTGTATTTTTTGCCTTTGAATTTAAGTTTAATCTTTTTACCTTTAAGGTATTTGCCGTTTACTTTCTTCAAGGCTACTTTGATTTTGAGTTTTTTAGCAGATTTTTTAGCTTTAATGTTTTTGGCTTTAATAATACTTTTTACTTTCACGGTATTTTTAACTGTCTTGCCTGCGAAACTTGCTGTTACATCATACGCTTTAGCTCTTGGAGGCAAGTTGATTTTAACTGATGCATAACCTTTCGCATCTGTTTTAGCATAGACTTTTTTACCATTGATAGTGAATACAATAGTTTTTCCAGCCATTGCTTTTGTATCTTTTGTTAAATGGACAGTGTATTTGTTACCAGCAGTGTACAACATTACAATATCCGTATTCTTATCAAGTTTTATTTCAGGAACACGGATTGTAGTAGTCTTGGTCACTTTTCCATATTTGCTGTCACCGGAATAAACTAAAGTTACCTTATGGTTTCCGCTAGATAATCCACTGACTTCAATAGAAGCGGAACCGTCTTTGAGAGCTTTGGTTTCTACTTCTTTTCCATCGACAATTACAGTAAAGCTACCTGTTGCATCTTTAGGCAAGTTAGCTGAAAATACTGTACTGCCAGTGTCAGAGACGGATACATCCAAATCAACAGATTTGGTGTTTTTAGTAACAGTTACATTGACAACAGCTGTTGCGGATGAGTATTTTCCATTGCCAGTGAATTTAACAGTGATTGTTGTGCTGCCTTCACCAACAGCAATAACATTACCTGTGCCATCTACTGTTACAATGCTTTCATCGCCGCTTTTATAGGTCAAGGTACCTGCTTCTTGAGGATTTAGTTTTGCGTTAAGATTAGTGCTGTCGCCAATGCTTAATTCCAAATTCTTATTGACAGAAATAGAAGTTGAAATGCAGACAACATTGACAATTATATCCTCAGAAGCTTCTGCATATCTGCTGTCTCCGGCATATCTTACAGTAACCCTTGCACTGCCTTCAGATTCTCCAGTCACTTTACCTGTGCTATCAACACTGACTACACCAGGCATATTGTTTATGTATTCAAGTTGACCAACATTCGGAGTTAATATAGCTCCTAAATCAATGACTTCGCCAGGGTATACTGTGAAAGTGCCATTGACAGTGATTTCTGTTGGAATTGGAGTTACAGTAACTGTTATCTCTTTAGATGATGGGAGGTAATCATCATTTCCGACATATTTAACTGTAATTGTTGTGGTTCCTTTTCCAATGGCAGTTATTTTGCCGTTAGCGTCAACGACTGCAATGCTTTCATTTGCACTGGTGAATGTTAATTCTCCATCTTTAGGAGAAACTGTAGTTGCATTGATTATTGTATTTTGATCAACTTCCAGGGTAACTTCAGTATCTACGGAAATTTCACTTGCTTTAGGATTGACTGTAATATTGACTTTGGCTTCGCAAGGATAATTAACGATGCTTTCTCCTGCGACAAGACCGTCATAGTTAATGGTAATTACCACATTGCCCGCTTTGTGAGCAACAACCTGACCGTTATTGTCTACACTGACAATGTTTGGATTGCTGCTTGTATATCTAAAGCTAGCAGTAGTATCATTTTGGCCATATTTTGAGAATACCAGAACAGCATCAAGTTTTGCAGTATCCTCAACTGTCAATGTAAGGTTGTCTTTGACGGCAATTTCTGTTTGCCTGCCTTTTACAGATACGGTTATTGTTGCATTTGAAGGAGCATATTTGTCATTTCCTGCATAGCTGACAGTTATTGTAGCAGATCCAAAGCCAGTTGAAGCTATGAATCCTCCTTCTTGAGCTTCAACAATAGCAGGATTGCTGCTTGTGTAAGTTAAAGTACCTACTGAAGGATTTAGTCTTGCATGGATTTGTTGTCCTTCACCGATTTCAAGATTTATTGTATCATTGACTTCGATGCTTGTTGAATGGCGTGATACTATTACAGTCACATTCATTTCTGCAGGACTATATTTATTATCTCCTAAGAAAGTGATTGTGATATTTGCTTTTCCTTCATGTTTTGCAATGATTTTTCCATTTGAATCAACAGCCACAACAGTATCGTTAGAGGTATCATAGATTAAATCCCCTGTTTGAGGACCTATTAATTCAGCTATAAGATTATCCTCATCATCAACAAACAACTCAAATACATTTTTATTAACGTTTATTTCTGGAACTAATCTTGAAACTGTTACTTTTACAGTTTTATTTGATGCAAGGTATTTTCCATTAGCTTCAAATTTGACTGTAATATTAGCTTCACCTTCACCAATAGCAATGAGTTTGCCTGTATCATCAACAGTGACAACGCTTTCATCGCTGCTAGTGTAGGTTAAACTACCTGCTTCAGGATAGTTTAATGTAGCATTGACATTAACAGTGTCATCAACATTTAATGAGATTTCAGTAGAATCAACACTAATTTCGGTCGCAACAGTAGTAACAACAACATTTACGGTTGCTTCACTTGGTAAATATTTCTCAGTTTCTATGAATTTGATTGTAATGACTGCACTGCCTTCTCCAACGGCAGCCAATACACCATTATCATCAACAGTCACAACACTTGAGTTGCTTGAAGTGTAAGTCAAGCTACCTGCATCAACAGGACTTAATGTGGCAACAATTGTAGCGCTGTCGGTCAGATTCATGGTAATTGAATCTTTATCAACAGTTATGTTAGTAGCTACTTTTGAAACAACGACTTTAACTGTTTTGTTAGATGCCAAGTATTTGTCATTACCACCAAAGGCAACGGTAATGTTAGCTTCACCTTCACCAACAGTTGTTATTACACCATTATCATCAACAGTCACAACACTTGAGTTGCTTGATGTGTAAGTCAAGCTACCTGCATCAACAGGATTTAAACCTGCAATAATGGCAGCGCTGTCTGTTAGATTTATAGCAAGTGAATCCTTATCTACGCTGATGTTGGTAGGTATTTTTGAAACAACGACTTTAACTGTTTTGTTTGATGCCAGGTATTTTCCGTCAGCTTCAAATTTGATGGTAATATTAGCTTCACCTTCACCAATAGCAATGAGTTTACCTGTTGAATCAACTGTTACCACATTATCATCGCTGCTGGTGTAGATTAAATCACCTGCTTCAGGATAGTTCAAAGTGGCATTGATGTTGACAGTGTCATCAACATATAATGAAATCTCGGTTGAGTTGACAGTGATTTCAGTTGCAACGGTAACTACATTTACGGTGATTACCACATCATCGGCTGCAGTGTAATTTTCATTTCCCGCATAACTAACGGTTATTGTTGTGCTTCCGACTCCTTTAGCAATGATCAATCCATTTTCATCAACAGTTGCTACGCTTTCATTGCCGCTAGTGTAGGTTAAACTACCTGCTTCAACAGGATTTAAACTAACGTTTGCAGTAGTGTTTTCGGTCAAGTTTAAAGTAACTGTGGTTTCATCAGCAATGATTTCTGTTGGAATTTGTGAAACGATTATTTTTACGGTTGCATTGGATGCGTTGAACTTATCGTCTCCAATGAAGTTAATAGTAATGTTTGCAGTACCAACTTTAAGAGCATGAATATTACCATTTTCATCTACAGCAACGATGTTTGAGTCTGTAGTTGCATAAATTAAGGTACCTGCATTGTTTGGAATTAATTCAGCACCAATGTTGATTTGATCTCCAACATGAACTTCGATAGTGTCATTTACTGAGATTTCAGTAGGAATCTCTAACCTGTAAACGCTGACAAGAACAGTTGCGCTGCATGGTGCATATTTCTCATCGCCTGCAAAGGTTATAGTAATGTTTGAATTTCCTGCTGAGACGGTTGTCAAATTACCAAATTCGTCTACAGTGACTACATTTTCATCGCTGCTTGTGTAAGTCAAACTACCAGCTTCAGCCGGGCTTAATGTCGCATTAATATTTCCATCTGAATCCAATTTCAATCCATATGTTTTATCCACGATAATTTCTGTTGGAGTTAAGATTACTTCAACGCTTACAGTAGCATTTGAAGGTAAATATTCATTTGAACCAGCGAAATTGATGGTTATGTTTGCTTTACCTAGTTTTATTCCTGTAAGTTTTCCTGTTTCGTCAACTGTTACAATGCTTTCATCACTGCTTGTGAATGTTAATGCAGCATCATCAGGTAATGAACTAATGTCCAATGCCTTGTTTTCATCCACATATATTGAAATTGAGTCGGATACGTTAATTTGACTTTCTTTACGGACCACATTAACAATCACATTGCTGCTGGATGGCAAGTAATCATCATCACCTTCATAATATATGGTAATATTGGCGGTTCCTTCTCCTTTTGCAATAATGTTTCCGAATTGATCTACAATAGCTACATCAGTGTCGTTGCTTGAATATTTCAATACTCCGATATCGTTTGGAATCAAGGTTGCATTAATGTTTTCTGTATCTGAAACGCCTAAATCGAAAATGTCTTTGGACAAGTTGATTTCAGTAGCTCTGCGTGATACGTTTACGATTACGGTTTTATTTGATGGAGCATATTTTTCAGATGATACAGCGCAGGTTATTGTAACTGTTGCAATACCTTCTGAAATTGCTGCAATATTTCCTCTACTGTCTACAACAATATTGTCCCCTTCGTATTCATAAATTAAAGTACCAGCTTCAGGGTAATTTAAGGAAGCTCCCATGTTTTTCCTTTCACCTGTAAACATTGAAATTGTATCATTTACATTAATCTCGGTCTGTACCTTTTTAACTATGACAATTACGTTTGCGGTTGAAGGTCCGTATTCTTCTTTACCTGGGAATGTCAATGTAATATTGGCTATTCCTTCACCAAGTGCTTGAATGCCACCGCTTGCATCGACAGATGCCACATTGGTGTCATTGCTTGTGAACAATATGTAATAGGATACCAATTCGTCATTTGAATCTCTTACTGAAGCGGTTATATATACGGAATCTGTGAGGTTTAAGTTGAATTCATCCTGACTAACCTGAATATGGGTTTTAACGTCAGTTACATTAACGATTACAGATACCTCAGCAGGTTTATAATTGGCATTTCCCTCAAATCTGAAGGTTATATTAGCTATACCGACGCCCACTGCAGTAATCTGACCTGAATTATCGGATATCGCAACGCTTGTATCATTGCTTGAAGCGGTTAAGCCTAAATTTGAAGGGTAAATTGAAACTCCCACGTAATGGATTTTTGAAACGTTCATTTCAATATAATCTGTTTCGATTGAAATTGTTGGGGTCCTTCTTGAAATTTCAATAATCAAATCATAAGAGCATGGGAGATATTTGTTATTTCCAGCATAACTCAAGGTAATATTTGCAATTCCTTCACTTAAAGCACTATATGAATTACCGGTTAAACTAAGCACATCAGGATTATTGTTTGTATAAGTCACGGATGCTCCTGAAACGGATTTATTCTTAGCATCATATATGCTAGCATAGATATTTCCACTTTCGCCAACGTAAAGGATTGTTGGAGGTTCATAAATAAAGTTGACATGGGTAGCTAAACGGGAAACATTGATTAAAACAGTTGCATTGCATGGCAAGCATCTGTCATTTCCATTCATGTCACAACCGTTGTAAATTATTGTAATGTTAGCCACTCCTTCAGAAACTGCAGTGACTCTTCCTTTTTCATTAACTGTGACAACACTAGTGTTGCTGCTGGAATATGTTACTACACCATGTGCATATGGTTCTCTGAGGAAAGGTTGATAATCGTCTTCCCATGGCCTGATATCATCACTAAGGTCAATATTCTTATCACCGACAGTCAAGTTAAATACCGGGTCGACTTCAATCCATGACACTTGCTGGTATTTGAATGGGACTGTGTATCTGACGTTCTCATATTGGGCAACAATGGCTCCTTTATAACTTGCAGTACCTGATAATTGTTCGCCAATTCCAACGGTATTTTCACTGAATGTGACATTTTCACCAGTTATTGTTAAGTTAAATAAAGGCAAATCATTGAAATCGAACTCTGAGAATGTATCTGTATCAGGGTCATATGCAAATAGCTTAAATTTAACGGTTAATGTATCGCTATCAAAGTCATAATCCAAATCGGTTGCGTTTAGGAATATCCAATTTGTCATGTTTGCAAGATTGGTGACATCAGGAACGGAGTTATAATTATTCCAAACATTTCCAAACCAGTTATCTTCAACTTTGACTTCAGCCCAAACGTTACTGATTATACGGCTTGAAACATCATTGTTCAAGAAGATTGAATTGGAGATTGATCCTTTATTAATCCAGAAGATAACATCATATCCGGTATTATTGATGAAAACACATTTTTCTACGCTGCTTGAATTATCCAAATTATATATTGCAGCTCCACTTTTTGCTTTATTTCCAATAAAAACAGAGTCGGAAATAGCAACTTTATTTGAATAGATTGCTCCACCACCATAATCAACATTTTCGGTGGTTGCAACATTTCCTGTGAAAGTGGAATCGGTTATATTGGAAGTGATGCCATCATAACTGCCGTCATAAATAGCGCCTCCATATTTAGCAGTGTTATTATTGAATGTACAATTGACAATGTTTGCTGCCTGACCTAAGTAAACTGCACCTGCTCCACCTTGAAGACTGTCAGCAGTGTTGTTTTCAAATACTGTGTTGACAATATTCACACCAGAAGCCTGTACATTGATTGCACCACCCATAGCATTGTCATGAGTGTTATTGACAAATGTACAATCTGTTATGTAAGCGTTTTCTCCTAAAATGTATAGTGCTCCACCACCACGGGTTCCATCTGCATAGTTATCTTTAAATGTACAGTTGATGAGCTTGGAATTTTCAGCTTCCAAAATCATTCCTGCCCCGTAATCCTGATTGGTATCGCCGTTATATTTACCGTTTTGAATAATGATGTTTTTAAATACGATATCGCTGGAACCTACATTAACAACAAATCCTCTGGATTCGCCTGCACAGTCAACAATATGTCCGTTACCGTCAATGGTCAGATTCTTTTTGTTATAGACTACAATTCCCTGTCTGATTGTATCTCCCATACCCCAAACATAATCACGTGTTAAGGTAATTACGCTATTATCCGGAGCATCGGTGATTAATTTTTGCAATTTATTGAAACTTCCATAATCTATAGCTTTGGTTTGTGAAATTTCGCCAAAGGTAGCTGTTATTGTAGCATCACTAGACAATTCATAGCCGACAACACCTTTACCGGTATTGTCCAATGTCACGCTGTTCGCTTCAAGGGTTGCGTTGACCGCTGAAAGATTAACGGTAATTGGAGGTAAAGCGGTAGTTGAATAAGTACTGGTTGTTTGTGTTTCGTTGTCAAATACATTGTTGATGGATATTGTTACGGTTCCATCGGCGAGATTAGGAATGACATCTAAATATAGCCAGTTAGTGAAAATTCCTCTATTGTTAACACTTGGAGCAACTGTTCTTGTATCATAAGTGTTACCCCACCAGTTATAATCAACATAGGTGTAACTGCCGTCTGCATAAACAGCAGTGCCCTCGTTGCCAAGGAAAATACAATCAGATATGTAGGTATGAGCGATATATCCCTCAATTGCACTACCTTGAGAAGCGGCATTATCCAAAAAGACACATCCGGTTATATATACTTCAGCTTGCCAATTTTCAGAATAATCATAGATTGCGCCTCCACCATAAGTACTGGTTGCCTTATTATTTATGAAAGTACAATTAACTATTTCACTTGTAATGCCTGATTGATATTCGCGAACACAGATTGCCCCACCATAATAAGCGGTGTTATTTATAAAAGTACAATTAGCGGCAAGACTATATGAATCAGGATACCAATAGACCGCACCACCAGCAGATGTTGCTGCAGTATTATTTACAAAAGTACAATTGATTAAATAGAGATTGTCACCGTAACCATAAACAGCACCGGCATAGTTACTTTTACCATTGACGAAATTAATATTTTTTAAAGTAACTTGGTTTCCGGTTACATAGAATATTCTGGATTGGCCTTTAGCATCAATAGTATGGCCTTTACCATCAATGACAATATTGCTTCTAGAAATTTTAATTCCATTTACAAAATCATCATCTAAAATATTAGTAAATGTATAATTTTTATCCAATTCAATTAAACTAGCAGTTGAAGTGGAAATTAATTCATCTAATTCACCGAATTCTCCTAAAAGCTTATTGAAATTTTTAGTTAAAGTTATATCTTCAATACTTATGGTTAAAGATCCAGTTTCCCCAGTAGGGTCATAAGATATTGTTGCTTTTCCAGATTCGTCTAAAGTGACTTTATTTTGGACATTTACATTTACGCCACTTACATCAAATGTGACTTTAGGTAAATTATAATTAGATACTTGGCTTACGGATCCATCATAATAATTATTTAATGTGATGGTAGCTGTCTGTTCTGTTTCGTTGATTTCCATATTCAAGAAATACCAATCGTAATCAGCATTTGTAGCAACACTCGGCCAATCATCATAATCATTTATGGTATTTCCCCACCAATTGTAATCGAGTGAAATATAATTACTTAAAGAATACACTTGATAAACAGTATTATTGAGGAAAATAGAATTGCTAATATTGATTGTGCCTTGACCATTGGTTGCAATTGCACCACCTGCCTGTAGAACATTATTTTCCATGAAGATATTTCTATTTAAATTGTTTACACTGCCAGTTTGTGTGAATAAAAATACGGCTCCTCCACGATTTGAAGCAGAGTTGCCTATAAAAGTACAATCTTCAATAGTACATCCTGCTGAAGGGTTTATATACATTGCTCCGCCCAAACCATTGCTGGCAGTAGTGTTTATAACATTATTGTTTTCAAAGGTACAGTTCAAAATATTGATATTTTGGCCACTGTAGTAAACCGCTCCAGCATAATTTGAATACCCATTAATAAATTTAATGTTTTTTAAGGTTACATTATTGGCGGTGATTTTGAATATTCTGGATTTGTCTTTAGCATCAATTTTGAATCCTTTACCATCGATTACTAAATTATCTTGAGTTATAACAATTCCGTCGGTTATTGTGTCCCAATAAATATCATATACATAATCACGTAATAATTCAACATTATTAGAAGCAGCTTCATCAATTAACTCTTGAATAACGTTGAAATCGCCTTCCGGTTTAACTATTTCTTTGGATATGCTGATGTCTTCATAAGTTGCAGTTAAAAGTCCAGTAGGCTGTGACCTGGAATATTCGATTGTGGCTTTACCATTTTTAACTGTTACATTTTGTGGGACTGTCGCATTTACTGCTGAAAGAGTGAATGTTAAATCAGCTAATTTGCATGCATCATCCACAATGACTTGAACATTTTCCTCATCATATAAATTATTTAAAGCAATATCGGAAGTATTGAGTTTATAATTAATATTCATATCTAAATAGTACCAGTTGTTCATTATTGGTTGGTATTGTGAAGCTGTTGATGAAATGGTAGGTTTAACATTGTAATTTTCTTTAGTATTTCCCCACCAATTGTTATTTGCATAAAAGGTACCTGAAGTATATAAGTATATTGAGTTAGCAGTTGGATTAAGAATAATTGAATCAGTTAAATTGAAAACACCATACCCTTGAACTGCAGTAGAAATATCATTTCCATATGCCGCAGTATTATCTTTAAAAATACATCTGCTATATACATCAGGATAAGCCCCGTCATAATTTCTTATATAAATCGCACCACCATAATAACTGTCTGCATGGTTATTGATAAATTTACAATCGGTTAGTTTAGTTTGTTGCCCTGAACCTTGCAAAATACATAGCGCTCCACCATTTCTATATGCAACATTGTTTTCAAAAGTACAATTTTCTATAGTTGCTCCAACATTACTTCCGTAAAGCGCACCACCACCATAAGAGGGAGAAGAGGTACCTGTTGAAATGGAGTTTTTAAAAGTACAATTGATTATACTAACCACTTGATTAAAATAAGCTACACCACCATGAGTAGCGTAACCATTTATAAAATTAATATTTTTTAAGGTAACGCCAGATGCAGTAATATAGAAAATCCTTGATTGTCCGTTACCGTCAATTGTGTGTCCGTTACCATCTATAACCACATTAGATTTACTTATTGTTACACCATTACCGCTGTTATAAGCAGCAGTGTAATTATAATCATTTTCTAAAACTATTTCCGTGGAAGATCCGGAATTGATTTTTGTATCTAAATCACTGAAACTTCCACTATCTTGTTCGTTTAGTATATTATCATCATTTACACTTAAAACATTATCATTAACATTGTTATTAATAGCATTAATCACAGTATTATTGTATTCTGCACTAACTGCAGAAATAGATATGAGAATGATGAATATTAAGCATATAAATATCATCTCATTTTTAAATTTCAAAACAATTTCCCTCCAAAAATTGTCGATAATATTTTAAATTATATAAAACATTAATATTTATAATTATTGAAAAATTACCTTTAATTTGAAATTTTTAAAAAAAAAGAAAAAATGTTATGAATCCATAACATTATAATTTATTTTTTGAGTTTAAAAGTAGTGACTCCTAAACTTATTAACACTAATAATAATGCAAATAATGGATTTCCAGTAGCTTTTTCATCAGTTTTGATAGTGCTGAAAGTTTTATTATCATGAACCTTAGTTTCATTTTTATCCTTTTCACTATCATTTCTTGGCTGATCCAGAGTTTTATTTTCTTTAATTACCTTAGTAGTATTGGTACTATTTACAGTATTATTAGTTAAGTTATTACCCGCAATCACTGAATTAAATTTCAACCCAGTTGTAGTTGCAAGGAAATATAAAATCAAACCCGGAGTCTGTTCATGTGCCTTTAAAACACCGTCATATCTCCAAAGTCCATTTCCTTCGTATTTCCATGAATTTGTTGAATCTTCAAAGTAATCATAGATTAAACCTTTAGTATACTCACGATCAATGACATATACGCCGGTTATATCACAATCACCATCATTTTTAACAATTATAGTAAAACTCACTGTTTTACCAACAGTAACAACTTTATCATTTGAAATTTTGATTACAGACATTTTAGGATAAATATAGGTTCTTGTAGTATTTGTTGAGTTGGATAAAGTAATGTCCCTATATCCGGAAGTTACATTGTTTTCCAATACCCCAAGGGCTTGTGTATTAAATACGATTATGAAACTTGCAGTTTCGTTTGGTTCTAAAAGGTCATTTAATACCCATATGCCATCTCCTCTATAAGACCAGTTACCTATTTCACTATACCATTCATCTTTAAATACTAAACCATTATCATATTGTGTATCTTCGACAAAAACGTCCTTCAAGACCACATTTCCATCATTTTTAACTGTAATTCTAAATTGAACATCTTCACCGACAAGAACTGTCTTGTTGATAGTTTCTTTAGTCACAGTCTCATTGTATTCCGGAACCAACATTGAACTTTTGAACAGTACTATATTCTGCTCGTCTGTCGGAGTCAGGAATAGCTTCATATCATATTCCATTATTGTTCCATTAGGCAATTCATATGTGGTTTTGTTTAATGCGAATCCATCATCATATAAACCTATGATGTCCTTAACAAAACTATTTGCAGAATTGCGATAGTCAGAACTTGTAAATACCCAAATTATTGATTGAAGATCGTAATTTGAATAACGGTCTGGATATGCGTCCTTCAAATAGAACATTATTTTAAGATAATCTGATACCACGCTTTGATCAATTGCATTTGTAATGTAGGATAAGTCTTTTGTAATTACTCCTTCTGAATTTTTCGGAAGGAATAAATATTGTTCAAGGCAATATTGAAGATAACCTTCAAAATCACCGGAAGAAATTACATGATCTGATGAACTTTGACCATTCAATACATCTCGAGAGAAGTCTTGAACCTTATCCTGTGAATAGACAATAACATCCTCTTTTGGAATTTTGGTTTGTTCATCCTTTTTATATCCGTCAATAACAATTATCTTATTGCCTACAGTTGCCACATTATCATGCAGAACTGATTCAGCTATATCAAAGCTTAAAGAAAATATTGCTCCCCCATGTCTTGCCTTATTATACTCAAATGTACAATTTTTTATATGTGAATGGCTAATTGACAATGCACCACCATAATTATTAGCAGTATTGTTAGAGAAAAGAGTGTTTTCAAATACATTGTTATTACTATTGTATCCAGTATTTATCGCACCACCACCATATCCGGTAGCGGAATTGCCTTTAAAGACTGAGTTATTAGTAGTAACATTATAATTTGAACAGATTGCTCCCCCATTATAAGCACTATTTTTGGTAAATCTTGAATTATCCACATTTACCTGATTTTCTGGATTAAAATCTGATGAATACGGCGCCAACGCAAATATTGCCCCACCCTTAAGAGCGGAATTGTTTTCGAAATCGCAATTGTTACAATCAACACTTTTTGTGACTGCTATTGCTCCTCCTCCTTCTTCGATTTGGTAAAGACCACTATTAACAACATAATTGTTTTTAAAGCTAGTATTATTTGCCTTTACTTTAGCTGAAAATATTGCTCCACCCAATCCTCTTAAATCAATTCCTGAAGGGGCATCGCTTGAGGACTTTGTTGTAACTCCATTTGAATCAAAAACGGATTTATCAACCACCGCATCATATGCATAAATTGCTCCACCATGGTATTTTGCAGTATTATTGTAGAATACTGTATTGTAAACATCTACTGTACCTGATGAAGATGCAATAGCTCCACCATATTCTTCTGCGAAATTATCGCTGAATTGACAATTCTTAACTTCTAAATTACCATAACTTACAAGAATGGCCCCACCATCGGAATCCTTAGTGGAATGTCCGTTGACAAATGTAATATTATTCAATATTACCGGACCACTTGTTATTTTAAATATTCGTGAAAGACCGTTTGCATCTATTTTATGACCGTTACCATTAATAGTTAGCTTGGATACTTGGATACCTGCATTTAATGCACTATCGTTAGTTTGGTCATATTTATAATCTCTTGATAAATCTACTATACCATTTTGAGCATTTCTTAAATCATTTTCTAATTCGGTGAATGTAGCAGGACTACCACTTTCACTTATCAAGTCAACATCTGAGTCTATAGCCAAATTTTGATTTCCATTATTTACTTCATGATCCATTGAAACATTTTCAGTTGCTGAAACCATCCCAACAGACATTATTAGTATTAAAAATACCAATAAGACATTTAGTTTAATACATTTCATTATTTTCCCTCAAATCGAGGACAAACCAAATATATAAACTAAACCAATTTTCCATCCAATAATATAATTTAAATTTATTTCAGTTTGAACTTCAACAAATAATATAACCTAATCATTATCATGCTTTTAAAAACGAGATACAGCTAATTAAATTAATTATATTCATTAATTAAAACACTAGACCAAAAAATACCAATCATATCAGTTAAACAGGTTATTTAACAGAAATTTGATTTATATTTTTATATTAGTTCGTTCACTCAATAAACATAATATTATATTATTTAAATTCTCAGGAATAACATGAATAATTATTCCATAGTATTACTTTAAAATATACTTGATATAAAAATATTTTCATTCACTGGAAAAAATTTTCTTGCGAAATATTAAAAAATATCAAAATATTGCAAGAAAAAAGTCATTTAAAATTATAATTTTTTTAAAATTTAGCAACAATCTTTTAAAATCCAATATCAAAAATAAACACGGCAATTTTATAAAAAACCGGTAATTTTTAAAAAAAATATTAAAAAACCCTAAAAGTAAAAATTCGAATATTTGTATAATTATATAGCATCTAAAAAAAATAATGGGATATGAATTAAGTAATACCAAAAAATAAGTATTATTTTAGCATATCTCAAATTTTAACAGGATTTTCCTAATCCCTTAGTATTAAAAAAATGTTAATAATCAGAACTATTCCTCAATCCAAGCTTTGACCGTATCTTTTACATCATATACATTGGCACCAGGTATTGATAAGCCATTTTTTATTTCAGCCCCATCACATAATTTGGACAAATCTTTTTGTGACGAACCAAAACCAGAACCCTCATGAGTAACAAAAGGCTTTACCACTTTACCTGTAAAATCAAGCTGTTCTAATTGTGTAAACATCGGCATTGGAAGTGTTCCCCACCAATTTGGAAAACCAATATAAACAGTATCATATTGATCAATACTATCCAAAGTTTCCTTGATTTCTGGTCTTGCATCATTTTGTTGCTCTTTTTTTGCAACATCGATACATTCCATATAGTCTTCAGGATAGTCAACCGCCGCTTCAACTTTAAATAAGTCAGCGCCATCCAATTCTTGAATATATTCTGCTATTACTTCAGTGTTTCCTTTTTCAATGTTTTTAAGCACTCCACCAAAGTAATTTTCACCACTTCTTGAAAAATAAATAACTAAGCTTGACATAATTATGCTCCTTTAATACATATTATGATAGTTTTACTATATAAATGTTGATATATGCAACAATTAGTTTTTTAAAAAAATAATAAAAAATAGTCTAAATGACTATTCTTTAATGGATCTTGCAAGTTCAGCTCCTTTTTCAAATGCTTCAGCTAAAACATCTTCATCAGGCACGAACAATACGTCCAATGTATCAGTTACTGTAAATCCTGCTTCTTCCAAATCACGTTGGAGTTTGGCAATGGCGCCTCCACCCCATCCTTTAGATGAGAAAATCAGTGCACTTTTTTCACTGCCGGTTCCTTTGAAATTAACACAATCCAACCAGTACATCATGTTACCGATTCTTGGGAATGGTTTGTTCATCATGGTCGGAGCGCCTAATGCAATAGCTTTAGAATCTAGGATATCTGTAATAACGTCATCAGGCCCATCTTCCTGCATAAAGTACATGGCAACCTCAACTCCTTCACTCATAATACCTTCAACAATTTGGAAAGCGAGTTTTTCGGTTGAGTGATGCATTGTATCATAAATCACGGTAATTTTATCTTTACAAACCCCTGAGCCCCATTCAGAGTATTTCTCAACAATAGGAGCAGGATTTTTCCAGATTTGACCATGACATGGTGCAATCATTTTAATATCATTGATTAGACCAGTGTCGGTTAACTCCTGTAATTTCATTCTAAGCATTGGAGAACCTAAAGTTACAAGATTTGCATAATATTTTTGTGCCTGCCTAAGCAAATATTCTAAATCATAGTCTTCATCAAATCTTTTTGAATGAGCAACATGCTGACCAAACGCATCATTTGAGAATAATATTCCATCTTCTGCCAGTAGTGTAAACATACTATCCGGCCAGTGAAGCATTGGAGCGGAAATGAATTTTAAAGTTCTGCCGCCAATATCCAATTCATCACCTGTTTGAACAGCATTCATCTCCAAATCTGAGAAATTATGATATTGTGCTTCTAAGAATTTAATACAATTAGCGGACGCATATATTTCTGCATCGGGATTATATTTTTCAATGGTTTCACGTAAAAATGTGGAGTGATCCATTTCTGAGTGGTTCTGAACAAACACATCGATTTTGAATTCTTTGCCTTCTTGTTCAAATGCGTCTTTTACTCTGGCATCGAATTGTTCAAACATTCCACGATAGACATTATCGATTAATACAGTTTTATCTTGCCCAAATACTAAATAAGCATTGTAGGTGGTTCCCGGAATTCCATATCCGTGGAAAGTTCTGCTATTCCAATGGATTACACCAACCCAGTAAACACCATCTGCAATTTTAACAGCTTTAGCTTTCATTTTCAAACCTCAAAAATTTTTAAGTTATATAAATATATATTCTATATTCTATATAAATTAGTATATGACTAAAAGAATCGATTTACATATGCACAGTTTATTTAGTGATGGGGAATTATTACCCTCCGAACTTGCAAGAAGAGCTTTAAAACTAGACCATGAAGTGATTGCAATTACAGACCATGTTGACTGGTCAAATGTTGACACCATACCTGCCATTCAAGATGCCATTGATGACATTAATGCCAACTGGGACATTACAGTAGTGTTAGGTGCTGAAGTTACACATGCCCCATGCGAATCCATCGATGCGATTGCGGCACGTGCAAAGGATTTGGGTGCTAAAATCGTTGTGGTTCACGGTGAAACATTAAACGAACCTGTTACACCTGGCACCAACCGTGCGGCAGTTGAATCCGAGAATGTCGATATCCTTGGACATCCCGGATTAATCACAAAAGAGGAAGCTGAAATCGCTCTTGAAAATGATATTTATTTAGAAATCTCCGCACGTAAGGGACACTGCCTCGGCAACGGCCATGTTGCAAACATTGCGCGTGAAGTTGGAAACAGACTACTTGTGGATACCGATACCCATGCTCCAAGCGATTTGATTACCTTTGACAAATCATATGAAATCGCCTTAGGCGCAGGATTAAGCCATGATGAAGCTATGGCTGCCATTGTTGACAACCCTCGTGAATTACTTAAAAGCAAAGGAATCTTATGAAAGCGTCAAAATTATTGTCAATGATAAGAAAGGATTTGAAGAATTATCCGATTGATTATTTGAGAAACAAGGTAACCGACCCAAGGTACAGAGATCCGTTAACCAAAAAGCTTGCCAAATACAATTCAGGCGTTTATGATGAGATATATTCTACCGAAATTGTTGACGATTTTGAAATCAAGGATAAAGTTATAAAAAATATCCGCTCCGACATTGGATTTTACTTCGACAGATATGCCGGAGGAGATGATCAAACCAAAAGATTTACAGAAAATATTTCTCTATATCTGGCATTGATTGCAAAAAAGCCTCTTCATCCCTTTTCTGATGACAAAAAAGATGACGTATATTATCAGGATGGAACTTATTACTGCAAAACTCGCATGACTGCAATTCATGATGAAAAATCACTCTGCAGATACTGTGTATGTAAAAATGTGGGATTTAGTGGGATGTTTTACTAAATTCCCCATAATCTTTTGATTCTAAAACATCTAAAAAGAACTTCTTTTTTACTGGACCCAATTGAACTAAAAAGTCCTCATAATATGGACTTCGTTTAATTTGTTCGTAGTCCTTTTTAATTAAATCAAACATATGGGACTTATGTTTTAATGGCATGTCCCTTAAAGCAAATCGAGGACCATTGATTTTATAGGCAAGCAGGTCAAACTTGTATGTATCATACCATCCATTTTCAATGAAAATCTTCATTAGCACCTGCCCCGCAGGAACTGTATCGAAAAACTTCTCGTCGACCACATTGGTTATTGACTTTTCATGCTTTCTTCGAACATAGAGATGCTTTTTAACAATTGAGATTTTTTGGGCCTTTAAGTAAACATGATAAAAAAAGGGCATATCCTCAAAAAAGATTCCTTCAGGAAACTGTGCATCGATTGATTTGAGGAACTGTCTATTGTATATCTTCTGGCATACCCCAACAGACAAGTCAAAAATTGAACCGGGAGTTTCCTGTGGTTTAAAAGCCCTGTTTTCAAAGCTTTCATCAAATGTTTTCATGTCAAACCAGTCATTTTCATAGAAAACTTCCTCATCCCAGTTAATCATCTGGAAAAAAGTCAAATCGGCATCGAATCTTGTAATTTCACCATAAGCTATTTCCAGCGCATCCGGACAGAACCAGTCATCGGAATCAAGATACATCACATAATCCCCTTTGGCCATCTTTAAAGCATTGTTTCTTGCAGCCCCCGGCCCAAGGTTTTCCTGATTGATTAATCTGATTCTTTTATCTGTGAATTCATTGATGATTTTTAGTGTATTGTCTGTTGATCCATCGTTTACGATAATCAATTCAAAATCAGTGAATGTTTGAGCTAGTACGCTTTCAATAGCTTTTCTAATATACCTTTGGGAATTATAAGCCGGTAAAATCACAGATATTTTAACCATATTAATAGATTTAAAAGTAACTCTATATAAATTTGTATTAAGAATGCAAATCTTTTTCATGGAGAACTTGAATCATTATTTTCTAGAAAAATTTAATGAAAAACCATGCCAATTTTAACACGATTTGATTAAATAATCCCAAAATATAATTTCCATCATTATTCTTAAACGCTTCATTAAAAATTTTCTCGGAGGAATTCGCACATTCATATTGATTGAACTTTTCTTGGAATCTGCGCCTATCTGATTTAAATTCCTCATCGATTTTGTCAATATTGATTATTGTATCCTCTAGCTCTTCATAAGTGTATACGATAGGACCAGGGTTATATTCTTCCAAATCAAAATAGATACCGCGAATACTATTAACATATTCGTCCATATCATAAGTGAATAGAATTATCGGCCTGTCCAAAATAGCATAATCAAACATTGCAGAAGAGTAATCTGTTATGAGAATATCTGATACCAAATATAATTCTTCCATTGATCCATATTTTGAGAAATCATAAACGAAATCATTATCCTCAAGTTCAGTTAAACCTTTTCCTGCAAAATGGTGCATCCTCAACAATAAGATATATTCATCAGATAAATTTTCCTTAAATGATTTTAAATCAATCATAAAGTCAAAATCATTTCTTAAACGCCATGTTGGCGCATATAAGATTACTTTTTTATCCAATGGCAGATTCATTTTTTGCTTTAATTCATTGATATCCTTTTCATTATCTTTTGAGTATAGAATGTCATTTCTAGGATAGCCGACTTTTAGAATGTTTCCTTTATATTCAAAGCATCTTTTGGTAAGGCCTGAAACGTAATCGCTTTGAACCAATAGATAATCCCAACGTGCACATCTTTCAACAAATTCCTCTTGTTCTTTTTTAGTTACAAATTCTGTTGGAATATCCAATCCAAATGATTTTAAAGGAGTTCCATGCATGGTTTGTATATAAACCTGACCGTCTCTTTTAATGAAGTCATTTTCAAAATTGGCATTGTCCATGAAATATTTAGAAGTGGCCAGATAGAAGTAATATTCTAAAGAGTACTTTCTAACGCGAATTCCATCGCCGGTAATGTGTTTATGCTCATCATCAAATGACCAGACACATTCATAATCCGGATAATTTTCATTAATATACTCATAGAAATATCTAGGGTTACAATTAAATTGTTTTGACCACAATGATTCAAACATTATGCGTTTCGGATGAATTGGTAAATTTCTAAACTTTTTATATTTGGTGTTGACCAGTTCTTTTCGTTTAAGCTTTGTATTTAAATTCTTTGGCCATTTTCTATTGGACTTAATTCTTAATACGCTTTTACCGCTTCTATATAATTTATAATCATACAATTCTTCTGAGTATGTATGTGAGAATAAACCTGACAGGAATGCCTGTGTTCTGACAATTTCCCCATCAAAATCATATTTGATATATAAATCATAGACTCCATGGCTAAGGTTATCCAGAATCTTTTTATCTGAAAAGTCAAAATTGAATTCGACCTTATTGTCACTTACTATAGTTCCATCAGCCAATAGAATATCTTCAAAATTGATTTCATCCAACACATATAGCGCTGCAGATTTTAGATTGCTTAAATCTTTGGTGTGGACATCAACATCAATGTTAATAATTTCATTATGGCCATCTATTTTTGAAATCACAGACAGATTATTGAATTTTTGAATATCAAAGTGATAATCCCTTAAAGCGTTGATGGTCAATTGCCCGGCTTTGGAAGTTAAATATAATTGTTTTTTTTCCTTATATACAATCGGCTCATCATCTTCATATCTAATCTGACCCAACGATGGTGAAAAATTATCCAAAGATATTGAATAGATTTGCTTTTCATCATCATAACTTAAAGGTATTCTCCTTGCATCGTTAATCAGGTCCTCATCATAACATAAAAACAAATCCCCATTATACATCGGACTGTGAATGCATAATTGACCGTCGTCTATGATGACATTTTCATAACAGTACTTTATAGGCTTAACATTCAAGATTAGTTCATCATATTCGTCATAGTCGATGAATATGTAATTATCCTCATAAATTCTGGCTTTTAAATAACTTGTTGTCCTGACATTCTTTTTAAGATGGCATAGGAAATAGTTATAATCGATGCTATCCTGTTTAAAGTTTACCAAAATCCTATTTTCTCCAATGAAATTAGGATTGTCGATAATTTCATCATAAGGAACCTGAACTTCAAAACCTGCTGAATCATATGAGAAATTATCCCCATACTTTATATTAAACTTAGACAAATCGCCGGTTTTTACATTCGTGAATTCCAATGGTATTTTATCGTGAGATTCGCTGTTATATAAATAGAATGAATATTCCCTGTCATCAAAGTCATCATCCTTTAATCCTGGCATGACGAAAAAGCCTCTAACACTTAGTTTGTTCTTCTTTAATGCCACCTTCTGAATAAATTTAACCTCATAACCATTTTTAATATACTTATCAATACAGAAAGGAGATGTCTTAAATATTTTTTCATCCACATCAATCATCAAATGATTATTCTGCGAATAAACTTTGGTGAATTTTAAATCCTTCCTTTCAAAATTAATCAGGTCAACTAATTTATCAAACTCATCATTCAGCAGATATTCATATTTCAATCTGTCAATTTCATTTAGATAATCCAGCTTATTAAAATCAATGTCATTTTCTTTGATGTAATTAATTAATAAATTTCTGTAATCCCTTGATTCCTCTTCGGATAATTTATTTAAACTATCAACGTACATCTTTAAATCTATTTCTAACCATTTGGTGAGTTTAGTTTCAAATAAATACTTTTCAGAAACATTTTTTTTAAAGAAATCATCAACCATCCTCATAACGGTCAATCTATCGGATAAATTTTTAGATTGATCTGTTGTCTGGGTGATAGATTTAGATTTTCCTTCTCGGATTCTCCATAAATAGCAAGTTTCATAGACTATGGAAACCTTATTTGCCAAATAATGCATCGGCATGGTCACCGGAATATCCTCATAAAGAATACCTTCCGGAAACTTGAAATTATGCTTATCCCAAAAACTGCGTTTAATCATTTTATTCCATGCAGTTGTATCATAAAATAGTTCCGGTGATTCAGTCATGTGAGTTACTTCTTTGAATCCTGAAAATGCAGTTTTATGGATTTTAATACGTTTGAATTTTTTAGAGTTGAATCTTGTTACATTACCTATTGTCATATCGACATTATTCTTTACAGCTGATTTGTACATCCTTTCATAAGCTTTTGGAGTGACCAAATCATCTGAATCCAAGAAAATTATATAATCCCCTTCAGCAAATTCGCACCCGTAATTTCTGGCATGCCCCAATCCCTGGTTTTCTTCATAGATGTACTCAAAATTTTCATATTTATTTGAATATTCCTTTGCAATTGAAGCGCTGTCATCTGTTGATCCATCATCAATTAATAAAACCTGAAGGTTTCTCTCATATCCATCAGTCAACTCCAGATTATTAATTGTTTGCATTGCAACAGAATCTAAACACTCATGCAAGAATTCCTGTACATTATAAACAGGTATTATAACACTAACTCTAGTTTTCATTTAATAACTCACTAATTTATTATAATATATTTTTTTCAATAATACTATTTATAATTAATATACTATGAAAAATCAGTCTCGTAAATAATTAAAATGATTAAAAAATATAATAATTTAAATCAAGAGGAATTATTAACTTTAAATATAATTACTTCAAGTGTGCCTAAGATTTGATTTTTTTAACTATTTTTTTAAAAAAATTTTTTGTTTTATCTGAAAATTTAATATTTATATTGGATTTAGACTTAAGGCGTTTATTTTTCTTAGTTAGAGATTTATTTTTTTTCTTTAATGTTTTAACTTCAGTATTCAGTTCATTAATTTTTTCAACAGGAGTATAAGGTTGAAATTTAATTCTTACCTTATTTTTAGAATTCTTGATTCTAATATCATAACTTTTGTTAAGTTGCTTAAAAGACTTTGAAACAGAAATCTTATTGTAGTCTCCTATTAAATCCAATTCCCAATTCTTCAAAGGAGCTTTAAGAAAATCCTCATAATTTATTTCAATGCAAAAATGATCTTTGTTATATGTAATTGGATATTCAAAAGTATTAAAGTTAAAATAATCCTTTAATAAGATTTTTTCAAATTTGACACCGGAGTGTCCGGTAAATTGAAATTTATCCCCAGAAAATTTTATGTCTTCAATAAGAAAATCAATTTTCTTTCTTCTTTTTTTATTTAATCTTAAAAATCCTCTTTTGTCACGGGAAACATCAATAAAATAATCTTCAAAAATTAAAGTTTTATGCAAATCCGTTTCCATTAAAGATTGTTGTTTAGAATTATTCCCATATTGTGTCATAATTAAGTTTTCGCCAATATTTAGGAAATCAATCGGGAAAACTAATTGATTTTTCTTAAAAAACTCTTTAAATATAACAATATCACTTACTTTTGGGTTTTTAATTATGAATTTAAGTTTATTATTTTTAATCTTTTGTAAAAATGGAATATTATTCTGAAAATTAATTTTTATATCTTCATTATCTGAAGTAATTTTTAATGCATAAGATTTCAATTTTCCATTTTCTGCATCTTCTTCAAAATCAAACATTTCAATGTATTTTTCATCAATATTAAGAGGTATATCGGGATTTTTTTCTAAATCCTTGGAGATTAACTCTGATAAATCATCCCAATCCTTATTTTTTAACATTTTATAAAATACTTTATAATAATTATTTAAATCATTGAAAAATTCCTCTGGAACTAGATTAACTAATTTATTTGCACCTTCAAAAATATAAATATGCTCATCCTTAGAATAACTTTTTATTCTGCTCATATAAAATGGAATATCCAATGTTAACCATTTTAAATATTTTTTACTTAAAATTTCCTTACTTTCTATATTGTCATTTAATAAATTTTTTACCATTACGGCCATTTTATATAATTCTTCTCCACGATTGATATCATGAGATTGGGAAATGGAAGTATTTGGAGCACCCATTCTCCAACAATAAACTCCATCCTTTAAAACTGACACTGATTTTGCTTTAATATATACTTCAGTGGAAAAAATATTATCTTCAAAAATTACCCTTCCATCATAAAAATTAAGATTATTTTCATCTAAAAATTCTTTTTTATATAATTTATTCCAAACCGGCATATCCCAAATTAAATTAGAATAATCATTTAATGTAACATTATATAAGTTTTCTTCCAAACTATTGAAAACATAATCGCTAATAACATGAGCCCAAGGTTTATTTTCATTATATCGGAAGAAATTTGCAGTTACAACATCATTATCATACATTGATGCAATTTGATACATTTTTTCCAATGCATCATGGATTAAATAATCATCTGAATCCATAAAATAGATATAGTCTCCTTTAGCATAATTTAACCCATAATTTCTAGTAACTGATAAACCTTCATTCTCTTTATGGAATGAATAAAAATTTTCATAATCTAACGCATATTTTTCAATAATATATCTAGAATTATCAGTAGACCCATCATCAATCATTAAAACCTCAATATATTCTAAAAATGTTTGATTGACAATACTATCTAATGCATCTTCAAGATAAGTTTCAACATTATAAACTGGTACAATAACAGAAATTTTCGGGTTACTCATAATATCAACATATTTATACTGATTTAATTATCCAATAAGCTATTTTTGAATAAATATCTTTTAATTTATTAATAATCTCATTAGTTTTTTGATCCTTAGTCATTACATTAAAAATTTGTTCTGATGAATTTTCACTTTCATATTGGTTAAATCTTTCTTTAAATTCCCTTCTAAATGGTTTATATTTCTCATCGATTTGATTAATATTAATTATTGTATTTTCCAAATCTTTAGAGGTATATACGATTGGACCAGGTTTAATCTCTTCAAGATCTAAATAAATTCCACGAATATTTTTAGTATAATCTTCTAAATCATATGCAAACAAGATTATCGGCCTATCCAAAATCGCATAATCAAACATTGCAGAAGAGTAATCGGATATTAATATATCTGAAATTAAATATAACTCTTCCATAGAATTATATTCTGAAAAATCATAAACAAACTCATCGTTTTCAAATTGATCAGAGCCGCTGCCTGCAAAATGGTGTGTTCTTAAAATTAACACATAATCATCAGATAAATTTTTTTTAAATGAACCTAAATCAATTGCTAAATCAAATTTATCTCTTAAACGCCATGTAGGAGCATATAGAATGACTTTTTTATTTAATGGAAGGCCTAATCTCTCTTTTAATTCATTAATTGATTTTTCATTATTTCTTGAATATAATATGTCCGTTCTTGGATAACCCGCTTTTAATAAATTGCCCTCATATAAGAAACATCTTTTACTTAAATCAGCTGCATAATCACTTTGCACCAAAAGATAATCCCAACGCGCACATCTATCTATGAAATTTTTTCTACCTTCATTTGTTGTAAATTCAGTAGGAATATCTAATCCGAAAGTCTTTAAAGGAGTTCCATGCATTGTTTGAATATAAACTTGTTCATCTCTTTTTATATATTCATCTTCAAAATTAACATTATCCATTAGATATTTAGAAGTTGCTAAATAATAATAATATTTCAAAGAGAATTTCCTTACTCGTTTCGCATTTCCTTCAATTCGTATATGCTCGTCATCAAGTGACCATATACATTCGTAATCAGGATAATTTTCATTAATATACTCATAGAAATATCTTGGATTACAATTATAATCTTTTCCCCACAATGATTCAAACATTACCCGTTTTTTATTAATTGGTAAACGACGGAACAATTTATATTTATTTAATGAATCAAGACGTTTTTTAGCTGTATCTTCATGTTTTGCCCATTCTTTACTAGATTTAATCCTTAAATTACCTTTAGCGGCGCGGTAAATTTTATATTTAAATAATCCTTTAGCATGATGATAATTATACGGATTGAATAAATATAATGGTGTTGAAAAAATTGAGTTTTCCAACTCATAAACTACTTTAAAATCATGATATCCTCCATAAATATTTTTCAAAAGCGATTCATTATTAAGATTAAACTTAAAAGTTATTTTCTTATTATTTTCTGATAATATTCCTTTTGAGAAAAATGCATCTTTATAATTTTTATTGTCCTGAATAAAAAGATTTGCAGATTTCAATTTAGATATATCATTTACAGAATATAACTTAACATCAATACTGATATTCCCTGCATTCTCTGAAATATTTGAAACTAATGAGATATCATCACGCCTGCAAATATCAAAATGGTAATCCCGTAACATATTGATAATAATTTGTCCTTTATCAGAATGAAGATATAACTGTTTTTTTCTTTTAGATAGAATAGGGTTACCATTTCCATATCTAATTTGACCCATATCTTTAGAAATTTTAGTAACATCAATTAAATAACAGTGCTTTGCATCATCATATTCCAATGGAATTTTATACTCATCATTTATCGGATTTTTTTCATAAAATAAAAACATATCCCCGTTATAATTCGGACTATAGATAGATAACTGATTATTTTCAATTTCAACTTTTTCATAACAATAATCTACTGGGGCAATCCTTAAAATTAGTTCTTTATTTACATCATAATCAAGAGCAAAATAATGATTCTTATATATTCTAGATTTCAATTTCTTATTTTCCAAATTAACATATTTTGGAGTTACAAAATATTTATAAAGCACATCCTTTTGTCTAAAAATAACCTCGACCCTATTCTCTCCCATGAAATCCTCGTTATTTATAAGTCTAGAAAAAGGGATGGTGAGAGTATAACCTGAAGATTCATAGGAAATATCATTTCCATATATATGCTTATAATTGGCCACATCCGGCGCTTTAGAATTTTTGAATTTAAGCGGAACTCTTTTATGAGTTTCACTATTAACCAAAAAGAAGGAATACTTTCTATCTTCAAAATTTTCATCTTTTAATCCTGGAATGACTGTAAAACCTTCAATTAAAATTTTATTTTTTTTCAATGCAACGTTAGTAGCCCTATTCCAAAAGTTATCAATTTTTCTAATATATTTATCTATACAGAAAGAAGAACACCCAAATATTTCTTCATCCACATCAATCATCAAATGTGAATTCTCATAATATCCTTTTGTTGATTTTAAATCAAACCACTCAAAATTAACCAAATTAACTAATTGATCAATTTTATTATCCAATAAATATTCATATTTTAGTTGATCAATTTCATTTAAATAACTTAAATCCTCTAAATCGATATTTTTTGTGATATAATCCTTAATCAAGTCACTGCACTCTATTATCTCCTCTTCGGATAAAGTTTTATAGTTCTGAATAAAAATCATTAAATCGACGCTAAGCCATTTGATAATTTTTTCATGTATCAAATTTGCTTGAGTAACATTTTCTTTGAAAAAATCATCGACAATACCCATTATATTGAGTCTATCTTTTAAATTTTGAATTTTGCTAATCTTTTGGGTAATGGACAGATTAGTTCCATCTCTTACTCTCCATAAATAGCAAGTTTCATTAATAATTGAAATTTTATTAGCATAATAATGTAAGAAGAATGTGATAGGTATATCCTCATAGAGAACGCCTTCTAGAAATTTAAAATCATATTTTTCCCAGAAACTCCTTTTAATTAATTTATTCCAAACAGTTGTATCGTAAATGAGCTCCGGACTTTCAGTAATATGAGTAAGTTCATATTCCCCCGAAAAAGCCACACTATGAATATATGACCTCCAATAATTCTTTGAATTGAAACGTAAAACAGCACCAATAACCATATCCGTACCATTTTCTATTGCAGATTTATACATCCTTTCATAAGCGTGGGGTCTGACAATATCATCAGAATCAGCAAAAATTATGTAATCTCCTTCAGCAAATTGATACCCAAAATTTCTAGCATATCCCGGGCCGTGAGATTCCTCATAATAATGGTACTCAATATTTTCAAATTCATTAACATATGTTTTAGCTATTTCGCTACTATTATCTGTAGACCCATCATCAATTAAAATTATCTGAAGATTCCTTTCATAACCCTCTGTTAATTCTAAATTTATTATGGTTTGTGCTAAAATAGAATCTAAAGATTCTTTTAAGAAATTTTGCACATTATAAATAGGTATAATTACACTTACTCTTGTTTTCATAATATTCCACATTTAACTTATAATACTATATTAATATTAATATTTAATAATATTTATATTATCGGTAAATGCTTAAAATTAAGAAAATACATAGTTATTTGAATTTATTTAAAATTTTAATGTTTTTGCATTAAATTCCAAGATATTTATTCATTTCTTTAAAATAAAGTATCTTTTCAAAACACTATTCAATACATAAAACCTTATAGACCAAATCCAACAACTTATTTAAAGCCTTAGTAAAGATATTTCTAGATAATAAGTAGGTTATTGCAAATGCTCCAATAAAGATAAATGCTATTGTTATTTTTATATGATTCTTTAAGTATGGTTCAGCCAGTGCCTTAGCGATTTTAATAGCATACGGGTGAAGCAGATAAACAGTAAGTGAGTTCAGACCCATTTGGGTTAAGATGATTTCACGATTGGTCATGAATCTTGTCAAGACAACGACATTCACCGCAGACACAAATATGACCATTGCCCTGCAGATCATTTCCATAAGATACTCATCACCGTACATATGCTTCATGGATATTATGTCATGATTAAAATTCAATGCCAAAACCACTGATATGATAAGGGTTATAACTGCAATGGTTATTGCAAAAGAATCATCTTCAACTATCGGGAATTTATCAATGAACCTTTCCCGGTAATCCTTATATTTAAATCCGAGAATGAAAATCGGCAGGTAACAGAAGGTACGTGAAATTCCCAATATGTTTGAGTCTATAAAACCTATTAGCAATGATCCGATGACTGCAAGTATAATCGGGTATTTAAGCCTGTCAATAATCGGCACCGCCATCTTCATGAAGAACAAGCTCATCAAGAACCATAGCATATAGCCTGGATGTATGAATAAAATCGAATTAGGATGCTCCCCTAAACAGTATACATTGAATATTTCCCAGATTACACAAAAGACTATATATGGTATAAATAATCTTTTAAACGCTTTAATTGGTTCATCAGGACCAACTTTTGAAAAATAGCCCGCTACAAAGAAGAATACTGGCAGATGGAAAAGAAAAACAAAATTTCTGACAAAACCAATGAAATCATTGCCCCTAAATAATGTCAGATGGCCCAAAACCATCAGAAATATTGCGAGACCCTTAAGATTATCAAACTTATTAATTCTGCCAGATTTAACCGCATTCACCAAAATCACCAAAATTATGATTTACTATGTCATTCATGTAATATATATTTTATATTTGTTGAATATTAAAAAAAAGAAAAATACTCAAACTAAAATGTTTGAGTACCTGATTGAGGACTTAAACTTACACTTTTTGTAGTTATAAGATTGCTGTTTGAATCATATATCTTAATAGTTGCATAATCCGGATAATAATGATATGCATCTGCACTGGCTATTTCAAGATAACCATCTGAATGAACAGTAGCGGGAACCATATTACCGTGGTTCAATGCATTGCCGTCTCTGGAATAGAAAATTTGGACAATAACATCCTCACCAGCATGTTCAGTACCTACATTAATACGTGCATATGTTTTATCCTCTTCTGCACTGCCCGTTGAGAAACTTCCTCCCAAAATGGAAATTGAAGAAGTATCCGGTTCGCTTGGTACAGCTTGAGCAGTATCAGAGCTATCAGCCTCTACAGCATCATCATCCTGATTGACCTGTTGCGGTTGTGAATCATTACTTTGATTTGATCCGAATCCATAAATATAAACAAAAGCCCCTGCAAGTACAACCGCAATAATCGCCAAGGTAATTATGATGTATTTGGTTGTATCGTCACTACTTGAGTTATTGCTCATTGAATTAATCATTTTTTCATGATTGACAGCCTTTTTACTTAAAGGTGATCCGCATTTCTTACAGAATTTTGCTGAATCACTGTTTTCACTATCACAATTCGGACAACGCATTAACTATTCACCTCAAAAACAATTTTTCTTTAATCATAATTTGTATACAATATTTTATAAAATTATCTATTTGGCCCAACTGATGTTGATAACATGACTACAAAATTTAAAAAAATAGAATTGCACCAGGATTATCGCAAATGCGATTGATTAAAATGAAATTAAAAAATGTAATGGCAATTTAATTTAAGATAAAATAAATAATTCATAGGTCATTGAAAATGTGAAAAATAGATTAAATTTTAAATTTAATCATAGAATTTGCCTAAGAAATCTTTCATCCTTTGGTTTTCAGATGAAAATACTTCTTCCGGAGTGCCTTCCTCTACAATAACGCCTTCATCCATAAAGATGATTTTATCGGCCACATTACGTGCAAAGGCCATTTCGTGGGTAACAATTACCATTGTCATATGTTCAGCTGCAAGGTCACGTATGACAGTTAGAATCTCACCAGTCAATTCAGGGTCAAGCGCGGATGTCGGTTCATCAAAGAACAGTATGTCCGGATTCATCGCAAGCGCACGTGCAATTGACACACGTTGCTGCTGACCACCAGACAGTTCACATGGATAAGCGTTTTCCTTTTCTTCCAAGCCCATTTTCTTAAGCAGATCCCTTGCATGTTCAAAGACTTCCTCTTTTTTTCTCTTTTGAACACGTAAAGGTGCATTGGTAATGTTTTTCATCACGGAGTGATGTGGGAACAGATTGAAGTTTTGGAATACCAAACCAAATGTTCCATCGAAATTAATTTCTCCACTATCTTCGGTTTCCAAATCTGTTATGCATCTAAGCAATGTTGATTTACCGGAACCTGACGGCCCAATAATAGCTAAAACTTCACCTTTTTCAACACTTAGAGAAATGTCCTTCAAGACCACATTATCGCCAAAACTTTTCTTAAGATTTTTAACTTCAAGCAAACTCATATTGTCACCTATTCATAATAATCTAATCTGTTTTCTAAGCGTTCCATTACAAATGCAACTAGTATGTTGAAGACATAATAGAAAACACCAGCTACAAGCAATGCTGCAATTGAAGCATCAGCTGCTGCAATCTGTTTGGCTACAGTAAACATTTCCGGAATTGCAATAACGAAAGATAGGGAAGTATCTTTTACAAGTGTAATTACTTCATTAGTTACAGAAGGAAGAATTATCTTAAATACTTGAGGCAGAATGATTATAAAGAATGTTTCCAGTCTGGAATAACCGAGTACCTGTGCCGCTTCATATTGGCCGCTGTTGATAGATTCAATCCCTCCCCTATAAATTTCAGCAAAATAGGCTGCATAATTCATAGTGAATGCAATGATAACAGCAATAAACCTATAATCAGCAGATAAACTTATACCAAACACATAGTATGGAGCAAAGAATACTACGATTAACTGCAACATCAACGGAGTACCCCTCATAATTGAGATATAAATCTTCATAAGCCATCTTAATGGCGCAATACTACTCATCCTTCCTCCAGCAATAGCTAAACCTAGAGGAAGAGAGAATAATAAAGTAAGTAAGAATATCTCAACAGAGGTAACCATACCTCCAAGCAATTGTGATATCACATTACTCAATATCATTAATCAATTCTCCCATCATTAACTAAAATTGTTTATTTTTGGATTAAAGAACCTGGTACACCACTGTCGGAATAGTTCATTGCGATTTTAGCAACGGTTCCGTCTTCGAACATTTCATCTAATGTTTCTTGTACTTGGTCTCTTAATTCAGTGTTTCCTTGTTTGAATCCTACACCGTATTGTTCTGAGGAAATAATGTCCGGCAATACAACGAAGGTACCGTTTTCTTTATTTGCTAATTGGTGTAAAGCTACACCTACATCGATAGCTACTGCGTCACATGCACCGGATTCTAAATCCATGAATGCAGTGTTATAGTCAGCAACTTCGGTTAATTCTGCAAAAGTGTCTGCTAAGGTTTTGTTGTCCCCTTGAAGAGCTGCTAATGCGGATGAGTCTTTTTGTGTTTCTACGATTTTACCTTCAAGACCATCTAAGTTAGCAATTCCTGAGTCACCTCTTACAACAACTACTTGTTTGTTGTCAATATATGGTTCGGACCAGGTGTAGTCGTTTTCCCTACCGTTGATAGTGAAACCGTTCCAAATACAGTCAATAGAACCAGAGTCAAGTTCAGCGTCTTTTGCATCCCAATCGATTGGTTGTGCTTTAAATGTCCAATTGTTTCTTTCACAAACTTCTTTTGCTAAATCTAAGTCGAAACCAACATAGTTTCCACTGTCGTCTTTATATCCGTAAGGTGGGAATTCAGCGTCAAATCCTACGATGAAAGTGTCTTCATCATTTGTAGCATTATCTCCAGCGTCATCTCCGCCTAAAAAGTCAAATAAACCAGCGCTTGCAGTACCCATAACTAAGAAAGCTACTAATACTAAAGCAAATATAATACCTATCTTTTTATTCATTTTAAAACACCAAAATAGTTATAACTATACCGTAGATTTAATCTACTAATAATTGTTATATTTTTCAATATATTAAAATATTTTCTTTTGTTCAGAAATTTTTATAATCAATTACTGTTTTTTGAAAAAGTTTTAATTTTAAAAAAAAATCTATATTCTCTTATTATGTTTAAAAAGATTTTTTAAAGACCTTTTAGGTTTTGAATTTAGCTCTTTGATTTTTTTGTCATATTTCTTATTCTGCTTTTTGAGTTTGGAAACCTCTTTATTTAAGTCAAACACTTCAATAGACAATTCAAATTCCTTGGCAGTTTCTGATTCAATTGCCCTATCGAAAATTTCTCGGCTTCTTTTACTGGCAATCTCAAGAGTTCCATCATCTTCATAAAATTCCTTTTTGGCTAGAAAATCCTCTTTGATTTTTGAGAAAAAATCAGCTTTATACTCTTCTGGCACCTGCGAAAATCTTAAAAAGATGTCCCTGCATTGTCTGTGGAACAGTTTGCCTTTCTGTTCCTCGTATTTGCCATATTTTTTAATTATTTGCAGGATAATATTATAAACAACTATCACGTCGCTGAATTTTTCAAAATTAGAAGATATTATTGAGTCATTTCTAATACGCCTACAATATAAGTATTCATCAAATACGCAAGCTCTTTTTGTATTGAAGAACAATTCAAAGAAAAATGGATTGTCCTCAAAAATCAGGTCCTCCTGAAACCTCAAATCAGAAATTAATTCACGTTTGAATAATTTGCCCGGAGCGGTTACAGGTATTCTAAATAAGATATCCTTAACATCTTCATATGAAAAAACCTTATCCCCCACAGTTTTCTTTAAAAGCTCCAAATCAAAATATGAATATCTTGACTTTTCCCTGGTAATGTCATCAAAATCAATCAATTTAAATATCACTAAATCCAAAGACTTGGATTCGGCAATGTTAATGAGTTTTTCAAACACATTGTCCTCAAAATAATCATCGGAATCAATGAAAAGTATATATTCCCCTTTGGCATTTTCGATTCCAACATTACGTGATGCGGACAATCCCCTATTTTCCTGATTAATGATCTTGATACAATCGTTTTTTGATTTGAAATCATTCAATATGTCCAATGAGTTATCAGTTGATCCGTCATTTATACAAATTATTTCAATATCGTCAAAAGGTTGATTCAAAATACTATTCAGACATTCGGACAAATACTTTTCAGTGTTGAAAATAGGGACAATAACCGAAATTTTTGTCAAAAGCACACCTCATCTTCTAAAAATATTTTTTACATTATCAATTAATTTAACTGCCCTTCTAGATTTAAATTCATCAACTGTTTTGAGCAATTTTTCATTTTTATTCTTTAATTTATTATTCTCATTGATTAATTCCTCATTTTTAGCTAAAATCTCTTCCATTTGCTTTTTAGAATTTAGTATATCTACTGAAACATATATTTTGTTTCGTTTATTTTTAAAGGATATCTCATAATTATGATAAATAAATTTAAATTTCTTTTTTATACTAATTGAGTTTAGGGATTGCGGGCAGTTCAACTCCCACTTTTTAACAACAACATTCTTCAATTCATCAAATGGAATAATGAAAACAAAATCATTAGAATTATTACTGTAGATTACAGGACACTTCAGATGTTTATATGTTACAAAATTAGTCAGAATCATGCCTTTTACTTCGCCAATGGATTCGCATCTGAGTATGAAGTTTCCTTCATCAAAGACCACATCTTTAACCAATACATTATTCTCGGTTTTTCTGTTAACATCCAAATATAAAATATTGTTTATGCCTATTCCCAGATCTATGTCAAAATTAGCGTATTTAATTGATTTTCTCTGATAGTTTTTCAAAAGAGATGATTTAGCAAATGACGGCGATTTATAATCTAATCTTATTTTAAGATGATTCAAACCTTTAATTAGGTCAAGGGAAAGAATAATAGTATTGTTATTAAATAATTTAATAGGAAATTGCTTATTTCCGTAAACTAAATATGCCTCCATTTCACAAGGGCATTTATTTGAAATGAAATCAATGTTATAATCAAATTCCAAATATAAGTTCTCGTTATCATTGAAAACATCAATCACACGAGCGATGAATTCTTGTTTTTCACCATTGCAGTTGATATCAATGAGTTTCAAATACTCTTCATCGAGCAGCAGAGGCATTTCAGGATTCTGCTTGATTGAATCTTCTAAATGTGCAAAATATAATAATGATTTTAGGTCATTATTTTCAACCATCTTATAGAGAATTTTTAGATAAACATTCAAATCTTCTCTTAAATGGTTTGGAATGATTTTTAATATATAATTTGTCCCCATGATTAAATCAATATAGTATTTGCCAGGATAATTTCCGATTTTTTCAAGGGATGACCTTAAATCATGCTTTAACCATTTATCATAGATGATATCTGAATAAGTTTCATCCAATGCATACTTTTTCATTAACAGGTCATAAATTCTTAGGATTTCCAATCTGCTTATGAAATTTTTCACATCATCCGGCTTTTGAGTTATTGATGACTTATTTAATCTTGATCTCCAGAAATAAAAAATATTTCTTGAAAATGCAATAGAATCGGCGAGAACATATGACTGGAACGAGAATAAAACATCCTCATAATAAATGTTTTTATTAATGAACCTTAAATTATGTTTATCCAAAAACGATTTCTTATATAGCTTATTGCAGGTAATCGTATCCCATAGAATCTCCGGATATTCCTTAAAATTAAACGAATCGATATTGGCATTAAAATCCTTGTAAGCATGTTTGAACAATACATTCTCCCAAATATTATACTCACCGAATTTTAATAGATTTCCTATGATGAAATCTGCATCTGGGTTGAAATTATATAACGTTTCATAGGCCTTCGGCGGCAAGTAATCATCTGCATCCATAAAATGGACATATTCGCCTTTAGCAAAATCAAGACCATAATTTCTTGCAATTCCTGGACCTTCATTATTTTTATGGTATGCATGGAAATTATCAAAATTTTTCGCATATTCATCAATAATATACCTAGAATCATCTGTTGAGCCGTCATCAACCATTATCACTTCTATATCGCTGATCATGGTTTGATTCAAAAGTGAATTTAGTGTATCTTCCAAGTAATCTTCAACATTATAAACTGGAATTATAACAGAAATTCTAACCATATTTCACCCATCTCGTTTAATAGCTTCAACAATTCTTTTTGAAGCATTCCCATCCTCGATACTGCAGAACCTTTCATAAAACTCATCATATTTATCAGAGTATTCTTTATTTAAATCATCAATGTTAATAACTGCATCAATGACCTCTTCAGTAGTTTTCAACAAAGGTCCCGGTACTTCTGAATGAATATCAATATAAAATCCTCTTAAAACGTTTTCATATTTTTCTAAATCGTAAGTGTAGAACAATATCGGTCTTTTGAGATTTGCAAAGTCAAAGAACACACTTGAATAATCTGTGATTAGGATATCGCTGATTAAATATAACTCTGCAATATCGTCATATCTGCATACATCATACGCGAATCCCTTATATGGACTTAAATCAAGTTTATCTGCAACGAAATAATGGGTTCTGACAAGCAGAATATATTCATCACTTAACGCATCCTGCAACTTATCCAATTCAAGATTCAAGTTGAAATGCATTTTGCCCGCATCAAAATACTCGTCATCTCTCCAAGTAGGAGCATATAATATTATTTTTTTATCCATAGGCAAATTTAAATCTCTTTTAATTTGATCAATCTGTTCTGGAGTAGCATTATATAAAACATCATTACGAGGATAACCAGTTTCAAGAATATCCCCCTCATAACCAAATGAGCTGCGCAAAATATCAGTTGTATACCTGTTAGGAGATATGAGATAGTCCCATTCCCTTGCCACCTTAATGTATGATTTCTTAATGTTCGGGTCCCTTGTGTGAACATTGCCTATATCCAATCCGATTTTTTTAAGTGGGGTTCCATGCCAGGTAGAGATTATCTTTTGGGTGCCTCTTTTGTGCAACCTGGATGCCTGACGGCCATTGATAACCCAATATTGAGATTTTGCCAATTCCTTATAATACTTCAATGAAAATCTTTTCACCTTTTTAGGATTGCCCGGTATCTCAACACTCCTATCATTTATTACCCATACATAATCAAATTGGTCGCCATAAGTATTATACAGATATTCATACAAATATTTAGGGCTGTCAGAGTAGAACTTACCTAAAAAGCTTATGAACATTATCTGTTTGCTATTAATCGGCTTTTTGTTATAATATCTGAAGTAAATGAATGTTTTAAATCTCCATCTACTTTTAAAAACACGTATTGTCTTTTTATAGTTTACTCTTAATTTGATGAATCTGGTTAATTTCTTAATGTCATTTTCTTGGAATGCTTTAATTTCCCTTTTCTGGAAAAAAGATAAATAATCCATATTAAACTCATAGGATATTTTCTGCATTATCTTGAAAACTATTCCCCGCCAATTGTCATCTTCACTATATAAAAAGTTCGGACCGAACACCTTGTAATAATAATCAAAGAAGGTATAAGCCATCTCATCCTTTAATAGAGTATATTTTTCTTGCGGATTTTTATCATTTAAATCATTCACAACCTCTAAAACATCATAATATGCACTGGAATAACTTAAAAATGGGTCTCCATGGTCTTCCTGATTAAGTGAAGTTAAATTTATTGGATCATCACGATTTCTTTTAGCATAAACCGCATTTTCAACTCCGACAAAAGTGTCCAAATTTGGAAAGATTGATGTTATAAACGAATAATCAGAGAAAAATTTCTCATTTTCATCAAATAGAGTATCTGCGATTTTTTCTTTCTTAATCAATGAATGAAGAACTGATAAAACCTCTTTTTTGTTGGTTTTTGAACCGACAAGCAATTTCATTGCAAATTCCATATCGGACAATTTGCCTTTTTTCATCGGATCCCTATTTTTTTTAGTGAATCTTTCCTCAAACCTTTCACGGATGAAAGCTGTTCCCATCCGTTCTCCGTTGATTAAATCGGCATGAGTCTCCTTTGCAACATCGACTAATCTGACTAAAGCATCCTTATATAAATAATCATCAGAATCAATGAAATAGACATATTCTCCAGTAGCTATTTTCAACCCTTCATTTCTGGCGCGGGCTACTCCCAAACGTTGGTCAAAAGATTTTGTTATGATGTTTAAATCAGGATACTGATTTAACAAATCATCCACATTCTCCTTATTTCCATTTAATATGAGGATTATCTCACAATCTTCAAGATTTTGCTCGAACAAGCTGTCCAAACAATCTTTCAAATACCTTTCTACGGTATCAAATGGAATGATTACACTTAAGAATATCATGCGAATCAATTAATATCTCTCATTAGCTTTTTTAAGCAATCCAATACATTCCTCTAGAATGTCCATAATATTTTCAGCGCTTCGATATCTATTCAACCTACCATGGTCCCTTACCTTTTTAGGAATCTGCATGTAACGTTTGCCGTAAATATCAATCAGATATTGTCTTGTGTCGTTAGGAGCCAGGAACTCATACGGACCGAACGGCAATCTGATTAATGGGAATATCTGGTCAGTCTCTACAACATCAAACTTATAAACTGAAAATTTCCTCAAGTTATTCCTTGAATCCTCAACACCAGGGATTATATGTGTATCCCTTTGAAGGGTACAGTTGAATTTTTCATAAAATTCATATACTGTTTCTTCCAAATCATGGTCATCCGGATTATGATAGTACTCCTTTGAAAAGACCATGTAATCGTTTTCCAGGTCACGGCCGTCATAATCCTTAAGATATTCATAAGGGTAAATGTCCAATCCTATGAATTTTCCTTTAAAAATAGGGTAATAATAAGAAATCTGATACCATCTTACTGATTTGAGATTATGCTTATCGATTTTTAAATCCGCCTTGACATGGTCAAGACCGCATGCATCAAGTTCGTCTTGAATCACATCGATGAATCGAATGTAATCTTCCCTCATCATGCCGACATCCAAATCGTCATCCCATGGGATTAGTCCCTCATGGCGGTATGATCCAAGCAATGTTCCATAATCCATCCAATATTCAATATTATGCTTCTTACACACATTATCAAAGAATAACATGAACTCATAACATAATTCCTGCATAGCTGCTAAATAATCATTTGGTTCGAGTTTATGGAAAGCATAAATATTATTTAGATAATCCTGATGAGTATTTACTAATCGGTCAACTTTATCAAATTCCCTGCGGGTTACAAAATCTTCTTTTGAAACTCCCAACCAGGAGAATATTTTTCTTTTAATTTTATCTTTAACCAAACTAAACACCAATGTAAATTTTTATTATTATTAATTATATTTTAAATAGATTATAAACGTTAGGATTTAATTTATGACTCAAATAGTTAATTTATAAAAATTTATTTAAAATTTTCATTCACTTCGATTAATTCTTCCTTGGCTTCAGTTAGCTTTTCCATGATATTTGGATATTTTTTATATCTGGTTAAACGCCCATGCTCTTTAATGCTTCTGCCAATTTCCATATACTTTTCGCCATATATGTCAATCAAATATTTATTAGGATTGTTAGGAGCCAAAAACTCATAAGGCCCGAACTTCACTCTTTTTAAAGGAAGCAAATCTTTAGTATAAAGGATTTTGAATGGTGATGTGAAATAGAAACGACCTCCATCAACGCCGCCAATGAAATAATCTGTCTGAGTCAAACTCAAATTTAAATGGTCGCAACTGGACTCCAAGGCTTCCTCTAAGCTAACGTCACCCTTCCATGCATCAAAGAAATCAGGCCGTAGCTTATGGAATCTTTTAACATAACCCTCATCAAAATCAGTGATGAAATCATAAGGAAAAACATCAATTCCCACATATTTGCCGTTGTGAGTGGGATGTTTGCAATTTATCTGATACCATCTTTTGGAATTCAAATCCCATGAAGGCTCCTTAAACCATGCCTCAACATTTTTCAGCCCGCTTTTCTCAAGTTCTTCAGGGAAAACTTCAAGAAACTTGTAATAGTCTGCCCTTAACATTCCAACATCCAAATCATCATCCCAAGGAATAAAGTCCTCATGTCTTTGGGCGCCAAGCAATGTTCCAAAATCGAGCCAATACTCCAAATCATATTTGCTGCAGACATTGTCAAAGAACCTTAATAACTCATATGAAACCGTTCTCATTAACTCCATGTAGGGGGTCCTTTCCAATTCATGGAACACATAAATATTATTCAGATAATCATGTTGTGTGTTAACCAATTCCTCCAGCTTATCAAATTCCTCTTTAGTGGGATAAGGAGATTTTTTAACTCTTTTTTTCTTGAATCTATCAAACATCAGTCACACCAATTGTTAAAAATTTTCATTAGCACTTCTAAACATTGCATTATATCTCTTAAGCATCTCAAATAAATCCGGCTGTTTTCTTAATCTGTTCAATCGGTCAAAGTCAGGTACTCTACTTAAACTGAACATAAAATCATCATTTCTATGCTTTAAATATTCGTAAACATCACAGGGTACAGGATATGAATAATCATCCAATTGCATTTTGCCTAAAGGAAATAGAATATCGGCTTTAAATGGTTTGTCTTCACTATCCTTAACCATAGATTCATCATCAAGATAATCATATGGGAAAACATTGACCTCTAATAGAAGATCTTCCAAATCGTTGAATTTAAAGGTAATTTTAAAGAATTCCGGAGATTCCTTGAATTCATAAGCAACATTATCTGAAAAAGTGTTATTCATCTCTGATTTGAAAACCTCCACAAATTTCATCAAATCAGATTTCAACATTCCCATATTCAAGTCAAGATTCTCCGGCATGAATTCGCCGTGCCTTGCTACATTTAGGAGGGTATCGGAATCTAGCCAATAGGTCAAATCATGCTTATCACACAAATGACCTAAAAATTCCATCATCCCATAAGATAAATCCTTAATTTCCTTTAAAAATTGAGTTGGTTCTAATGAATAGAATACGTAAATGTTATTCAGATAGTATTGATGAGCATTTATACGTCTTTTTAACTTATTAAATTCCTTTCTAGAGACGTAATCCTCATCTGAAATTATTTCCTCATTTTTATCTTTTTTCAGCTTATCTAAAATCATGGTTATCATTGACTTCTTTCAATTTGTCGCAAGATTTCTTGAGAATTTCCTCAATACTTTTGATTTCCCTATATTTAACCAATCTATTATTTTTTGGCTTTTTGTTTGGAATGCTGATGAATTTCTTGCCGTGAATCTTTCTTATGTATTTCAATGAATCATTAGGTGCCGGAAATTCATATTTTCCGAACTGCAATTTCCGAAGAGGGAATAACAAATCAGTTTCCCTTATTTTAAATTTGAATCTGTTGTCCTTGCCGTGAATGCCTTCAACTCCAGGAATATAATGTTCATCCCTTTCGAATGTGAGATTCAACTGCGAATATAAATCATCAATAAATTGGGAAGAATTTTCAAATTTCAATCCATATTCATCATATTTAACTTCGATGCCTTCAATAGCTTCACCTTTAACGTAATCATATGGAAATACGTTAATTCCAATTAGCTTATCTGCAAAATCGGGACCCCGATAATTTATCTGCATCCATTTTTGATCAGGCCCATAATTGCATGAAACGTTTTCTAAACCACAATCATCGATATGGCCTGGCAATATTTCAGCGAGTCTGACGTAATCGGCTCTCATCATTCCCACATTCAAATCATCATCCCAAGGAACAAAATCACCATGCCTAACAGCTCCTAAAAGAGTGCCATAATCCATCCAATAGGTTAAATCATGTTTGCTGCAGACATTATCCACAAATCTTAACAATTCATATGACAAATCCCTAATTCTTTCCAAAAAAGGAGTTGGTTTGAACTTATAAAATACATATAGTGTATTCAAATAATCCTGATGAACATCAACAACCTGCTGTAACCTTTCAAAATCTTTACGAGGAATTAAATCTTCCCTATTTATCTCTTCACCAGATTTATCAAAAAACATTTCATTCACACCAATACAAATTCTTTTATTTGACTAAATATATAAATTTAATTTAAAATTAAGACCTACAACCTTTAAATTCTAAAAACATCACCATTAACCTAATTAATAGGAAAGAACATATGTTAAATTATGAATATCAAAGGAGTTATCCTATTAGTATTTTTGTCATTGATATTAATGACCAGTATTGCTGCAATTTCAGCGGAAAATTCTACTGATACATTAGCTGCTGAAAATGATGACATCCTAGAAAATACTGACAATATGGGAGAAATAAGTGCTAGTGAGAATACAAATACTACTACAGATGAAGATAACACTACTGTTGTGTTCACTGAATATAAAAACAAAGATAAGGCTCACAAAATTTATGTTACTGCAAAAGCCGAAACCAATAGAGGCAAAGTAGGCGACAAGATTTTATATACCGTTAAAGTGACAAATAAAAATCTATTTGACGTTTATCTTTTGGATTTATATATGGGTGAACGGGAGGAATATGCTCACCTTCCTATTGGACATAATGGATATGGAATATATGATGATGAATGGATTACAGTATACAAATTGGGTGCAGGTCAGACAAAAACCATTAAAATGTACCTCAAGTTGTGGGAACCTGGCAATACAAGTATCAAAACAACCGTAGGCAACTATGAAACAAAATCTAAAATCAGAACCCTTGCAGATACTCCAAAAGTAACAAGCAAATCCGTTAAAACAAAAATAACCTATAAAGCCAACAATGAACCTGTTAAAAAACTTAAGGTAAAAGTTAAGGTTTACACAGGAAAGCAATATAAAGTCTTCAAACTCAAAACCAATGCTAAAGGAATCATCAAGTTAAAAGCAAAATATTTTACAAAAGGAAAACATAAAATTGTTCTAAAATCCATGAATAAGAAATATTCCTTAAAAAATACCTTTAAAATTAGAATTTAATGATTTCATTAAATTCTTCTATTACTTTTTTATTGTATTCTTCAAAATCAGAATCTTTACATCCGACATTGCCATTTGCGAAATCATACATTCCCTGCAAAATACCTTCTTTGGAATTGTCAACAATTACTCCCGCATAATCACCCATTACGCGAGTTGATTCAATGTCTGTAGAGATTATAGGTACTGATAATGTATCTGCTTCCATTAAAACCATCGGCCAGCCTTCATAATACGAAGACAATACAAACAAATCACATTCCTTCAATATAGGCATCGGATTTGAGATATTATTAATCAAAGTAACATTATCTCCATTTTCAATAGAATCGATTAATCTGCATGTATTTTCATATTCGACACCATAACCCCCAATGATAATTAATTGGGCATCGGGATAGTCTATACAAAATTCATTGAACGCTTCTATCAATCTTTTATGGCCTTTTTCAGGTGAAAATCTGCCAATAGTTATGAATTTTAATCCTTCTTTTCCTAAAACACTATGGATGTCATTATTGTAAACAACAGTATTGGCATTGATTTCTAATTCTTCATCGGCCTTTTCCAATATGGATTCGTAATCATTAAGATTATGGACTACATGGACATTGTCATTTCTGCGGCTGATTGTGCTTGTTGGCTTGATTAAACTTGGTGAAACTACACAAACATTATCAGCTTTAGAGTAAGCTTCACTTAAAATGTTCCTGTTTTGATTTCCTTTGCATTTAATCTCTTGCAACATGTCATTGTGAACCCAAACGCTGCTTTTTCTACCTGAATTAACAAACATCAATGTCTCATCATGATTATATCCGTCATAATCAATTACGGCATCGAATTTAACGCCGCCAAACTGTTTTTCAAATGACCTTTTGAATAACTTGTGAAGACTTTCCGGACAATCCATCTCATCATCAGCCAAATAAAACTTATTATAATCCAGCTTTTCTCGAACTGTAGGTGTTAGATTAAACCTTATCGGCAGCACTTCAACATTCTCGGGAATTAACTGGAAAATTTCTTCATGATTTTCTAAAATATTTTCTTCCCATTGCTTAAATGTTAAAAAAAAGTTATAATTTTCTCGATCAAGATTATTCAACAAGTTAAAAAGTGATGAAGCTATGCCGAACTTATATAAAGCACCCGCAAAAATCAAAATGTTTGGATTGTCATTTTCAATGCTTTTCTCATTGCAAACATTCTCATTTGAAAAGATATGTCTGCAAATGTTTTTTACTGCATCGGGATTATCATATGTGCAGAATTTTTCCAGAAAGTCAGTGTCATCATAATTTTTTGGAGAATTTAATTCATTTATCAGTTCATTGATTGTTTGAACTTTAGGAAACGGCAAATCTGAAAGCGGGAAATAAAAACCCCTATATGACAAGTAATCCTCTTCATCATAGTTAAATAGGATAATTTTTCGTCGGGTATTGGCAAAATCAAAAAATACACTGGAATAATCCGTAATCAGTACGTCAGCCAAGTTAACAATATCATATATTTCATAACCTTCCGGAAATGCTTTAATATGACTAAATTTAGAAAAATCAATTTCGGATTCGTTCAACACATGCAACTTTGCAAATAATATTTGATTGTCATTTAGATTAGTGTCAATTTCTGATAAATAAACTTCAACATCATTTTTCTGACCTTCATTATCCCTATCCATCAGGATTCCCCTAAATGTCGGCATGTAAATGAATATTTCTTTATCATTTAGACCCAAAGCATTTTTCAAATCATCTGATTCTTTGAAAAATGCGCTGTTTCTCGGATATCCTTCAAGCAATATCTTTCCAGGATAAATCTTTTCAATCATATATGAATCAAGCATTTTTTCCATAATATACTCATTAGGATAAAGTAAATAATCGCTTGACAGCAATGGATGCTGTACATTGCCTAAACGATGTTCCTCAGGAATATTGTACTTGCCCATGACTTTTAAAGGTGTTCCATGCCAGGTATTAACAAAAATCTGACCATCCCTTTTTACATATTTCGGCCGTATCCCTGAATCTGTAAAAATATATTTCGCTTTTTCTAAAATTTTTGTAGCTGTCGCTTCTTTTGTGATAATTTTATCGATTTTTAAATTATAATTCTTTTGATATGCTTTTATCTTATCTACAACATGAGGTTTTGCATGTACATATACCTTTAAATCATCATACTTCTCATTTGATAATTCTTCAGCAATTCTAAAGATATTTCCAGTGAAATCGAGTCCGTCACGAGATTCCAGATAAACTAATCTCTCATCAAGATCATTATTATAATATGCATTATAAATCATTGAATTGACAGCACAATCTTTAAAATTATGTAGTTTTGATTTAAAACCCATTTTATCACAAAAAAAGAATAATAATTAGTAACCATCATCGATTACTAATGAATCTACACCATGGTAAGGTTTGTTAAATAATGTTCCATTATAATTTGTGTGAATTGTATAATTTCCATTTTCAAATGTTGATAAAACAACTGACGCTTCTCCTTCATCATCAGTAACAACATCATAATTATCCGCCCAGCCAGAATCATCTAATATCTTAATATGGACTTTTTCTCCAGGATATACATTCCTATACTCATCTTTTAGGACGATTTGGACAGCATCCCCATTTTGCAATGTTGAATCACTAATCACCTCAACTTTTGTGTTGTGTGAATTAGATTGAATGAAGAAAAATGCTCCAATTGCAATGATTAAAATAAGGATTATTAATAAAATCACTAAATTTTTTGCTTTCATATGTCACCTAATCATTATGAACTAACAATACATCCACTTCACTATTTTTAAGTACTTTTTCAGCAACACTACCAATAACAAATTTGTGAATTCCGCTTTTTCCAGATGCAGATATTACAATTAAGTCAACACCCTCTTCTTCAGCTACTTTTTTAATAGTTTCAGCCGGAAAACCTGTTAAAACCATTTTCTTAACATTATAACTATCATCAAATTTTGATGCCATCTGGTCAACAAATTTAATAGCGTCCTTTTTGAGTTTGTCATTAACTTTCTTTACTTTTTTTCTTGATTGAAAAGCACTAGATGTTAATCTACCGGCAACAGATAAAATAATAATTTCCCCATCGTCAGCAATTAATTTTTCCACTCTTTCTACTTCTTGGTCTGCATAGGTTGAACCATCGGTTGGTAATAAAATTTTTTTATACATTTACTTGCACCTTTATTAAGTAAATATATCTATGTATTTAATAGTTAATATATTTTAGTTAATGATGAATGATAAAAAAATTAAAATTATAAAAAAGCTTTATAGCTTAGTTTCATGAATTATTACACCTTAAAATATTAAATAGTAGATTAATCTAAAATATAATTAAGGTGATTATATGGATAAAAATAAAATTATTTTAGCTGCAATTGCTATTTTAGTAATCGCACTTATAGCACTTGGCGCATATATTATCATTTCAAATGGCGATCAAGCTTCCGTTAATGGCAATGTCACCCTCCAAAACAAAACCGATGATAATAACACAACAGTTATTATGATTGATGAAAATGGAAATGTTACAAATGACACTGACATAGGGAACAATTCCGCTAATAACACCAACGACACTAATAAAACTTATAGGATTTATGACCCTCAAAGTGATTCATATGTAACTGTCATCGGCGAAGCTTATGATGCTGAAGTTGACAGATGGTATACTTACGATACTGATGGTGTAAGATATTACAATACAAGAATTAAAAACTTTTAATTCTTTTTTTTATTTTTTTTTAGATAAATACCGCATTGATTAAATTGTCTCTATATGTCGTTTCATCTTTTAAAGATTCAATATGATGAATAACATTTAATTTCAAATCTTCTAATTTTATACGAGTCTCAATGTCTTCAAAGTCCACCTGAAATAGGAATAGGTATTTTACTTCCATGTCATAATCATAGATTACCCAATTGGGACCATTAATGTCTAAAAATTGGATTGACCATTTAGACATTATATGGTTGATTTGTTTTGTTGTTTCCTCAACATTGAAATTTTCATCTAAAAAAATTTCATTCATTGGTATAAATCCTCAGATCCTTCTTCAGATTCCTTTTGAGTATCTATTTCTGCATCAACATGTTCATGTCTAAAAATTCCAAAACTAGTAATCTCACTTTTTTTAATGCATAATGGCTGTGCTGTTTCCTTTGATTCCAAAGATACAATAACTACATCCACCCATTCTTCATCCTCTGATAAGTAGGCGCAAGGTTCAAATAGCTGGTATTTAGTTATAATTGTTAAAAGTATCTTATTGATATCTACAGTCCCATTAGTGCATTCCTGATATAATTCTAAAATTCTGTCTTTGATATTCATAGTTTACTATATGTTTGAAAACTTATGTATATTTTACTACTAATTCATCAATGTGGGAACTTGCAACTTCACATCCCTCATTTAAAATTAACCAAATAGCTTTGATGAACCCTTCATTGTTTAATTTTTGACAATTTTCCATTCTCAAAGCGTTGAAATCCGGGTCATCCAATACATCGCTTAAAAATTGTTCTTTTATCTCTTCGCGTAAATCCTTATCAATTAACGATTCTAGAATTTTTTTAATATAGATTGCAAAGGTATTGCCAATTGATTTTGTTATCTCAATCTCGCTAGTTGACATTTCACCTTGAAGACTTTTCTCAATTTGTTTATAGGATGAATAGTCCTGATATCCGAAAATAGTAAATCTTCCTTCAACGCTATGTGCCGAATATTCATCAATCAGTTGAGTAAATGATGAATAAGATAAGATGAATGAGGTTAAGGATTCTATAAATAAGTTCCTAGAAGCATTCAATATTTTGCAGATTATATGAATTAAAATTTCCTGAATAATGAAATGTGATAATTCATGAATTAAAGTGGTTATCTGTAGAGATTTGGTTTGCCTATCATCAATAAATATGGTTCCGGTTTCAAAATAACCCAATTGACCGCCAAATGATTTATAATTAACATTAACAAATGATTTTGTAAATAAAATTATTTTATCAAGAATATCCAATGAATCAAAATCTATTTCATTTGTCTTAACCAGATTATCAAAATTCTTAAAAGCTTGAGATTTAATACGATATATAATTTTAGAGAAATCCCTAATTGAAAAATCGAATTCATTAATTTTCGAGAGATTGGTCTTATTTAATAAGTCCTCGAAGCTATCAAAATCATTTTCCCCTTCAATAATAAATTGGGGGCTGAATTCTATATCAAAAACATCTACATCATCGGAGATGTCTTTTAGGTGAATTAAGCACTCGAAACAAACGTTTTCGGACTTTGGATATTTGCGGCCACATTCAGGACAATACTTAGATTCAACAAAAATAATTTCCTCATCGCTGATCTCTTCATCATAAACATCTACACCTGAAAGTTCAAATTTTTCATCATAACATCTAGTAAAATTAAGTTTTTGAAATTCCCTTGCTTTATCAGGAATATTCTTTAATGATTCTTTTAAAACTCTAGGCCCATAATACCCTTCCAAAGTATAAGTTACCAACCTTGACTTTTCGATATCCCTTTTACTATATCTTGATAATTCATTTATATTGCCTGTCATGTGTAAAATCTCCACAACTTATTAATACTTTAATTTTGATTATTTAAAAATTTTTCACAAAAAGCGCTAAAATTAGAAAAGTTTAATTTATAAAAAAATAAAATAATTAAATTAATGAAAACAATAGCTATTGGTGTTGGTGATAATGAAAATATTATTCAAGCATGTCATATTTTCAAAGAAAAACACCCAAAAACGGACATAAAACTAATATATAGTGATGAAGACTTAGTCAAGGCAGTTTTAGATGACAGAGTAGATGCAGTAATTCGTGGATCGCTTCCAGCATCCCATATTATGCAAGAACTCAAAGAATACTACCCTAACTTATCAAGAGCAACCTATATTAATGGAGATGATTATGAATTCCTATTATCTCCTGTTGGTATTGATGAAGGTACAAATGTAGAAGAAAGATTTGAAATTGCCAAAAACTGTATTGATTTTCTTAAAAAAGTAGGTAAAAAACCTAAAATTGCAATACTTGCCGAAGGAAGGGAAGACGACTTTGGAAGGGGTAATGAAGTATCTAACTCAATTAAAGAAAGTGAGAAATTAACAAAACTTATCGAAGAAAACACCTCAGAAGAAGTAGAAAATTTCTTTATTTTAATAGAAAAAGCAATAAACAGCAAATCTAATGTAATTATTGCACCTAATGGAAGAGTAGGAAATATTATATTTAGAACACTTGTTTTACTTAGTTCCTGGCCAAGTTATGGTGCTGTAACATTTGGAATCGATAGAGTTTACATTGATACAAGCCGAGACCAAAGTATTGATGGTTATGTCCGTAGTTTAATATTAGCTAACCAATTATCAGAATAAGTGATAAGAATGGGAGAGAATATACTTTATAGATTATATGAATGGTACATTACTCGTGATTTAAAACCAGAGAAAATGCCAAAGCATGTTGCTATAATTATGGACGGGAACAGAAGATACTCACGACTCCAAGGAAACATGGATGTTGTCAAAGGCCATGAAATAGGAGTCGACACATTAGAAAAAGTTCTTGATTGGAGTATTGAACTTGGAATTGAAATCATAACAGTATATGCCTTCTCAACAGAAAACTTTAACAGACCAAAACACGAAGTCGAAGGATTAATGAATTTATTCGTTAAAAACTTCAAAAGATTAGTAGACCACAAAAAGATACACAAAAACGAAGTAAGAGTAAAAGTAGTGGGTAGAACTGAATTGATTCCTGAAAGTGTACGTGAAGCAATAAAAGAGGCTGAAGATGCTACTGCACACTATAATAAAAGATTATTTAACATAGCTATTGGATATGACGGACGTTTAGAAATTATAGATTCATTTAAAAAGATTATTGCTGATGTACAAGCTGGTAAAATCACCATAGACGATGTAGATGAAGAACTTGTAAGTAAAAACCTTTACACCGAAGGATTAGAAGACCCTAACTTGATAATAAGAACAAGCGGGGAAGAACGTTTAAGCGGATTCTTACTTTGGCAATCCTCATACTCTGAATTGTATTTCTGTGAAACTTTATGGCCTGAGCTTAGAAAAGTCGATTTTATAAGAGCAATTAGGTCATATCAAGCAAGAGATCGCAGATTTGGAGTTTAAACATGATTGATACACATTGCCATATTGATTTTAAAGACTTTGATGAAGACCGCGACGAAGTCATCAAAAGGGCTCAAGATAAATTAGACCATGTAATAGTTTCAGGATACAGCAATGACAGCAATATGGAAGTATTGCAACTTTCAAAAGATTATAATGGCTTTATTTATCCTACTTTTGGTTTTCACCCTGTAAGCTCACAAAATGCAACAGAAGAAGATATTAAAATCGCACATGAGAATATTGATAAATACCTAGATGACATTGTCGCTATTGGCGAAGTCGGAATGGATTATTTTTATGTAACCGACAAAGCTTTACGTGAAAGACAACAAGAAATTTTTAAAGGATTTTTAGAGCTTGCTAATGAATATAAGGTTCCAATCGTAATGCACGTAAGGGACTGTGAGAAAAAAGCGGTTAATATTATCCCTGAATATGAGGATATTCCTTATTTTGTTTTCCATTGTTATGGAGGTAGCTTAAAAACTGCTAAAAAAATCATGAATATGGACAATTGTGTAATGAGTTTTTCAACCATGCTCTGCTATTCCAAACATCATCAGGATTTAATTGAAAAAATAGATTTGGATTATGTTTTAACTGAAACTGATAGTCCTTACTTGGCAATGACAAAAGAAGAAAGAAACGAACCTGCAAACGTTACAAAAGCAGTTGCCAAAATTGCCGAAATAAAGAATATGGATATAAGTGCCGTTGATGAAATCACCACCAGCAATGCCAAAAAGATTTTCAAAATCTAGAACCTTTTGAAAACATTCATTTTTCGTGACTTGTCATGGTATTTGTTTGGATCCTGCAAGCTATCAAAGGTGCTGTTTGGAGTGAATTGACTGCATGTGTCTGTTGGATTCGTATGTTCTTTAGTCAAACGACAGATAACACCCTCCGCAGGACCTCTTATTTGAATATTGACTTGCCAATGCTTACAGTTTAAACATACCCTGTCAGGATTGATATCCGAAATGTTTATTCCATCAATGTTGTACATTTTATCATTTCAAAGGTAGCAAATCTCTTTTTGCAAATACTTCTTTTGCAGCCACTATCCCATTAATGGCTTTTGGAAAACCGCAGTAAGCACTCATCTGCATTATAATTTCAACGACTTCTTTTGGAGAGTTGCCGACATTTAAAGCCGCATTAATATGGTCTTTAAGTTGAGGGACAGTTCCTAAAACTGTTAGGGCTGCAACAGTGCATAATTCACGAGTCTTTAAATCAACATCTTCTCTTGTATAAATCTCAGAATATGGAAATTCCACCACAAATCTTGATAAGTCGGGTGCAATATCTTCTAAGTCTCTAAAAATTTCTTCAACTGAACGCTCTTGTATACTTTCTATAGTTTGTTTACCTTTCTCATATCTTGTCATGAGTATACTTTTATCCCTGAATCCATTTAACATTAGCTGTTGTGTAAACATAGTGAGATGAAAATACGGGATTATATAACTTATTTGTAGAAGGAGTTGTATTGAAACTTATGGCAAGGGATTTCCTTAAGTTGTAATTAATCCTATCTCCAATTGAAACCAATTCTGAGTCATCAAACCTTTCTGAGGTTTTTGCATACACCATAAACCTGATCCACATTTTTTCGTAATTGGAATCATAACCCAATTCGGCATATGACACATTCACAATTTCAACAGAATATGGAAATAACAGACTTGTTTTTGAATTTGAGTAAACAGTGAATGTATCTTTAGGATATATTGCGCTCGAAGAGCTTTCAGACCCTTCAATAGCGCCATTTCTAGCAGCTGCCATGGCGATATTCAATTCATTCTCATTAGCTACAAAAACAATTGATAACATGACCAACAATATTAAAACACCGAATAAAAACAAAAATTCCGCTGAAATTTGACCATTATCGTCCATCATGTTATCACGATTCCATCTGAGGTTTTTGTAATCACATAACTTCTGCCGCTGGTTAACTTATATTTCGTTTCAACATCTACTAGCGGGAGCAGTGATTCGCCTTTCCTGTCATCGTATTCCATCGTCAATTTATTCCTGTCGACAGTTATTTCAAAATATCCCTTGTCGGAAGGTAGCTTAAGGTATTTTGAATAACCAATGCCATTTGAGTTAACTTGGCTTATCACATTCGCCACATCATCCAAAATTAACCTATGCGTTACACTACTTTCAATATTTAAACTTGATGATATTGATTCTGATGCGTAAAATAAGATTCCGCAAGCAATAATTATGACAATAAATAATGAAAACAAATATTCTATTGAAATAAACCCTTTATTATCCATATTTTCTAATTATTTTAAAAATTAATAAATTTTACTCTAAACTAAGTTCAATTTTGATACAAAATTGTTAAATAATACTTGATGTAAACATAATATTATGAAAGGTAAAGTAATTTTTGTCGGTGCAGGACCTGGAGATCCTGATTTAATCACTGTTAAAGGAAGAAATGTAATTGAAAAGGCTGATGTCATAATTTATGCAGGTTCACTTGTAAATAAAAATGTTTTATGCCCTGCAAAAGAAGATTGTGAAATTCACAATAGTGCATATTTAAATCTAGAAGAAACCGATGCAATAATAACTGAAGCGGTCAATGAAGGCAAATTGGTTGCCCGCGTACATACCGGCGATCCTTCAATTTATGGTGCTATTGCCGAACAAATTCGTGAATTAAAAAAACATGACATTGAATATGAGATTATTCCAGGAGTAAGTTCACTATTTGGAACAGCTAGTGTTTTAGAAGCGGAATTAACTTTACCTGAGATTTCACAAAGCGTTATTATTACACGTCCGGAAGGCAGAACTCCAAAACCTGAAGGCGAAAGTATAGCTAGTTTTTCCAAGCATCATGCAACCATGTGCATATTTTTGGGAATTGGTATGATTGATAAAGTAGTTGATGAACTGCTTGTAGGTTATGAAGAAACCACTCCTATAGCAGTTGTCAAAAAGGCAACTTGGCCAGACCAGCAAATAATTAGAGGAACCCTCGCGGATATTGCACAAAAAGTTAAAGATGCCAATATAACAAAGACTGCAATGATTGTAGTGGGAGATGTGTTAGACCCTGGTGACTTTAATGCATCTAAGCTATATGACAAAAACTTTAAACATGAATATCGTTAAAATTGGGACATCCCTCCCAATAACTTTTTTTAAAAATTTAACAATTAAACCCGGCCAATCACTTTTACATCTTCAAATGCATCATAATCAGATACATAAATCATGCAAACTTCATCTTTAAGTCCAAAAATAAATGCGCAACCCTCATTTTCATATTCTAAATAATAACCTGTATAACCAAACATTTTAGTAGGTGTTCCTCCTAAACTTGCCGCAACCTCTTCACTGTTAAAACCGGCTCCTGGCGTTTTTGTAACTCCAATTTCTATATAATACTTGTCGTTACTCCAACCCATTGCACTTGATTTAACATTTTCATCATAACTTATCTCTGTTCTGGACGGCTCTTTAACATAATCAGCAGGTAGTTCAAACTGGACATTGTCGACTTTGACAACTTGAGTCTGGTTTAAAAGAAAAGTGGTTGATAAAAAAACAGCTAAAACAATTAGAATAATAATTATTATAATAATAACATATTTATTTAAAAGAGTTTTATTTTTATTTGGAACCTTTTCGCCGCAATTAGCACAGAATACCGCATCTTCTTTTAATTTTTCACCGCATTTACTGCAATATTCAGTCATAATTAACACCAGAAGGGATTAACTATATTTATCTTTGATATCATTCATTAATTTCAATTTTTCAAAAGCAACATCTTTTGGAGCTCTTCTAAGACCACAATCAGGATCTAAAAGCAGATTATCTTTTCCAACAATTTCAATAGCTTTTGCAACTAACTCATCCACATCACTAACATCATCAACAGTGTTTACAGATGAATCGACACAACCAAATCCAATTTTTTTATCGGCTATCAAATCGGCATTCTTTTCTAAAACGCCTAAATTAACATTATTTCCTGCAAATTCAAAATCAAGAATATCCACATTGAATTTGGAAATATCCTTAAACGCATCAGATAAAATTCCGCAAACATGCATCCCCAACGGTACATCCAAACCATCCCGTAAGATATCAATAGATTCGCGGGCAGTTTTCATATCAACCATGCCAGTTGACAAAAACGGTTCATCAATTTGAATATAGACAGGCTTTACTTTTTTTGCTATTGCATCTACTTCATATTTTAACGAATGAGCCAAATCAATGATTGCATCTTCCCTATTTTTATAGAAAAACTGTATTCTTGAGGAGTGTACAATGGTATTTGGACCTGTGATGATTCCTTTAACGCCTTTGCCTTCGGGAATATTGCCATTATAATAATCGCTCATGACCTTTTTAGCATATTTCAGGTCTTTTACTGAAATTTCCTGAATTGGTCTTTGGATTTTGGAAACAATCATAGTATTCCCGTCTTCAATTTTCATTCCAGGAATATACTTTGTAAAAATAGAAACCATATCCCCTCTAACCTGACCATCAGATATAATATCTACACCCGCATCAAGTTGAGCAATCACACTACTTCTAATAGCATCTTTATATATATCATGGGCTCCAAGAGCTTTTAATAGTTTATCTTTAGGAGAAGATGGTTCTTTAAGCTCTACTGGATAACTTCCAACAACAGTAGATTTCATTTTTTATTACCGGTATCTAATTTTTTGATTTTTTCAACTTCTTCTTCATCAATTGGAAGTTCCACTACTGAAGTTCCATGACAAGGTTTTGTATAAGGTAAAAAAACAGTCCCTTTTTCATGGTCAAATCCAATTGGAATTGGAGGTATGCCTATGACTCTGACTCCTAATACTTGATCTCCAGGTTTAATATAAACAATGTCATCTGCCTTGAATCTAATAATCATTGCACAATCTTTAAAACCTGCTCTTGAAGCATGGATTTCATAATTATCAGATTGTTGAAGGTATGTATCCAAACAAAAAGACATTCTATTCAAACTCCTTTATTGCTCTGTCAAATTTAACTTTAATTGGTGAAGGATTATGGAAAGCTCTTACAGCTGTGATTACAGCATTACTGCCACTTTCTTCAATCATTGTAACAAATTCGGCCACCTCATCCGCATCTCTTGAAAATACTAATGCAAGAGATTTGCACTGTAAGATTTGTTCAAATGTTACGAAAAATGATGCTGCGGCATCCTTATGTACAAAACCAACCAATAAATCATAATCCCCTTGTTGAATTTCACCTAATGTTCTTTCCAAATCTAAGAGGTTTAGATTATAAAATCCTTCCGGGTCAGATATTTTTACTAATTTAGATGCTGCAGGATTTGCAGCTATTGAAACATCATACCCTAAGTTGGTTAATTTATTAAATACATAAATTGCCATTGGAGTTTGAGATGGAGTCTCTGGGCATCCAAGTAAAACTAAAGCTTTCATATAACTACCTCAATTATGATCTTGTTTTTAATGTAACTACATTAGCTAAAATTAATGTGCCTATAAATAAGAATGTAAATAATGCCATACCATTGATTGTTCTGTTAAATAAAAACATACCAATTAATGCTTGTGTACAGAAAGCCGCTAACGCTCCTGTTAATAATACTTCTTTGCCTAGGAATTTCTTATTATTTTTTTCTCTTTTTTCACGATACATCTTCAATACTTTAAATCCGATAAGTATTGTTCCAAGTACGAACACCATTAGGCCCGCTAAACCTAAAATACCGAAGTCGAATCCATATCCAAAGATACCTGGAAGCAAATAGTCGATTGTATCTTTTTGGTTAACCAATATACCGAAAAACATTGGGAAAGGCAATCCGAAGAACAATACAAATTGCATTGGTAAGGTAATATACCCTTCAGCAAAAGCCGTTCCTTCCGCTCCCCAATAGGAAGCATTTGCATTATGGCCAATCAATTGAATATTATGCAATACTGTCTTAATACTTGATAAGGAGTACTGTTCAATCCTGCCTAATCTTAACAAAGGAGAAAAGACTGTCATTCCAGTTACCCTTGAAACTACCTCCAAGAGTATAAAACCTACTCCTAAGACACCTAAAAATGTTAAAATCCTATTCATAGTAAAAACGGATTTTTCCCTGAATGATTTTGAAATAATCAAATAACCAAAGAACAAACCGATTACCCATAAAATTAAAAAGGATCTGTGCATCAATCCACCAAATACTGTAATGCCTGCAATGAACAATATTACAAATCTTCTAAGCGGCCGTATATCGACTCCCGATTCTTTCATCACCTTCAGCGATGCCAGAGCAGTAACCGCACCTAAAAGTGCAATTGGACCAAATGGATGTGTAAATTCCGCCTGACTCGAAGATATTATCAAAAGTGCAATGTCTGCTCCGAAAAGTAAAGTGAAGCCTCCTAATAAAAATAGGGATAAAAAGGTTACAACACTAAGTGATAATGGAATTAAGTTTAAAACAAATATCCATGTGGCAAATAGTATCACTGCCATTTCGACAATCAATTGTAAATGGTTTTGAGCAATTAACAACATATTCTAATCACAATTCGTTTATTTCATTGATTTTTAAGTGGACTGACCGGGATTTGAACCCGGGGCCTCCGCCATGCCAAGGCGACGATCTACCATCTGAGCTACCAGCCCATATATACAAATATTATTAATATATAGAATTATTACTATAAATACTATTTGCCATTACGTGCCAAATCATATAAGTTATCTATTATAATTTGGAACAAATCATCAGTTTTTACATCAATCTTCTCATGTGGATTGACAATAAAGTCCAATGCTTTTTCAATAACATCATCAGTATCATGAGACCTATACATTAACCCCTTATTAATATAATATTGGTCAACTGACAGGGTTTCTCCAGGATAACAGGAAATTACCGGAGTCTGCAAGATTGCAGCTTCCCTATTCATTGTTCCGCCAGCACCAATAACCAGATCTGATTTTTTAATGATACTGGATGTATCAACTGGAGGTTTTAATATATGTACGTTTTCAATTCCTTCAAATATATCTGCTTGTTCTTTAAATCTTGGCAGAATCAGAATATTTGCCATATTTTTTAACTCATCAACTATTGGAGATAAAACAGATTTTCTACAATCCGCATCTAAATATGAAGCAAGTGAAGGTTCAGGCCTCATTAAAATAGTTTTTGGATGAGTCAAATCTAAATCTAAATCATTGAAAACATTATCATTATATTTAAAACTTTTAAAATGCATTAATTCAGAGGTACCATCATATGGAATAATTGTATTAGGATCAGCACCGAATTTCATTAATTTCCAAAAATCAATTATATCCGGGGTGATAATCCTGTCACACAAAGGAAGAGTTAATTTATTAGCTGCGAGCGCATGCTCATTATCTAAAACATATAAACTTGGAATTCCTAAACCGAATGAGATTCTTGGAAGTTCTATAGAATGCTTGCTAAGGGCGACATCAACATTTTCGCCATGAATAATATCTACAAGATTAAATACTCTTTGAGTACTCTCCCTAAGTTTATCATATAGGCTGACTCCATGTTTTCCAACAGAAATGAAGTCAATTTCATACATTTCAAGTAATTTATGGATATCTCCAAATTGCCTTGCTGTAACAATTACATCCTCACCTTCGGCTTCGAGATATTTTATTACATCTTTAAAGAACCTTACATGAGGAGCATTTGAAATGTCTATCCATACTTTCATGTTACCACCTGAATCATTATTTAGTTATTCATTGCTTCTTCAATGACTTGTATAATTTCATCTAATCCGCAACCTTGTTTTAAGCTGGATTTGATGACTTTAACGTTAGGGTTTAATTTTTGAGCATCTGCAACCATTTTATCTGCATCTGCTCCAACAGCATCTGCAAGGTCAACCTTGTTGATTACAACTACGTCTGATGTTTGGAAAATAATTGGATGTTTTTCTACAGTATCATCACCTTCAGTTACACTTACAACAACTATTCTCAAGTGAGAACCTAATTCAAAATCAACAGGACAGATTAAATTACCCACATTTTCAATAATGACCATGTCCAAATCATCTAACGGCAAATCTTCTAAACCGTGGCCTACCAAATGTGCATCCAAGTGACATTCTTTACCGGTGTTTAAACCTACAACAGGCACATTATGTTTTTCAATACGTCCTGCATCGAATTTTGAGATTACATCTCCGGCTAGAACACCTATTTTATAATCAGTATTATCAATGATTTCTTCTACAAGTGTTGTTTTACCGGAACCGATTGCTCCTACAAAATCAACACAAAAAATGTCTTTTTCTTCCAAATTTTTTAAGTTTTTATCTGCTAATTTTTTATTTGCATCCATAATATTTTTTGCTACTTCTACATCAGCTACTTGGTGCATTTTTTCACCTCAATTAATTTAAACATCCTCAGGTTTCTCTATAACAATATTTTTAACAACAATATCTTTCCCATTTAAAGTTTCTACACTCAAACTGTCGCATTTAGGACATTTAACAAGTGGAGCATAATGGTCACTATCATCCAGTATAGCTTCACCATGGAATTTACAATCATGACATTCAATTTCGGCAGGGATTTCTTCAAATTTAATTTCTGCATCTTGCATAATAGTATTATCTATTAAAACACCTAATATGAACTCTAATTGTTCTGGATTAATCATGGCTAGTCTACCTACTTCAACAGTGACTTCGTTAACTTCAGTTGCATTATTTGCCTCAGCAGTTTCTAGAACTGCATTTATAATACCCTGAGCCATAGATAATTCATGCATTTTATTACTCCTATCTAAACTTTAATACATTAAATTTAGTTTTATTTATTTATAAAAGTATTTAATATATGGATATATTTAAAGTAATACTATAAACTGTTGCTAAAAGCAACATTTATATTTAACAATTAATAAAAATATCCATGGAGATAGTGTTATGACTTACAAATCAAAATTCGGTTTTGGGTGTATGAGGCTTCCGCTAATTGATGCAAATGACCCAACATCCGTTAACCAGGAACTATTCAACCAGATGGTTGATATATACATGGAAAAAGGTTTTAACTATTTTGACACTTCTTATGCTTATCATAATGGAGTTAGTGAAGTAGCTATAAGAAAAGCCGTCGTTGAAAGATATCCTCGTGAATCTTATCAAATCTGTGATAAAATGCCCACCTGGGCGTTAACAAGTGAAGAAGATAATGACAAATTTGTAAACCAAATGCTTGAAAGATTAGGTATCGATTATTTTGATGTATTTTTAGTTCACAATATTAACACTCCATGGCATAAACTTGCTGAAACACACAAAACATTCGAATATGTTAAAAAAATGAAAGAAGAGGGAATTGCCCGCAAAATTGGTATAAGTTTTCATGACAAAGCAGTATTACTAGAAGAGGTCCTAGATAAATATGGAGATTTCCTGGATGTTGTCCTATTAGAACTAAATTATCTCGACTGGGAAGATCCTGCAATCGAATCTCACAAATGTTATGACTTATGTGTAAAACACGGCCTTGATGTTTATGTTATGGAACCATTAAAAGGCGGAGTTATTGTCAACCCTAATGATGAAATAAAAAACGATTTTAAAGAATTCAGCCCCGATAAATCCATAGCTAGTTTCGCATTAAGATTCTGTGCTTCACTCGAACATGTTAAAATTGTATTAAGCGGCATGAGCAAACTGGATGATTTACTTGATAACTGTAATACCTTTGAAAATTTCAAACCATTAACCGGTGAAGAAATGGAATTTCTGGAAGAAATGACTGAAAAATTAAATTCAACAGTTGCAGTTTCATGCAGCGAATGCGGATATTGCGTTGATGCATGTCCTGAAATGATTCCAATTCCCGAATATTTCAGTTTATATAATCTTAGTACAAATCGCCCGGAATCAAACATTTACAGATTGTACTTTGATAAATTAGCTGATGAAAAAGTTCCTGCTGACGAATGCAATTACTGTGGGACATGCATTGATTACTGCACTCAACACATTGACATTCCAGAAGAATTAGAAAAAGTATGCGAACACTTTGAGGAGGGTTTCACGCCTTACGCCCGGTCTTCTTAAGAAACTCTCATTTTTAATTCTTTAACCATTTCGCCATTTTTATTTATTTTTAAAGCTTTCTTATAATATTCAATAGCCTTTGGGAATATGCCTGAGTGATAATAAATTAAGCCCATTAATGCTAGCGCCTCTGAATTTTTATCATCAAAATCTAGGAGATTCTCCAAAATTTCGGCAGCCGTTGCTAAATCCCCCTGATTAAATAGATCATATGCCTCTTCATATAATGTATCGATATCATCAAGAGAGCTCAACTCAACAGCCTGCTTTTGAGGTTTATTTGTCAGTAAAAGTTCAAGTTCCATTGCCATTTCATTGGACTTATCACAGGATAGGGCTTTTCTGGCAAATACCAATGCGATATCTCTTTGATCTTGTTCATATAATATTTTAGCCATTAAAGCCAAAGCTTTTGAATGCTTATTATCATGAGCCAAAACACTATTTAAAACATCTTTTGAAGCTGAATAATCTCCCTTATCATATAATTCTAATGCATCACCAAATTCATCAATTTCTTCAGCTTCAATAATAACTTCCCCTTTTTCAACAGTGCCCTCACTAGAGATAAGACGGGACATGTACTTCAAGATAAATTTTGTAGCATTTTTGTGTAATGGCTTATTATCATTTCCACATTTTGGTGAGTAAATGCAGGCAGGACAGCCACTTTGGCATTGACAATTCTCTAATAGGTCAATTGTGGAGTTAAGCAAATCGACAAATACCTCAACTGCTTTTTCACATATGCCAATTCCACCTTCATAACCATCATAAATAAAAATAGTAGCTTCTTGAGTATCTTCATGATAATTAGTAGATAATCCTCCAATATCAAATCTATCACACATCGTATGAAGCGGGAATAAACCAATTAATGCATGTTCCGCTCCATGAAGGCCTCCAGCAAAAACCTCCTCTTCATTTGGAAACATGTCTTCAAGAGTATCTTTAACTTTTTTTGGAATTGTAAACCATAACCCCTTAGTATTAAATCTTAAAGGAGGCAGTTCCAGCGGATAGGTTCCGACTACTTTTGAAAATTGCATTTTTTTATATTTGAAGTAATCTTCGCTGACAGTTAACTCTCCAAAGTGTATTGTTAAATTACCGTAATTTGTTTTTGATAATTTCTTTTTAATATTAATCTCTGTTTGATTTAAAACCATTGTATGATAATCAACAGCTTGTTTAGATACATTGACAAACCTGCTTTTTAAATTTACATCATTAACAACATAGGTATCTCCCTTGTTAATTAAGATAGCTCCTTCATGAGCTTCACGATACACCTGTGATCTCTCCATTGTCTCTAGAAGTTGCCCGTTATTCATTACTCTAAATTCTTCTGAAGATATCTGGTCAAGAGAGTGATCCATTGCAGGATTGTCATCATAAGGATATATGAAATCTCCTCTATGATTTTCATATAAGTCCTTTTTAGAAACTAATTCGTCAATCAAATTTTGAGATATTCCAAAGTATTTTTCCGATTCCCCTCTTTGAAGCGGGAGTTCTTTTGCGGCACATAACAAATGAGCTTCTTGTAGGATAGGATTTGTTAAATCGATGATTGCATTTTCATGAGCCTTATCAAAAAAGAATTTTGGATTGTTCATAAAATATTGGTCAAGCTGATTTTCAAAAGCTATTAAAACAGCTAAAGATTTTTGATTGCTTCTACCTGATCTTCCGGCCTGTTGCCATGTAGAAATCATGGTTCCAGGATAACCCGAAATAATAACAGCATCCAAAGAACCAATGTTAATGCCTAATTCCAATGCATTAGTGCATGTTACACCCAAGTATTTGCCGCTTTTAAGGCCTTCTTCAATTTCACGTCTTTCTTTGGCCTGATAGCCGGCACGATATGCTGCAATTCTGCTGGCCAATTTTCCCTTAACCTGAGTCATGTCATTTTTAGCCCACATTGCAATTAACTCTGTTGTTTTTCGTGAAACAGTGAAACATAATGTTTGAATATTCTTTAACATCATGTACATGAAGATATTTTCTGTTTCCATATGGACTGAAGGGGCATTTTGAGTATTGGTCTTCTTTCTTACATAATTTTTAAAAGGATTATATAAAATAAAGTCTTTTTCACCACTTGGAGATGAATCATTATCAACAAGCGCAAATTCTTCACCAGTTAAACGGTTAGCCAACTCTAAAGGATTAGCTAGAGTGGCTGAAGATAAAATAAACTGGGGATATGATCCATAAAAATTTGCTATTCTTTTCAGTCTTTTAATCAAAAAAGCAACATTTGAACCGAATACTCCTTTATAGTAGTGTGATTCGTCAATTACAATATATCTTAGGTTTTTATAAAATCTTGACCATTGATGATGCCAGGATAAAATTAAATGGAGTTGATAAGGGTTGGTTAAAACAATCCTTGACTTTTCGCGTATCCCCTTTTTATCTTCCCTTGGTGTGTCTCCATCATAGGTTCTGGGATTGATTTTTATATCTAATTCATGTTCCATGTTTTCCAAAACATGCAGCTGGTCATTTGACAGGGCTTTTGCAGGGTAGATGTATAATGCTGTTGCATCTTTATCTTCAATCATTGTTTCCATTATGGGCAAATTAAAAGCCAAAGTTTTTCCAGAAGCAGTAGGTGTGGTTATGATGACATTTTCACCATTTTGGATAGCCTCATATGTATCCGCTTGATGTTGGTATAATCTAATATCTTTTGAGGAAAGATACTCAACAATTCTTTCGTTTAAATTATCGACTTTTTTAAAACTAGCTTTTTTAGCAGGTATTGTTTCAACATGAGCTATATTCTCCCTATACCTCACATCATTTTTAAACATATCAATATTGTCAACCTCTCCCATAATATCAGCTAAACCCCTAGTTAATGTTTATATTTTAATCGTAACTTTATATAAATCAAACGAGAGAGCATTTGATAAGTATTCGAAAAATTTAAATTCCTTAAAAATAGTAAGTTAGAAACAAAATTGCTTCTAACTTATGCATATTATGGAAGTGTTTACTCCCATGATTTTCAATCTATTTTTTTGATTAAATAAAAGTTTTCATAGCTCAAATATTTGTGATATTACATCAAAAAAAGTTAATTAAAATAGTTTTCAAATGCTCTCTAAATCATTATAAATAACTTTAATACATACATTTAATTAAGAGAGGTAACGTAATGATTTCATATGAAGAATTTGAAGAAATTGTTGTAAAAGTACTTGAAAGGGATATTTCTTCAAATGAAGACCAGAAAAAGGCAATATTATCGCCAACTAACCAATCATTATTTTTAGTTGCAGGTCCCGGAAGCGGTAAAACAACAGTGATGGTTCTGAAAATATTAAAATTCATATTTGTTGACGACATTAATCCGAGTGAAATACTAGCAACAACATTTACAAAAAAAGCGGCTGAAGAGTTAAATTCAAGGATTTTGGGTTGGGGAGATGAAATAAAAAACTATATTGCTGAGAATACGGATGACTTTGACATTATCACAAAAATAGTCAGAATCGATTTTAACCAGATAAAGGTAGGCACTACTGATAAACTCGCAGACGAGATAATGCGGGAAAACAGAGATCCTGGAACAAACCATCCTATAGTCATTGAAAAATTTGTTTCAAACTCCGCAATGATAAAAATACTGAGTGAAAATGAAAGATATAAGGATAAAGATTTACAGGAATTTCTAAAAAGATTAACCGGTAGGGAAAGGCTTGATGAACCCTCTCAAATGAGTGAAACAATACTTGAAATAAAAGATAGAATCTATCACGACCAAGTAAACATGGATGAATTATATGATGCCGTTGAAAACGACAAAGGGATGCGAACAGCCCTTGATTGTATTAAAGACTATGAAAAAATACTAATCAAGAGAAACACAATGGATTTTGCAATGGTCGAATCCAGATTCTTAAAATTGCTTAAACAGCATAAATTAGATGTGTTTTTAGATAATGTTAAAATCGTTTTAATAGACGAATATCAGGATACAAACTTGATTCAAGAGGACATCTACTTTACTATTGCTAAATCGGCACTGCAAAACAATGGTAATATCACTGTTGTGGGAGACGATGACCAATCACTTTACAGATTCAGAGGGGCTACCGTAGATTTATTTACAAATTATAAAAAGAGAGCTAAAGATAAATTAGGAATAGATGTTGAGGAAATCAATCTTAAAACTAATTATCGCTCTACGGAAAATATCATTAACCATTGCAATCGGTTTGTTGAAATTGATGAGGAATATCAATCAGCAAGAGTTAAAAATAAACCTAAAATTATTGCTCCTGATTTTGAAAAAGATAAAATGCCAGTCCTTGGATTGTTTAGAAATAATGTTGAAATGCTTTCAAGGGACTTGTCCAATTTAATTTCAAAACTGATAAATAAAGGTGAAGTTAATTTAAAAGTCTTAAAAGTCCTTGATGAGGAATATTTCAAACAAGTAAATGGAAACATTGACATTGCTAAACTGCAACAACTCAATGCGCAAAAAGAAAAAGAAGGAAAGGATATTGAAAGGATTAGTCTGAAACTAAATAGCGAATTTGGGTCCGCATCAGATATAGCAATATTATCCTATTCGCCTAAAGAGAACCAATTCGGTTCCCGTTCATTATTATATTATCTTAGAAAGAATCTTAAAAAGCAAAAAAACCCAATTGAAGTGTTCAACCCAAGAGGAATCGAACTGCAAAAGATAGATGTCGTTTCAATATTTTGTGGACTATTGCTTGAATGTATAGACCCTGAAAGTAAAATTCAAATCAGCGATAAAACAATTCCAAATTTGGCCAAAGTAACAATGACAAGATGGAGAGCAGCTGCGCGAGAGTATATTAAACTTAATCCAGAACCTCGTGAACCGCTTACATTAAGTCAATTTGTCCTGTATTGGCAGAATAGAATACCTAGAGGCACTGATAAATGGCCTAAAAAAGCTAGTTTAATGGAGTTGGCTTATAAATTAGTAACTTGGATTGAAGATTTGCAAGAGGATGTCGAAGGAATTGTTTATTTAGAGGCAATAACCAAATCCATAACCCAAACTGGTTTTTTCAGCAAATACTATTCGAATATCTCATTTGTTAATAAACAAGAAGAAAAAGAATCAATTCTGGAAGCAATATGGAATATTTTTATCCCCCTGTCAACTGGAGGAATAGAAATCGATGAAACATTGCTTGAAACATTGCCGGATGACAGAATAAATGTTTTATCAATCCATCAATCCAAAGGATTGGAATTCCCATTAGTTATTGTTGATGTGGGTTCCAGATTCAGAGACAATCATGTTAAAACTAAAAGATTAAGATTTCCTAATAAGGAACCTGAAAACATTACAATTGAAGATACAATACGGCAATACAGTGAACTCGGAGAACCTACAAGAAGCGAAAAAGATAGATCATTTGATGATTTAACACGCCTTTATTTTGTTGCATTTTCAAGAGCCGAAAGTGTATTGCTATTAGTTGGCCTAAATCAGTCAATTGTAGGATTTACCCGCAAGAATAAACACTTTAATATACCAAATGTAGCTCTCGGATGGAGTAGAGATGAAGAATACATTGGATTTGATGAAATATACTTAATATAGGAGATTGAACATGAAATTACCTTCCCGATCAAAATCATATATGATTCCTGAATACAGTCTAACAGGAGACTTATTGTCATTTTTAACATGCAACTTGCAATATAGATATCAGAATAAGGGAACATTGCCTCCTTCAAAACCTGTGCAAAGATGGTTTGGGGAATTTATTCATGGCGTACTGGAAGAGGCATATCTGGAATGGGATTTGAATAATAAACAGTTCCCATGGGATTGGAAAACTGACATTAGGCCAATTGAAGATATGATTGATATACGATTGCAAGTGGATGGGCTTTATCCCTATGATGAAGATTTATTTTACAGTTTATTAAACAGCGATTTAACAGCTGATGAATTAAATGAACATGACCATAAAAAATTGGCTAGTGCAAGAGCTGAAAAGGCCATAAATATATGGGGGCCTCACCTGTTTCCTTTAATTGATTCTACTGAAATTTTAATAAAAGGAATAAGAAACATGCCCAATTATGAAAAAAACGTCAGTAGGTCAAATTATTATGGAATAAATGGAGTTGTAGATGTATTAAGTTCCATTAAAATCAATGATAACCTTAATCAAAGCAATTTGGATAACTACAATAATAAAATAATTGAATTTCTAAAAAAAGATCCTGAATTTCGAAAACGCATTGCTAATTATAGTGACGGAGACGAATATGAAATTATCATTGATTACAAAGGCATGAAAAGACCTCCTTTGAAAAGCATTAATAAATTCAATAATCCTTGGGAGAACCATAGGCAACAAATTTTAACATATACTTGGCTTAGACGCCAACAGGAGGATTCAAAACCAATTTTTGCTGGAATAATATTCTATTTAAATGAACTTGTACCTTCAAAAGAGGATTTGCTCCTAATTCAAGAGGAAATCGCTAATGACCTAACCGATGATGCTATTGATTATAGCAAATTCGCCAATGATATTGAGTTGATAATGAATTGGAGCGAAGATGACAAGGCACCGGAACTTAGTGAAGAGTTTAAAATAGCCAGATCAATTAGAATAATTAACATTGATAAAGAAGAGATCAATGATTCACTGGATAGATTTGACAGCGTTGTTTTCAATATTGAAAGTTCATTAATCAAAGAAATTAAAGGCTGTAAGATTCAGGAGGCATGGAAAGCAGAATCAGATGAGAGAACCTGTAGTGCTTGCGATTTTAAGACATTCTGTAAAAATAACAGTGTTAAAAACAAAGATATAAAAATTCCTTAAAACAAATAATAATTTAGGTGATAGTATGGCAGATAATCTGGAGAAAAACAAAAAATATTGTGAAATGATCGAAAGTAAAATTAATCTTGATGCTAAACCTGTAGCAATGAAATTAATTAAAACAGAAGAAGACCTTCCTGAAGGTTATGATTTAATTGATGAAAAGATTAGACATTGCGAAATGGTTAGAAAAGCTTCTTTAGGTGATAAATTTTACTCAACAATAGACCAACAACTATGTTTAGGAGGAGCAGGGGCTATTGGTCTTAGGGACATGCCTGAAAAATTAGCAAATGGTGAAAAATACTTTTCATTAGGCAGATTCCAAGATTTAGAAACTGCTAAAAAACTCACTGGAAAACTTTCAATCATCGAAGATATCAGTTGGGGCATGATTTATGCACCGTTAGATGAAGCTGATTTTGAAGCTGATGTTATTCAAGTCATTACAGAACCTGTTGGCGGAATGAAACTTGCTCAAAGTATTGTTTATAAAACTGGTGAGAAAATTAACCCATCATTTGCAGGTATTCAATCATTATGCGGTGACGCATTTGCTAACCCATATTTAGCAGATGGCATAAACTTCACTTTAGGCTGTGACGGTTCAAGAAAGGCAGCTGATATTAAAGATAATGAAATGACAGTCGGCATTAGTAAAGCCAAAATCGAAGAAGTTATTTCAGGCCTTGAATCAATCTAAGAGTTTTAAATAATCATCATAGTGATTAATATTTAATAACTCTTTTTCATTTTTTTCTTTTATTCCATAAAATGTGTATCCATCATCAAATATTTTACGTAAAATCGGATTTAAATTATCATTTTCATTTTCCAAATATTTCATTAGGTTTTCACGAGGTGCTACAAAAGGCATTCCAAGGCCTTCAGCGGTATCTAATAAACCTGTTTTTCTTCTACGCAAAATTGATATAGTTTTATATGGATTTTCACTATTTTGACTTACTTCAATCATTTTATTGAATGTTTCAGTTGAGACTGTTGGTTGGTCTGCTGTAATACATAATGCAAAATCGGATTCAGAATTTGACAAACCATTGTATAATGACACTGATAAACCTACATCCACAGGGTTGTTTTCAATGAATTTTACGTCATCTTTATAATTATCAAAAATAGCTTCCTTTATTTCATTAGCATAATGGCCAAGTACAACAATGCATTCATCAATATTTAAGGATAGTGCATTGTCTATAGTTGTCTCTATAACAGTCTTATTATTAAATGGTAAAATTAATTTATTTGTTAAATCCATTCCTCGAGAAAGCTGATCCTTCCTCATTCTAGAATTTTTTCCAGCCGCAGTAATAATAGTAGAGATTGACATAAAATAAAAAAAAGAAAGATATATTCAACCATTCGGAATATATCTAGTTATTTGACAATAAATGCCCATACCCGTACCTTCACCTTCAGTCCACATATTAATTTTGACTGGATAGTCATGGTTGTTGGTTACTGTAATATCCTGAGCTGGATTGAATCCAAACAGAACCGCATTTTCATCCCAAGACATACCAACAGGCAAATCAAATCCTTCTGCAGTAACAGCTGCTCTTAAAGCTCTAGCTGGAGGGCATACTCCATGTGCTGCACTTCCACCAGGTGCTTCAGAATCTTTAGCGGATTCGAAGTAAATATAATCTTTTCCACTGGATGTTGAATTAGGAGGAATAACAGTTCCATTCCATGCTTGTACGAATTGTCTTGCATTTATTTCTCTTACATAATTACCATATTCAGGGTGAGAACCTAAAGAAGTACCATAAGCTTCACCGCTTTCTGCAGTGTAATTTCCAGAATATAACAAAATTGGAGAACCAGTAGGATATTCAAAAGCGTAATCTACCACGTCTTGACCGAATATTTTGGGAACATCAGATGAGCTAATATTATTCCTTCCATCGGAAAAACCAACCATTCCTTTTTCTAAAGTAAAAGTAGAGCCTACAGATGCATCATAATTATACCAATTTGCAATTGTAGTGCCATTATAATAATCACTTTTATAGTCCAGATTCCTAATTTGGTCAACAGGAACGGATTTGACCAATTTGCCATCTTCATAAATATCAAGACCGGATTCTGTTTTTTCTAGCCATTTATATGGTGCACTATAAGCCCAAACATAATTATCCGGTGCTTTTACAACTAATTTATCTCCAGCATAAGTTAAAAAGCCAGGACCCTCAACATCAACAACATTACCGTAAGAATCAATACCCTCTCCTGCAACAGTAGTAAAGTCAAACGGAACAACACCAGTTGATGTAGCCATTAAAATGCCCTGTAAATCTAAAGCTAAAAGCTGATGCAATAAAAATCCTGCATTAGATATTAAAGGAACTTCGACCGGATTAGTTGTACCTACAATAGATTGATTTTCAAACATGGATTGGCCAATAGGAAGATTGTATTCATTTGTTACGGATTCAGCAGTATAATTTGTAGTTGCAGAACTAGTAAAAGCTACAAATATACATAAAAAAATTAATACTATCAAAATAGCAATTGAAATTTTTCTCCAACCGTTTCTCATTTAATACACCCAATAAATATACAATAATAATTATAAAAAACGTTATATAAATATGTTATTAACTGGTCATAACTTTTCTGAAATCAATTTAATCCTTTCTTGAATATCTATAATTGTATCTTGACCATTTCCTCCAATTAAAATAGCATCTTCATGAGAGTACTCTGCAACCAGTTCAATGATTTGGTCTAGAGTGTTAACGGTTATAATATTTCCCATATACCCCAAGGAATGGAGCCTGTATATTGCAATATCAAGAGTATCATCTAAACCTGGGAACAAAACAATGACTTCTGGATTATATTCCGCGGCAACATCTAAAATATCTAATCTATGAACCTCATTATGTCTCGGAGTTCCAATAAATAATGCATAGAAATCTTTTTCTTTTAAAACTGAAGCTAAAGCATCTGAATTATCGGTTTTGCCCACATAAACATCAGCATCATTAATCTTGTACACATCTAAACGGCCTTGAACAGCTTTAAAATCAGCAAGGGTTTGTCTAATAACATCCTTAGGTACTTTTAACTCCTTTGCAATAGCAGTTGCCAATCCTGCATTAAGTAAGTTGAATTTTCCGATTAATTGCAATTCATCTTGATAGGCAAAATAAGGAATAGTTTTTTTAGCCGCTTCTTTAAAATCAGCGTTGAAATCTTGATTATATGCTGTAAAAATTGTTTTGCCTGTGAAAAATCTTACTAAGGAATCTTTATAATTTGCTATGGTTTTGTGAACATCCATATGATCATTACCAATATTAGTAAGTCCAACCATATCAAAATCAAAACAGTAATTTGTAAAGTCTAAAGTCATATCACAGACTTCAACAAGCAAAATATCATAATCTCCTTCTTCAGCTTCGAGGATTAAATCATAATAACCTGAAAATCCTCCACCGCCGTTTCCACCGACCAATACTCTTTTACCGGCATTTTCCAAAATATTTTTTAACATATGGACTGTTGTAGTTTTACCATTTGTTCCTGTAATTCCAATTGTGAAAATATTTTTATGCTTTTCTAAAATATCACTTAATAATGTGCCGTTTTCCAATAGTTTATTAGCAAAAGAGCCCCCATACATACTGGGGCTAAAAGCTATTGCATCACACTCTTCAATAGCATAAGAATTAGTAAACCCCAAATCAACAGTTATTTTATCTCCAACAATAGAAACTGTTTGATTGTCATCAATCATATCCATATCCAATATTGGCAAATTTAAACCATTTAAATCAACATTAATATTCAAATCAGTTGCATAAACTTCCCAACCATGTTTTAAAAGAGAGTTTACTGCTTTTTTTCCTTCCACACCTAATCCTATTACTGCAGCTTTCATAAAAAATAATTCCTAAACAATTCTAATATAATCTTAACTTTTAAAATTAATAAATATTTTTATATCATAAAAGGTTAAAATTAAAGCAAGGTGTTTAGATGTTCGAAGATGAAAGAAATGACAAAATATACAATTTAATTATCACTAACGGTTTCGATAGAAATAACGAATATGGTCAATTTACAGAAAAATTATATTCCAAAGTTGACTTTTTATGGAAAGAATCAATGTCAGGATCATATTCAACAGCAAGCGAAGAATTTTACAGCAAAGTGGACGGAATTATCATGTTAGCCGGCCTATACAATGATAATAAAGAACTATTTGAAGACCTATTAAACGCTAGTAAAAAATATGACATACCAATAGTCTTAGTAAGACCATACGGATTAGAAGAAGTTCCAGAAATACTAGAAGAAAATGCTGCAACTATCGTTGGATGGAACGCTAATTGTATTATCGATTCAATTAAAGATGCTAGACACACAATGTAAAAAAAATAGTAATAATGTAGCTACATTATTACTTTTGAAATACCATTCTCTTTTTCAACTTTAATTAAATTATCAGCGGCGTTTTCAAGTTGCGCTTCGTGAGTAACAATTATCATTTGAGGTAAAGAGGACATTTCTTTTAATAAATTAATTAATTCATGCCTTCTTGAAGCATCTAAATGAATTGTAGGCTCATCTAATAAAATAGTATCCAATTCACCATTTGCCATAGCTTGAGTAATACCCAATCTTAAAGCAAGTGCAATAGCTATTTTTTCACCGCCACTGACCATAGTCATTGATGATTCGCCTTCAGGACCATAAACTGTCACATCATATTCCTCATCAATTGTTAAATCCGAATAATTAAAGTTAAACTCTTTAAAGTATTCTTTAGTATGCTTTTGAATCATCGGCCTTGAAATATTCCTTAAATCTTTTTGAACACCATTTTTACTATATAAATTTCTAATATGGGAAAGTAAATTTATATAATCTGAAATATCATTGTACTCCTGTTCGAATTTGCTAGCAGCAGTAATTTTACCTGTTAATTCATTAATAACTTTTATTGATTCCCGTGCTTCGCCTTTGATCTCTGAAAGTTCAGTTGAGAAGGAATTTTTTTTCTCTTCATATTTCTCATAATTCAACAGGATTTGCTCGTATTTTTCTTGATTGAATGCTGAAGCTTCAATCTTATTTTTAGTGATGTCTATTTGATTTAAGGACATGCCAATGTCATCCTTAATAGAGTCCATTTGAGCCATGAATGATTGTTTATTTTTAATAAACCCTTTGTATTGATTATACTCTTCATTTTTCTGTTTTAAATCATTGATACGATCTTCAAGTTCCTTTTCAGTGATTTCACTACTTAAGTGAGGATCTTTCTCAATAATTCCTTTAATAATCACGACCTGATTATCTATCTCATTTTTTATTTGTTTTAGTTTTAATTGAGCATCGGTTTCACTTCCTAAAGCATCTAAAGCGCCTTGAGCTTGAATATATGCATCATGCTCTTCTTTGAATTCTTCACGAGCGGATTTTTTATTAGCTAAATCCAATATAAGGTCACCAAGCTTATTGCTTATTTGCTCTTTACCTTCGAGTTGCTCATCGATTTTATTTAATCTAACTAACTCATCTTGTAAATGATGGAATTTTTGTTTATATTCAACAATTTCTTTAGACAATCCGGAAAGGTCTTCACGTTTTTCCTCAAATCTATTCTTATTTTTAGTAAATAAACTAAGGCTTTCTTCATTTTGAACAATGAGCTTTTTGTTTTCAGCAATTTCAGATTTGTATTGTTTAATCAATTCTTTTTTCTTAAATGAATCTATTTCTGATTGGCAAACAGGACATTTATTATCGATTTCATCTAATTCATCTAAAGGTTTTTCACAAGATTTGATATTCTGTTTGAAGACAACAATCTCTTCATTCTTAGCAATGATGTCCTTTGATAACTTTTCGATTTTTGATGAAATCTCATCAATAAAGTTAACAGTTGCTTCATCTAAATGATTAAAGTCATCAATTTTTGCTAATTCATCTTGATCCAATCCATTTTCGGATAATTTATCCTTAGCATTTGAAAAGAAATCGTCAATATCATTTCTTTCATCTTCAATCTGTGTTAATAACTCTTTTTTATCACTTTCAAGTTTAGACATTGCATCTAATTCGTTTTCTAATTTAGTTTTTTGTTCATTGCATTTAGTGATTTCATCTTCTGAGGACAAATAATTATTATAACCTTCTATTTTATTTGAAAGAATTAATTTTTGATTATCAATAGCGGCTAATTTCTCTTCAACTGCCTCTTCCTCTTTTTTCAATCTGCGAATGTTTTCTACAGTTTTGTCGAACTCAAGATAAATATCTAATTTTGAAATATATTTGGATAATCTGTCGATTTCCTCTTCGGCTTCACGAATCTTATCTAAATTTTCTTGAACCATCTGTTTATCTTCTTCAAGTTTAGACAATGTTTTCTTTTCAACTTCAAGACTGTTGATTTGACTTTCATAGATTTCTTTTTCTATTTCCATATTACGTTTACTTTCAGCCATTTCATCTAAAATCTTTTTAACATCTTCGATTTGTTCTTCAAGTTCATGGCCCCTATCTTTAAGAGTGTCTAACTCTGATTTTTTTAGGGTGTATTCTTCACGCAATTCTTTAGAATTATACAATTTGCCTTTCAATTCAGCTAGTTGATTTTCATAATCATTTATTAATGGTAAAAGATTTTTCCATGCTTTTTCAAGAGAATCCAGTCCTAACAATTTACCTATTAATAGTTTTTTCTCAGCGGATGTTTTATCAACTAATTCTGCAATTTCTCCTTGTCTTATGTAGATTGCATTCAAGAACAGATCAGAATCGATATCCAATATCTGGTGAATCTCATTAGATACTTCCTTATCGCCAGTGCAGATATGCACATACCCTCCATCTGAAGAAGTCCTTTTAAACAAAGAAGACTTTAAGTTTGATTTTTTCTGACGGACTATTTTATATTCCCTGCCGTTAGATGTGAATTCTAACTCAACTGTCATTGATGATGCATTATTTCTTACCAAATCGTCAATTTTTTTACCTGTATGTTGTTTGAATAATGCAAAACTAATTGCTTCAAGGATTGTTGATTTTCCTGCACCATTCTCTCCGACAATGACACTAATCCCCTTATTAAATCTAATTACTGTGTTTTCATGGGATTTAAAATTATATAATTTTAATCTATTGAAAATCATTTTTAATCCTCCTTAAGTGTTTTTTGTACATCCTCATTTTCTGGAGGTTCTTCAGTTTTAAATTCAACATCTTCAGCGACACTCGCATAATGTTCATCATAGAATTGGGCAATAATTTCTCTAGCTTCATCAAATTTATCTTTGGACAATAATTTGTACAAATCAGTGGCTAAAATATCAACATCACTATTGCCATATCCTTCAAGTTGCATTATTAAAAGCTTTTCAGGACCTAATTTAGCGGTTAACTCCCCAACGTCAATCGGTTCTTCGCCTGCAAGATTAAATGAAGGCCTAATCATTAATGCCAGATCACCTAATTCTTCCTTAATAATATCATATATCCCTTTAGTGTCTGATTCAACATTATTTATTGTTAAATTCAGAATAGGTTTTTTATCAAAATCTTTAATAGTGTCTTTAATTGATGAAATATCCTTTTCTAAGTTAGAATAATCAATTGTTTTTTTGATAAATTCTCTTGGGATATCTATTTTAACTCTTTTAACGATTGGTTTTGAACCTTCAAAGTCAACAACTACAAATCCTTTACCATTTTCATGATAATCCTGAAGCTCTGATGTTTTCCAAACTTCACTAGATCCAGGATAAACCAATCTGCCCCTTCCGAATTTATCGTTAACATATTTGTGAATATGGCCTAACGCATAATAATCAAAGTTATCTGGAATTTCGCCTATTTCCAATTCATAATTATAACCAAAGTATTTGTCTATTCCCTGGTGTAAAACTAGAATTGCTTTATCATGGTTTGTTGCTTTTTGGGATAATTCGGCCAATTTACTTTTTAAAGCTTTTCCATGTGATGCCGGATAGTATGGTAATCCTGCAATAAATATATCTCCGTGCATATATGTTGGATTAATAGTACTGATTACTTTTAGTCCTAATTTTTTAAAGATTACCTGCGGTGGAATTGAACCTTTACGCATTACAGAATCATGGTTTCCAGCTATTGCATACATTGGGATTCCTGCACCTTTAAGTTTCAATAATCCTTTTTGGAATGTTAAAAGTGCCATAGGTGAAGGTCTTGCGGTTTCAAATAAATCCCCGCTATGTATTACAAAGTCTACATTCTCTTCAATTATTTTATCTATAACCTTTTCAAACACTTCATAAAAGTCTTTTTCCCGTTCAAATAATCCATATTGACGGTAACCTAAATGAGTGTCTGCTAAATGTGCAAATTTCATTATATTACCTTCTTTTAATTTGTGTATATAACCAATTTAAACACTTTAACAAGTATTTAATGTGTAATAATTTAATCTAATTAATATTTAATATTTTGCTAAGAGAGCATTTGAAAAGTAATCAAAATTGATTTTATCGTAGCAAAAAAAGGAATTTAATATGTAAGTTAATCTGGAATTGTAATAATAATTATAAATTAATATCTCTCAACTTGACAAATCAGTCCACTGAATTCGCATTTATCACAGCTTACAGAATGTTTTGAGTAGTTATCTTCAGAAATATTTTTCACTACACTTTCTAAAAACTCCAATATAAATTCATTTTTGACATATTCTTTTTCATAGAGTTTTCCTTCATCCAAAACATATAATATCAAATTTTCAACTTTTACATCTTCCATTTCGCTTAATGCCCTTGCATAATAACTTAAAAGTTCCATGTAAAATGAATGATAGTTTTTCATCTCATCCCTTGTACGGATAAAGTGAACAAGACTCACTCCTTCACCCTCAGAAATTATCAGATCAATGACCCCATTAATATCATAGCCTTTTACATCCAAACTAACCGGATAGGCAGTTTCAACCACATCAAAATTTTTGCCATAAACCTGCCAGTAATCAGCGAAATTATTAAATAAATCTTTTAAACTCTTTTCACCTGATGAAAATGAATATGATTTAATGACTTCCGAAACCAGATTTTCTATACTCTCTTTATCCCAATCAGTCATAAATTTATCATTGTGAAGACGATTAACAATTATCCTAAGTTTAGAATCAACAAATTTATTAATATTTTTTGGGTTTTTGAATTTTAAATTAGATTCCAAATTGTATCTTAAAGGACAGAACAAATAATCGCTTAAAATGCTTTCAAAGTCTATCTGGTTAAATAAATTAGAATCACGAATCAAATGGGAAGTTACCTTTTTCATTTTAAATACGTCAGATGGCTCTATTCTAACCAAATCGTTTTCAAAGTCCTGCAGTACTTTTGGAGTTCTGCTGCCTGTGCGAGGCAATACTGTAGATAATATCAATAATTCTTCAGCACGGGTATTTGCAACATAAACCACCCTTTCCTCTTCTCGGTTAAATTCTAATGGTTCCTTTTCTTCTGAAATTTTATATTTTAAGAATTCATTGGGAGTCGGATAAACAGGATAATTATTGTAAATATGTGATTTACGTTGGGCTGAAAAGGTGAGCGGAAAACTTCGATCTTTAATGGATGCAGTTATCACAACAGGATACTCCAGGCCTTTTGCTTTGTGAACTGTCATAATATGGACCTTTTGTGAGTTGTCTTCCTCTTCATTAATTGGACATGAGTAATATTTAAGTGAACGATACAGATAATTGAATAAACCGATTAAATCATATTTTCCCATGATATTTTCATAATCGGAAATTATCTCGGAAATCAATGCTAAATTAAGCGCCGCTTTTTTAGCTTCAAAATCAGACCTAGAAAGTAATTCATCAGCATATCCTGTGATTTTTATTAATTCATAAAATACTTCAAGGGAAGTTAATCTTACATCGCTTAAAGATGATTTTAAATCATTTAATCCCTCAAATAAGTCTAAATCATGCTCATCAGTAATTCCAATACTTCTAAATTCATCGCGTGAATATGTACTTAAATCTATAACTCCTACTTTTCTAAAGATTTTATCTAATGTCTCATCAGAGTAATCGCGGACAACATCCATAATTGAAGTTGATTTGGAATCGGAATCCATCGCTTCAAATTTATTTTTAATTCTTAAAACATTTGAATGGTACTTCAGCTCGATTTCATTTAATATTTCTTGGGTTTTATTAGATAGCTTAAATACTTTTGATGCATCATAATATTTATCTGTGAAAGAGGATAAGTTAATCCATTGACCCCCATCCCCATAATAAGCTATTCTAGTTGGATCAAAAGGCAGCATATACCATAACAGGGTCAGAACAGCTTTCACTTCATCCTGATATATTAAATCATCGATTCCCTTAAGATAATATGGGATTTCCTGTTTTTCAAATTCTTCAAGAATGTCTTTTTTATCTTTATGGCTTCTAAACAATACGCAAATATCACTATATTTGGAAATTTTACCTGAACTTTTAAGGTTTTTAATAATATATGCAATTCCTCGATACTCATCTTCAGGACGTGAATTTTCAAGCATGTAAACCGGCATTTTAGATTCGTTAGTAGTTTTCAAATCCTTTTGATTTACACGTTTTTCACGGATGAACTCCTCATTGAACTTGACAATGTCCGATGTTGAGCGATAATTATTTATAAGGATCTTATTTTCAAATTCGTCATTATTTGAATAATCATTGAAAAATTTCGGGTTTGCTGCTCTGAATGAGTATATGCTCTGGTCAGCATCACCAACAACCGTGAATGTATCTGCTATGCTTCTCATGTGTTCGAAAATTTGCATTTGGATTGCATCGGTATCCTGAAACTCATCAATCAAAACATTTCGGTATTTTACTTGTTTCAAGTTGTTTTCATCTGACAATATTTCAAGGGCTTTAACTAAAAGGTAATTCTGGTCACAGACATGTTCGCTTTCCATTAATTCAATCCAATCTTCATATGATTTTGCAATCTGCAAATATCTTGCTTTATAAACATCACATTGAAATTTGTGTTGTTTGATGTCTTTTTTGGTCGGATATTGGGTTTTCGGATGATTTTGGTAAAATTCATCAATGAATGATAGATATTCATCTGACGGAGTGTATTTTGATTCGATATAATCGATTAAACCTTCACAGTCAACTTCAAATAATGCAAACTCATCATATTTTTTTAAAACTTGACCTGACTCATAATTCCTTAAAAATGCGGGACCCGTAAATCCTAAGTCTTTTCTGTGTTTGTTAAAAAACAGATTTCTTTCAGATTCTCTTTTAAGTAAATTATATGGAATATCACAAAAATCAGAAAGAATAGACCTGCAAAAACTGTGAATTGTACTTATTCTCATTTGATTAATAATATTTAAATCTAATTTTGTGTCTTTTTTAAATCTTTCACGTAATTCATCGGCAGCTTTATTTGTAAATGTGATTACAAGTATTGATTCGGGGCTTGCTCCATTTTCTATCAGATATAATACCCTTTCAATTATTACCCTTGTTTTACCTGCGCCGGGACCTGCGTTTATAACCAGGGGTTTGCCTATAAACTCGACAGCTTGTTTTTGATGTTCATCCAGATTTACGTCAGGAGGAATTTCACGTACCGTGCACCTATCAGCTTTTTTAAATGCTTGGAAGTTTAAAGGCCTTGACAATGGATTTCCTTCACTATCAAATAAATCTAGGGTCAGAACTTGCTCTTTAATGAATTTATTTAAATTTTCTTCAATTAAAGTTAAAGCCCTGATCTTATCAGCTGAATCTAGCTCTTCAATGGATATCAAATCTTCGCCTTCCAAATCAATTAATGACGGCTTTATTGAGTTAACTTCAAGGTTATCTAAAATCAGGTATATGTCCTCATTAGTGATTTTCGGATTGTGTCCCAAAAATGAGAAATCAAATTCATAGTCAACTTGTAAAAACTCCTCAAATCCTACAAAATAATCCTCATAGATATATTTGAACAATGTTTTATGAACACTTTCAAGGTCTCTTTGTTTTAACATTAATGTCGGGTCATTAAAAACATCGATTGTGAAGACCAATTCCTTTTTGGTTTGGTGGCAAAATAAATCCAAGATAACTTTTGCGGTAGCCATGGCTAGGTCATATTTCTTCAATACAATAAATTTTTCCATGACTTCACATAAGTCATATAAATTCTTAAATTTACTTTTAAGAAAAGTAAAAACACTACTCTCTCTCATTATAATCATTAAAACGTTTAGTTATAAAAACACCATCAATACTTTCAGGTTGAATCAAACCTTTTGAAATATCCTCTTTAATCTCGGAAACAATGATTTTTCCATCATCTTTGGAAAGTCTTTTAAATTTAATTAATTTGGAAAATGAATCCCCACTGCCTTCAACAAAATAATCTAATTTTTTACGGCATTGAGCCTTTTTATTTTCACTTTTAACCATGCATTGACGTTTAAATTCATTTTTAATACCCTTTTTAAATTCTTTTGCCTCGATGATTTCCCCATACATATTGGAAATTATCTCTACAATGTCCCGATCCTGCAGGATAGGATATTTCTTTTTAAGGTTGGTTATTATTAACGTATCATAATTCCTACCAACAATATTATCCAATTCATTTATATATGAAAGTTGCTTAACGGAATTTAAAAAATAATACTCCAAATACCGTTTGATTTCAAAATCACTTATATTATCATTAATTATTTTAGATTCAACCCTTTCATAAATCATATTAATGTCCTCAGAATCAAGATCATATTTTTTTAAGTATTTAATATAAAAATCGTTGTCTTCTTGAATCAATGAAGATAAGAACTCTATTTTTTCCTGCTTTTCTAAGTCAATGACTTTTGATTTAAGATAATCATCTAATGTTGATACAATATTATTTGAAATTATTTTATTAGATGCAATGTCACTTTTTAGTTTTTCGATTATTTCCTCACATTCCTGTAAAGTCAAATCATAGGAATAAAGTAGATAATTGAAAAATGGAGTGTCAAAATCTCCGATAAGTTCATCTAATCTTTTTATATTAATTTCATTAATCATTGTTAACATTATTTGTTTTGAATAAGATAAATAACTTATGTAAATTTTAAAAGATAATTTTACTGTTTAACTGGGAAAAAACGAATTTATAGGAGTTAAAAAGGTGAGACAAATATGAATGAAGTAAAAAAACCCAGTTAAACAGCTGTCAGCATGAAATTCAAGTTGAAGCATTAATTTTAGATGCTTCAAAGCTTAAATGTTTATTTTCAAGTTCCATCCATGGAAATTTATGTATCCTGACTAACTCCTCTAACTCTTCAAGTGAATCAGCTTTCAAGACAATTTGTCTTCCATGAACTGAGAATATGTAGATATATCCATTATTAACCTGGAAAACATTTAGGAGATTTGTTTTAAAATCTCCTATGATTTCACCATCAATTTCGCTTCCACACTCATAGCAATATGCGAAATTCTCATTTAATTTTTTTAAGCAATTCGGACATGTATTCATTTCCTACCCCCTGATTGAACTAATAATCTCCCTGCCAATATCTCATCAAAGACATACCATATTCTGTTTTCAGATTGAACCAATTCCTTTAACTCATAAATTGAATCAGATTCAATGATATATCCAAATTCATTATAATAATATTTATTTTCAATAACTTGAACTCTAAACAGTCCAGTTTCATTCTCCAAGTAATTCAGCTTTAGCTCCATTGTTAGAAGTTCCTCAAAGAACAGAAGAACTTCTTTAAGTTCACAATCTTTAATTCCTGATAAGTCTAAAATTCCATAATCAATTTCCCTTAACGTTTCAACATTTAAAAATTCACCAATCTCTACCGTATATTTATCCCAATTAAACTCCATTGAAACCTCTTAAATCAATAACATCCACAACAAACATAAATTAAGCAAAAACATTATATACGAACTTCTATTATTATCCCCTCTAATCAATAATGTGTATAGCACTAATGCTAATGAAATTAATATTACAATCAACTGTACAACTGTTACAAGACTGTTAATCATAGTATCATCCCCTCCATAATCTCAATAACCTTTTTGTTTAAAGGATTTTCAAGTGAAATAAATTTCTCATTTGCTTTGCTTGATCCAAACTCGGCAAAGTAGGGGGTCTGTCCACAACCTCCTTCAATAGTTGCTCCAAAAGTAACCTCGGAACCTTTTACTTTAATCCCGAAGTCTGCAAATTCAAATATTAAGACATCATCAATGTCTTTTGTTCTAAATTCTTCTTTATTGTCACCATATTCCAATTCGAATACAGATTCACCATCAATTTCACTAGCTGTTGCAAATACAAGACGGATATATATTCCATCCTCATTTGCCTTACGATTCAAGAATTCAAAGAATTCGTCATTCATTTCATCGAATGTATACTTTTCATCTGCCTTCCCAGCATAGGTCGGCATGTAATCATTGGATGTAATTTCATCCACATAGAAATGAAATTCCTCATTTCCCGCTACAGAGTTTTCAACAGTCTTTTTAACATTTAAATTGATATTTCTCTTAATTTCCATTAATTTCTCTCCAAATGATGATAGTTTTTGTTTAAGGATATAACCCAACTCAACGATAGCCGTTGCTAGAATAGTCCAATAAGCAATTCTGTAAATTTTCGCTTAATCTTGGTGAAATTTAGATTAAGCATTATAAGTCTAAAAGAACACTACACTCCAATATGTAGTTGATTTTAGTTGTGGTGTCATTTTTATCAGCCTCCAATGTTAAAAAGTTCGTACAGAGTCTAAATTCATAATTTTCTTTAAATGATGTGGTTAAATTATTTCGATAATTTAAAGTGTATAATAATTTATGGTTCCTATAATATATAAATGTTTTGTTTTTTTAACATTTGAAGAAGAATTTTGGAAGTTAAAAATTAAAAAAAAATAAGTAATGGAGAACTATAATTCTCCTCTTTCACGACGTTCGTCTAGAAGTTTAAGACCTAAATCTCCTAATTTGTATTTTTGGATTTTACCACTTGTTGTTAGTGGGAATTCATCAACGAAGAACACATATTTAGGTACTTTAAACCTTGCAATTGATCCAATACAGAAATCACGGATATCCTCTTCAGTCACATCTTCAAATCCATTCTCTTTAATGATGAATGCGCCTACAATTTCTCCGTACTTTTCATCTGGAATTCCTGCAACTTGAACATCCTGAACACAATCATGAGTAAATAAGAATTCTTCAATTTCACGTGGATAAATGTTTTCTCCACCTCTAATAATCATGTCTTTGATACGGCCCACAATTGAGTAGTATCCGTCTTCATCCACTGTTGCAAGGTCTCCTGAGTGTAACCATCCGTCAGGTTCAATAGTTTCAGCGGTTTTTTCAGGCATGTTATAATATCCTTTCATAACATTAAAACCTCTACACATTATCTCGCCTGTTTCACCAGGACCTAACTCTTCACCAGTTTCAGGGTCAACGATTTTCACTTCAATGTTTGGGAATTTTCTTCCCACAGTATTGATTTTTTTCTCAAATGAATCGGCAGCATTGGTTTGTGTAAAACCCGGTCCTGCTTCAGTAAGCCCATAAACACTAGTAATCTCTTTCATGTTCATTTTTTCAATTGCATCTTTCATGGTTTCAACAGGACAAGTTGATCCTGCCATAATTCCTGTACGTAGTGAACTCATGTCAAACATGTCGAACATTGGATGGTTCATCATTCCGATGAACATGGTAGGAACGCCATAAACTGATGTGCATTTTTCTTTTTGAATTGAAGAAATAGCTAAAAGCGGATCATATTCCTCTAAAACAACCATGGTGGAACCATGAGTTATGACCGCCATTACTCCTAAAACAGTTCCAAAACAATGGAAAAGAGGCACTTGTAAGAGCAATCTGTCTTTTTCAGTGTAATTCATGTTTTCTCCAATATAATAACCATCATTTAAAATGTTACGGCTGGAAAGCATTACACCTTTAGGAAAACCTTCAGTTCCTGAAGTGTACTGCATATTAATTACATCATATTGACTTACTGCATCTTTTACTTTTTGATACTCCTCTTCATCATAGTTCATTCCAAGTAATAATAATTCATTAGTATTAAACATTCCACGGTGTTTTTCTTGACCTACATGGAAAATAAATTTTAAATATGGGAATTTTTCAGATACTAAGTTTCCTCTTGCACTTGTTTTAAGTTCCGGGACAAGTTCATTAATAATATCAAAATAACTTGTATCCCTAAATCCATCGGTCATTGCTAAAGCTTTCATCTCGGATTGGCCTAATACATAATCTAATTCATGAGCCTGATATGCTGTGTTAACTGTCACTATTGTTGCACCTATTTTAGAAGTTGCAAACATATATGTTAACCATTCAGGGACATTTTTTGCCCAAATTCCAACACGATCGCCTTTTTCAATTCCAATAGCTAGCATTCCTTTTGCTAGGTTATCTACTCTTTCATTAAATTCTTCATATGTGAATCTTAAATTTCTATCCGGATAAACAATAAATTCATGATCTGGTTGCTTTTCAACCATTGATTCGAAAAATTTTCCAATTGGTAATTCTGTAAATAATTCGCTCATATTTTCACCTCAATTTTTTTAATAAAATAACTAAACCAAAATACAAATCATTAATGCAATCCCAATTGCAATGTTAAGTAGAAACCCAAATCCTCTGTGAAAAATTTATTTGGTTTGAAAGTTATTTTATTCACTTTTCTCTCTCCTAGTATGGTGTATATAATACGGCGAGTATTTTTGCCTTATCGTTTCCACTTGCGTGAAGGTGGTGTGGCACTACTGAATCATAAAAGATTGTGTCTCCTTCGCCAATTGTGAAGGCATCTTTACCGTAGATTACTTCAATTTCTCCTTCTAAAACATAGATGAACTCTTCACCTTCGTGAGAGGATAATTCTTTTTCTCCTTCCTCATAATCAATGTCAATGATGAATGGGTCTATGTTCCTGTCTATTTTACCTGCACCTAATGAGTGGAATTCTAAGTTAGTTGCGTTTGTAACGTCTTCTCTGCCTGAGAAGTATAATGAGTTTTCGGTTTTTCCACCACGGGTTACAACAGGTCCGAGTTCTGGAGTGTCATCTAAGAATGTTCCGAGGCGTACGCCTAATGCCCTTGCCATTTTAGTTAATGGTGTAAGGGACGGAATGACTTCTCCGTTTTCCATAGCTTGTAAAACTTCAAGTTTTACGCCACTTTTTTCAGCAAGTTCTTCGATAGACATATTCTGTCTAGCTCTAATATCTTTGATTTTTTGTGCAAAATCTTCGTTTGTCATATTATTTTCACTTCTTTGGATTTTTACTTAATAAATTAAGTTATTTATAATTATATTTAATTAGATATTTAAAAGTATCTTGCATTTTGCCTTTTTTATAAAAAATTTCTTGTTTGAACATGAAAAAAGTTAAAAGATAATTGTTAATCAATTATTAATTGAAATGAAAACTGATTTAAATGGGTACGATTAACTTAAAAAGGTATAATTAACCTTAAAAATAAGAAAAATAATATATGCTTTGAGAACATATGATTATATGTAGAGAAATTCCTATTTCTTTACAAAGTTATGTAGAAATAAACTATATTAGTAGATGAGAACTAGTAAGACTGGAATTTTCCAGTCTTATTTTAAAAACTATTTTAATGAGGGGCAATAAACAATTGAACATGGAACTACAAGAATATTTGGATTATGTAAATAGTGGAAAAAGAATAATTGGGGGCTCACATGAGCATCTTTTCATGACCGAAAAGCTTAATGAAGCTTTAGAAATTACCCACAAAATCAATAATGAATATCATAGCCCTGAAGAAATTCAGGAATTATTTGCAGAACTAACCTTAAAGCCGGCTAACAAGACTTTACGTTTAATGCCTCCTTTCAACACAGACTTTGGTAAAAATATCCACATAGGTGAAAATGTTTTTATCAATTCCGGTTGCAAAATGCAAGACCAGGGAGGAATATACATTGGCAACAACGTTTTAATAGGACATAATGCATGTTTACTGACATTAAACCATGATATGGATCCTGAAAACAGGGCAGATATGCATCCTAAACCAATTTTCATAGAAGATAAAGCATGGCTGGGTTCAAACGTTACAGTTCTGCCTGGCGTTAGGATTGGTGAAGGCGCAGTTGTTGCAGCAGGAGCAGTTGTCACAAAAGACGTTCCGGCCAATAGTGTTGTTGGTGGCGTGCCTGCAAGAATCATTAAAAAAATTGAATAATCCTCACGATTCCAAACCATAATTTAATTAATTCTAACTGCAATTAAAATTATAGTTAAACATTATCCTTTCAAATATTCAAGTAGAAATTTAATTAAATGTAATAAGATATTGAATATGAAAAATATACTAACCAATATCTACATATATTAATACAAACAAAGTTTTAATCAATAAAAAAGGACTGTTTTATATGTTAAGTATTACCCAATGTTACTTAGATTTTGTTGATAAAATCTTAAAAACCGGAAAAGAAACCTATAAGGACTCCAATCATCATTTATTAGAAAGTTTAGGAAACTTTTATGTAATAGATGACCCATTGGATTTGAAATTTAGAGCAAAATATCAAAATTATACAACTGAAATGATGTTGGCTGACATTAAATCTGGAAAATATGATTTGGAAGCATGCCCAATTAAAAGCGATGCATTATATGAATATGTACGGTCAGTGGAAGATCCGGATATAATCAACAACACTCAAGGATTCGTATACACTTACCCAAACCGTATCTTCGCTCATTTTGATGTTGACCAATTCGAAACAATGAAAAAAAGAATTTTAACCGCGACCGGATCAAACCGTGCGGTGGCAGTTACAATTAATCCTATTGAAGATGCTGAAGAAGAGGACATTCCTTGCCTTCAATTCTTGCAGTGCCTTGTACGTGACAATGAGCTTACAATCCACTGTATATTCAGAAGTAATGATATTTTCGGTGCTTTTTACTCAAATATGTTTTTCATAGCATATTTAGGCCTTAAAATGAAAGAAGAAGTTAACAAAGAAATAATGGGTGAAAAATTAAACTTCGGCGGAGTTCACTACCACTCAACTTCAGGCCATATTTATAATACTGATATTAAAGCAGCACGTAAATTGATAAAAGCAAATAAATAAGATTTAATTTTTAATTTTAATCTTATTTTTTATTTGTAGCTTACCATATCTTGTTTTTATGGTATATTTTCCTTTTTTATATTTATTTTTAATTTTTAAGGTGGCTTTTCCTTTATTATTTGTTTTGATTTTGTAGGTTTTACCCTTAAATTTAAACTTGACCTTTTTATTTTTCAATATCTTGCCTTCAGAGTCAAGGATTTTTGCGGTGAATTTGATGGTTTTTCCTTTTTTAACAATTATATTCTTGGTTATGATAGTTGTTTTGACGACTATTTTATTGGATACCTTGAAACCTTTATATTCAGCAATTATCTTATATGAATCCGGCTTTAGATTAATTTTAAAAGAAGCATATCCCTTATTATCAGTGGTTCTTGTGTATTTGACATTATTAATTGTGAAAGTGATCTTAGCGCCTTTGGCGACATTACCGTTATCATCGAACACTTTAACCCTGTAGTATTTGCCTGCACCGTAATACATTTCCAGGTTTGAATTTTCTGTAATTCTTTTGACAACATTAACTGTTTGAATCTTAAACTCACCTGTGACTACATTAACAACAGTAATCTTATAAGAACCTGGGGAAAGCTTAAGGTTATAATTCAATTTTCCATTGGCGTCTGTCTTCAAGTCATAAAGGGAGTTGCCAATCAAAAGAGTCACTTCACCATTGACCAAATTATTTCCATCTGAATCAGTTAAAACTGCAATATAATTAGAATTGTAAGTATAAGATAATGTGGAAGGCAATACAATTGTTGATTTGATTATAATGTTTCTGATTGCTTCTGATTTTAAGTATTTCTCTCCTTCAGGACATATAATTTCAATTTTATATGTTCCTGGGTTCAAATCAACTTTAACATTTGCAATACCCATATCATTAGTTATAGATTGCTTGGTAGTAGTTCCAACTATGAACCTGATGATTTTGCCAACAATCGGATTGTTATTCATATCAGATAGCCTAATGGAATAAGTGAAGTCTTCACCATAAGAAATAGTGCTATCGTTCGCTTCAATAAAGGTTTTTAAATATTTTATATCAAATGAATCAGTGAAATTATTGCAATTGTAGCAATTGGAATTAACATATGCTTTAACATCATGTATTCCATAGTACACATCAGTTAAAACCAATTTTCCAACTCCATTTGTCATGGTCACATTATGGGTTGATTGGTCTACAACAACATGAACTGTTTCATTTATTGGTTTAGATAACTGGATATTGATTTGAGCATCAGTGACATCAACGGTAATGTTTAAATCAATTTCAAGATTTCCTTTATTGATTGTAAATGTTTTCTGTGAAGAGGAACTGTTAAAACCTACTTTTTCAAAGCTGGCAGTAATCGTATTATTTCCAATATTTTCAAAAAGGTGGTATAGGCTAGCTGCCCCATCCACAATTTCTACAACATAATCCATTCCGTCAATACTTAAAGTGACATTGCCGAATAAAACCGGATTTCCATATTGATTTAATACAACAGCCTTAATTAAGCAAGGATTTTCCGGATTTTCAACGGATATGTCAATTGTAGTGTTAACAGGATTTAAAATGGTGAATGCTTTAATACAAGCCACTTGTGAAGCATAATTATGAGAGGAATATGCCCAAACTAATTCATATAAATCTGTCCAATGTTCACCATCATAACTTATAAATGATATATTTTCATAAAATAACTGTTTGTTTATTGGAACACCACTAGCAATTATATCCTCAGAAATTGGAACACTTGCCTCTTTATCAACAGTTATTTTAAATTCGACTTCAAAAATATCTCCAAAATTAAGTGGAATAAAATTACTCAATTCTATTGTTGAATAACTAGAAGTTGATTTGCCTGATTGAGTATGTTTTAAGATATTATTTACATAGATAGATAAATCCCAAGATGTATCTTTTTCAAAATATGTTGAAACAGCAGATAAATATTCATTATCACTAGCAATGAATTTATTTTTATACCAAACAGTATTTGATGAATTTAAAAAGAAATCTGTTCTTCCACTAACATCATATTGGTAATTTTTATCATATTTTATTGATTCATTGAACAAGAAAACATATGTTGAATAAGGCTTATTTAAAGGAGCTAAAGAAGTATCATAATAAGAAACATAATAATAACCTCCTTCTCCAGAACTAGGACCCCAACTATTTTTAATTATCCAAGCACCATCTCCTGAAGGTGTTGTTTTAAAGTTATTTCTTGAATAATTATCATCCCAACCAACAATAGCTACTGCATGGTTTGCTCCTTTATCCGTTTTATACCAGTAAATATTTTTTCCATTAACATAATAATTAGTTCCATCCTCATTAGATTGATACCAATGAATACTTGTTGAAACAGCTCCATAACTAATTATTGCTCTTTTAATTTCATCATTATCTGTGAAGCTAGTTCTTTTTAAAAATAAAATGTTTTGAATATGGAAAATACTATTTAAAACAGGAGATAATACTTCGTTAAGTATATATTTATCATCACTTTCATTAACTGGCCCCAACCAACTTACAAGATAAGCATGACCCATACGGTCATAGCCTCCAGTATTTGTTTCCATATCCCAACCATAACTTGAAAATTTGGACATTAAATTTTTCATATTTTCTTCAGATAGATCATAAGTGAATCCAGTTGCCTTTAAAATACATGATTCAAGAGAAGCAATTGACGCAAATGCCCAGCAATTTCCATTATTACCTTGATTTTTAACAGGGGTGACCATATACTCATTTCTTAAATCATAACTGCTTGGTAAAGTTAAATTATATAATGAATCGGATTGAATGAGCATGTAGTTTTGAGAATTATAATTGATATTAATGGCTTCACATTCATAAACATCATTTTCAAAGCTTGCGACATTATTGAAAAATGAATTCATTAGGGAGTCATTCAAAACGGAATTATGATTAAAATTTCTGCCAATTGCTGAATAAACTGCTCCTGCAATACTTCCTGCAGTATTATTAGTAAAATTATTATTAAATGGAATAAAATTATTGACTTCATCTATAAATAATGCTCCGCCATCTTTTTGTGCAGTATTATTAATAAAAGTAGAATTATAAAGTGATAGAGAACCAAAAAGGGCATATATCACACCACCACTATACTTTGCACTATTATTTCTAGCAGTTAAATTAGTTAAATTTAGATTTGCAGATACTGCAGTAATTGCTCCTCCCATTTTTGATGTAGAATTAATTATTTCTAAATTTCGACAAATAAATTTAGATTCACGAATATAAATTGCTCCACCATATTGTTCAGCATAATTATTCATTAATAAAGAGTTGACAATTTCTAAACTACCCTTATTGATGTTTATTGCACCACCTGAATATGCATGATTATTTAAAAAAGTACAGTTTTCGAGAACAACATTGGAATTAGAAAAAGATGTGCTAATCGAACTAATTTTAGAATCTTTAAAAATTACATTTGTTGCTTCAATAATTGAATCTGAACTATCGGAAATAGCTAAATTAATTAAGGTTACATTTTGAAGAGTTAATGAATTTGCAACATAAAAACCAGCCCCACTATAAGATATAATAGTTCTTTCAACATTTTGGCCTATGATAGTCAAGTTATTCACAGATTTAGAATAATCCAAATTATACACTCCATCGGCTAAATGAATAACACTATTGGATTGAATCCTACTGGACTTTAAATCTCTATATGGATTATCCATTGACCCGTTTCCAGTGTCATTTTCAACAGAAGCATTATAATAATAATCAACGTCTAAAACATCGTCAGGAATACTTGATAAAGTAGAATTCTGATTATCGTCACATATTGCAAGGACTGTTTCATTATCAACTGCAAAACTATCTGGAATTACAATCAATAAACAAATCAATATTGCAATAAATGCGACAAATTTCATTCTTTTCATAGTATTCCACTCCAATAATCATGAAAGATTATTAAACATCATATAATATTTTTATTTTAGTTTTTCATATTATAAATAATGTTTGTAAAAAAAATTGCAAAAATGACTTTTGAAAAAAATAAGAAAAAATAAGGATTTAAAATCCTATTTTTTGATTTTAATTGTATTAATATTTTGGAGTTTGGCATATTTTGAGGTAATCTTATACTTTCCGACCTTTAAATTTTTTATTTTAATTGTCGCTTTTCCTTTTTTATTTGTTTTAGCAGTGCATTTTTTGTTTTTAATTTTAAAGGTTATTTTCTTGCCTTTAAGAGCTTTTCCATTAGTATTTAATAGCTTTGCTGTGAATTTAACAGTTTTTCCTTTTTTAGCTGATTTATTTTTAGTTATTAAAGTTGGTTTGATTGTTATCTTATTTGATACCTTATATCCCTTATATGTGACGGTTACATCATAAGTTTTAGCCGCAAATTTATTCAATTTAATTGATGCAATACCGTTCTTATTGGTTTTAATGTTGTATGATGTTCCATCGATTTTGAACAGCACTACTTCATTTGCGCCTACAATCTTTCCATCATCCCCATAAACTTTAACTGAATAAAGTTTATTTGCTCCATAATACGTCATTATGTTTTTATTGTCGCCCAACCGTGGCAAAATTTTGATAGTTTGGGATTGCACTTCTCCTGTAACCGGATTTGTAACGGTAATTACATGAGATCCCACATTAAGATTGATATTTAATGATATTCTCCCATCCTTGGCTATGACTTTATATAAAACTCCATCAATTGAAACATCAACTTGTTTGCCACTAACGTTTCCGGTCAATGATGCAATATACTCTGAATTTAAGGTATACTGATTATTTGAAAATACTATACTCGGATTAACATTTATATTTGCCATGCCCTGTGAAGAGATGAAATCATTATCCCCTTTGAATTTGATTAGAAGATTATGGTGGCCATTATCAAGCTTAATCGGAATTAATGCAATTCCTTCATCATTTGTTCGGACAATATTGGTCTCAACCCCATCAAAGGTCAAACTGATTAAAGCTGATTTGACAGGAAGGCCATCTTGATCCGTTAATTGTACCTTATAACAGTCCCCACTTCCCCAGTAGGTTTCAAAATCATTTGCAATTATTTGGGTGCCCTTAACATTCACGGTGAAATTACATTCGACAGGTGGTGATGAGAAATATTTATTTTCATCCAAATTGAATCTGATTGTATAATTGCCATTTTCCAGATTATTTAAGTTCAATATGGTATTGCCATCTGTTATGTTAACGCTTCTGTTTTCGCCATTGATTGAAACATTTATGGTTTCATTGATGGCTTTTGTAAATGAAATGTTTACTTTAACGTCCCTTAAATCTCTAGTTACCTCAACATTTGCGGATGCATTGATTTTAACTATGATTTTTGATTTAATTTCACATCCGAAGTAGTCATTTATAGTGTCTAGTGACGGGTCAAATTTAGAAGTAATAGAATAGTTTCCATAGGACAAATCAATTGGAATAGATGCCTGACCTGTTTCATTAGTGAAAACTAAATATATCTTATCGAGAACTAACATTATTCTTTCATTTGAAATCGGAATTCCATCCTCATCGATTAATGTAACTGTATAGTTATCTCGGCTATGCTCTTCTGTTATAAAATCACCAGCAAGAATTTGTGTCTTCTTAATTAAAACAGTGAAATTGGTTGATGTTTTGTTGAAATCATACTCATCTCCCAACAACTCGACTGAAACGTTATGAATCCCGTTTTCTAAACCGGATTTGCTTATTACTCCTTGACCGTTGATGATATTTACAGTAGTATTTACTCCATCAAGACAAATTATGGCTGTCTGGTTAATCGGTCTTGAAAATTGTGCTTCAATGAAAAATAAATCCACCATATTTGCAACGATGATTATTGCTGTGATGCGTGGTTTATAGGTTATTTGGCCAGAAGAATTTGTCTTAAAGAAATTTTTGTCTCCTTTAAATGAGATGCCGATTGAATTTAATCCTTTTAGTAAAGGCAAAGTAATGCTTGCATTTCCACCATCATCAGTGGTTGCATAATAGGAAACATTATTTAATCTAAATCCTATTTCTTTATTTTCTAATGGATTTCCATCTTCATCAATCAAAGTTATGGTATAATTTACATTTTCATCGCTTGTGACTAGATTCTGAGCTAGAATATCAGTATTCCTAACATTGATATTGATTTCAAGAATGTTTGAGGAATATTGGTATGAGTCATCCAAGTAAGCAGCAATAGTATAATTTCCATTTTCTAAATTAGTTAGATTGAATGCCCCAATACCATTTATGACATTGACTGTCTGGTTATTGCAGTTTACTGATACGGTTAAACTGGCATTAATTGGTTTTGATATGCTAACGTTAATTAAAACATTGTTTTGATAAGTCTCATTTTCCAAAGTTACATCAACTTTGGTTTTTACTTTGATTTCACTTGAGTTTGAACATCCATAATATTCATCCTCATCATTGAAGTCTACTGCAACTGCGTAATCTCCACTATCCAGATTAATGACTATTGAAACCTTTCCATTGCTGTCTGTGAAATTATTAATCTTATCATTGTTTAGATGGAATGTTATTTTTTTATTGGCAATAGGATTTCCATCCTCATCAACAAGGACAACAGTATAGGAATCTCCGCTATAGTCAGTTGTAATAAAATCTGAAACCAATAACTGAGTATTTTTAACATTTATAATGGCGGATAAGTTCACCACATTTGAGTTATAAGCATTATTCTCATATAATGATACATTAATGTCATATTTTCCGTTTTCTAAATTGGTTAATTTAAAAGATGCTCTGCCGTTTACAAGCCTAACAGTGTATTCCTGACCGTTGACTAAAATCAAAACCTTTTTGGAAATGTTTTTTGAAGAGGTTATTGTTAAAGTTATATTATTCTGATATTTTGAAATGATTACATTAAGAGTAATATTTTCTTTTGAAACTTCAAAAGAAGTGCTGTTCGAAGATGAAATATAGGAAATTCCTCTGAAAATGGCAAAGACTTCCTGTATTCCCTCATTAAAATCACAAGTAATTGATGCTTTACCATTTGCAACGTTTACAGTGGTATTTTGTCCATTTATGATGAATGTAACGGCACCGCTGTTTACCAATTTTCCATATTGATCCTTTACGGTTGCAGTAACTGTTATAGGATTATAATTATTATTAACCTCTAATGAAAGTGTTGTGTTAAAATCGATTAACACTGTGAAAGCTTTGATGCATGCTACCTGAGATTTGTAAGAATGCAGAGAATAAGTCCTTGAATAATTAAACAAATCGCTCCAGGTTTCGCCGTCAAAGCTTATGAAAGATACATTTTCCGAATAGATTAGTTTGTTAAGTGAATGGTATTCTGAAACGGGGACCCTTGATATGTCATCTGATGTGGTATTGAAAACAACTTCGAAAGTGTCGCCAATTGTCAATAATATCAAATCGTCCAGGTTGATTGTGTAATAACCTGGATTTGAGGTTCCGCTTTTTGTTGATTTCAAAACATTGTTTACATAAACGGATACTGTCCAATTTGTCAATTTTTCGAAGTATGTTGATACGCCTTTCAGTATCTCATTATTGGTTGCTGTAAACTTATTTTTGTACCATACTTTTGAATTGCTGGCGTATAAATAATCTGTCATTCCTGCAATGTCATATTGATAATTCTTATCAAATCTAACTGTATCATTCAATATAAAAGTATAAGAAGAAGCGTCAAGACCTGTCTTTGCAAAGGATTCATCATAATAGGAAACATAGAAGTATCCGTCATCACCCCAATTAGGACTCCAACTGTTTTTAACAATCCATGCACCATCTCCATCTACATAAGCACCGAATTTAAAATTATCTTTAGAGTAGTTATCATCCCATCCAACGATAGTTACGGCATGATTATTAGAAGATGGATTCCAACAATAGTAGCTTACGCCGTTATTCAAGTAATAGCTATCAAAATACAATGAAGTTCCAACAGCACCATATTTCAATATAGCGGTTTTTATATCATCGTTATCTGTGAAATTATCCCTTTTTAAGAATAATATGTTTTGGATATGTGAAACACTTTCTAAAAGTGGAGACAATACTGATTTGTCATCAAAATAATCATCACTTTCGAAAACAGGACCTAGCCAGCTTGTAAGATAAGCCCACGGCATGTAGTCATAACCTCCGTTATTGGTTTCAATATCCCAACCATAATCGGAGAACAACGCAATTACATTTTTCATGTTCTCTTCGGACAAGTCCAATTCAATGCCTGTTGCTTTTTTAATACAGGATTCAAGTACCGCCATTGCGGTAAAAGCCCAACAGTTACCGGAAGTCTGTTGGTCTTTAACAGGGGTTATGTATCCCTCTTGAACCATACTATAGTAACTTGGTATATCATTGATTATTGTTTCATTGATTACATATAATGTATAGTTCCCATTTCCTATAGTTAAATTAATAAAATCGGTTTCATATACTTCATTGTCAAATTCCGCGGAGTTATTTATAAAAGTATTAACCAATCTAAGTGTTGTTGCACTTTCCAAATGATTCAAAATGGAATAGATTGCTCCAGCATATGCTGATGCAGTATTATTTATGAAAGTATTTCCTATAACGTTCAATGAAGTTGAATTATCAATAAATAGTGCTCCGCCATTACGTGCAGAATTATTAACAAAATAACCATTATTTGAGGCGAATGTTCCATACATATGATAAATTGCACCGCCGTCCCATTCAGCACTGTTATTTGATGCATTAATATCCCTTAATGAAACATGAGCATCCAAAGTAGTTATTGCTCCGCCAAATGTTGCTGTGGAATTAGATATAAAAATGCTGTCTGCATTAAAATTTTTAGCATGTTTAATGTAAATTGCCCCACCGGCATCATTTAAAGCTATATTCTTAATGAATTTGGATTTAGAAATATTTATATTGACAATATTTTCACAGGCTATTGCTCCACCATAATTATAGGCCAAGTTATTGATGAATTCGGAATCTGCAATATTCAAATAACCTGCGCCCATGTAAACTGCTCCACCATAAACCGCATAATTATTCTTGAATGTAGAGTTAACAATGTTTACCTGTGAATTACGATTTGTATCCGTAGTATATATTGCGCCACCATAATTATTGCCATAACTATCAGGATTGCTTCCATAGCCTCTGTCAAATATGGTATTAGTAAAATTTACAATTCCTGAATTTGTTATTGACAAATCCAATAATGTTACATTTGTTAATGTTAAATAGTGATTAACATTAAAAGCGACACCATCATATTTAATTACGGTTTTAGAAGTATCGCTGCCGATTATGTTAACCTGGTCTATCATTTTGGAAGTATCTAATATATACTCCCCATCGGTTAAGTAAATATTGGCGTTGCTCTTAATTCTATCAGCAGTTAAATACTTATATGGATTACTAATCGATCCATCCCCATTATCATCCTCTAATGATGCATTAAAATAATAATCATTGCTGGTAGTCAAAATATCCTCGTCATTGTTAATAGATAATGTAGAATTAATTTCATCAATAGTCAAATTATCTGATAACTCATCAGTTGCAAAACTAGCAGGAATAATGATAAATAAAATTAAAAAACATAATGCCAAACTAATTTTATCACTTAACACAAAAACATCTCCTTAATATAATTAATATGAAATTAATATTATAAATAATCAATTATAATTTAAGGAAAATAAAAAAAAGAAGAATTAATTAATGAAGTTAAATTGTTCTTCATTAATTAAAAGATAGTTAATTAGTTCAGTTGAATCTAAATCTTCACGATTTAAATCTATAGCTGTGATTTGTGAATTGTTGTAAGTTCTATAATATAATATAGACTTGTTTGTGTTATAGCAAGATGTATAAATTGTATATTCATATAAATTAGGATCATCAATAAATGTACAACCGTTTTGTTGCTCTACAGAACCTAAAATATGGAAAAATTGAGATACACTGCTTGCTTCATCACTACCGGAATAAGAGTTTGCTCTTGTAAATGCTACTTTTGCAAATCTTGAAGCAGATGACAAATCTCCGGGAAGACCAATGCCACCCATACCTCTTGAATATTCATCTAAATCAATATCTCCGCCAAAAGTGTTTTCTGGATTTTTATTGGATAAACTTCTGTAGTTATTTAAGTAAAATAATTGTTTATCAAATGGAGGATTATTAGTTAATACTCCAACAGGATTATCATATACTTTTAAACCATCTTCTAACGGTTCAACTACAATAGCTTCTTTTCCATCTGACAACATCCAGTGAAGAGGAGATAATGGAAGTTCATCTGCAAAATTAATGTTTACAAGATTAATTTCAGCTAAGAGTTTGCGTGCTTCGGCCACATTACTAGCTTGACTGAGCAAATATGGAATAAACTCAAAAGGAGTTACATTTACCATATTTTCATCATACTCTTTATAAACCGCATTGCCTGCAAAGTTTAAACCAGCGATTGCAAGGCCTTTTTCATTACAAGCATCGTAATATAAAGGATATGAATCAATACCAGCAGCTATTCCAATAATGGCGTAATGAGTTTCAATTGAATCAATTTTTCTAAATTCGAATATATAATTTCTTGGAGTTATTGTTACTCGTTCATTATATGAGATTTCGTAATCGAAGTTACGGCCAAAATAATGGTCATCTGTTATATAATTACTTGCAGTACACATTTTATCACCTTTTTTAAAGCAGAAACTTAAGTTTTCTTAAAAAAGGAAAATAAGAAAAAAAGAATCTAGATGTAACTAGTATCTTGTTTTCTGAAGTGAGCTTGTGGGTGATCGCATAATGGACATACTTCTGGAGCATCAGTTCCATAATGGATATATCCACAGTTATTACATTTCCATGCAATTTCTTCATCTTTTTTGAATACTTTTCCTGCTTCGATTTTAGCAGTTAATGCATTGTATCTGTCTTCGTGAGCTTTCTCAGTTGCTCCTGCTGCATCGAATAAATCTGCAATATCATCAAAACCTTCTTCACGTGCAGTTTCAGCGAATCCTTTGTACATTGAAGTCCATTCTTCGTGTTCGCCTGCTGCTGCATCTGCAAGGTTAGTGAGAGTATCTGGCACTCCTCCACCATTCAAGAGTTTGAACCAAATTTTTGCATGTTCTTTTTCATTGTCAGATGATTCTTGGAAAATATCTTTAATTTCTACGTAACCATCTTTTTTAGCTTGAGATGCATAAAATTCATATTTTACACGAGCTTGAGATTCACCAGCGAGTGCTGCTTTTAAATTTTCTTCGGTTTTAGTTCCTTTTAAATCTACCATTTTTATCATCTCCGTATTAAAAATAATGTTAGATTAACATATATAAGTCTTTGGTAATGAATTGGTAACTAAAAAAAATAAAAAAAAGATAAGAGCTTATTTGAAGTTAGTTGCTCTTTCTTCGAAATGTGCTTTTGGAAGTCCGCATACAGGACATTTTTCAGGTGCATTAGGACCTGAGAAAACAAATCCGCAATTTTCACATTTCCATTCAATATCTGCTTCTTTGTTGAATACTGCATCGTTTTCAACGTTTGCAAGTAAGGTTCTGTATCTTTCTTCGTGTTCTTTTTCGATTGCTCCTACTTTTTCAAACAAGAAAGCGATCATTGGGAAACCTTCTTCTTTAGCAGTTTCAGCGAATCCTTTGTACATTGAAGTCCATTCTTCGTTTTCGCCGTCTGCTGCTGCATTGAGGTTAGCTATTGTGTCTGGAATTTCTTCATCATGCAATAATTTAAACCAGATTTTAGCATGTTCTCTTTCGTTTTTGGAAGTTTCCATGAAAATATCGTGGATTTGGACATAGCCTTCTTCTTTTGCTTTTGCAGCAAAATATTGATATTTTGTGTGAGCTTGTGACTCACCCGCAAATGCGAATTCTAAATTTTTTTCAGTTTGGGTTCCTTTTAAGTCAACCATAATAACATCTCCATTAATACTACTATGATTATTATTAAATAAAAAGTTTTTTAAAAAAGATTTTGAATAATTATAAAATTTAAAAAAAAAGTAAAAAAAAGGAAATTAAAACTAATTTCCTTATGCAATGTCGGAATATAATAACCCGGAAGCTCTTTGTGTGAAGAATGCCAAGTATGGGGTTACAATAATTGAAAGTATGGATAATTGTGATACTTGACCGTATAAGTATCCTAAAATAGCGTTAATTACTGCTACAATGATGACAACTAAAAGGATTACAGCAATCACTTTTCCGATTCCAATTCTTGTAAGGTCTTTTGCAGCTTCAGGAATGTTGAGTGCTTCACCTAAACTACCGGTATTTGCTAATCTTGCTTGACCCATAGTTTGGATAAATGCAAATATGATAAATACAACAAAAGCAACAAGAGCGGTAATAGCTATTGAAGTTCCGAATGCAGCCATGGTAGATTGTGAAACTGCATCTAATGAGATGCCTGTTGAGTTAGCCATTGCGGTTGCATTTGCAGGAGTGACAGCTGCTTCATTAATAAGGTTAACAACATTTCCAGGGACATTGGTTATTAAACCAACAATCAAAACGATTATTGCCGGAATAATAAAGTAGACAATGCTTACTACTAATAATTTAATACCATTTATTAAGTCGTTTTTCCAATCAAAAGATGGAGCCTCATCATCTAAATCAATACCGGATTTCATAATACCTAATTGATAACCGGAAATGATTAATGCTAAAATTATTCCAAGAATTAATAAGATAGCTCCAATGATAGCTAAATAACTTGCATCCATAGTGGAAAAGGCAGCCAATATGACTCCTCCACCCATTAATAAACCTACAACAAAGGTTAATACAATGTATATCGCGAGTTTTTCTAAATTATTTGTTGGAAAAATAAATGCGTCTTTAATAATTTCTAAAATTTCCATATTTGATACACCTTTAAAAGTATTACTCATATGAGTACATATTATTATTAAACATGATAGTATTTAAAGTTTAGTGAAAAAACAAGACAGCCAGATTAGTTTGTGCCCATCATTACTGAACAGCATTTCATTTACAAAACAAAGATTAATAGATTTTTTTAAATCTTAATAGCATTATCTATTAATAATACTTTAAAAATAATTATATGAAAATATTAAAAAAAGAAAAAAAGGAATAGAATAGATCTATTCGTCTACACCAAAGGATTTTTTAAGCAATTCAGCGTTGACAAATCCTTCTTTATAAATTTTACCAGTAGTTAAGTCATTAATGACAACTTCTGCAGGAGCAAACATTCCTTTATCGATTTGGTAGAAGTCAAATCCTGCTTCTTTAAATACGTCGAAGAATGGTTTACCATATCCATCAGCAGCAGAGGATGGTAATTGAGCTGCTACGTTAGCAATGTCATCTCCTTCTTCAGATTCTACATAGTAGTAAGTTCTTCCACCGAATAAAACAGCATCGTTAGTTTTACCCATAGCTTTAAGTCCATCTGGGTCAACCGGTGCGATTGGTGCAATACCAGCAGCGTGTTTTACTTTGGTTACATCAAACTTAATAAATTCTAACATTTTGTAAGTTCCGTTTTCAACAACTCTTCCGGAAATTTGGATAGATCCAACAAGGGAAGAAGTAGGAGCTACAAGCAAGTAAACATTTTTAACATCAACATCACATTCATCAGCAATGTATTGAGCAACTTCGTCACCTGGTAAAACATCAGCTTCTAAAGTTAAAATAGCTAAATCAGCATCTTTGTCTTCGTAGCCAATTTCTTCATAGGTTTCAGCTGGCTTTAATGCGATTGCTCTTGCAGGTCCAGAACCTAATGCAAAGAAATCTCCAACTGATACAGACCAACCTGCTTTTTGAGAACCTAATGTTGAAATTGAAGGTGAGTCAGTTTTGATTTTTACTGAAGGAAGTGCGAATTTTTCAGATAAATCTCCAGGAATTGAAATTCCAACATCTGCAAGTCCACCAAGACAAACTTTAGTATAAAGTTCTCCTGCTTTAAAACTTCCGTCTACATTAACACCACAGTCAATAACAGTAGCACCATTATCTAAAGTTGCAACAGCGATGTTTAATTCATCTGCTTTTTCAATCATTACATCTACGGTTTTTTTAGCTTCTACGTTTACACTTACCATAGTTTTAACCTCTAAAAAATTTAACTTAATATCTTAAGTTATTATGTAAAATTATATTGTTATTATTATTTAAGCTTGACTAAGATTTTCCTCGACATTGATTTTTTCTTGAGCTTTGGCTAAAATCTCTTCATCACTTGATTCATCGATGATTCTTTGAAATGCATCTTCAGATTCCAGAATATCAAAAGCAAATAAACGGACATCATGAGATTTTGAGTTTAAAACAATGTCAATCCATTCTTCTTCGGTATCAATATATTCCACCATATAATTCATATTGTCCGGCATATATTGACTTTCTTTAGCTATTTTAATGAGCAAATCCCTATTCTTAATTTTTAATAAGGCATTTTCACGATTATAGAAATAGAATTTATAATTTAAACCATTTGAAGGAGTTTCAGATGGTGAAATATCATAATTATGGTCATGTATTGCAATATCTGTCAATACATTTTCATCAGTGATGCTGTCCAATGTAATTTCTTGAACAGGCCTAATTTTTGACCTGTCAACAATATAAGCCAAAAATGATTGGTCAGTTGAATTTTGAGCTATAAATAATTGAGTGATATCGTCAAAACCATTTAAATCATACTTTTTGAAAAACGATTCATCTAGGTCCTGAATGATTTTCAGGCGAATTTCAGGATTATAATCGTTATCTTTCAATACTCTAATTTTAAACCAAAGCGGATAATCTTCTATTAATTCACAATAATCAAAAAGAGAAGTTATATTAGCATCATCAGCTACTTTCCAATCATTTAAACTTGAAACATCAACCAATGAATCGCAATTCTTAAACATTCCTTCCATTGATCTGATATCACCAACATTCCAGGATTTTAAATCTGAAATATCCGTTAATAATTCACATCCGTTAAACATGCTTTTTAAAGAACGAACATTTGAAATGTCCCATGCTTCCAGAGCGGAAATATTTGTCAGGGAACTGCAATTCTTAAACAAGAATTCGAAGGAAGTGATATTGGACACGTCCCAGTCCTTTAAAGCTGAAAGATTTTTAATCAAACTGCAACCTTCAAAAAGCCCTGAAATCCTATTAATGTTAGACATATCCCATGATTTTAAAGGAGAAATATTTTTAAGAGAAGTACAATAAGAAAATACAGATAAAAGACTTTTATTGCGAGTCATAGTGCTTAAATCCCAATTGGATACTGCAGAAATATCCTTTAGACTTACACAACCCCTGAAAAAAGCAGTGACATTGAAGACATTGGTTAAATTCCAATTCTTTAAAGCTGAAATATTCTCCAGTGATGTACAAAACTGGAATAAACAACCCATATCCTTTACATTGCTTACATCCCAATTCTTTAAAGGTGAAATATCTCTAATGCTTCTACAATCAGAGAATAAATAATGCATATCATCTACATTGCTTACATCCCAATCAGCCAATGGGGAAACATCCTCTATGGAACTGCAACCCATAAACATGCAAGACATGTTAATGACGCCAGACATATTCCAATTGGATAACGGGGAAATATTCTCCAGGCTCGCACATCCTTTAAACATATTACTGACATCATTTACGCGGGAAACATCCCATTTGCCCAAAGAAGAAATATCAACTAATGATTCGCATCCGGAAAACATGTCTCGTGTTGATGCGACATTCCCAACACCAAAAGTAACGATGGCCTTAAGATTTTTCAAACCTTTATATCTGCCGGCTAGATGAGTTTTACCAAATAGATCTTCACTTATATATTGAATATCCTCACGATTTTCAACATCATCCCAGTTGGTTAAGTTAGTACCGTTAGTTAATATAATAAGAACATCAAACTCGCGTAATTCATAGATACTCTCAGTAGTAGTGTTTAGATGTTCAAAATCATTCAAATAAATTCTAGCCATGTTAAGTCCTCTTCAATTAATAATTTGTTATATTAAGTATATAATTTTTACATTAGCTTATAAAATTATACATACTTCCTAAAATCTATCAAAATGAACTTTTGACTCGTCATATCGAAGTTTAACCGGGATTTCATGGGCAGGATACCCCACACAAATCACAGAAAATGGTATACAATAATCCGGAATATCCAGATACTCTTTTAGTTTTAAGGTACGGTCTTCGACCGGATGAAAACCCAACCACACTGCACCCAACCCTTCATGAGTGGCTTGAAGCAGAATATTTTCGTTGCAGGCACCAAGATCCTGCTCTATCATTCTATAAGCTTTCGCTTTATTCAAATTCCCCAAAGTAACAATCAAATGGGATGCGTTAGCTGCAGGTGTTGCAAATTTATGCATTTCTGAAATTGCTTTTTTGTCTTCTTCATTAGTGACAACAATAAACTCCCATGCTTGCTGATTGCACGCTGAAGGCGCCTGCATACCTGCTTTAAGTAAGTTTTCAATCACATCATCAGGAACTTTCTCATCAGTATACTTGCGTACACTTTTTCTTTTGAACACCAGACTCATTTAACCACCGAATAACTCTTCAATTTCCTCACGTACGAATGGGTAATCATTCCTATCAGATAAAATTTGGATTTGATCAGAATAATTTATTTTAAAATCTTCAGTTGGAATTATATACTTTCCGTTTCTAATTACAGACACAACAATGGCATTTTTTGGGAAAGGAATATCTTTAATTTTAAGATTTATATAATTACAATCTAAAGGCACTATATATTCAGATAAAACATGCTTTGAAGGTTTTTTAACATATTCCTGATTTTTAGTTAACAATAACCTATCATATAATGACTCATAAATCGGTTCATTTCCAAGTAAAGTTGGAACCACATAAGCTATTAAAGATACAATGACCATTGCTACAAGTGATTCTGTTGAACCAGACATTTCAGCCAGTAAAACAATTCCTGTGATTGGAGATCTGACAGTCGCTGCGAAAAATCCTGCCATTGAAATAATGACAAATCTATAAATCAAATCATGTTGCCATCCAAATACAGGAACAACGATTGAACCGAATACTGCTCCGATATAAGCACCCAATACCAGAATAGGCAAGAATATGCCTCCCGGAGCTCCTGATGAGAATGAAAACATTGAAAAGAGGTATTTTAAAACTAACAATAATACTAATACCCCGAGTGATGGAATAGCTACATCCAACATATCCATCATGAAGTGCCCTCCATCGCTGATTTCAGGTATCAGCAATGCCACTACTCCAGAAACCATAAATACCAATACAAATTTTAGCCATGAAGGAATCTTAAGATTATTCATAAAATCACTTGATTTAATCATCCCTATATTATAAACATAACCTAAAAAGCCGATGCATATTCCAAGAACAATTAAAATCCAGTAAGATTCAAGTGGGATATTAAGTACTGGGAAATTTAATATTGTTGATTGGCCGAATATTATTTTAGAAATAAAATCAGAAACAATTGCTGAAACTAACGCGATGAAAACTAACGTTTTATCAAATCCATGATTTATTTCTTCAAAAACAAAGATAACTCCAGCCAATGGAGCATTGAATGCCGCAGTAATACCTACTGCAGAACCTACTAAAATTAATCTTAGCTCATCAGTTTTTGATCCTTTAAATAATTTGGCAATACCTTTGCCCGCCATACCTCCTATTTGAACGGACGGCCCTTCAGGACCCAGAGACAGTCCTCCTAAAGCGGTGAGGACTCCGGCAGCAATTTTTGAAAACAATACTTTTGCCCAATTAGCTTCCATGTGGCCTTTTACCTCAGCGTAAACCTGAGGTATTCCACTTCCTGCAGAGTCAACTTCCCATTTAGTTAACCAATCAATTAAAAGGCCCATAATAGCCAGAACTATGAAAAATAAGATAATATAAACTATATTTCCATGTATTATAACTAGATAATCTCTTAAAACACTTTCTGAACCTAAAAGTAAAAAACGATATAAGCAAACCATTAATCCGGCGAATATGCCTACTAATATGCCCTGGATTGTTAAGCGAAAAATGTATTTGGGATTTTCGCTTACAGATTTTAGTGTTTTTTCAAGATTTTTCATTATTATTAATTTTATACTAATTCATATAAATTTTTATCAAAATCCTTTACAAAATAGCGAATATTTTTTCGGCCTTTAGTGTATATTTCATGACCTTCCTTTTCAAGCAGCTCTTTTTGATAATCAATTCCGCCGGGATATTTTGGATTTAATTCCCCATCAGTTTTAAGACATCTCCAAAATGGAATTTTATCATTTTCACGTTCGTCACTTGCTTGGGCAGACAAACTAATGAATATTCCCGCAGTCATCGGACATGTGAAATCCGCTTCATATTTTTTAGCTAGAAATTCCCTAATTTCTTTGATAGTCAATAGCTTACCTTCTGGGATTTTGGCAATTGTGTCATTATATTCAATAGGTGGAGCAATCAACATGTTTTTTCCACCATATCTTTCAATTGATTTGTCATCTTCAATAACAACTATTTTCGGCATGTCTTTAGAGTCTTGTAATTTTTCATTGAAAGTTTTGCGAGCCATGGTATCACCTAGAATGTAAACTACTTTTTAACTAATGACTATTTAAAAATATCTATAATCAAAACTGTTTAGGAAGATTGATTCATCTTAAAAAAATCCAATTCCTTCACTTAGTATTCGGTTTAAAATTCAGCATTGCTCAAAAAGTTGCATTCGATTGGTATAATGTACAAAAAAGTATCATTATAACAATTTCCTCGGAAAAATGGAAAATATATACAAAAAGTATAAATAGCAATTCATTTCAACAAATATATTGGAAATAACATATGTTAACTAAATAAAAAATAGATGGAGAAAAAAATGACAGAAACTAAAAAAATTTTAACTATTCAAGATATTTCATGCTATGGACAATGCTCAATAACCGTTGCATTACCTATAGTTTCCGCTTTTGGAATAGAAACCGCAATAATACCTTCCGCTATCCTATCTACCCATACTTCAGGATTTTCAGGATATACAGTTAGAGACTTAACAGAAGATTTGCCTGGTATCAATGAACATTGGGAAAAAGAAGGAATATATTTTGATGCAATATATACAGGATTTATAGGTTCAATAGAACAGTTTGAATACATAAAAGACATCATAGATTCAAGATTGAAACCTGATGGACTTGTCTTTGTTGATCCTGCTATGGCGGACAATGGAGAATTTTATAATGGATTTGACCAAGACTTCGCAGATACAATGGGCGAACTTTGTAAAATAGGCGATTTCGTTCTTCCAAACACAACTGAAGCATGTTATTTATTGCATAAACCTTGGAAACCTGACTTTTCAAAAGAAGAAATGTTAGAAATGGCAAATGAACTTGCTGCATTCACTAAAAAAACAGTCATCTTAAAAGGAGACAATCATGCTGAAGGCAAATTAGGAATGATTGTTCTGGACAAAGATGACCCTTCCAATGCGGAATTCGTTTACAATGACAAGGTAGATTACGCTTCTCATGGAACCGGAGATGTCTTTGCTTCAGCGTTTGTGGGAGCAACATTGAATGGCAAATCACCTTCTTCTGCTGCAAAAATTGCTGGAGAATTTACCAAAAGAGCAATAGAAGAAACAATTGATGACCCAACCCATACCTATGGGGTTAAATTTGAAAAAGTAATTCCGGATATCCAGGAATTATTAGAATAATTTTAAAAAAAAGATTTAGTTGTTAATATTAATTAACAACCTTATTTTACTTATTTTATCTGATTAATAATCATATCCCATGTCTAATAAATCATCTTCCTGTTTTTGAATCTCTTCAGCTTCTTTTTTTAATGAATCCTTAAAGTGGGAGATGATATCCATGTCATCACCGTGTCTGCGGCCTTGGAATTTATCAATCTTAACAAGTGTTGGAACTCTTGTCATTAGACCCAATACAATAGCTTCCCCAACATTTAAAGAAGGCAATTGATTAATTAAATCCTGAGATAAACTTTCACTAGCTGACTGCACATGCCTTTGGTCTTCCGGCTCGACTAGCCTTAGGATTATCATATTGTTCATTTGTGATAATGCATCGTGGTCAACTGTCTTTGGAGATTGGCTTACCAAACAAAGGCCTAAACCGAACTTACGCCCTTCCCTTGCAACTCTTTGAATCCAGTGCTTGGAATCGCTATCCCGTTTATTTGGAGCAAGAATATGGGCTTCCTCCAATATATAAAATACAGAATTATCCAATAATTTTTCTTTATTTCCTTCATTAGCTGCTTTTTTAGACCTTTTAAGTGAATTTCTCAAGATATGACTTACAAGGACGCTTGCAACTGACTCATCAACTTGACTTAAATCTAAGACATTAACATGTGATTTTTTAATACTGGACAAGATGTTTCCTGTGTACTGGTCGAACAGGTTTGAGTATTTATCCATTGAATCATCAATCTTGTTCATTACATCAACTATCCTTTTGTCTGATTCCTCATCAAGTGATTCCTTCTCTAAGATATTATACATCAATTGCAGGAAGTTGTTTTCGCTAGCCACACCATCTTCGATTTGTTTTCTGGCTTCTTTAAATGCTTTTCTAAAGTAGCGTTCTTGCAGGTATGCGTTGCTTGGAATGTTGACTAACTTTTTAATTTCATGAAATGTCATGTATTTCGGATTGATTCTTGGCTTAATTACATTAACATTGCCATTCGGGAAATCTGCATCTTTGTACTCGCCGTGCATATCAAATACAAATACAGGCACATTATAGCTTAATAGTTGGTCTATCAACACAGAAACTGTATTTGATTTACCTGCACCTGTCATTGCAAGAATTGCAAGGTGCCTTGACAAGATCGGATTAGCATCAACATTAACATCAACATCACTTTGATTTACAAGGGTTCCTAGCTTAATAGGATTTGCAACCTTAAATATGTCTTTTAATATTTCAGCATCCGCCAGTTTGATTTCTGTTCCGGGAAGTACGGGAGTTCTTGGAAGCCTTAAGTCATCATTTACATCACCGAGAATTTTTACTTTTCCTCTGATGTAGTTATCTTCCGCACCGATTTTTGATATTTTTTGAATTGCTTTAAAGTCATTTACATCAATATTCAGTGCATCGTTTCCACGGACCAGGTTTTCGACCATTCCCAATACCTTTTTTCCATCATATTCAATTGTTACATATTGACCAACTTGTGGCATTTTGTTTGAAATGAATGTTACTTCGCTTAAATTAGTTTCTCCTACGCAGATTCCAACTACCATGACATCACTTCCCTGTTTGTTGACTCGTAAATCCTAGCTATTTTCATCAATTCTTTCATGTTCTTATCGGTTATCACAACATCATTATGTGCCTTGTTTAAAAGATAAGGATAACCCTGAACAGCCAATACATTTATTTTCCGAATAATCTCAAAAACTTCCTCTTTTGTTGCTTTATATGGCAATTCCACTTTCAAAACATTCTTATTGTCCTGTAAACGCACATAGAATACAGTGAATATGAGACTTTTAAAGAAATCATTGCCAAATGGAAATGAAGCTTTTTCATGAACTTTCCTTTCCTTGATTATGGTCATTCCCTGTTTATCGGTGAACTTGTCGAGAAATGCAATATCAGGAATATTCCAATGGAACAACTCATTGTCTGACGAAGTCTTGGAAATTGAAATGATTCTTTTTTTATATTGTAAAATCTCTTTTAAAAGAAGGAATTTTTCAATAGAAGCTAGATGAAGATTATATTCCTCCAGTTTATTTGAATTTTCTTGTTTTGGCAATTCCACTAATTTTAGAGAATCTCTGATTTCTGGAAATACCAAACCATATTTTTTAACGCTTAATCTCCTTTCAAACTCCGCTAAAAGAGATTCATCTAGATTTTCCTTAAGTTTTGATGGCATTTTGGATCCCCTTGGAAACGCATTTTGCAAATCCCCAAGAATAGACCCGTCTATCATATAATACTCAACATCATACTCTTTAATTGCTCTTAATGCACATTTTAACTCATATATTGCCATATAATTACTTAAAAGTTCATCAAGAAATGTTACATGGGAAATATCAAAAATATCCGAATCATCTATCTTTTTAATCTCCCCGTCATAAATTATTGATTCAGCTCCAACTGCACAGAAATTAGTGGTTAGGAATTTCCTTTTATTGAAACTGCCGTCACCGGCTGCAATTGAAAAGTCACTCTTGCTTTCATCAATTTGTCTGTCAAACCATTTGTATTCAAGTTGCGAATCAATATCTGATTCGGAAGTAATATCTTTGATAAATCCTCTTTTAGCGATGGCTTTTTCATATAATGAATTTAACATAATATCACAGTTTTAAGTATAATCTTAATATTATATAAATAAGATTAAAGAGCATTTGAAAAGTATTTTAAAAAAAGATAAAGGTTGAGTAGATGAACTACTCAAGTGAAGCTTTCATTACAGCTCCAGTAATTTCTTGGATTTTAGCTTTGATGTCTTCAACTTCTTCTACAACTGTACCGGTTACAATGATGTCTCCACCGGCTTTCGCTGCCATATAAGCTGCTTTTCCATCACGGATTCCTCCACCGACTACTAAAATGTTTTTAGGTGCGGCTTTTTTAGAGTAAGCGACCATTTCAGGAGGCACCGGTTCTGGAACACCTGAACCTGCTTCAAGATAGAAGAATTTAATGCCGAACAATTCAGCAGACATCGCATAAACAGCAGCTATTTTAGGTTTGTTTCTAGGAACTAAATTAGCATCTCCAACCCATCCGACAGTACCTCCAGGTGCAACTACCATATAATGCATAGGTAGGATTTCCATACCTGAAGCTTTAACAGCAGGTGCTGCAATGGCTTGTGCGCCATTAATCCAGTGAGGATTTCTAGAATTCACATAACTCATGTAAAATATAGCATCAGCATATTTACTTACACTGCTTGTGTTTCCTGGGAAAATGATAACAGGCACTGCAATGTTTTCAGATAAAATTTTACATGTCTTATCAACATCATCTCCATTTACTGTTGATCCACCAATCATTATTCCATCACTGCCTCCTTCAATAGCTTGTGTTGCTATTTCTAAGGCTTCTTCAGGGGTTTGTTCATCAGGGTCAATTAATGTAAAATGAAGTTTTCTTGTTTTTAAAATATCCCTAATATAATTTTCAACGTCTTTCATATGAATACCTAAAAATAGTTTTGTCAAAAATAATATTTAATGTTTTATAAAAAAAATAGTTAAGTTAAAGAGAATATAATTATCCTCTTTGTTCTTTTGCTTTAAATCTTAAACCTTTGTAACCGCATTTTCTGCAAGTTGTAGCACCAGCAGGGTTACGAGCGTTACATTTTAAGCAGATTTTGATGTTAAACATTCTGTTTTCTGCTTCTTCAAATCTTGCCATTAATAATTCCTCCTTATAATCGTGAAAATCAATAATAATAAACTGTTATGAATACATAACTATTAATTAATTATTTTAAATTAATAGTATTTAAATGTTTAGTTAAAATGAGTTAAAATAAGGAAAAATCAACTTCTAAAAAAATTAAAAAATGAGATTTTAGGATTGGACCTAAAATCTTTGTATTCAACAGCCATATTCAATCGAAACCGAAGTCACTGTATCCGCCTTTACCAGATCCACTAGCTTTGCTTGAACTTCCACGACTACTTGAAGAGGAAGAACTGAATCCAAAATCACTGTATCCTCCACTTGAATAATCAGAGGAAGAGGAACTGGATGAACTAGTACTTGATGAACTGGATTGAACAGCAGATTGTGTTTTTTCAACAACATCAATTACATTGCCTGAACCAGGTGAACTGCCAGTGTCGTTGATTTTAATTTTTACACTAGGATCGTGGTATTTTACACTTTCCCAACATTGCAATAAAAGATTTTTATCGGAAGATTGTATCAATAGGGTGTCATTATATTGAGTATTTTTAACAAATACTGAATAGACTCCATCCTTTTCATATATTACAACATTATCTTCCTTCAATTTTTTCGCTCCGGTTGCAACATCATTCTTGAGTTTCTTCAACTCTTTTTCACTTGATGCAGCGGATAGATTTGAACAGCTTGTAATATTTATATCTGAGTCCTTATTCTTATAATGGAAAACTCCATCCTTATCCACTTTGTTGGTAACGTTTTTAGTATCCGGAACCTGCATATATGCAGATTTGCTTAAAAGAATTGTCTTTTGCTTGGCGGTTCCAACATGGGAATCATTAAATACGAAATAAGCTCCAATAATAGCAATTACCGCAATTATGGCAACAATTATAATGATTTTCTTTTTATCCATAATATCCATCCCCTATTAAATCTGAGAATCGTCCTGCGCAAGTATGATGTTGTTCTTATTAATCAGTTGCACATCAACCGCCTTAATGTTATTAGAATCGGATACTGTAGAACCGAACAGATATCCTGAACTTACAACCTGAGCATTTTCAAATGCAGTTTCTTTTGACTCAACCAAACTGCCGGACTGATCATAGAAGTCAACCACAATCACACACTTGTCTCCCGGTGAAGGGGTCGGTGAAATTGTTCCCTCTACGGTATAGGAGTAGTTCCAGTCAGTTTTCTGTTTTCTAACATCATCTACCTTAAAGTCAGTGATTTCCAGCTTGACATCACCTGCCTTCATCTGTGTGGCACCTGAATCTCCGGTATCACCGTTAAATGCCATGAAACCGATGACTCCAACAAGAAGCACAAGAACAACAGCTCCAAGAAGTATTAGTTTTTTGCGTTGTTTAATGGCATCTATAACAGTTCCCTTTGCTAATTCCCTAGTGTCCTTAACCAATATGTCAAATTTATCTTCAGGATTAGGATAGGCTTCTATCCTAGGTTTGTTCCTTAAAAAGAATTCCAAACCACCCTCTATTTTAGAATCATCAATTTGATACACCAATATTTTCTTATCAATCTCAAATGCGGTGTCTACTTCATTGTTAACGAAGTTGGACTGTTTGGAATTTTTTGAGTAAAGCAAAACCATAACCTTGGACTTTTCAATAGCTTCAGTTATTTCGGTAACTGAGGTAGTTACACGGGCATCCCTGTTTTTCATCCAACAGCGCAGCCTACTCTTTTCCAAAGTGTCACAAACATCCTTTGCCACATCTAAATCTCTTTCATCATAACAGATATACACATCATGAGCCATCAATAACCCACCATTCATTCTTCAAGTATATTATCGCTTTCTTCACTGTATATTACCTTATCGTTTGCATCCCTCAGTTCCACTGAAACCTTGGCGGTGTCCTTATTGTCGACTTCGATAGAGCCTAAGGTATTTCCTTCAATGTCGCTTACCTTGGTGTCGCTGCTGTCAATCACCTTGCCGGATGCATCGTAGTAATCAATGTGGACAACATCCTTAGAATCGGTCAAATTCTGAGAAACTGTTCCAAATACAGAGTAAACGTAATTATTATCACCGTAATCGTCTATACCAACATAGCCAATGCTGATTGCAGTTTCATTTACATCGCTAGATTCGTCATTTCCGTTAAGTATCATGAAGCCTGAAACGGCCACTATTAAAACAAGAACTGCTGCAATGATAGGCAATTTGTATCTTTTCCAAATGCCCGGAGGATCATAGTGAACTCCTCCTTCATCCTGACATTTCTGACAAAGGCCTGATGAATTGTATTCCTGATAAGCTTCCTTGTTTTTGAACTCTTCAGATTTCTTAAACATCCTATGGCATTTTATGCATTGCCCGTCCAAGTCCCAATGGGCCAGAATATTTTTAACTGTCACAACCACCTGATCATAGCAGCTTTGAAGTGTTTTATTCTCATCTTCAAGGGCTTCAGGAGAAGCATCTATCCATTGGGTGTTTTTCAAATAGAATTTCATATCCCGTTCGGGAAGCATCTCATCAACTTTTAAAGAAACAATACGCTTGTTGGTACTGAAAGCCGTGTGTATCTCCCCTGTCACATACTTGGATTCATGTGCCTCTTTCGAAAACACTAAAACAATAATTTTAGCTGCATTTAAACCCTTCATTATCTCATCAGCATAATTAGTGCCCGGTTTAATATTTCTAGGTGCAATCCAGCAGCCAATACCGTTATTCTCCAAGTTTTCACAGACCTCATCTGCAAACTCCTTGTTTTGAGACGAATAACTAATAAAAACATCATGATTCATGACTTCACCATTTAAACATGCTTATAATAAGATATTATATTTTTTTAATATATATAATAATGGATAGGTATGATTTATTTAAAAAAAATAGGGAGGAATAAATAAAGATTTATTCCCTTAAACTTTACGGAAATATTTTGGTCCTTTTACAGCGCTCTTCTTGAGTTTGATGCATGATGTAACAGACCCCTTATATTTGATGCTATACGGCATCAGCTTAACCTTATGCTTTCCAGCGGAAAAACTGTTGGTTGCAAATCCGACAGCACCGTTATAGGTTTCCTTTTTACCTTTAATCTTTTTGGTCTTGAGGACATATGTCTTGTATTTTTTGCCTGTATAAATCAAACATTTAATTTTTACGCCGTTTACTCCTTTTTTGGTCTTTTTGTTCAAGACAATGTAGGAAAGCAAAGACCCTCCCTTATCGTTTACTCTTGATTGAAGCTTATATTTCAGTACAGTTTGCTTTACAACAGTAATGGAAGACTTTAAACTGTTAAGGGTATATCCCTTATGTGAAGCGCTGACAACAATCTTATGGGTTCCTTTGGCCAGGGACTTTGTTTTATAGGAAACCTCGCCTTTGGAATTGGTATAAAGTGTCAGTGTTTTATATTTTTTGCCTGTGTAGACCTTTAAAGTGACTTTCATGTTTGCAATCGGATTGTTGTTTCTTGGATCAACAATCTTGATTGTCCATGCGGCAGCGCTTTTTAATGCAACAGTCAATTTGGAAGCCTTAATAACAGCGGTAGCCTTTTTAACTGTGATTCTTAAATCACTGTCAACTGCTGTGTGGTTTTCATCAGGAGTTGTGGTTACACGCAATGTATAGATTCCGACAGCTAAATTAGAAACAGTCAATACATTATTTGCAAATGTGATTTTTGCTTCCGGATGATTCAAAACGGCAATGTTTTTCTGTTGGATTGTTCCTCCTTTAACAGTGACGTAAATTGAACCGGATGCTGCGTATTCAAAAATCATACCTGCACTGAAAGTGACACTGGAGTTGATTTTGGTTCTGTTGAAAGTGTTGTCCTGTGAAATTATTAATTGACTTCCGTAAATCGCTTGGCCTTGAGTTTCACCATAGTCCAGAATGAAATAATTTGACATTACATTTGAACGAGAACCACTGTAAATATCGTTTCCTAAAATTGCAGTGTTTCCTTTAAAGAATGAGCCGTTAACAATATTATTTCTTCCCAAACTAATAGCTCCCCCATTGGAATTGTTAGCGTAATTGTCAGTGAAATTACATCCATTAATTTCTAAATTCTCACAATCACAATAAATCGCTCCTCCGCCGACATCAGAAGTACTATTTAAAGAGTTTGAAACGTAATTCTTATCAAATCTGCAATTGTAAATCCTGTTTTCACTGCCCCTTACAACAATTGCGCCTCCTTTTGACCCTACAGCATAATTGTTTTCGAAAGTGCAACCAATTACACTGGAATGAAGACCTCCCAATACGACAGCTCCACCATACTGGTCAGCACGATTGTCATTGAAAGTACAGTTTATTACATTTGAATTATCCCCATCAATCACAACTGCTCCGCCATACTGGTCAGCGCGATTGGCCTTGAAAACGCAGTTGGTTATATTACAGTTCTGGCCGGTCACCAATACTGCACCGGAATAACTGCCGCCAGCAATATTTCTATCAAATACACAGTTGTTTATTATGCCGTTATCGCCCTCAAAAAGGACAGCTCCTCCAAAACCATTATAATTGGCTTCAATGAACTTCAAATTATTTAAAACAACATTGGAAGTACTGGAGTCAATGTTGAATAACCTTTTTTTACTTAACGCAAAGGCATAATATTTTATGCTTGCCCCATCACCTTCGCCGGTGATGTTGAGTGTCTTATTAATTTTAACTTCGCTTTCTAATTCGAAGGTTCCATTGAGTATGATTGTATCTCCGTCATTGGCCGAATCAATCGCCTCTTGAATGCTCTGTCCTGAATTAACATGACGAATCTCATTCAAGACAACATCATTTTGGTTGCCGTTTAGCGATTCATCACTTATTGACACATCAGCAATATCCTCATTGGTATTTTCCATCATTTGAGCATCAATATCGGCTGCACTTACATTCGACATTACGAAAATGCTCAAAACGATAAGAAACAACAATACAATTTTCTTATTCATTTCTATTCCTCATTAAACTTTACGGAAGAATTTCGGACCTTTTGTAGCAGCCTTTTTGATTTTAATATAGGTTGTTACAGATCCTTTATATTTGATGCTGGATGGCATTAGAACAACCTTATGCTTACCGGCTGAAAAATCATTGGTTGAAAAACCAATTGCGCCTTTGTAAACCACTTTTCCATCTTTGATTTTCTTGGATTTTAGGGCATAAGTCTTGTATTTATTGCCGGTGTAGATTAAACATTTGATTTTAACGCCATTGATTCCTTTATTCTTTTTGTTCAATACAAGGTATGATCGTAAAGATCCTTTTTTATTATCTACTTTTTTGTGAAGCTTGAATTTCAAGGCAGTCTGCTTTACAACTGTAATGGATGAAGTAACCGGATTTAGATTGTATCCTGCATGTGATGCGCTAACAACAATCTTATGTGTGCCTTTGGTTAAATCTTTTGTTTTATATGATGCTTCGCCTTTGGAATTTGTTGTAAGAGTTACAGTCTTATATTTGCTGCCTGTATAAACCTTTAAAGTGACTTTCATATTTGCAATCGGATTGTTGTTTCTTGAATCAACAATCTTAATTGTCCATACGGCACCGCTTTTTAATGCAACAGTCAATTTGGAAGCCTTGATGACCGCCCTTGCCTTGTTAACAGTGACTCTCAAATCACCGTCAACAGCTGTATGGTTTTCATCGGGAGTGGTGGTTACACGCAATGTATAGGTGCCTACTGCAAGATTGGAAACAGTCAATACATTGTTTGCAAAGGTAATCTTTGCTTCTGGATGCTTCAGGACAACAATGTTTTTCTGTTGAATTGTTCCACCGTCAACAGTAACATAAATGGAACCTGTTGCTCCATATTCAAAAATCATACCTGCACTGAAGGTAACGCTGGAATTTGCCTTGGTCTTGTTGAAAATGTTGTTTTCCAATATCTTATAAAATTCCTTTTCATTTACGGCTATTGCATCGTGTTCGGTTTCACCATAATCAAGTACGAAAGTGTTTGAGGTTATGTTTTCACCATATACTATATCATTTCCTATTTTAGCCTTATTGCCTTTGAAAAATGAATTTATAAGAGAGTCATTTCCAGACAGACTGACAGCTCCTCCCCAACCGTTTTCGGCTTTATTGTCTATGAAGGTACAATTATCGATTATTGTTATGAAATCTGTTGCAGTAAATATTGCTCCTCCACCTTGAGGTTTGTCAGGATTAAAATAGCTATTGTCAATAGAATTGTCCCTAAATTCACAATCAACTATCCTGATATTTTCAGTTGTATCCAATATGGCAATTGCACCACCATAGTCACTGCACTTGTTATTGACGAAAGTAGAATTTATCACACTGCAATTGCATTGTTCATATATAACCAATGCTCCGCCATAAGCATTACTTTCTGAGTCTTCAGCAATATTGTCTCTAAATACGCTATTGCGTATGATTCCTGAAGTACCATTCCATAAGATAGCTCCTCCGTATTTTGCACGGTTATTTGTGAATGTACAATTGGTTACATTACAATAGTTACCGGACATTAGAAGAGCTCCGCCAATGGCATAATCACGTACAGCAGAGTTGTCTGTAAATTCACAATTTTCTAGGGATCCTTCATCTCCCAACCAAGTTATTGCTCCTCCAAATGCAAATACGCTTCCAATGAATTTGATGTTGCTTATAACGACTTTTGAAGCATTGACGCAAAAGAATGGAGTCTCAAGCGGATTGGATCCGTTATATCTCAGAACCGCTCCATCGCCAAGGCCGACAATTTTAACAGATTTATTGATATTAATCAGATAATCGCAGGTATAATTTCCCTCAAGAGTAATTGTCGCTCCCTCTTCTGCTTCATCTATCTGGTCTTGAATATCCCGATATTCGGGATTCACATCACCAATTTCATCATTTGAATCTTCAATTAAGTCAGATTCATCCATAACATTAATTTCATCTATGCTTTGAGCTTCAATATCACTTGAATTGTCGCAGGACGTGACATCACAATCATCTGCTGCGCTTGCATGTGATATTGAACATATGCATATCAATAGAAATAAAAGCAATATTATTTTTTTGTTCATTTGCAAATCTCCCATTCATAATATAATTTTAAAGCTTGTGGGAATAGAGTTGTCGTTTTTTGGCTGCCTTCTTGATTATCATGGATGTCTTTGCAGATCCTCCATATTTGATACTGGCCGGCATAATAACGACCTTGTGCTTTCCAACTGAAAGTTCATTTGTTGCAAAACCCATTGCTCCATTGTATTTTCCGCTTTTCTTAGATTTTAATGTAACAGTTTTAACATTTTTACCTGTGTAAATCAATAATTTAATTTTCACTCCATTTATTCCTTTTTTGGTTTTTTTATTCATTACTATATAAGATACCAATGCTCCGTTTTTATCATTTGTTCTCTTTTGAAGTTTGAATTTCACTGCAGTTTGTTTAATGACTTTAATTGAAGAATAGAATGGATTCAACTTATATCCAGCATGATTTGTACTTACAACCACTTTATGAGTGCCTTTAGATAAGCTTTTAGTTTGATAGCTTGCCACTCCTTTGGAATTTGTGGTAACAGAGGCAGTTTTATAATTTTTACCTGTGTAAACTTTTAATGTTAATTTCAAACCACTTATTGGTTTTCCTGTTTTTGAGTTAATGATTGTAATTTTCCACAAAGTGCCTTTTTTAAGTGCAACTGTGATTTTAGAAGCCTTAACAACAGCGGAAATCTTATTAACTGTAATGGTAGTAGTTTCAGTTACTGAATAATAGTTTTCAAACGGAGTGGTTGTAACGCGCAAGGTATAAGTGCCTACACCCAATCCTGAGACAATGATTTTATTGCCTTCAAACCTTGGTTTTATTTCAGGATGATTGTCAACACTGATTCCGCTACTTTTAATTGTTCCTCCAATAATTGACACTACGGTTGAGCCGGAACCTCCATAAGTAAATGTAATCGGAGATAATGTAATTTTAGAATCAATTTTATTATTCGAATTGCCGTCTGAAATTTCAATGTTTTGCATAACCGCTTCAAAATCCATATATTGGCCGTTTGCAGCGACTAAAACTGAGTAGATTCCAGGTGCAAATGGCATGACATATGTTGCAATGCCCTTATTGTTAGTAACCAGTTCAATAGGATCCAAATCATCGAATCTGAGAGTTACTTTAACATTGGTGAAAAGTTCTCCGGTATTGGAATTGAATAGTTTTATATTTAAAGTATTGCCATTTACCTGTGTCAATGAGATTTTTCCGTATAATGTTGAAATATAAAAATCAAGTTGTTCATCATTCACTTCACTGCTTTCACCGATTACCTTTGCATAAACATTATATGAACCCGGAACAAAATCAACATTATAGCGAGCAATTCCCTCGTCATTTGTAGTTACGTTAACGTTTTGTCTGTTTGAAAACTGAAGGTTTATTAAAACATCTGAAACAGGCTGATTGGTATTCAAATCCACAAGTTTGAATATAAGGCGACTATGATTATAAAAATATCCCTCTTGCTGAATGGTCAAAAATCCCTTGTAGTTATTAATCTGAATCACAACATTCCGTGAAATAGGCTTTGTAGAATCATCACCTGCAAAAGCAACGGTTATAGTGTAATTGCCAGCATTTTTCAAGTAATCCTTAACGTTGAACTTGGCCTGGCCTTGTGAGTCTGTTGTAATGTTATATGAGGCATTATTTACATTAAATGTTACTGGCTTATAAGCTATCGCACCGCGAAGGTCTGTTAATGTGGCAACCAAGTATCCGTTAATGCCTGAATAAAATATCCGGTTATCATTGAAATTCAAATCGGGATTGTATTTATTTATTTTGACTGTGGCGTTTTTTGAAACGGACTTGTCATACTCATCGCCTGAAAAACTGACACCAACAACATATTCACCAGCCTGATTCAAATAATCAGCCACGTTGATTGTTGCTGAACCGCTTGCATCAGTGTAATTTACATGATCAATGTTGTTAATCTTAAAGATGATTTTCTTATTGGTCAAAGGACCTCGCAAATCAGACAGATTGGCAACCAAAAATCCGTCACTACCGACATAAATGGTTAAGTCATTGTGAGTCAATTCAGAATCATATCTATTTATGTTAACTGTTATGTTTTTTGAAGCAGACTTGTCATACTCATCGCCTGAAAAACTGACACCAACAACATATTCCCCGGCCATACCCAAATAATCAGCCACATTTATTGAAGCCAAACCATTACTATCAGTGGATTTGACATGATTTGTGCCGTTTATTTTAAATATGATGTCCTTATTGGCCAAAGGACCTCGCAAATCAGACAGATTGGCAACCAAAAATCCATCACTTCCCATATAGAATGATATATCATCAACAACTAAAAATGAATCTAAAATTTGTGATATGATGACGTTGGATTTTGTCGAAACAGGGAAATTCATGTCATCTCCAAGATATGTGGAGGTTATTGTATAATTTCCTTCATTGGTCAGGTAATTGCGAATATTGAATTGATAGATACCATTTGAATCTGTTTTAAAAGTATGATTTTGACCGTTTATTGTGAAAATAACGTTTTTATTTGATAACGGCCCTCTAACATCAGAGAGATTGGCAACTAAAAAGCCGTCCTGACCTATAAAAAGTACTAAATCATTGACTTTAAGATGGGAATTGTAATAAAAGTTTATATTGTTAGGAGCAATGTCGAAAATGCAGTCTGTGACATTATATATAATTCCAGTAGACCTTAACTTTAAATAACTATCATCACCGGAATTTTCAAAAATACTATTCTCAATATTTAGATATTTACCATTCTCAAAGTATAATATACCTCCCTGATTTGCAGAGTTACCTGTAAAATTGCAGGAAGTGATGTTTAGATATTGGGTACTATCACATGTCCAATAAAATACACCCCCCTTATCTGCAGAATTATTAATAAAAGTACAATTTGTAACATTGAGCCCATATCCTGTTTGAGCTGCACCTCCCTTTCCATCTGCATGATTATCAATAAAAATACAATTCAATAAAAAATTATTGTTATTGCAAGTTCCTGCCATTGCACCACCATCTACAGTAGCATAATTATTAATAAAAGTGCAATTCACTGCGCTACATCCACCACCTTCTATAGCACCACCATAAGTAGCAGTATTATTAATAAAAGTACAATTGATTGGGCAAGAGCCAGGACCGGAAATAGCTCCGCCGTTACTGCTAGCAGAATTATTAATAAAAATACAATTGATAGCTGTTTTCGTATAATACAATGCACCACCACTTTCATCAGAATTACCGATAAAAGAACAATTCACTACAGAACAATCATACAAATGACAATTGATATTATCACTAAAATTACAGCCCAGTACAGAACAATCAGACAAAGGACAATTAATATTATCACTAAAAGTACAATTCACTACAGAACAATCAGACAAAGGACAATTAATATTATCACTAAAAGTACAATTCACAGCAGAGCCATTACCATTACCATACGAAAACTTAATAATTTTACCTTTAACTATAGAATTACTAATAAACGAACAATTAACAATATAAAAATCATTAGAAATAGCATTGAATGAAATTACAGCCCCATTTGCAGAATTACCTGTAAAACGACAATTTATAATGTGATTTCCATAACAACGAGAATAATAAATAGTTCCCTCCGAACTCCCAGAATTGTTAATAAAAGTACAGTTCTCAACAGAACCAATGTTTTCAGAATAATCATTATCAAAGTAAATGGCATCACCCCTAGGACCGGAATTATTAATAAAAGTACAATTAATTACCATTTTAGGACAAGTTAATGCACCACCACCATAAGTGGCAGTATTATTAATAAAAGTACAATTTATAAAAGAACCTCCATAACAAGCACCAGCATACATAGATTTAGCATTAACAAATGTTATGCCTTTAAATGTTACCCCACCAGTTACAGAAGAGGATACATCAAATAATTTCACAGAATTTAGACCATCAACTATTGGATTGTTAATTCCAATAATTTCTACTGATTTTCCAACAGAAATAAGATCTGAAAAAGAGTAATAACCATTTAGAATAATAGTGTCTCCATCACTAGCGCTTGATATAGAAGATTTAATCTCTGAGAAGTTATTCGGATAATAAGTATTGGATAAAACTTCCGCATTGTTATTTGCTTCCAGCTCAACAGTATCATCACTGATTGAAATAGATTCAATATTTTCCGTAATTTCATTATCAAAAGTTGATATATCACTTTCATTTAAATCACTAGCGCTTGCCGAAGAAATCGTCAATGTTGCTACCAGACACACCATAAGCACTAGCATCAAATGCTTTTTGTTTAAAATAAATAAAACCCCCGCATATATAATAAATTTTACAATTTGAAATTTATTATTATATATAATAATATTATGATTTAATGAAGTATATATGTATTTATATTAAAAAATCTATAAAATTTTCACTGAAAAAAGAAAAAAGAAAATCATTTTCTCTATTAAACTGATAGTATTTCTTGGATTGAATTCTAGTTTAATTGTATTGATAATTTAATCTAAAAAAAAGAAAATTAGCTTTCTGAATTGATGCCCTTTTCGGCCAGAAAGGCATTTTGAACCTGTACCACTTCAGCGCTTGTATCCGCCTCGCTGTAGGCTTCAAGCAAATCGTGGTTCAATTCAAGGAACGTATGGCCCCACTTATAACCGTTCATCAAATCAATGGCTTCATCCTTAAAACGAGTTATATAAAGTGTGGCACTGATTGCCTCAACTGTTGACAGGATGCATGCCTTGCCGTAGTTTACGGGATTTGTTGCAATCAAAAAAGGCAATGAGCGATGGTATTTTGACAGAGCAAAGAATTTTTTAGAACTTGACACTTCATTCCATGAGCAGTCAAGTCCCACAATTCCTCTCCTTTGCACATAACGGTAGTCTTCATATGATACGGCTTTTTCGGCATATGGATTGAGAACTATTGCACCTGAGGGAATCTTGTTTATATTGTCAACTAATCTGCATTTCCCCATTTTTGCCAATTTAATGGCTGTGCATTTTTTCTTGTCGCACTCATTTGCATGAAAAACCGTAATTTTCATCTAGACATATCCTTCCAATGCGGATGTATTACCGGATTTGTACTCTTTAATTAATTCCATTTGCTGTGCAAACTGATCTTCGGTTAAACCGAATTCCTCATTGATTTTAGGAACATCACTGCTTTCTTTTAAAGTTATGCTATTGAGCAAAGGCTCAATATAATCCTTATAAGCATCACCATATACGGTTGTTCCATTGACTTTGGATTTAGCATCAAAAATGGAATATATTAAATATCCTTGTTTTTCACCTTGTGATTGGCAAATGATAATGTTCATTGTGTTGTCATCGGATGCTGTATCGTTTCCTTCAACCGCTTGGGTAAAGTAAATATTCCAATCGTTGCCGTTGATGGTACGTTTTTCCGGATTCATGACTCCTTGAATATAGTATATGTCCATTAAAGCGTCTGAATCGTCGACTGTTGAGATATTATATGTTATTTTATTTTCTTTATCCACATATGAGCGCATATAAGCTTCATCGTCATTTGCTAATTTGACTTTTCCAACAAAGCTACCGTCCATGAATTCTGTTTCAAATGGAGTAGTTTCAGTTGGCGCTTTACTTTCTCCATTTAATATTCCAGAAGCCAATATGCCTCCTGCAATCGCAATGACTGCAATGATTGCTACCAAAATTATAATAATATTCTTATTTTCCATTGAATAATACTCCTTTAATTCTGAGTTATATAATACTGTTTAGTAAAAAGTGTTTAATATAAGTTTTTGCAGATATTTAAATAGGTTATTTCTATGAATAAAAAATTAAAATATGAAATATTGCTCATTATTTTGGTAATAGTCGTAATATTCAATTTGGCGATTATTATCAGCGAAGTTACAAAAGGTCCAGACAATGTCTATAATGTAACCACAGTCGGAAGCAATGCGAATGGAACTGTCTACAAGATTATAGCAGGAAATCCATCTTCAAATGAAACTGTCGGCATCATCCTTGGAGTTCACCCAAGGGAACATGAAATCCATGAAGAGGTCAACAAGACAATCTACAACATCACCTCAGAGAACGGAACTAAGGATTTAAGTAAAAGGTATGTGATCTACTACATCAAAACCATTCCTAGCCTCACTTCACATGACGAAACAAGAGCCGCCGGTGAAGAGCTGGCGAACAAGTTCGTTGTTCCGAATATTGTTAAAGACGACCCATTTTTAGTTGTCGATGTTCATGAGATAAATCCGGAGTATGAATATTCCAATTTCATATTTAGCTTATCGAACAGAACCGATGACATCGACAGGTATATTACAAAAATAGCGAATGACGTTAATCTTGTAAATTTCCAGTTTGATGAGGGTACCAGTCCTGAAAAGGTTACAATGCCTATAGCCGATAAAGGTCTCAATACTTTTCTTATGGAAACTTCAATTACAGATCCGATTAATCAGAAACATCAAACTGCAGTGAATCTAATCAGGAGTTTGGATGGAATAGAAGTGTGATATTATGGAAAAAATCCGTGGAATTCTAATTGGCCGTATGCAGCCCGTTCATAATGGACATATGGAAGTTATCAAACAGATTTTAACCGAAGTGGATGAAATCATCATCGGTATTGGCAGTGCTCAGTTAAGCCATGAGATAAAAGATCCATTTACTGCAGGCGAAAGGCTGGTGATGATGAATCAGGCTTTGGCTGAAATAGAAGTTGACCCATCAAGATATTATATTATCCCAATGCAGGACATTAATTTCAATGCAATTTGGCCTTCACATGTTAAAATGTTAACTCCGCCATTTGACATTGTTTATTCAGGAAATCCATTGGTTAAACAATTATTCTGCGAAGAGGGTTATGAAGTAAGGCAACCTCCTCTTTATGACCGCCTTCACCTATCAGGTACTGAGGTTAGGCGCCGCATAATTAACGATGAGCCTTGGCAACACTTAGTGCCTAATGCTACAGTCGAGTTGATTAGAGAGATAAATGGTATTGAGCGAATTAAAAATTTATCCAAAAAAGAAGTTAGTGATATATAACAATAGTTATATACTATAACGTCCCATTTTAAATTAGGAGATTATAATATGACAGTAAGAGTTATCGAAGCAAAAGAAGATAAAATAACAACCGCCGATTTAATAGCTGAATTGAAAAAAAGCAGCAAAGTAGATTATTCAGGTGCAATATTCACATTTGAAGGCATAGTTCGTGGAAAAGAAGAAAACATGAACCTGGAAAAGTTGATCTTAACAACCCCTGACAGGGAAAAAACTCAAAGCGAAATTGAAAAAATTGTTGAAAATGCAAAAATCAAATATAACGTTCATGAAATCTCAGTTGTTCACTACATTGGTGAGTTCTACACCGGAGATATGTTATTTTTAGTGGCTGTGCTTGGAAATCACAGACAAGAGACACTTGACGCATTAAAAGAAGTTATTGAAACCGTCAAATATGAAGTTGAATTTAAAAAAGAAGAAATATCAAAAGAAGGCACTAAAACTATCCTCGCAGGAGGATAGATATGATAACCTTCATGTTTATTTTAAGACTAATTATATTATTTTTAGTTATTTATGCAATTATAAAAAATTTAAAAACACTTTTAAAAGCTGGTGTGATTGTTTTAATAGTTTTAATATTATTAGGGTTAATAGGATATTAGTCCTATTTACCTATAATCACTTCAGTAGATTTGATAATAGCGGTTACATCATCACCTTCAGCTAAACCTAATTTTTCAGCAGACTCTTTAGTAATTACTGCAGTGATAACATTAGGTTCGGTTACTTCGATTTTGATGTTAGCCATAACAGCGCCAAGATTGACACTTGTGATTTTACCTTGTAATTGGTTTCTTCCACTAAGTTGCATTCTATCACTCCGTATTTATTTTCCTATGATTACTTCGGTTGATTTGATGATTGCAGTTACGTCATCGCCTTCAGCTAAACCTAATTTTTCAGCAGACTCTTTAGTGATAACAGCTGTAATTGTGTTAGGTTCTGAAATTTCGATTTTGATGTTTGCCATAACAGCTCCGAGTTCGACATTTGTAATTTTACCGTTTAATTGATTTCTTGCACTAAGTTTCATTTTAATATCCTCCTTAAATAATAATTATATCTATTTACCTATAATAACTTCGGTTGATTTGATGATTGCAGTTACGTCATCGCCTTCAGCTAAACCTAATTTTTCAGCAGACTCTTTAGTGATAAC
>NZ_JAFYHP010000005.1 GCF_017539065.1 Methanobrevibacter sp.
ATTTTTTCTATTTTTTCTATTTTTTTTTATTTTTGACATCTGTTTTCTATTTGTTTTTAATTTTATTTTTTAGTAAGTTTAAGGGTTTAATTTAAATAGTATGAAAATAATAATTTATATCAAGGAAATATATTGTTCAATATATCGGAGTTTCAAATTTTATTAAAAATTAATAATTTGGAACCGATATTGAGAAAAAATTTTAACTAAGGGATAGAATGGAAATAGGAATTGATGCTGAAAAAGATACCCTACAATCTTTAATTCGATCTTGCCTATTAGAGCTTAATTCATTGAAATTAGAATTAACACAACTTGAAGTGGAACGAGCAAATGACAATACTCCGCAACGGCTAAAAGAGCTCGAAAAAGATATTGTAGATAAGGAAAAAGAAGTTTCTGTAATTAAGTTTAAAGCTGAAGATGAAATTAATCTTTTGAAAAAACAAATGGAAGAAAAAGACATTTTAATTAAAAATCAAGAAGACAGAATCTATGAATTAGATTATGTTAACAATTCTCTTGATGAAATTAAAGAGTACTTTGCCGAACAATTACGTGAATATAAGAAAAAAGAATTGGCTGATGTTAACGAAAGATTAAATGATTCTTACAGAAACATGGCTGAAAAAGATGCTCAAATAAATTCTCTTTCTAGAGATATTGATGAATATAAAATTAAGATTCTCAAGTTAGAGAATGATGTCGAATCACAAACTCAAATTTTAGAACTTGAAAAACAAATTGAGCTTAAAAATAATGAAATTCGCATTAAAGAAAGTCAAATTGATCAAGTTAATAATGAAATAGATATTTTAAAACAACAAACTATTCCTAAAGAAGATTATATTTCCCTTCAAACTCAATTTGAATCCGAAATTAATGCAATGAATAATGAAATTGCTAGTTTGAGAACTGAAACTATCCCTAAACAAGACTATGCTGATTTACAGTTAAAATTTAACTCTGAAATAAAATCATTAGATAGTCAACTTGTTGAATTACAAGAAAATTCTGTTCCTAAGAAAGATTATTATGATCTTCAAGCTAGATTTGATAATGAGATTGATGCAAGAAATAGTGAAATTCAATATCTAAAAGAAAGAACTGTTTCTAAAGAAGATTATATCAATCTTCAGAATGATTTGCAAAGTGAACTTAATGCTCGTGAAAGTGAACTTCGCTATCTCAAGGAACAATCTGTTTCACGTGAAGATTATCTAAAACTTCAAAGTGAGTTACAAAGAAAAGAGGATAAAATTAAAAGGTTAGAGGAAATCAATGCTTTCTTCAATGAATTGCAAGAAGAACAAGATGCATATGAAACTCCAGAGACTACTCCTCCTTTCAGATTAGAGAAAAAACAAGGTAGATAATTTCTACCTATTAATATTTTTTTTATATTTCCTTAGTTTTTCTTATTCCATCTATCTATTCCACTTGATTTTTATATTATTCTTCAATAAACTATCGAATAATTCAGTGTTAATCTTATAATTTTCATGATGATGCCAGTCACTATTTGAATTATCAATGGATATTCTAATAATTTTGATAGTATTTTTTATCCTAGATTTTTTTTTTGAATTGTAAATAATCTTGGCTTTTTGATTCCTGCATTGATTTTCTTGAATAATCTTTTTCTTACTTCAATTTACTTTATACCGTAAAGTATTTATATAACCTTAAACTCATGTATTAAGTAGAAAGGTTTATTCAACACTATAACTTATTTTCTCATGTTGATAATTAAACTGATCTAATTATTTATAAAATTAAAAAAAGGTGATTATTAATGGCACAAGGACAACCAATTTTTATTTTACCTGAAGGTACTAACAGGTCTGTCGGCAGAGATGCACAAAGAAATAACATTTTAGCTGGTAAAGTATTAGCTGAAACTGTAAGAACAACTTTAGGTCCTAAAGGAATGGACAAAATGTTAGTCGACGGACTCGGAGACATTGTAGTAACCAACGATGGAGTTACTATCTTAAAAGAAATGGATATTGAACACCCTGCAGCAAAAATGCTTGTAGAAGTAGCAAAAACCCAAGAAGACGAAGTTGGAGATGGAACTACTACTGCAGTTATCATTGCAGGAGAATTATTAAAAAAATCCGAAGGATTACTTGATTCTGACATTCACCCAACTATCATAGCTATGGGATACAGAAAAGCAGCTGAAAAAGCACAAGAAATCTTAGATGAAATCGCAATCGACGATGTGGATTCTGAAATCTTACTCAAAGTAGCTATGACTGCTATGACCGGTAAAGGAACTGAAGCAGCACGTGAACCATTAGCAAAATTAATTGTAGATGCTGTTGAAGCTGTAGCTGAAGAAGATGGCAGTGTTGACACCGATAACATTAAAATCGAGAAAAAAGATGGAGCTGTTGTTGAAGAATCTAGCTTAGTTGAAGGTGTAATCATCGATAAAGAAAGGGTACACCCAGGCATGCCATCTGAAATCAAAGATGCAAAAATCGCATTAATTAACACTCCATTAGAAGTTAAAGAAACTGAAATGGATGCTGAAATTACTATTACTGACCCAGCTCAAATGCAAGCTTTCATTGAACAAGAAGAAAAAATGGTCAAAGACATGGTTAACAAAATTGTTGATGCAGGTGCAAACGTATTATTCGCACAAAAAGGTATTGATGACTTAGCACAACACTACTTATCCAAAGCTGGCGTTTTAGCTGTAAGAAGAGTTAAAAAATCCGACATTGAAAAATTATCCAGAGCTACCGGTGCTAGTGTAATCACCAACTTAGATGACTTAACCGAAGATGACTTAGGTATCGCCGGTATTGTTGAAGAAAGAAAAATCTCTGGAGAAGAAATGATCTTTGTAGAAGAATGCAGTGGAGCTAAATCTGTAACATTATTCGTAAGAGGAAGTACCAAACACATTGTAGATGAAATTGTAAGAGCAATTGAAGATGCAATCGGTGTAGTAGCAGCTACTGTAGAAGATGACAAAGTTGTTGCTGGTGGAGGAGCTCCTGAAATTGCAATGGCTAAAAAACTCAAAGACTACGCAGAATCCATTTCTGGTAGGGAACAATTAGCTGTAAACGCATTTGCAGAAGCTTTAGAAATCGTACCAAAAACTTTAGCTGAAAACGCAGGTTTAGACAGCATTGACTCTTTAGTAGATTTAAGAGCAGCACAAGAAGACTCATTCTACATGGGATTAGATGTATTCAGCGGTGAAGTAGCAGACATGAAAGAAGCGGGTGTAATTGAACCTAAACGTGTTAAAAAACAAGCTATACAATCTGCATCAGAAGCAGCTGAAATGATTTTAAGAATCGATGATGTAATTGCATCAACCAGAGGCCCAGAAGATATGGGTATGGACCCATCCATGGCTGGCGGAATGCCTCCAATGATGTAAATTTTTTTACATCACTTTTTTTTCTTTTTTTATGTATTCAAATAGACTTATTTTTAAGACATCAGTGAACGATGAAATATTTTACTTGAATGACACTATTTTAATTAATTTCAATGTTAATCGTAATGGTTTGACCACTTCTCAGTTAAATAACGGAAATAATTTGTACAAACACGTTTTTAATCAACATTTGTCTCAGGAAAAAATTGATTACTTAGTAAACCATGATGTCTGCGAGTATTTAATTAATGAATGTAACTTGTTAGATATCGATTCTAATTTTTCAGCGGGTTTAATTACATTAGCTGAAATGAGAAATGTCAGCATCGTAACTAAAAAATTTAAAAATTTAGAGGTTACGGCCATAACAACTGCAGGTGTTAGAACAAATGCATCCAGAGCGGGTGATGAATCATCATACTGGCAGGAAAATGGTGAATTTCATTTTGGAACAATTAACATTATATTGTTAACTAATGCATGTTTAGAAACTTCAACATTGACAGAAGCATTAATGACAATAACAGAAGCAAAAACTGTTGCTTTAAATAATTTAAAAATTCCTTCACAATATTCTAATGGATTTGCAACAGGAACAGGAACTGATGGAGTTGCAGTTTTTTCAAATATTGATTCTAATGATGTATTAACAAATGCCGGAAAACATTCTAAACTGGGTGAATTGATTGCCAAATCAGTTATTGAATCTGTAACCAGAGCAATTGGAAAACAAGTTTGGATTACAAATAAATCACAATCAAATGCATTAGTTCGTCTAAATAGATATTCATTAGATATTAATGAATTTTATGATAATCTAAATCAGGATAAATTTGAATTTATAAAACAATTAAGAATTGATGCACGAGATCAGAAAAATGTGGCTATTACAACATCTATTTTAAATTTAATAGATGAAGTGGAAGCCAATTTAATTGAAAAAGAGGATGCTTTTAATCTTGCAAATGAAATAAAAGAAAAAAGTGATAGTTATCCAATAAAAAAATTGTTGAAATATTGGATAGACTATTTTATTGGCTTGAATTGAACTCAACTATTTCCCCATTATCTTTGACAATTTTAGCAATTGATTCTTCAGCGTCGTTTAATTTATCATTACAGATTTTAACTAAATCCATTGCTTTTTTAAATTCTTCAATTGCATCATCTAATGGTACATCTCCATTTTCTAATTTGTTAACAATTTCTTCTAACTTTTCTAAACTTTCTTCAAAACTTAAATTTTCCATTATATCACCCTTGTATTTACAGTTCCATCATTAAATTCAATGTCAATTTCATCACCAACTTTAACATCTTTAGCAGAGGATATGACTTTATCACCGGACTTTGCCATTGTATAACCTCTTTTTAATGTTAAAAGCGGATTCAGAACTTCGAGTTTGTTAAAATTTTTCAAATATGCTTCTCGTTTAGCCTTAATTATTTCTTCAGGTTTTTTCAGAACAATTGAATTTTCTAGTTTAAATAATCTGGTTCTGTTTTGTGAAATTATGTTTTTAGATGAAAAGTCTAATCTACTAATTAAGCTATCTAAACGCATTCCTTTAATCTCATAAATTGTTTCTGGATTTTTTAAAACATTTTTCTGAGAAATATATTCTAATTTTGTTTTATTTTCCAATAGTTTATCTTCAATACTTTTATTTATCCTATTTGAGAGTTGATCGACATTATTTTTCACTTCCTGTATGCTGGGGACAGCAAGTTCTGCAGCAGCTGTTGGTGTAGCCGCCCTTTTATCTGCTACAAAATCGGCTATTGTGAAATCAATTTCATGACCTACTGCACTTATGACAGGAATCTTGCATGCATAAATTTCACGCGCAACTATTTCTTCATTAAATGGCCATAAATCCTCAATACTTCCTCCACCACGTCCAACGATTAATGTGTCAATGTTAAACTCTTGTGCATGTTTAATCTGTCGAACGATTTGTGGCGCCGCCTGACTTCCCTGAACCAATGTTGAAAATACTAATATTTCACATATAGGGTATCTTCTTTTAATTGTTGTGATAATATCTCTAATTGCGGCTCCAGTTTGAGCTGTAACAACGCCAATCCGTTGAGGATATTTAGGTATTTCTTTTTTATGAGTATCTTTAAATAATCCTTCCTTATCAAGGTCTTTTTTCAGTTGTTCAAATCTAGCAAATAAATCTCCAATTCCATCTTTTTGAATTTTTGTTACATACAGTTGGTATTTTCCGTCATTTTCATATACTTCAATTTTACCTTTAATTATGACTTTCATACCATTTTCCGGCTCAAAATCAAGGAATCTATCTTTATTAAATTTAAAAAATACCGCAGGAATTTGAGATGTTTCATCTTTTAAAGTGAAATAACTATGGCCGCTTGGAAAAGTTTTATAGTTAGAAATTTCACCTTTTATCTGAATATTCTTCAGATTCGGATCTCCTTTTAAAATTCTGTTGATATACTTATTAATCTCAGATACTGTGAATGTCTTGTCTTCCATATGTTCACCTTGAAATCAATAATGTTACTATATTGTTAATATTTAATACAATTTTGCTTTTTTTCAAATGATTTTTTAGAAACAATTAATTAATATTAAGGACTATTTAATATTGAAAAGGTGTTTTTTATGAGAATTAAAGATGAATTATTTGGCAAAGAAGTCCTTGATGCGGATGTTCAAATTGTTGGAAAAGTTTCTGATGTTGTTTTAGATAAGGATACCTATGAAATTACTGATTTAGTACTTAAAAAAACTGGAATATCCGAACAAATAAAATCTAGTGAAAATATGGTTCCAATGGAACTTGTAAAAGTCATTGGAGACAAAATTTTACTTAAAGGTGAAGATGATTTATAATGCCTTCAAAAGAATATTTGATTGAATTATTAAAAGAAAATGAAGTTTTTCTTGAAGGGGATTTCACTTTATCCTCAGGCAAGAAAAGCAATTACTACATTAACATGAAAAAGGCCATTACCGAGCCTGAAATTTTATCTACAATTTCAAAATTGATTACTGAAAAAATCGCTGATGAAGACATTGATAAGGTTGCAGGTCCTGCATTAGGTGCGGTTCCAATAGCTACAGCAGTATCTTTAGAGTCCAAATTGCCTTTGTTAATGATTCGTAAAGAAAAGAAAGGTTATGGGACTTCAAAACTTATTGAAGGTGAGCTAAACCCTGGTGATAATGTCATTGTTGTTGAGGATGTTTCAACTACCGGCGGATCACTTCTAAAAGCAATCAAAGCTATTCAGGATAATGGAGGTAATGTTGTAAGGGCTTTTGTTGTCGTTGACAGGCAGGAAGGAGCTATTGAAGGGTTTGAAAAAGAAGGAATAATTTTAGAGCCCTTAATAAGTGTTAATGAATTTTTTGATTAAAAAAATAAAAAATAGATGAAAAATTATTTCATTATTTTTTTACATGATGGACAAAATGAGGTAGTTCATCAATAATTAAAGATAATGCTGTTTTGACAGCATTTGGAGAGCCAGGCATTGAAAATATAATTGTTTTTTTATAAATTCCTGCTGTTGCTCTTGAAAGAAGAGCTGCAGAGCCAATTTCTTCAAAAGATTTTGCTCTAAATAGTTCTCCAAAACCCTCAATTCTTTTTTCAAAAAGTGATTCTACTGTTTCAACAGTGATGTCACGAGTATCTAGACCAGTTCCACCATTTGTTAGAATGACATCAATTTCTTGAGAAATCATATCTTCAATAGCGTTAATCAAGTCTTCTGGTTCATCTGGAATTAAACTTTTTGATTTTAAAGTGTATCTGGTTTCAATTTCTTCAGCCATGTATTTTCCAGATAAGTCTAATTTTTCTGATTTTCTACTATCACTGAGTGTGATAATTCCGCATAAAATATCATTAGATGATTCTTTTTTATGTTCTTCAGCAGTTTCACTTTTCATTGTATTGCCTCTTATTTTTTATCCAATTCTTTTTTAATAAAATAATATTCATCGAGATCCTTAATTAATTTGTCTGTAGGATGGAAGTAATAAGTTTTATTGAATTTATTTTTTGTTATAAATTCGTGTTCCTGCATTATATTCGTATGATGTATTATTGTTTTGTAGTTTAGTTCTAGCATTTTTGATAGTTGGTTTGCGTTTTTTGGATTTTTTAGAATTTCATCCAATATTTTCACTGTTGTTCTTCCACCTTCACGGCCGATTAGCAGATCTACTAGTTCTTTATTTTTTAATGACCAAATTCCTAGATGTCCTTCCATGTTTCCCTCCATTTATAATAGTTTATGAGAGAGGATGCCCATTTAACAGCATTTTCATCTTTGGCAATTAATATTTGAGAATCATCATAATGCCCATCATTAAAGAATAATGACAGTGACATGAAATCGTCAGAGTAGGTTAAAAATAATTTCAAATCTCTATTTGAACATATCACATTAACTTTTTCATTTTGTAAAAAGTTTTCAGTAAATAGTTCATGTTTCTTCAATGAATCTAAAATTTTTTTATTAATCACCAAATCTAAACTCTCTAATTTATTTTTTTCTAATAATTCTGTTAAATACTTAAAGTGATTTTCAGAGTATATCGGCAATATTATTTTCAATCTATTTGCATCAGATATTAATTTGAGGTACCTATTAAATGCATTGGATAAATTACTAGTGGTTGAAGTAACACATTCTGCATCTTTCAGGAGGTAAATATTTTTCAATACCTCTTCTGGAAGGTCTGATAAATCATGATTGTTCCAGAAATCTTTAGTTTTATTCACACTATACCAATTATCAATGAGTTTTATCATATTGGTTGTTAATAGATAACCATTTGATGTCAGTTCATATGATTTTTTAACTTTTTTGACTAAGTTAATTGTTTCAAGTTCTTTTAAACCATGCAATATTGTTGCGGAGGGCTTTTTTAAATCGTGCCTTAAATCATCGAGGTTTTTTGGATTTTTATAGATGCATAAAAGCAGCCTAGAGCGCATTCCTGATGATAAAATATATTTAATGCCGCTGAATTCATCTGTTAATTCTTGCCTTGTTTCAATATTAGTCATTTTGCCACCTGTTTTTTCACATGTTCGAATAATTCACTTGCCCAAACATTAGAATTATGATTATCTGAAATTAAAATTCTATTCTGATCAAAGCTACCATCATTTTTGAACAAACCTAAACTAATGTTTTTATCACAAAGTGTTAAATATAAGTTTAAATCATCCTTATATTCGTGAACTTTTAGTTTTCCATTGTTCTCTGCCATTTTTCTTGTTTTCCGGTCAATCCTTAAGAAAAATTCTTTAAAAATACTTTGAGGAATTATTAATTCGATAGACCCTTGATTATTCAATAACTCTTCAATCAATTTTGGATATTCCGGATGCAAATATGGAAAAATCGCTTTAACATTTTCAGATTGCATTATTTGTTCTTTTATGGTGTTATGAGTTTTAAATATGTCAATAGGTGTTGTTTCAATCATTTCTGAATCCTTTAAATCAGTAATATTTTTCACGGATTCGATACTTAATTGGTTTAGATTATGCTTATCCCAAAATTTGTCGTATGTGTTAATCAGGTCAACACTTTGTTTGAATTCCATAATGGAGTTAAAATAAACTTCGGTCATTGGGGTTACGTAATATTTCTTATTTGTTTTTCTAATGTAGTTTTTCTTTTCTAACTTTCCGATATTGCTTGAGACGGAACTGTATGTTATTTTGGTTTTTTTAACTATTCCTCGTATATTATTGGGTTGCTTATTCAGTTCACTTAAAATTTTTAATCGTATTTCTGACTTTACAAGAAATTTAATGTCGTTATTGATGTCTTTATTTTTATCCATCTTCGTATCCTCCATGTTTTTTCGTTGAAATTTTTCTAAATTTCGATGAATTCTCATGTATTACTAGTTTAATCTTCTAAATTTAAATAACTTTTTCAAAAGGCGCCATAAATCTCTTAAAAATGAATTATAAAGGTATTGCATGCTTTTCACATGTCTCTCACAAAGGCTTTACAAATTTACTTAAGATTTATAAATTTGTAACTTTAAATATAGTAATATGGAAATTTGTTATGTATTGGACGCATCAGCTTTTATAAATGGGTTTAAACTCATTTCAAATAATAATTTCACGGTTCCAGAAATTACTGCTGAAATTAAAGATTTTGAATCTAGATTAATTCTTGATATGGCAATCGATGAGGGCAAATTAATTATCCAAGATGTTGAAACCAAATACGTTGATGAAGTTGAAAAGGTCATATCTGAATCTGGGGATGTTTTAAGATTGTCTGGAGCTGATAAAAAACTGATAGCTCTTGCGTTAATGTTATTTAACCAGGGGGAAAATGTTAAGGTTATCAGTGATGATTATACAATACAAAATTCTTTAAAAATCATGAAAATTCCATATTCTAGTATAATAACTGAAGGAATTAAAGGAGTTTATAATTGGAAAAAGGTATGTGAAGGTTGCAAGAAAGAGTATAGTGAAGATTATCCTTTTGATGATTGTGAAATTTGCGGATCTAAAATATTCAAAAAAAGAATTAAGGTGGATGAATGAGAATAGGCATTGTTGTTCATGGCCCAAACATTATTGATTCAGGCTATGCTTTAAAATTAATTGAATTGCTCAAAAGTTACGGTGAAGTTAAAGCAAGGCTTGGGGGAACAATGGGAAGAACTGCCGTCATCGATGCAAGTTTAGAAGGAGTCATTGATATTTCACGCAAATTGGTTCCAAGCGATTCTTTAAAAATATTTCATGATGATAAAGTAGATATGATATTTTTACTTAATTACGGCAAATCCGATGTAACAGGTCAAGTTTTTGGCTATAAAGTTTATAATCATTATGTTGATAAAATTCAGGATAATGATATTCCTGTAATTCAAATTGAACGCCCGGGGGAAGTTGACGGCAGCATTATTCCATGGAATAATGATTTAGAAATCGTGCAGGATTTGTCTGATAAATTAAGTTTAGATGTTGTAACTCCGGAGGAAGTTTATGAAAATCACATTAAACAAGACAGCGCTGGTCTAAATCAAAGAATCGTTCATGGAGTAAGTCCCGGTGAAAATATTATGGTTAATAGTGTTGTCATCGGCAAAACAAACTCTGATAAATTGACGTTGATAGCAAAGGATAATCATATTGTCGATATCATCGGAGGGGAACTTAAAAGCCATGGCCTTGAAAAGTTAGGGGAAGTTGACCTTGACAGTGCAATTATAAAAACAGGTCTTTTAAGGCATGCTAAAGTTACTCCGAGAGTAATTTCCACAGAAAAGTCAGAAAATTTTAAAGTAACATTTCTTGATCATGCAGGTGAGGATGTTTATAAATTCAGGGACTCAAATCTTGTCATCACTATCGGTGATGATACAACATTAATATCTTCAGATATTCTTTTCAGATTTGATATACCTGTAATTGGAATAACTGATGGGGATTTGGACAAAGTTGTGGAAGAAGGATTTAAGGTTAAAAATTCTATCGTCTTTGAAGTTGAAAGTGGTTTTGATGACATCTGTGGTCAAAATATTAAAAAAGAAATCTTCAACGACAAACTCGATTCTTATGATTTTGCAGATATCGATGAAGTAAAAGTCAAAATTGAAGAAATAATAAAAGATATTAATTGTAAATATAAAATTAATTATATTAATTAAACTGGGAAGTGTAAAATTGGATTTTAAAAATCTTGTAAAAGAAATTCAAGAGTTTAAAGGAGTATCTCGTAAAAGCTCCATAGATAATGTGATATCTCTTTTAAAAGAATCATATAATGTTTCAGGAGATGTTGTAATAGACATTGGAGATGATGCTTCAGCTATTGACATAGGGAACAATCAAGTAATTTTAATCGCTGCTGATGGAATATGGGGAGATATTATGAATGTAAATCCTTATTGGGCAGGGTATTGTTCTGTACTTGTTAATGTGAATGATATTGCAGCAATGGGGGGAAAACCATTAGCAATGGTAAATATAATGTCAATAAGTAATGATGATATTTATGAAGATTTATTAAATGGAATTAAAGACGGATGTTTAAAATTCAAAGTCCCAATGGTTGGGGGACATTTGCACCCAGACGGCGAAGTCGACTCACTTGGAGTGGCTATTGTTGGAATAGCTCAAAAAGATAAGATAATAACAAGTTTTGGAGCAGAAGTTGGAGATAAAGTAATCGTTGCAATTGACCTTGATGGTAAACCTCATGAAATGTTTAGTCTAAATTGGGATACCACATATGATAAGGATGCACAAATTGTTCAAGATCAAATTACTGCTGTTCAATACTTAGCAGAAAATGATTATATAAAATCTGGAAAAGACATTTCAAATCCAGGAATTTTAGGGACTCTTGAGATGCTTTTAGAAACTTCTAAAAAGGGAGCTGTTGTTAATTTAGAGGATATTCCAAGAAATGAAAGCGTTGAATGGGTTGACTGGCTCAGGTCTTACCCTGGTTCAGGTTTTGTTTTCACTGCAAATGAAGATAAATGTGACTTCATCAAAGAATACTTGGCAAAATACTCCATTGAAGCCAATGTCATTGGTGAAGTAACAGATTCCAATTCGCTTTATTTGAATTATAAGGATGAGCAGGCAGAAGTGTTCAATCAGGAAAAAAATCCCGTTTTCATATTCAGATGATTTGATGGAACAAATTGCCGGATAGCCATTTCAGACATATCCTATGATAAAGTATGTTTAAATTGCCAGTTCCGGATGGTTTCAGGCTCTAAATCCCTTTGTATGGTTTGCATTAAAGGTAATGGTCTGACAGATCCTGAAGATACCTGTCCAATGTTTTATCATCAGAATTCCATGGATGATGATTACAATGCCTACATTCTAAAGTCACACAAAATGAGTGTTTGGAATCGCAAATCTAAGGATTGCAGACCTTACATGGTTTATATCCCTGTGAAACTGCAAGATTTCTATCTTTAAAGTATATCCTATTGTGTTCGGCTGTTTTTTGACCCCATTTACAAGTGGATTTATGGAATTTTCCGGAGTTTGAGTTTCCGATGTAATTTCCGGAATTGTCGGAGTTTGAACTTGTATCCTTTTGTGTGTGGGCATAGGTGTTATACGATTCAGGAATATGTGTTGAGTTATTTGCCCAATCAAATGGATAAAATTCACTTGGAGGTATGTACATTATCTCAGCGAGACCTTCTTTTAAAAGCATTTCATTAACGCTTTTCCCATCAACAATAACGACAGCCAATATGCGGCCATACTTATCTTTATTTTTGGCATTATCAATATCTAAACCAACTTTTTTATTTAAACATAATTTCTGAACAAAATTTTTTGAAGCGATATATCCTTCAACACCTCGCTCTGGGGTGTTTACTCCAACAAAACGTACTTTATCACCATTATCCAAGTAGATTGTATCTCCATCAACTACTTGAGTGCAGATAGCACTTTCTTCAACATGGCACTCTGTATCTTCATAGTTGTTTAAAATATCTGAAACAGATTTATCACGGTATTTTGAAAACGGAATGTCATGTGTAAAACCGGTTCCAGCGTATGCACTGACAACGGAAATGGTGCCGATTGCAATTATTAGAATAAAAAATATTGAAATGATATGTTTTTTAGTAATGGTCATGATTTCGCTCCGTATATAAATGTTATAATTGTGTGTTTATATAATTTTCTAAATTACAAATAAATAATTATTTTATAGTAAAACATCAAATATATATAATATTAAAAATTCTTATTGGAGATTGTATGTTAATTAAAATTAATGGAGAAGAGGTGGATGTGGCAGATGCTTCAACAATTCAAGATGTAATTGATGAAACTAATGCCCCTTATACTCCAGGAAGTATTATTTGCTTAATAAAAGGTAAAAAAGAATTGGAAAAGAATATTGGCAAGTATAAAATTAAGACAAACAAAGGTTCCATAATTATTGAATTAGACGAATCGGAGGAGGCAAAACCTATTGTTGATGTGTGGAAAAATCAATATGAGGACTTTGTCGATTTGGATGTTAGATGGTCAACTTCAACAGAAGTTGCTGTTGGTCCGATTGTGACTGATTTGGAACCTACTTCTGATGAATTCAAATATTTTGAAGGGGATGTTGTTTTAAGTTTATCTAGTTTTAGTAATGAGTCTACTCATTTAATAATGCTTAAAGAGAATACCACAAATGTCTATAGTGTACCTCCATATAATAAGGGTATCTTTGCACGTATTATCGGGGGTAAGAAAACACTGGATAATCTAACAGATGACGATAAGGTAACAGGCATAGAGCCAATCATCGAAAGAAGTACATCAACAGACATTACTTCCGTATCCGATTTGGGCACAGTTTTAGAAGAGGGTAATGAATTATACACTTATATTTCATTTGATATCAATGAAGATTCCCCTACATGTGTAGAACATTTCTTTTCAATTATTAAAGACGGCAGAATTAAAGTTTCTTATGATAGTGATTCATTTGTTGGTTTTTATGACCTTGCAGGCATTGACAAACCTAAAGAAGACACTACTCAAAGAACTCGAGGAACCATTACAGTTAGAAATACCGGAGTCGGTGTTGGAAGAGCATATATTTATCGTGAAAACAGGGTTTTAACACCAAATCACACCACAGTCGGTAAGATTGTAAATGGTATGGAAATCATCGATATTGCAAAGGAAAATGACTTCATCACCGTTCAAGCTGAACAACAAAGATTAATGCTATTGAATAAGACTCAAAAAGAAGCTAGTGAATTATTGTCACAAGTTGGTGTTGAGCACATGATAGATGGAATAATCGATGATGATGCAATCATTGTCGAGCAAACTCCACAACATACAATTGATATTCTAAAAGAAGGTCAAGTAATTACAAAGGCAATTAAAAAAGAGGATTTATGTACAGTTAAATTTGTAGATAACGCTCCAAGATCTGTAAGATACTTTAAATATATTTCAGGCCTTTTAGAAAATCCAATAGGTAAGATTAAAGTTCACTTTGCAGTGCCGGGAATGCACATTGTTATCTTTGAAGGGGACAAGAAGCTTGCAAAAGGTTTGGTTCCTGAAAATAACCCTGTTGAAAAAGTTGTAAGAGGCCAAATTGGTATTACAAACATGGCTTCAAAAAGCGCTGGTTTAATTGGTATCAGATTTGAGGATAATTTTGATTTCGGTCCAACTGCGGAAACTTTTGAAGCGACAAATATAATTGGAGACATTACATCTGATTATGATCATCTAGAAGAATTAAAAGAGGGAGTTGAAGTTTATGTCACAGAATCTGACAATGAGTCCTGAGTTAGGTACAGAAGATTGGGATCCTGATGTAATTACTCGTATGATTTTTATCGGACCAGGAGCTCATGTAAGTGAACAAGAAATTGTAACTGCATTTCACATGCTTGATTTGCCACTTACAATCAAGAATACTTGTTATGGATCTATGATTAGTGGAAAAAGTGAAGATGTTTATAAAGCGATAGAAGAAATTAGAAAGCTAGACCCAAACCACATTTTCACAAAGGAAAGAGGATTTGCTCCGGGTGATCCTAGACGTTGTAGAGGTCATAGATTTGGTCCTAGGGAAGGTTTCCATCAAATGGAAAAAGAGTACAGAATACTTGGTTTTGTTGCAAATGCGCTGGAAGAGCGTAAAGATGTAGAAATAGAAGAGAAAAAACCAGTTGACGTTGATGAATTTAAAAGAATCATGAATGAATGTTTAGATAAAAAAGAATAGGTGAAAAAATGGTGAAAATAGCTGTTTATCCTCCAAACTCATTAATCTTAGCAGATTTAATTGAAAGAAAAGGCCATACTCCTTTAGTTTTACAAAAACAAATTAGACAAAAAATAAAAGATCCGGAGATTGATTCTCCTCCGATGAATATTACGGAAGATGACCCAATTAAAGGACTTAAATATGCCGCAATTGAAGTTCCTTCTGGTGTTCGTGGCAGAATGGCAATAATCGGACCTCTTATAGATGAAGCGGAAGCAGCAATCGTTGTTGATAATGCTCCGTATGGTTTTGGTTGTATCGGTTGTGCTAGAACTAATGAACTGTCAATATTCTTACTTAGAAACAAAGATATTCCTGTTTTAGAATTAACTTACCCTACAAATCAAGATGAAACATATGTTATGGTAAATAGTGTTAATGATTTTATAGATGCGCTTGAAGAAACTGATAAGGAGGAAGAATAATATGGTTAAAATTGCTTTAGTTTCATGTGGAACAGAATATAGTGGAATTCAAAAAGAAATTGAAAAAGCAGCAAACAAGTTTGGTGCTGAAATTGTTCTTCCTGAAATTGATTTGGATTATATTGATGAATCTTATGAAAAATTTGGATTTTCCGCTCAAAGTTCAAGTTTAAAATTAATGATTGCAAGAGCCATGGCTATTGTTGAAGGTAGATCTAGGCCTGATGCAGTATTCATTGCAACTTGTTTTAGATGTGCTGAAGCGGCATTGGTGAGAAATGAAGTAAGGAGATTCATACAAAATAATACACGTATTCCAGTAGTTACCTACTCTTTCACTGAAAGAACAAAAGCAGATGAATTATTCATACGTATGGAAGCGTTAGCTACTACTGTAACTCGTAGAAGTATTCTTGCTCGTGAAAAACAAGAAGGACTTACTCTTGGACTTGACTCAGGTTCAACAACAACAAAAGCAGTGCTCATGGAAAACAATCAGGTTATTGGTACTGGTTGGACTGCAACTAAAGATATTATTGAATCAGCTCAAACCGCAGCTGCAGAAGCATTCGAAGGGACTGGTTATAAATGGGAAGATGTTGATGGTATTGGAACTACCGGTTATGGTAGATTCACAATGGGTCAAGAATTCGGTGCGGAACTTATTCAAGAAGAGTTATCTGTTAATGCAAAAGGTGCAGTATATCTCGCAGATTGCCAAAAAGGAGAAGCCACTGTATTAGATATTGGAGGTATGGATAACAAAGTAATCACTGTTAACAACGGTATTCCTGATAACTTTACTATGGGAGGTATCTGTGCTGGTGCTTCCGGAAGATTTTTAGATATGACTTCCCGCAGGTTGGATGTTGATATTACTGAACTTGGTCCATTAGCAGTTCAAGGGGATTGGAGAAAAGCAATGTTAAACTCTTACTGTATTGTATTTGGTATTCAAGACCTTGTTACCACACTTGCAGCAGGAGGTTCAAAAGCAGATGTTGCGGCAGCGGCATGCCACTCCGTGTCCGAACAGGTTTATGAACAACAACTTCAAGAAATTGATATTCGTGAACCGTTAATTCAGGTTGGCGGAACAAGTTTGATTTCTGGTCTTGTTGAAGCTGTAAGTGAAACTTTAGGTGGAATTGAAGTTATTGTCCCAGAATACTCTCAACATATTGGTGCCGTAGGAGCAGCTCTTTTAGTATCTGGAATGGGGCACAGACATGATGATAAATAATATTTAAAGGGTTGATTCGATGTTAGTTGAATGCTATGATGAGAGAGGAGCAGAAGTTTATGAAATCATCATTAAACAAATCTTTCAAGATTTAGTTTTAGGTGCTTCAGTAGATGATTTAAAGGCTTATGTCAATCCTGATGATCCTGTTTTTGTCTTAGCCATTAAAATGAGAAAAACTTCCAATGTCGTTAGGTTTGAAGATGTAGCTAGCTTAACTTATGACAAAACTGATGATGTTACTAGAATATTGGTGGATAATGAAAATTACCTTCCAAATATTTTGAAAATTTTATGGATGAAATTTTCAAGAGATGAAATCTATCAACCGAATAGATATCAGCTTGAAATTAAAGGTGACTATACTAAGTTATCCTCTATTGTTGTTGATGACCCTCATTCTAATTTACAAAGACGTATTTATGATGCAATCTTTAGGATATTGCCTGAAGGGTTTAAAAACATTAAAGATATGTCTACTGAGGATATTGTGACAGTTGTAGCTACTGATGAGTTAATTAAAGATGAATGGATTGAAAAAGCTCATGAGTTTATTGATGAATTAAACAAAGGCATGTAGAAAGCTTTATATATTTGTTCGTATTAATACAAATTAACAGGAGTTATATTTAGGGGGTAGTGGTATTATGAATGAACACAAAGGTTCAAGATTTGCACATATAACAAAAGCACACCCATGCTTTAATGAAAAAATGCATGATAAAGTCGGAAGAGCGCATGTACCAGTCGCACCAAAATGCAATATCTTTTGTAACTTCTGTACAAGAGATATTAACGATGAAGAAGATAGGCCAGGTGTTGCAGGCTGCATAATGAAACCTGACGATGCAATTGCTCATGTAAATGAAGTAACATCTGAAGGACCTATTGCCGTTGTGGGCGTAGCGGGTCCTGGAGATTCTCTTGCAAATGAAGAAACATTTGAATTTTTTGAAAAATTAGCTAGTGAACAACCAGATTTAATAAAATGTATGAGTACAAACGGTCTTTTACTTCCAAAATATGCTGATAGGCTAGCAGAGCTTGGGGTAAACTCCGTCACTGTAACAATCAATGCAATTGATCCGGATATTGCTGTGGATATTTATTCTTTCATCAAATACGAAGGAAAAATATATAAAGGCTATGATGCTGTTAACATTTTAATCAAAAATCAATTAGATGGTGTTGAAAAAGCAGCAGCTAATGGTTTGGTGGTTAAGGTTAATTCAGTTTTGATACCTGGATTAAATGATGAACATATTGTTGAAATTGCTAAAGAAGTTAAAAAAAGGGGTGCAGCTTTAATGAATGTATTGCCTTTGATTCCTTTAGCTAAAATGAAACATTATTCTCGTCCTGATTGTTCCATGATGGAAAAGGTCAGAGAAGAAGTTGAAGAGATTATACCAGTTTTCAGAGCTTGCACTCAATGTAGAGCGGATGCTTATGGGATACCTGGTAAGAAAAGCGAAGATCATCATTTAGGAATGACTCCACAAAGTCATTACTAAATTCTTTTTTTTACTTATTTTTTCAAAATATTAATTATAGATAAAAGATATAACTATAATTGAATTTTAATTTTTATTGATTATTATAAAGGAGAAATTATATGGTTGAAACTTATGTTTTTGGACATAAAAGTCCAGATAGTGATTCTATAACATCAAGTATTGTTATGGCTAATTTAGAAAACGAATTAGGAAACAGTGAAGCTAAAGCTTACAGATTAGGAAGCATTAATAAAGAAACTGAATTCATTTTAGACTATTTAGGTATGGATGCTCCAGAACTTTTGGAAAGCATTGAAGATGGCGCTAATGTAATATTGGTCGACCACAATTCTCCGGCAGAATCTGTTGATAATTTGGAAAATGCAAATATTTTAAAAGTTGTTGACCACCATAAATTAGCTTTAGCAACTTCTTACCCATTATTCTTAAGATTTGAACCAGTAGGTTGTACCGAAACAATTTTATGTAAGTTATACGAAGAAAATGGAGTGGAAATCACAAAAGAGATTGCTACATTAATGTTATCCGCAATCATTTCAGATACTTTACTTTTAAAATCTCCAACTACAACTGAAGATGATAAAGCTGCGGTTGAAAAACTTTCACAAATCGCTGAAATTGATGCTGAGGAATATGGTTTGGAAATGCTTAAGGCAGGAACAGATTTAAGCAGTTTCTCAATTGATGAAATTTTGTCCTTAGATGCAAAGCAAATAGACTTTAAAAATGTTAAATCAATTGTAAACCAAGTAAATACTGCGGATATTTCTGACGTAATGACTATGAAAGACGAATTGGAAGAGGGTATGAGCAATATTATTGATGAAGAAGACCTTGACTTATTCATGCTTTTAATTACAGATATTGTAAACAGCAATTCTCAAGTTATTGCATTGGGTAAATATTCCTGTTTAGTGGAAAAAGCTTATGGAGTAATACTGGAAAACAACACAGTATTACTTGAGGGCGTTGTTTCACGTAAAAAACAAGTTGTTCCTATAATGACCGAATCTGCATAATTGTATTTAGGATATCCTAAATACATGTTTTTTTTAAGGTTTTACATAAATATTTATAAATGATAATTGATTAAATATTAATTAGATGTATTTTTAATACATCTCTAATCAATCCATTTTGGATATTAAATTAGACGGGAAGCATAATTATAAATACTCTATGCAATTTTTGCATAACAAAAATTAGGAACTAACATTAATTATGCTTTCATATTTTTAAACTTATTTTTTTGAAATATTGGTGTTAATATGAAAACACTTGAATGGGAAGATAATAAATTAAAGCTTATTGATCAAAGAAAACTTCCTGATGAATTGACTTATGTTTACTGTGATAATTATCAGGATGTTATTGTTGCAATTAAGAATATGACTGTACGCGGTGCTCCGGCCATTGGAGTTTCAGCCGCTTTTGGAATGGCACTTGCAGATATTGAAGGTGTTGATTTAGACAAAGCTGCAAAGGAGATAAAAGCTGCAAGGCCCACTGCCGTGAATCTATTTTGGGCTGTTGACAGGGTATTGGAAAGCGAAGATGCTCTCACAGAGGCACTTAAAATGTATGAGGAAGATATGGCTACAAACAGGGCTATCGGCAAATTCGGTGCAGAAATCATCGATGACGGAGATACAGTCTTGACTCATTGTAATGCGGGTGCTCTCGCATGTGTTGATTATGGAACTGCTCTTGGAGTATTCCGGGCAGCACGTGATGCAGGCAAACGCATCAATGTAATATGTGATGAAACCCGTCCGCGCGGACAGGGCGCGAGTTTAAGTGTCTGGGAAATGCAGCAAGAAAACATTCCAGTAAAATTAATCCCTGATGTCGCTTCAGGATACTTAATGTCTCAAGGAAAAATTGATAAAGTCGTTATTGGAGCCGACAGAATTGCTAAAGGTGGTGTTGTAAATAAAGTCGGTTCATTTATGGTGGCGCTAGCTGCAAAATATCATGATGTACCGTTTTATGTGGCAGCCCCTTATTCCACATTCGACAATGAGATTTCCATTTTCGACACTATTATTGAGGAAAGGGATGGGGATGAAGTAAGATATTATGGGGGAGCAAGAATCTGTCCTGAAGGAACTGAAGTAATCAATCCCGCTTTTGATATAACTCCAAAGGAGTTAATTACCGGAATTATCACCGAAAAGGGAATTATTGACCCAATTTAGCAATAATTCTTCAAAATTCTTTTTTTTGCTGCTGAAAAAAATTCCATCTACTTGCCATATTCCTTTTATATAGTTAAAATCAAATATTGTAACATGAGACTAAAATATGTTACATTACTTTCATTACTCATTATAATCTTATCAGTAAGTTTTGTCTCAGCAAATGAAAATATCACTGATGACATTGCTCAAATGGAAGATTCAGAAAGTCTTGAAAGTACTGTAGAGGGGAATAAATTTGCAGATATTCAAAATGCAATTGATAATGCGGAGGAAAATGAAGTAATTAATTTAAATGGAACTTATACCAGTTCCGGTAGTGAAATTAAGATAGATAAAAACATTGAGTTAAGAGGGGGTTCTAATGGAGCTATCCTCGATGCAAAAAAATTATCAGGAATAATTATACCATCAAAGAAAAATTATAAAATAACTCTTTCTAACTTAAATTTCATCAATGCTAAAAACAGTGTATTTTTTGATACAGGTGAAAATCTTTTTTACAATAGGGGTAGTTTAATAATTAATAATTGTAATTTCACAGATAATGAGGGTGTGGAATTTGGGGCTGTCCTATGTTATAATGTCACTATAACTAATTCTAATTTTATTAATAATAATGCTGCAGGGTTATTAATAAGAGAGAGATATGTAAGTGATGGTGGAGCAATTGAATCTATTTATTGCAATGCAACTAATTGTAATTTTGAAAACAATAAAGCTATGCAAGCTGGAGGGGCAATTGATTCATTATATGTCGATATTTTAAACTGTAGCTTTAAACAGAATGAAGCTCAGGAATCTGGTGGAGCAATCGTTTGTTCATACCTCAATATAGTTAATTCAAATTTCACTTCAAATAGTGCTAAAGAATCATCAGGAGGTGCAATTTGTGCATTTACTTATGGCAATCCTCATATTGATAATTGTATTTTTAAAGAAAATACTGCTGGATTTCGTGGGGGCGCTATTATGGGAGTTGTATGTGTAGAGAATTCATTATTTGAAAAAAATATTGCTACTTATGGTGGGGCAATCCATGGCTATTCTTATGAGGGCATCACAGTTAATAATTGCACATTCAAATCAAATAATGAAGCAGCAATAATTTCATGTGGAGCAAAAATCAATAATCAGAGCTATCGTGGAGGACTAATACTCGATGATTCATTAAAATCAATTTCATTAATAAAAATCAATGTTAAAGAGTTTTCAACAACTTATAGGTCTGGTAAAACTTTAAAGATTAAATTGACCACATCAATGTCAAATAAGCCGGCTAAATATTTAGAAATTGAGGTGCATGTATACTGTAATAATGAAGATGTGTCAGCTAAAATCTTGAATTATAATTATTATTATGTCACTGATAAAAATGGCGAATTCACTATAGATGTTTCAAAATGGCCTGTTGGAAAATATGCCATTGAACTTGAAGATGTATGTCTTGATGATGATGAGTATTATATTATATGTCCACTTCCTAAAACCACTATCAATACAAAGATTTCAAAGGCTAAAACAATCGTTAAAGCTCCTAAGGTAACCGCAAAATACAAAAAATCAAAATATTTCAAGGTAACCGTGAAAAACAAAGCAACCAAAAAGGCAGTCAAAAAGCTAAAACTTAAGGTTAAGGTATACACAGGTAAAAAATATAAAACCTATACCATTAAAACTAACAAGAAAGGTGTTGCAAAGCTCAACACTAAAAAGTTAAATCGAGGAAAACACAAAGTCAAAATCACATCAAAAAATAAGAATTACAAGATTTCTAAAAAATCAAAAATTAAAATTAAATAAATGCATGAAATTTAAAAAAAACACGTTAATGTATAAAATATTTAAAGAATAAAATTTAAATTATCAAATAACATTTTAATAAATTTCTATGCAATACCAATCAAATAATGTCATTAGGTTTGATTAGCATTTACAAGATTTGTAAAACTAGAGATTGAAATTGTTAATGTTATGTGAGGGATTTTATGGAAATTAAAAGTGGAAAAAGTAAAAATTATCCTCCTTTGATTAAGGATTTAGTCACTGAATTGTTAAAAGGCGACTTTGTGCATTTCAAAATTTTATGTGCTAATGAAGTTCATCATTTTGATAAAGAAGAAGACACCATTATCCAGTTTGAAGAAACTTATGTGAAAGAAACCAGGGACAATGGGGACATGCTGTATATTGCTTATCCGGATATTTTCAGAGTTAAACTATATAGGGATGTGGATCAATATATTGAAGATGAAAAAAGATTCAATGCGTTTAATGATGATGATTTATGGACGGGTAACAGAATCCAGTTCTAAATGACTTATTAATCAATTTGATTAATAACTTCTTATTTTTTTATTTTTGCATCAATTGCCACATGCCATTCGCCGGGGGATGTTGATTTAACTTTACGTGTATTGACTATTTCAACCTGTTTTCCTGCATCATTACAGGCATCTTCTAACCGTTTTATTCCCTGTTCATATGAGTCGGAAAACTCATAGTAATTGATTATTCCACCATCTTCAATTAAATCAACACTAACGTCAAGGAAAGTATAGGCAAGGCCCGGAAGGTTCATGATAATCCTGTCGAATTTTGTTTTAAATGATTTGCTAACTTCTCTTATATCTCCACAGCAAGTTTCAATATTGCCTTTCAATTTGTTTAGCTTAATATTTTCATTCAAATAGTAAATTGCAGATTCATTTATGTCAACGGCAGTGATGTCAACATTTTTACTTTTTGCAATAACAATAGGAAACGGTCCGATTCCACAAAACATATCTAAGATTTTTTCACCATCTTTCACACTTTCCATAACTCGCTTTCTTTCAGTTGCAAGTCTTGGTGAGAAATAAACTTCGCGAACATCTAATCTTAAACGGGTGCCATGTTCCTTATGGGTTGTTTCGGAATCGTCAACACCTGCTAGGAATTCCAAATCACGCACTCTTGTTGTTCCTTTAATCGCACTTTTTTTCATATAAATTGCTTTTCTTTTTG